>CAIYSL010000119.1 GCA_903928915.1 uncultured Syntrophobacterales bacterium | reverse complement strand
TAAAGGGGTGAGGGGGCTATTTCTTCGTGGCCCGCACCCTGGCCAGCACGCGCGCCTCGGTGGTCCGGATGTGGGCTTCCATCTCCCTGAGCGCCCCGTCCAGGGAGCGTGCCTTGAGCTCTGCCACCACCCGGTCGTGCTCCCCGATCGCCTCGCCGGTCCGGGTGCCCACCTCGAGGCTTCTGAGCCCCGCCAGATTGGTCAGGTCCCGGATCTCCTCGAGGGCGCCGATCAGGTAGGAGTTCTCCGTCAGCTCCGCGAGCCAGGCGTGGAACATCATGTTCGCCCGGATCGAATCGAGCGGCTCCCCCTTCTGGGCGATCTTCCGGTACTGCGCCTGTATCCGTTCGACCTCGGCCAGGCTCGGCTTCGTCAGGATGGGCACCACGTGGCGGACGGCGGCCAGCTCCAGGGCGAGCCTGAGCTCGAAGAGGTTCTCCACGTCCTGCTCGGTCAGGAGCTTTATCTTGAACCCCTTGCGCGGGAAGTAGGTGATCAGCCCCCGCGAGGCGAGGTGGATCAGCGCCTCGCGGACGGGGGTCCGGGAGATCCCCAGCTCGCTCGTCAGCGCGGCCTCGGTGTACATCACCTCCTGCTCCAGCTTCTGGGCGAACATCGCCTCCTTGATCGTCGCCAGGGCCATCTCCTTCAGCGACGGGGCCGGGAGCAGCTTTCCCAGGTGCAGGTTCCGTTCAGCCATTGCCGGCAGCTCCTGTCGATGTCTCCCGGCCGCCCCGTTGCGCCCCGATCCGCGCCGCCGCATATCGCCAGCCCCCACGGACCAGCGGGCAGAGGAGGACCAGGATCGCCAGGGTGAGGAGCGACGCCGCGATCGGCCGGGTAAAGAAGAACAGCGGGTTCCCCGTCCGGGACATGATCAAGGCCTTGCTCAGGTTGTTCTCCAGCATCGGCCCGAGGACGAAGGCCAGGATCAACGGCGCGGGTTCGACGCCGAACCGCTTCATCAGGTATCCCATCAGGCCGAACAGGATCGTGGTCACCAGGTCGCTCACGCTGTTCTTCAGGGCGTAGGCCCCGAGCAGGACGAACATGATGATCAGCGGCGAGAGGATACCGTAGGGAACCCTCAGGAGCTGGACGAACAGCCCGATCAGCGGGACGTTCAGGATGATGAGCATGACATTGCCGATGTACATGCTGGCAACCACCCCCCAGAACACGTCGGGCCACTTGATGAGCAGCAGCGGCCCCGGCGTGACCCCGTGGAGCATCATCGCCGCCAGCATCAGCGCCAGGACGCTGTTGGTGGGGATGCCGAGGGTCAGAAGCGGCACGAACCCCCCGGCCGTGGCGGCGTTGTTGGCCGTCTCGGGACCCGCCACCCCCTCGATGGCGCCGTGGCCGAACTCCTCCGGCCGCCGGGCGACCCGCTTCTCCAGGGCGTAGCTCATCAGCGACGCCACCGCCGGCATCCCGCCGGGGATGATCCCGACGCCGAACCCCAGGAGACTCCCCCGGGCGATCGGTTTGGCCGACCGTTTCCAGTCCGCGGCCGTCGGCAGGAGGCTCTTCGGGGTTGCGAGGATCGCGCCCTGGGCCTCCCGTTTTTCGATGTTGTACAGGATCTCGCCGAGGCCGAAGATCCCCATGGCCAGGGGCACCAGGCCGATGCCGTCCTGGAGGTACAGGGTCCCGAAGGTGAACCGGTCCACCCCCTGGATGTCGTCGGTCCCGATCGTCCCCAGCAGGAGCCCCACGCAGGCCATCAGGAGCCCCTGGCTGCGGGATTTTCCCGTCAGCCCGCCGATGCAGGTGAAGGCGAAAAACAGCAGGGCGAACATCTCCGGCGCCCCGAACTTCAGAGCCGCCTCGGCCAGGAAGGGGGAGATCAGCATCAGCACGACCACGCTCACGGTGCCGCCGATGAAGGAGCCGAAGGCGGACATCCCCAGCGCCGGTCCCGCCCGCCCCTGGCGGGCCATCTGGTAGCCGTCGATGCAGGTGACGACCGAGGCGGCCTCGCCGGGGATGTTGACCAGGATCGAGGTGATCGACCCCCCGTACATGGCCCCGTAGTAGATCCCGGCCATCATGATCAGGGCGGTCACCATGTCCATCCCGATCGTGATCGGCAGCAGCAGTGCGAGGGTGGCCGTGGGGCCGAGCCCGGGCAGGACGCCGATCACCGTGCCGATGACGGCCCCCAAGAGCACCGCCAGGAGGTTTCCCGGCGTGAGCGCGATGGCGAATCCGTGGAGCAGCTGCGCGATGGTGTCCAAGAACCCACTCCTGACAATTCGTTGTGCCGGCAGTCATTCCGGCGGATCCCGGCTCCGGTCCGGGACAGGCGCCTGCTACCAGACGCCGGACCTGGGAACGGGTCCCGGAGGCCGACAGGAAATTCCGACGCTGTCTTACCAGCCCCTGGGCAGCGGGATGATCCCCAGGGGCAGGGTGACCTTCAGCAGGACGCGGAACAGGATCAGGGTGATCACCGCCGCGCCCAGCGCGATGACCGCGCTCGACCGCCGGGTGCGGCCTTCCACCCAGCGGAACTGGACGAAAAGCATGACCGCGGTCGCCGGCAGGTAGCCGAGCGGCTCCAGGGCGAGCACGTAAAAGGCCAGGGTAGCGAGGGAGACGGCGAATTTCCCCCAGCGCGACCCGCCCGCCAACGCGGGCGCGTCCGGGCTCGGGCGCAGAACGAGCGTCAGGCCCAGGCCGGCCGTCACCACGATGATGACCAGCGGCCAGAACCCGGCGCCGGGGGAGTGGGGGCTCCCCACCCCGTACCGCCAGGAGGACCAGCCGACCGGCAGCGCCAGGAGCAGCGCGCCCCACCCGAGAATACGATCCACGTTCATGTGTTCTCCGTTACGTTACTTTTTCACCGACTCACCGATCTGATCGTACATGCTCTTCAGGGCCTTCCGGAAATCGTCACCGTTCAGGTACGACAGTTCGAGCTTCAGCTTCTCGGCGCTCGCCTTGAACTGCGGATCGTCGTAGGCCTTCTTCACGGCATCGTGGAGCTTCTGCCGGATCGGCTGGGGCACCCCCGCCGGGAAGACGAACCCCTTCTGGTTGTCGATGTAGATGTCGTAGCCGAGTTCACGCATCGTCGGGGCATTCGGCTCGGTGGGCGAGCGTTCGAGCGCCGTGATCGCCAGGCAGCGCACCCGGCCGCCCTGCACCAGGGCATAGGCCTCGTTCGGCGAGGCCATCGCCACGTTCACGTGGCCGCCTGCCAGGGCGGCGAGGTTCTCGGCCCCCCCCTTGTGCGGGACATGGGTCATGCGGATCCCCGTCCGTTTCTCGGTCACCAGCATGCTGGCGTGGTGCAGTCCGCCGACCCCCGCGGTGGCGTAGGAGTACTTGTCGGGGTTCTTCTTTGCGTCGGCGATCAGGTCCTTCATCGTCTTCCAGGGGCTGTCGGTCTTGACGTAGAACCCGATTCGCTCGACCATGAGCCGGATGACCGGATCGAAGCCGGTGATGGGGTTGAAGGGCAGGCTCTTGAAGTGGGGGACTGAGACGGTCTCGCTGCCGCCTGCCACGAGGAGCGTGTAGCCGTCCGGTTTCGAGTTGTAGACGTACTGCGAGCCGATGATCCCGGTGGCGCCGGGCTTGTTGTTCACGACCAGCGGCTGGCCGGTGTACTTCGCGGCCACGTCGGAGATTGCCCGGGCGACCATGTCGGTCCCGCCGCCGGGGGCGAATCCGACCACAACCTCGATCGGCTTGGCGGGGTAGTCCTGCGCCGCTGCCGGGAGCGCGCAAAGGAGCGCCGCGCAGAGTGCGGCCGTAAGCAGGGCGTACCGCCCGGCGGGGCGGGGGGTGAAACGGGATGGACGGAAGGGGATCATCGTTTTCATGGTGTACCTCCTGGTTTGGGATGTGGGGGTGGCAGGCGCCACCGGACGATCGAACCGGTTTGGTATGTAATATATCACATATTAAGATCGCGCTCGTTTGTCAAGCATTGATTCGAATAATCGGCGGAACGAAGCTAAGTGGCCGGTTTGTTGACAATGGCGCCGAATCGGGTTAGTGTCGGTCAGGCAGCAGAAGGAAGGGATACGGGGAGGTGCGGAGCGCGAACATGACCCAAGAACGTGAACATGGCGCCGTCTGGCTGACCGACCTGAACCCGCGGCGCAGCGCAGAGCCGGCAAAGACGATGCCGGTTCTGCTCATCCAGCACCAGGCCCTGCTGGACGCCGGCCACCCTTCCACGCTGGTCGTCCCCCTGACGAACCGCCTGGTCGATAACGCCGCGCCCCTGCGCCTGCGTGTCCGGGCCCGGGAACGGCTGGAGCATGACTGCGACCTCCTGATCGATCAGCTCCGCGCCATCGACAGCCGGCTCCTGGTCGAGGGCCCCCTCGCGCATCTCGACGCAGCGGAGATGTCGCAGGTCTATGCGGCCATCCTGGAGATCATGGGTATCCAACTCGCGCCGGAGGCCGGTTCGCCGCAGACAGAGCGGTTGAACGGTCAAGAAGGCGGGAACACATGAGTTACGTTGACGGAAACATTCTTCCCGTGCCCAAGAAAGACCTGAAGGCCTATGCCCGCATGGCGAAGCTGGGGGCGGAGAGGGGGGATCGCGTGGAGCCTGCGGACGGAGGCTGACCATTATTGCATTGACATGCGGGACCCCATTTCCTATACTCCGGCCCGTCACCCCCATTCCCCTTTCCGCCGGCATGAAGCCGGCCGCGGTATCGCATGACGGGAGACCTCGTGAATATCTTCGAGTCGATCATCCTCGGCATCATCCAGGGCGTCACGGAGTTTCTCCCGATCAGCAGCACGGGCCATCTCACGCTGGCCGGCAAGCTGATGGGGCTGATCTCCGCTGCCCATCCCGAGCGGTGGACCTCCTTCATCGCAGTCATCCAACTGGGGACCCTGGCCTCGATCCTGGTCTATTTCCGGGCCGATATCAAAAACATCGTCACCGCCTTCATCAAGGAGAGCCTGTGGGAACGGCGGAGGTACCGCGAGCAGTCGCTGAATTCGCGGCTCGGCTGGCTGATCCTGATCGGCACGCTCCCGGTAGTGGTGGTCGGGCTGCTGTTCAAGACCGAGATCGAAGGGGTCTTGACGAAGAACCTGTACGTCATTGCGGGAAGCCTGATCATCCTCGCCCTGGTGCTCGCCGTTGCCGAAAAGGTTGCCTCGCACAGGAAAGAGATCGCCCAGGTGGGGGTGCGCGACGCCCTGGTGGTGGGGTTCGCCCAGGCCTTCGCCCTGATCCCCGGCTCCTCCCGGAGCGGTACGACGCTTACCGGCGGCCTGCTGGTGGGGATGAACCGGGAGGCTGCGGCACGGTTCTCCTTTCTGCTCAGCATCCCGGCGATATTTGCCAGCGGCATCCTCGAACTGCACGAGGCGATCGGCGCGGGGATCGACTCGATCGGGGCGGTGAACTACGCCGTCGCCACGGTCGTCTCGGGAATCAGCGGCTACTGTGCGATCGACTTTCTGCTGAAGTATCTGCGGAAGAACACGACGTTCGTTTTCGTCTACTACCGGATCGCCCTCGGCACGCTGATCCTGGGTTTGCTCGCCGCGGGCAAGATCGTGCCGTAACGATGCCCCGCACCCTGTACCCTCCCCCGCGAAGGGGGCGGGGCGGGGCTTTGCCCCGACGGAGGAGCCCCTGAAGGTGAGGAAGGGGCAGTTCCACCGATTCACCCCTCCCCCTCGACGGGGGAGGGCAGGGTGGGGGTGAGCGCTATTCACGAGGAGGTATGCCGATGTACGAGAAGAAGCCCTGGCTGAAGTTCTACGGCGCTGTCCCGGAGCATATCGACTATCCGCGTGTGACCATGTACGAGGCGCTGATGCAGACGGTAGGAAGGTGTCCGGATGACATCGCCTACGACTTCTTCGGCACCACCTCCACCTACCGGCAGTTCGGCGAGGAGATCGACCGGTGCGCCGATGCCCTGGCCTCCCTCGGGATGGCCGCGGGCGATAGGCTCACAATCTCCATGCCCACCTGCCCGCAGGGGATCATCTGCTTCTACGCCGCCAACAAACTGGGCGTCGTGGCGAGCATGATCCACCCCCTGTCGCCCGCCAAGGAGATCGAGTTCTACCTCACGACGGCCAGGAGCCGCTTCGCCCTCACGCTCGACGCGTTCTACGGAAAATTCAAGGAGGTCCAGGCGAATACGGGCCTCAAGACCCTGATCCTGGCCCGGATCCCCGACTACCTCCCCCTGGTCAAGAAGATCGGGTTCAACCTGACCAAGGGGCGGAAGATCCCGCCGGTCCCCGCGGATCCGCTCGTGCGATGGTGGAGCGACCTGATGCAGGGGAGCTACCCGAAGGCGCCCAAAGCCGAGATGGGGTCCGACGAGATGGCCGTCATCCTGTACAGCGGCGGCACTACCGGCGTGCCCAAGGGGATCATGCTGTCCAACTACAACTTCATCAGCGAGGGGATGCAGGTCGCCGCCTGGGGGGCCATGGACGGCGCCGATTCGATCCTCGCGATCCTCCCCATCTTCCACGGGTTCGGCCTGGGGGTCTGTGTCAACGCCATCTTCATGGGCGGGGGAAAGAGCATCCTGGTGCCCCAGTTCACCCCGGAGATCGTGGCCGACCTGATCAGGAAGAAGCGGCCGAGCTTTGTGGTGGGCGTGCCGACCCTGTTCGAGGCCCTGGGCAGCAACCCCGTGTTCTGCAAGGCGGACCTGAGCTGCCTCAGGGCGACCTTCAGCGGGGCCGACACCCTGCCGCGGCCGGTGAAGGAGCGGTTCGAGGCGGTCGTGAAGGAGCGGGGCGGCAACGTCCAGCTCCTCGAGGGGTACGGCCTCACCGAGGCGGTGACGGCGATCATGGCGACCCCGCTCAACCAGTACCGCGAGGGGAGCGTGGGGATCCCGTTCCCGGACATGCTCGCCAAGATCGTCGCGCTCGGCACGACCGAGGAGGCGCCCGTCGGCGAGGAAGGGGAGATCTGCCTCTCCGGCCCCGCGGTGATGCTCGGGTACCTCGACCAGCCCGAGGAGACGGCCCAGACGCTCCGCACCCATGCCGACGGCAGGCTCTGGCTCCATACCGGCGACATCGGGCAGATGGACGCGGACGGGTTCTTTTACTTCAAGCTCCGCCAGAAGCGGATGATCAAGTCCTCGGGGATGAACGTGTACCCTGCCCAGGTGGAGGACGTCCTGTACAAGCACCCCGCAGTGGCGAAGGCCTGCGTCATCGGCGTCCCCGACGAAAAGCAGGTGCAGCGGGTGAAGGCCTTCGTGGTGCTGAAGGACCCGGCCCAGGCCGGGCCGGAGATGGAGAAGGCGCTGATCGGCCACTGCCAGGAGCACCTGATCCGCTGGAGCTGCCCGCGGGAGGTGGAGTTCAGGGGCGACCTGCCCTGTACGCTCGTGGGCAAGGTGGCCTTCAACACCCTCGAAAAGGAGGAGGTGGCCAGGCTCAAGGCAGAGGGGAAATACTGCGGCGGATGAGGACGACTTCGCAAAAATTCCGGATGCTGTGTTGGAGGGCAAGCTCGGCGGGGCGATCGGGGAAGGCGACCAGCGGGAGGCTATTCCCTTACGAACTGCATCCGGTGGGCGATGGCGCGGATCGACGGGCTCGCGGGTGAAAGGGCGGAGATCATAAAAGGAAGCGACTTCTCGGCCCGCCACATCTTCTTTTCAGTGGGCATGCTGCCCGAACCAGGCCGGTTCGGGCACGTCAACCATAGTCATTTCCGTGCCGGGTTCGAAGGGCACTTCTGTCGCCAGCATATCCTGAGCGCCCATTATCAGGGACTTCACGAGTTCCGCCTTCGTCTTTTCCTGGGCATTCACGCCGGGCAGATCAATCAGCCAACCGATCCACCAAGTGCCGGATTTTTTCATCACAGCTCTATATCTCATAGCTTACCTCACAAAAGGGATGTCCAGATCTTTGCAGATTTTTCTGGCCAACTCGTCAGCAATCTCAGCGTTTCTGGGGATTTCCGTTTTTAACGGCCCCCGCTAAAAGATGGTGTGGCGCTTGCCCTCCCGCAGGAGGTATGCGCCATGCCCCTTGAGATGTTTGATGAGCTGGCCTCGTTTCATGTTCTCATGATTAGGCAGCCGATCCGCTATTGTCAACAGGCATCAATTACCGTCCAACGACCCTGTGTTACTCTTTCGCCGTTTCCTCACGATTCCAACTATCTGAAACCCCAGTGTTCTATCGGTAACAGGATTCACCAGGGTTGTCAAGGCTGATGCAACATTCTTCTTGACATGTAGAGCGTTCGTTCTAAAATAGACGGCCTGTTTCCCTCGGAAGGAAGGAATCATGGCCGCCCAATCTGCCGTATATCGACCCCGAAATCCGCAGGCAACCGATTATTATCGATGCGTTGAGGATCAGCTGGAATCTTTCATCCAGGGTTACGAAGACCGATTTGAGCGGTCCTATGGATTCTTCTTCCGCCCCTATCTCCGGCAGGTAATCTACGGTACCTGGAATGCGGGAATCTGCGCAATGGCTTTGCCCGCGTGAAATGCGGAGACTGTAATCACGAGTACCTGCTCGCCTTCTCCTGCAAGCGCCGACACTTTTGTCCCTCCTGCCATCAGAAACGGGTGGTGGAATTTGGAGAGTGGTTGTGCGCCAATGTACTCAAGAAGGTGCCCCACCGGCATTTCGTCTTCGGCATTCCGAAGATCCTGCGCCGGTACTTCCTCTACGATCGCCGTCTCCTGCATGAACTGAGTCGCTGTGCCTGGGAGTCTCTGAAGGTCTTCATGCAGGATGTCGTTCCCGAAAGGAGCCCTCTCCCCGGTGCGGTCATCGCCATCCAGACCTTTGGCGATTTCCTTGGCTTCAACCCACACTGTCATGTCCTGATCGTGGACGGATGCTTCTATGGCAATGGGATGTTCCGGGTGGCGCCTCCTCTGGAGTTAAAGAAACTGGAGGCGATATTCCGGTATAAGGTCCTCCGGATGCTCATTGCGAAAGGTAAAATAACACAGGAGATGATCGCCTTGCTCTCGGGATGGCGCCGTTCCGGTTTTCATGTCTTCTGCGGGAAACGCATCCTGCCGAAAGAAGAAGCGGCGTTGGAGAATCTTGCCCGATACATCATCCGGGCCTCCTTCTCTCAGGAGAGGATGCGGTATCTCGACCGCGAAGGCGCCGTCGTCTATACGGCGAAAGACGGCAACGATCAGAAGGTCTTCGCCGCGGGCGAATGGCTCGCCGCCATGTGCTCCCATGTCCCGAATCGCGGGGAGCAGATGGTCCGGTATTACGGCTGGTACAGCAACGTCTTGCGTGGCAAACGACGGAAGAAAGACACGGCCGACGTCATCCCCTGCATCATCGAATCCGAGAGGGCTCCGGCGGCATGCCGGAAAAGTTGGGCCAGGCTGATTCAGAAGATCTACGAGGTCGATCCGCTGGTTTGCCCGAAATGCCGCGGAGCTATGCGGATCATCAGCTTCATTGAGGATGAAGAGATCATCAAGGCCATCCTGGGCCATCTCGGGCTCTGGCTCATCCGAGCAAGACCTCCCGCAACAGCCCATGCCCCGCCATTCCACCGATACGCCGGGGATGAGTTGGCCCAATCCATTCCCGACAATGCCGCCTATGGCGACCCCGACTACCCTTGGGATGCCTACGTAACATGAAGCCCGAAATCGGGCACTCCGAGGAGGACTGTCCAAATGCACCCGTTGAACTCCCGCAGGGCGATCTGGCTGCCGAAATCAGGGTCACTCAGGGTCAAATACAGTCGGCCTTCGAATCCCCGCGCTCTTGGTCACACGATCGTCTCCGCCTGCCCCCCACATGTCGGGTGAAAATTTCCTTGACATACAAGACAATCGTCGCGCACACTCGACCCATATAAAAGCAAGTTCTTATCAGTATCAGGTCAGTTATCAGTCCAGTTATCAGTCCAGGTCAATGGTTGGTCATGATTTGCCTGGCTGAATGGAAACCCCCTGACCTTCCTCCCTTGGCATCTCAATGCCCCCGCCCGCCAGACGGCAATGGCAACTCGCCATATTCCTTGCCAATCTTGGGTAGCCCCGTACCGGCTATATGATCCGAGACTTCTAGTCGCAGAAGCGGTATGCTGAAGAGAACGAAGACCGTTCCCTCGGCTTCAGCGGTGGTTTAAGAAAAGCAGGGTTTGGACCGATGATACATTGTCGCCGTCGGGTATGGAGGTCGTGATGAACTGGCTGGCTTCGGCCATTGTGGCAAACTTGCTGGGGTCCCTTCTCCTCACATTCGTCTATTTCTATCTCTACTTGCAGGACCGCAAACGCTACCTGTGGATTTGGACGCTGAGTTGGTTCGCCTATTTCCTAAGGTTCGGCATTGGCCTGATGACGGTGAGCGGGAAAGACGCTCCCTGGCTTATCATCGCCAACCAGGTCGCCGCTTTGATCAGCGGCTTACTGCTCCTCTGGGGGACATATGTTTTTATCGAGAAGCGCTTGCCCAGGCTGTGGCTCTATGTCTCCGCCGCGGGAATCCTCTGGATCGTCATCAGCGTAGCAGGGAGCTTTTCTTTCCTCGCCATGGCGATACCGTCGTTCACTTTTCTCGGAATCGTCTATGTGTGGACAGGCACCATCCTGATGAAATCGAGGACCCTGGAAGGTCCGGAAAAGAAGCTCGTCGGCATGACTTTTATTGCCTGGGGCATCCACAAAATGGACTATCCGTTCCTACGACCCATAACTGCCATTGCCCCGTGGGGTTACATCTTGGGTGCGTTCCTGGAATTTGCTGTCGCTCTGGGCATACTCCTTGTCTATTTTCAGAAAATGCGAAGGGAGATACAGGAAAAGGAAACAAGATTTCGAGAACTTTCCAACCTCTTGCCGCAAGTCGTCTATGAGTGCGATGAAAGAGGCACGCTGACCTTTGCGAACCAGGAAGCCTTCAAGCTCTTCGGTTACACGGAGGAAGATTTCCGACGCGGTCTGAACGTAGCGGAAATGCTGATGCCGGAACACCGTGAGGTGGCTCAAGGGAGGATTCGGGCTCTACTGGGGGGGGACCCGATCGAAAGGGGCTTTCAGTATCTCGCGAAGCGGAAAGACGGTAGCACTTTACCCGTCGAAGTCTATACCAACGCCATCGTCAAGGAGGGAAAGACCGTCGGGCTAAGGGGAATCATGATCAATGTCACTGAACGCAAACTGGCAGAGGAGGCGGTGCGGAAGAGCGAAGAACGTTTTGAAGCGCTGTTTGAGCAGGCAGCGGATGGAATTTTCATATTAGACAGCAGCGGCAAACTACTGTCCGTCAACCGCTCGTTCGCAATGATGCATGGCTTCACCGTAGAGGAAATGCTGTGCATGGGTCTGGCGGGAATCGATGTAGAAGGAGCGACCCCCGTCCCGGAACGTATACGCAGACTCAAGGCGGGCGAGACCCTGTCTTTTGAAGTGGAGCACTACCATAAGGACGGCCATACTATCCCTCTGGCTGTGAAGGCCAACCTCATCCAGTCGGGCCAAGATCAGTTGATCATTGCCATTCACCGGGACCTCACTGAGTTTAGACGATCGGAGGCAGAGACCAGGGCGTTGCAGGAGCGTCTGCAAAGGGCAGAGAAGATGGAGGCCCTCGGACTGCTGGCGGGGGGAGTCGCGCACGACCTGAATAACTCCCTTGGAATTCTGGTCGGGTATGCGGAATTGCTCTGTGATACGCTGGATGAATCCGATCCTCGCAAAGAGGATGTCAGGAACATTATCGTCGGCGGTGAGCGATCGGCGGCGATCGTGCAGGACCTCTTGACCCTGGCCAGGCGCGGCGTTCAGACCAAAGTGAGCATCAATCTCAACAAGACGATCGCCGAATATCTGAAGTCTCCTGAATTCGTGAAGCTGACGTCCCTCTATCCCCATATCCGCATCAGAACGGAGCTGGAAAAGGATTTGCTTAAGATGAATGGTTCGGCGGTACATTTATCGAAAAGCCTGATGAACCTGGTTTCCAATGCTGCGGAAGCCATGACTTCGGGAGGGGAGATCCTGATTCGGACGGCAAACCGGTATCTTGACAGACCTGTCGCCGGTTATGATGTGCTCGCAGAAGGAGACTATGTGACCTTGAGCGTGACCGATACCGGAGAAGGGATCAGTACCGATGACATGAAGCATATTTTCGAGCCCTTCTATACCAAGAAGGCCATGGGGAGGAGCGGAACCGGTCTCGGCCTTTCTGTGGTCTGGGGCACCGTCAAGGATCACAGCGGGTATATCGATGTGGAGAGTCAAAAAGGGGCCGGGTCTACATTCCACCTATACTTCCCCGTGACGCAAGAAGCGGAGGCGGCCGAGGATACGCAAGCCTCCAAAGCACCCTGTAAAGGCCATGGCGAGAGGATCCTGGTCGTGGATGATATTGAGGGTCAAAGAAATCTTGCCAAGCGGATTCTGGAAAAGTTGAACTACAACGTGGATACCGCCGTCAGTGGTGAAGAGGCCCTGGCATATCTGAAGCGGCGGCCGGTCGACTTGGTCATTCTCGACATGATTATGGATCCCGGGATCGACGGTTTCGAAACCTACCGGCAGATCAGAGAGATCCATCCGTCGCTGAGGTGCATCATCGTCAGCGGGTTTGCCGAGACGGAGCGCGTTGCCATGGCCCAGGCACTGGGGGCAGGTCCTTTCGTTAAGAAACCTTACCTTCTGGAGAAGATCGGACTGGCGGTAAGGAGGGAATTGGACAGATGACCGAAGCATCTTGAGTGCAAACGGCCATCATCGATCATCTTTACACCGGTTGGCCGCCAACTTGCGGCTGAGCGCCATCTTCCGCCTCACCGAATATCCCTTGTCCGACCCAGGTTCAACGGACCGGTTGGCCGTAACGATCCCCTGTCATTGTCTGTCCTGAGGCACGCCGCAGCTTCTTTCCGGCGCCCGCCTGTTGCCGAAATTGTCAAATCGACAAAAAGTGTGTATGATCGGCCGGTATTTGAACCAGCCTATTGCTTCTTCGATGGCATGCATGGAGTCACCCGGCCAGAGCGGTTGCCTTTGGGGCGCCGGATTCGTCTTCCTCCCCGCCAAGGGGGTGCCGATGTATGAGAAGAAACCCTGGGAGAGTGTTGATAAGGAGAGTGATTGATGAGACAGATCGATGAATGTTATCAGGTCCTGGCCGACCCGTACGGCTATGCGGAACGTCTCAAGAAGGAGAGCCGGCGGAAGATCGTCGGCACCTTCTGTTCCTACGCGCCGGAGGAGTTTATCATCGCCGCCGGGGCCCACCCCTTCCGCATCTTCGGGACCGGGGAGAAGGCCCGGCTGGCCGAGTCCCACCTGCAGTCCTACTGCTGCTCGCTGGTGCGCGGCGCGCTCGAGGACGCGCTCGCGGGACGTCTCGCCTTCCTCGACGGCGTCGTCTTCCCCCACACCTGCGACACGATCCAGCGGCTCTCGGACATCTGGCGGCTGAACGTGGGCGGCTGCTTCCATCTCGACGTGGTCCTGCCGGTCCGGCTGGATACGGATAATGCCCGGCAGTACCTCACCGACGTGCTGAAGCGGTTCCGCCGGGAGCTGGAGGCAAAGCTCGGCGCCGTAATCGGCGACGACGACCTCCGCCGGGCGATCGGCCTCACCAACCGCATCCGGGGGGCGCTGACGCGGATCGCCGCGCTCGCGGGCGACCGGCCGGGCATCCTGAAGGGGGCGGACCTCTCGGCGCTGGCGCGCAGCGCCATGATCATGGAGCGCAGCCGGGCGGCGATGCTCCTCGAGGAGGTCCTCGCCCAGCTCGAAGCGCAGCCGGGCGCACAGCCCGGCCCGGCGCGGAAGCGGGTGATCCTTGCGGGGGGAGTCTGCAACCAGCCCGAGGTGTATGCCCTGATCGAGGAGGGGGGAGGGGCGGTGGCCGCGGACGACCTCTGCACCGGCTCCCGCTCCTACGAAGGTCTCATCGACGAGACCGGCGATCCGCTCGCGGCGATCGGCCGAAGGTACGCCGAGCGGGTCGTCTGCCCGGCCAAGCACCGGGGGCTTGCGGAACGGGCGGAGAACCTCGTCCGGATGGCCCGGGCGAAGCAGGCGCAGGGGGTGATCTTCTTACTGCTGAAGTTCTGCGATCCCCACGCCTTCGATTACCCCCATCTCCGGGAGGCGCTGGAGAAGGCGGGGATTCCCAGCATGGTCGTGGAGGTGGAGGACCGGCTGCCCGCCGACGGGCAGCTGAGGACGCGGTTCGAGGCATTCATTGAAATGATTTGAGGGGTATCTGGGCGGACAGCCCCCTCCCTGTAGCCCTCCCCCGCAGGGGGAGGGATACAGGGAGGGGGCGGAGTCAGAGGAAAACGGCAATTTCAAAATAAGGTGAGGGCGATGGCGGAGAAGGACGAGGCGAAGGAAAAGCGGAAGATCAAGGCGGTCGCCAGGATGAAGGAGATCATGACCGCCTACTACATCGAGGCGAAGACCGCCGAGCAGACGGGGAAGAAGGTCGCCTGGATCACCAGCGGCGGGCCGGTGGAGCCGCTGATCGCCATGGACGTGATCCCGGTCTATCCCGAGAACCACGGGGCCATGGTCGGGGCGAGCAAGATGGGGGTCGACCTCTGCCAGAAGGCCGAGGCGATGGGCTATTCGAGCGACCTGTGCTCCTACGCCCGCGCCGACATCGCCTGCGCCCCGATAAGCGGCGGGCCGATCGGCGGTCTGCCCCGGCCCGACATGCTCGTCTGCTGCAACAACATCTGCGGCACGGTCCTCAAGTGGTATGAGGTGCAGGCGCGGTTCTTCAACGTGCCCTTGTTCATCCTCGACACCCCCTTCTGCCACACCGAGTTCACCCCGGAGTCGCGGCGTTACGTCCAGGAGCAGGTCAATGAATACATCGCCTTCCTGGAGAAGGTCTGCGGGAAGAAGTTCGACTACGACCGGATCAAGGAGGTGGGGAGGTTGTCCGCCGAGGGCCAGCGGCTCTGGCAGGCGGTCCTCGACACGGCGATGAACCGCCCCGCCCCGCTTTCCGCGTTCGACGCCTTCTTCCACCTCGCGCTGATCGTGACGCTGCGGGGGACGCAGCAGACCGTCGACTACTATAAAATGCTCCTGGCGGAGATGCAGGAACGGGTGGCCCAGGGGATCGGCGCCGTCGCCGACGAGAAGTACCGGCTCCTCTGGGACAACCTCCCGGTCTGGTATCGGACGAAGTGGCTCTCCGAGAAGTTCGCCTCCCAGGGCGCCTGCCTGGTGGCCGACACGTACACCTCGGCCTGGTGCGGTGCGCTCAGGTACGTGGACGTGAACGACTTCCTCGGGACCATGGCCGAGTGCCACACCCGGATCTACCTCAACATCGGCGTGGACGAAATGGCCCGCCAGGTGATCGAGATGGCCAAGAAATACGATGTCGACGGGATCGTCATGCACTCCAACCGGAGCTGCAAGCCCTACTCCTTCGGGCAGTACGACATCCAGCGGATCGTCCGCGAAAAGCTGGGGATTCCGACCCTGATGATCGAGGCGGACATGGTGGACGAACGGAGCTTCTCCGAAAGCCAGATCGAGACCCGGATCGACGCCTTCATCGAGGTGCTCAAGGGGCGGCAAGGCTCTTCCGCGTGAGCCGGGGAAGAAGACGGTAAGCGACATGCCGGGGGGATGCCGATGCCGAAGCGGATCTTGATCGTCGAGGACAATGCGGACCTCGCGAAGCTTCTCGCCCTGAACCTCCGCGACCTCGCCTATGAAGTCGATATCGCAGGCGACGGCTCCGGCGGGCTGGCGAAAGCGGAACGGACGGCCTACGACCTGATCATCCTGGATATCATGCTGCCGGGGCTCGACGGCCTCGAGGTCTGCCGGCGCATCCGCGAGAAGACCCCCTACGTGCCGGTCCTGATGCTCACCTCGCGCTCCTCCGAAACGGACCGGGTGGTGGGGCTCGAAATGGGGGCCGACGACTACGTTACCAAGCCGTTCAGCATCGTGGAGCTGCTCGCGCGGATCAAGGCCCTCTTCCGGCGCGTGGAAGGGCTTCGGCACAACAGTATGCCGTCGGTACCGGGCCGTATCGAAGCGGGCGGCCTGACCATCGACTCCGAACGGCGGACGGTGACCCTGCGGGGGAATCCCGTCACGCTCACGGCAAAGGAGTTCGACCTCCTGCTGCAGTTCGCCGCCAGCCCCGGACGGGTCTTCACCCGTTCCCAGCTTCTGGATGCGGTATGGGGATACGGCCACGACGGCTACGAACATACCGTGAACTCCCACATCAACCGGCTCCGGGCGAAGATCGAAGAAAACCCCACCCGTCCCCGCTACATCCTGACCGTGTGGGGCGTGGGATACAAATTCGCCGAACCGGACGCCGCGGAGGGGGGCTGATGATCTTCCGGTCGCTCTACACGAAGCTGGCGATCGTCCTGTTGGGGCTGCTGGCCGTCGTGGGCGCGCTGTTCGTAACGATCAGCGTCTTCTCGACGGCGATGTACCGGCAGGAGGTCGACCAGAAGCTCAATCGCACCCTCGCCGAGTCGATCATCTCCCGGAAAATCGTCATGCGCAACAGCCTCGTCGATGACCGCGCCCTGAAAGAGATCTTCTCCATGCTGATGACGATCAACCCCGCGATCGAGGTCTATCTCCTGGATCCGCAGGGGCGCATCCTCGCCTATTCCGCCGATCCGGGCAAGGTGAAGCGGGCGAGCGTGCAGCTCGGGCCGATCGCAGCATTCCTGGCGGGGAGCGACGCCTTCCCGATTCTGGGGGACGATCCCCGCTCGCCGGAGGGCCGGAAAATTTTCTCCGCCGCCCGCATCCCCCGGGAAGGGAAGCTGGAGGGCTACCTCTACGTGATCCTCGGGGGAGAGACGTACGACACGGTGATCCAGAAGGTGCGGGGAAGCTACATCCTGCGGCTCAGTCTCTGGAGCTCGCTCGTCGCTCTCCTCGTGGCAGCGACGGCGGGCCTGGTGATGCTGGCCTGGCTGACGCGGAGGCTGAAGCGTCTGGCCGCCGCCATGCAGGACTATTCCGAGGGGACCGCGTTCGTGCAGCTCAATCTTCCCGCGCCCGACGGCGGGGACCCCGGGGATGAGATAAAACGGCTCGAATCGACCTTCCGCCGGATGGCGCTGCGGATCGAGCAGCAGGTTGCGTCGCTGAGGCAGGTCGATTCACAGCGGCGGGAATTTATTGCCAACGTATCGCACGACCTCCGTACCCCTCTGGCCACGCTCCAGGGATACGTCGAAACTCTTCTGATCCGCGAAAACGCCATCTCCCCGGAGGAGCGGCGGCAGTACCTCGAAATCGCCATCGGTCATTGCAGGCGTCTCGGGAATCTCGTGGACGGTCTGTTCGCGCTGGCAAGACTCGAGGCTCCGGATATGACCGTCCATCCCGAACCCTTCAGCATCGGGGAACTCGTCCAGGACGTGATCCAGAAGTTTCGGCTCGCGGCAGGGGAAAAGGGCGTCGTCATCACGACAAACGCAGGAGCGGAGCTCCCCTTTGTCTTCGCCGATATCGCTCTGATCGGGCGGGTCCTGGAAAACCTCCTGGAAAACGCCATCCATTACACACCGTCGGGAGGAACGGTACGGGTCCTCCTGCAGAACTGTCCCCCCGATGTGGTCGTCACCGTGAGCGATACGGGGTGCGGCATCCCCCGGGAAGAACTGCCGCGCATCTTCGACCGTTTCTACCGGGTCGACCGAAGCCGGAGGGGCGAGGGGGACCATGCCGGATTGGGCCTGGCAATCGTCAAGAAGATCCTCGAACTCCACGGCAGCACAATCTCCGTCGAAAGCGCACCCGATGAGGGAACGTCCTTCACCTTTCCGCTTCCGATTCACCGCCCTCCGACATAACATACTGCCATTCTGTCTCCCTGCACACAGCGGTCATTGCCGCTCCTGCATAACCATGAGGCTCCCGGACAGATGCGGTTACAGAAATGTTATCGTTCCGTGATGAAATCGTGATCTTTCCCCCGTAGATTAGGGCCGTATGGACACCGGAGCACGAAAGCGGCTTCCCGGCCGCCCGTCCGGTGAATGGCCGATCGGGAAGGAGGAGACGAGCCACCATGAACCATCGGTACACCGCGTATGTTCTGGCACTGGGGCTGTTGTTATTCCTGCGCATCGGGCATGCGGCTCCCGGCCCCCCGGAACCGCATGACGCTACGGCGGTCTTCGGGGTCGCCTGATACGATGTAGGCAAGGCAGCCCTGGAAGGGCTCCCGGGGGTGAAGAAGGTTACGTCGGGCTGGAAGGGCTCTAGGGAGGTGAACACGGTGCTCTACGATCGTTCTCGGATCACCGTGAAGCAGATGGAGGAGGCGCTCAGGAGGGGAGGGACCTACCTGGAGACCCTGCGGGGATCTTCTCCGGGGGAATAGCTGCCGCGTGCAGGAGTCCCGGGGCTGCGTTCTTCCGCATGCTCCGGGGATGCACGGGCAAGAGGAAGAAAGGAGAGAACCATGGTTCGGAAAATGATCATGCCGGTACTGGCCATCCTGTCGCTGCTGGCTGTGCAGGCCGGTGCAGGGGCTGCGGAGGGCGCCTATAAGAAACCGGCGAAGGCCGAATTGAAGAAGAGTCTGACCCCCCTGCAGTATACCGTCACACAGCAGGAGGGAACGGAACCGCCGTTCCAGAACGGATACTGGAACGACCATCGGGCGGGCATCTATGTGGATATCGTCTCCGGGGAGCCGCTGTTCAGTTCCCTCGACAAGTACGACTCCGGTACCGGCTGGCCCAGCTTCACCAAACCCCTCGAGCCGGGCAATATCGTAGAGAAGGAGGATCGAAGCTGGTTCGGTGTGCGGACCGAGGTCAGGAGCAGACACGCCGACTCCCACCTCGGCCACGTGTTCAACGACGGGCCGCCGCCTACGGGGCTCAGGTACTGCATGAACTCCGCAGCGATGCGGTTCATTCCGAAGGAGGACCTGGTAAAAGCCGGATACGGCAAGTATTTAAACCTGTTTATGAAAAAATGAACCTGACGCTCCCGGGCGGCGCCGCCCGGACGCGGGAAGTCTCAGCCATGCCGGATAGCGTGCACGCCGGCGCTGGCGGATGAACGGCGAAACGACTAACAGGAGGTTTGAAGATGGAACACGCGAGGATATTGCCTCCGACCGGGTATGGTCAGTGGGGCCGGGACGGCGGCTGCCTGAGCCGGCGGATCTTCCTGAAGGGGATCGGGATCGCCTGCCTGGGATTGGCTCCGATTCTCCAGGCATGCGAAAATGCCTTTTCCCGGGAAGGAAGGGGAAACGAGCGGGCAGGGGCGGGATCCGCGCCCCGCGCCGCGAGGCCGCCGATCGACGTCGCCGCCCCGGCGGGGACCCGGACGGCGACCTTTGCCCTGGGGTGATTCTGGGGTCCGGACTCCCGGTACGGGAGTCTCAAGGGGGTGGTCCGCACCCGTGTCGGATACGCGGGCGGGAAGAAGAAGGACCCCACCTATCACAATCTGGGAGACCATACGGAGACCATCCAGGTCGATTATGACCCGGCGGCGATCTCCTACGAACAGCTGCTGGACGTTTTCTGGGACAGCCACAATGCCACGGTCCCGTCATGGTCGAGACAGTACATGTCGATCATATTCACCCACGACGATGAGCAGAAACGGCTGGCGGTCCAGTCGCGGGATCGCGAAGCGGCCAGGACAAAAAGCGCGATCGTCACGGAGATCCGCACCGCCGGCGAATTCTACCGGGCCGAAGGCTATCATCAGAAGTACAGTCTCCGCTCGGAACGGGACATCCTCCGGGAGCTCACCGCCATCTACCCGTCGGAACGGGATTTCGTCGATTCAACGGCGGCGGCCCGCATCAACGGATATCTCGACGGCTACGGCACGCTCGCCGACCTGAAGGCCGACCTTCCGGGGCTGGGACTGTCGCCCAAAGCCGGCGAGCGGCTGTCGGGTATCGTGGGCAGGAGACCCGGAAGAACGGGGTGCAGGATCTGATCACCGGCCAACGGCGAGAGGTCCTTGATCCCGAGGCAGACGTTCTCGTCGGTCGCGCGTCCGTACCGGTTGCCTTCGCTGGCGCGACGTGGACGCGCCATGCCGCGGCGCGCCTCCTTTTACAGCGTCACGTCCCCCCGGGGAGGGACGGCGTGCCAGGAGCGGTCCAGGGAACGCACCTTGATCTCCCGGACCCTGACCCCCTGGAGGACCCCGAGCGGGATCTGCGCGCCCGCCGTGCCGGTCGCCCATACCTTGCGGTAGAAATCGGCCAGTCCGGTTATCTCCTTTCCCGCAACGGTGAGGAAGATGTCCCCGGGTTTCAACCCCGCCTTCTCGGCGGGGCTTCCCGGGACGACCCGGGTGAGGAAGATGCGGCCGTGGGCTTCCTGGGCGTTGATCCCCAGCCAGGGCCGCGGCGCCTGTCCGGACCGGCCCGTCCGCAGCAGGCTGGCGAGGATCGGCCGGAGCAGGTCGATCGGAATGGAAACGTTGCAGGAGATGAGACCGAATTCCGGCACCAGGACCTGCGTCAGCAGGGATGCGATTCCCACCAATCGCCCGTCGGAATCGATCAGCGCCGCGCCGCCGTACCTGCCGTGGGCCGGGACCGTGTAGATCGCCTCGTCGATGAGATACTCCCAGTACCCGACGAACTCGCCGCGGCTGACCACCAGCGCGACTTGTACGGCCGCTTCCCCCCCGTGGGCGGCCACGAGGATCGCATCACCCGCCTTGACCGCCGACGACTGCCCCAGCGGGATGGGCTCGAGGCCGAGGTTCTTCTCCGCCCGCACGAGACCGAACCCGGTGTTGAAATCGTATGCCACGAATCTGGCGCTGACGGACTCCCCGTTCTGCGCCGTCACCTCGATGGTCCTGGCATCCCTGATCAAATACCCCGCCGTCAGGATCGTCCCGTCGGAATCGATGACCACTCCGTTTCCTTCCCGTTCCGTTCCGAGGGTGCGGGCCGACTCGGCCTCTTTGGAGATCGTCGTCCGCACCTTGACGACGGTCTTGAGCACTTCCTCGGCGCTCATCGCGGCGGCGGATTGCCCGGGAAGGCAGAAGGAAAACAGGGTAGCAGCCACTAGCAGGCGCAGGGTGTTCATGGGATCGTTCCTCTCGCATGAGTTCCTCAGCCTTTATGATACTAATCTTTCGGCGGGTGTCAAACCACCGCCGATCCCTCGGGGTGCCCGTCGGCACGCACCCGCCATCCCCGCCGGCACCGCGGCGGGGAAAGGGGTCGCTATTCACCCCGGAATTGTGTATGCTCCCGGGCTATCGGCACGGACGCCCGCACCCCCGCGGGGATGAATGAAGGATGCACAACGAGCGAGGACGAAGCGATGATACTCAATGCGGTGGATGAATTTCTGGCCCTGGCCGCCATAAACAGCCCCTCCCGCCGGGAGGCGCCGGTGGCCGCCTACCTGATCGGGAAGCTGAATCAGCTGGGGTTGACGGCAACGGTCGACGAATCGGCCCCTCAGAGCGGCAGCGATACGGGGAACATCATCGTCCGCGTCCCCGGCACCGCCCCCGGTCCCACCATCCTGCTCTGCGCCCATATGGACACCGTCGGCCCCACCGAGGGGATGGTCCCGGTCCTCAAGGACGGCGTCATCGCCAGCAACGGCGCGACCCTCCTCGGGGCGGACGACAAGGCGGGGATCGCCATGATCATGGCGGCACTGTCGGAGCTGCTCGCCGAGCAGGCCCCCCGCGGTCCGCTCGAGGTGGTCTTCAGCGTCCAGGAGGAGGTGGGGCTCTTCGGCGTCAGCTACCTGACCGAGCCGCTTACGGCCGACTACGGCTACGTCCTCGACGGCGACGGACCCGTGGGCACCGTCGTCAACCAGGCCCCCTCCAAGGTGGATCTCGACCTGGTGGTGGAGGGGCTCGCCGCCCATGCGGGGACCGCCCCCGAAAAGGGGATCAATGCGATCGTCACCGCGGCCAAGGCCATCGCCCGCCTGCGGACCGGCCGCATCGATGGCCGCACCACGTCGAACGTCGGGGTGATCAACGGGGGGACGGTGCGGAACATCGTTCCCGACCGGGCCGAGGTGGCCGTCGAGGTCCGGAGCACCGATGCGGGGAAACTGGAGGCTGAGGTGCAGGCCGTTCTGGGGGCCTTTCGGGAGGAGGCGGCCGCTGCGGGCGCCCGGCTGAGCGTCACGCGGGAGGAGCCCTTCACGACGTTTACGATCGACGAAACCCATCCGGCGATCGTAAACGCCTTTCGGGCTGCCCGCCTGCTGGGGATCGAGCCGCAGCTCTGGACTTCCGGCGGCGGCATGGACGCCAATGTCTTCAATGCCAAGGGGCTTCCCTGCGTGGGGCTGGGGCTGGGGGAGGAGAACGCGCACTCGCCGCAGGAGCGGATCCCCGTCGCCCAGCTGGAGCTGGGGGCGAAATTCGTCAAGGCCCTGGTTACCGAGGCCGTCACCCGGTAGTTCCGGAAGCCGCCCCTCCCAGGGAGGGGCGGCTTGTGCGGGGAAAGGAACCGTTCAGATCACGCCTGCGGTTCTTCGACCTCGATGGCCTTATCGACGATCATCGTCAAGGCCGCGTCTCCGACGACGTTTGTGGCGGTCCCGAAGGAATCCTGGATCATGAACAGGGCGACCATCAGCCCCAGACCCGACTGGTCCAGCCCCAGGGTGCTCTCCAGGATGCCCAGGGCCGCCGTGACCGAGCCCCCCGGCACGCCCACCGCCGCCACCTCGATGAAGCCGAGCAGGATGATGAAGGGCAGGAACACCTCCAGGGACGGGGTCTGCCCCTTCGTCAGAATCGTCACGACCATGGCGGACATGGTGATGGCAGCTGCGGCCCCCGGCAGATGGGCGATGTTGAACAGGGGGATGCAGAAATTGACCGACTCCTTCTTCAGAAACGGGACCTTGCGGGCGGATTCCAGGGCCACGGGGAGCGTCGCCGCGCTCGACATCGTTCCCATCGCCGTGAAGTAGGCCGGCAGCATGGTTTTAAAAACGAAGAAGGCGTTCTTGCCCGTATAAACGCCGGCGATGGTGTACAGAACGGCGAGCCAGACCCATTGTGTCGGGATGATCAGCAAGAGGACCATGAAGAAGGCCTTGATCGTGGGGATCAACTGCCCTTTGGCGGTGATTTCCATGAATACGGTGGCCACGAAGTAGGGGAACACGGGGATCAACCCGTGCCGGATCATATCGGCGATGATGCCGTTGAATTCCTGGATGAACCCCGTGATGGTGGGGCTCTTGATCCGGGTTATCCCCAGCCCCAGGATGATCGCGAACACCAGAGCCCCCATGATGGAGATGGCAGCCGGAATTTCGATGCGTAGGTAGGGGGTGATCTTGATCGCCGAGGCGACCGAGCCCGGGGCGATGCCCAGATAGGGAAGAAACGTGGATGCCACGGTGAAGCCCAGCAGTTCGGCGCAGATGGTGGAAAAATAGGCCAGCACAAGCCCCAGCAGCAGGGCCTTCCCGGCCTTTTTGCCGAACTCGGCGACACCCTTGGCCACAAAGGCGATGATAAGCAGAGGAATCACGAACTTGATGTACTGTCCCAGCACGAATCCGATGCTGGCGAGGATTTTTATCAGCGGCATGGGCGCATAAAAGCCCGCAAGAATGCCCACAATTATTCCTATGACGATCTTGATGATGAGCCCCATTGCGTTCTCCCTCCCTCGTGAATGTTACCTGCCGGTTGCCCCATCGAACATCCCCATTGCCGCCCGAGCCTGAGTCATCACCTCCCTTCACCGGGTCTTTCGCCGAACAGCAGCCGATGATACGCATACCTCCGTGATTCAGGCCTGCGGCCGCTCCCGGAGCATGCTGCCGATCTTATCCAGGACGAACGCGACGTCCCGGGATTGGATATCGTTGTGAGTCACCATCCGGAGCGTATGCTCCGCGCAGACCTTGACCTTGATGCCGGACCCGCTCAGCCGATCCGCGAACAGCGACGCCTTCCACCCTGTGGGGCAGATATCCAGGTTGACGATATTGGTCAGGACCCCGCCCCGGTCGACACGGATTCCCAGCCCCTCGAGACCCGAGCGCAGCTGTTCGGCGTTCTCGTGGTCCTCCGCCAATCGCCCGGCCATCCTGGTCAGGGCTATCAGGCCCGGGGCGGCGATCACCCCCGCCTGCCGCATACCGCCGCCGATCCTCTGCCGGATGCGCCGCGCCTCGTCGATGAAATCCTTCGAACCGATGAGCAGCGATCCGAGGGGCGCTGCCAACCCCTTGCACAGGCAGACATCCACGGAGTCGCAGAAACCCGTCAGATCGGCCACAGTCGTGTTCAACGCCGCGGCCGCATTGAAGATCCGCGCTCCGTCCATGAACAGGGGGATGCCATGCTTCCGGGCCAGGGCGATCGTTTCCGCATACCGGCCCTTTGCAACGGCAAGCCCCCGGTCCAGGTGAAAGGTGTTCTCCAGGCAGATCAATCGGGTCCTGGCCCGCTGGACCCCCGGGGGCATGATCGCCCGACAGAGCTCCGCCGCGTCGTAGGCGCCCGAATCGCTCTGCAGGGGGCGCGGCTGGGCGCCCGATAACGCGGAGATTCCCCCGGTTTCCAGGTTGTAGATGTGGGATTCGGAAAACACGATGATTTCATCCCCCGGTCGCGCGTAAATCATGGCCGCGATCTCGTTGCTCATCGTCCCGGAAATCGTCAGGAGCGCCGCTTCCTTTCCGAACAGCTCCGCACTGAGCTCTTCGAGCCGGATGACGGTGGGATCATCCCGCAGGATATCATCCCCGACGATTGCGTTCTTCATCGCCTCCCGCATCTCCGGGGTCGGCCGCGTTACCGTATCGCTTCTGAGGTCGATGATTGTTTCCATGGACTCCTCCATTCAATCCGCAGATCCTTCGCTGCCCTGTTGGGGCTCGGGACCGGGTAGGGGGCCGTTATCGGTAGTCTTCGCGAATAGGGGAAAAGACGTCGAGGATGAAGCAGTCCGTGAGCGCCCGGCCGCGGTGCTTCGTCCCGGAAGGGATGACGCAGACGCTCCCCGGTTCGAGGGTCCGCGTCTCGCCGTCGACGGTCATCTCGAACCGGCCGCGGATGACGGTGGACACCTGTTCGTGCGGATGGGCGTGCTCCGGCAGCTCTGCTCCCGCGGCGATGGTCCAGAAGGCGTGGGTCGTGCGTTCCGTATGGACGAACCGCGCCCGGAACCCGGGGAACATCTCCCGCTCGGGAGCGCGGTCAAGCTCGATGAATGGCATCTCAGGCCTCCTTCTTTTCCTGGAACAGCTTCTCGAAAAATTCCTGGCGCTTCTTCGGGACGGTGACCGCCCCCTCGTGGTCCACGATCAGTTTCCCCTCGAGGTGGTCCATCTCGTGCTGGACCACGCGGGCTGCGAAGTCGAGATAGCGTTTGCTCACCTTCCGCCCCTCCAGGTCGTAGGCGCGGACCTTGATCTCCGGGTACCGCTCGATCTCCACGTGGAGCTCCGGGCAGGAGAGGCACCCCTCCTCGCCGACGACGAGATCCCCCCGTTTCTGCGTGATCCGCGGGTTGACGAGGATCTCGCAGTCCTCCTTCTTCCGTTCGGGGTCTTTGTCGTCGTACCCTCGGCACCGAAAGGCGATGATCCTTTTCCCGATGCCGATCTGCGGGGCAGCCAGGCCGACGGCGTCTTCCCGGGCGAAAAAGGCCTCCGCGAGCTCGCGGATGGCCTCCTTCGTGACCTTGTCGAAGGGGTACGGCGCCTCGGCGCAGCGGGCGCGGAGGGTCCGCGCATCCGCTTCGTTGAGCTGTTCGTTGTCCCAGAGGGTCAGGATTCGCTTGGGCATCGGCATCTCCCGTGGTCGTGCTGGCTGCCGGCAGGCGGCAGCGGGCGTTCCGCCCGGAACGCCGAGGCCATTCTATAGCATCACCGGGGAGCCATTTCAAGGAATTCGCCGTTTCCTTCCTTGCAGAATTCGGCGATGTCTGTTAATTTTTCGGGCGGTTCGGGACGGCAGCAAACGGTTCCTTACCGGGAAGCCCCGCCCGCCGGGCGGGAGGCTTCACTTTTCTCGGAGCGAGCGTATCTGCGGTGATCCATTCCCTGATAGCGGACAGGGCGAGGCGCGAATTCTCCCGGGCGATGCGGTTCGACGGGGGCGGGACCCCCTGCGTCCCCCCGCCGGCCGACGCGCGGCCGCGGCTCCTGTACCTCCACATCCCCTTCTGCGAGCGGCTCTGCCCGTACTGTTCCTTCAACCGCGTGACCTTCGCGGAGGGGCTCTGCCGCGCCTACTTCCGGGCGCTCCGGAAGGAGCTTCTGCTGTACCGGGAGCGCGGGTACGCCTTCGGGGCGATCTACGTGGGCGGAGGGACGCCGACGGTCCTGATCGACGAGCTCGAGGAGACGATCGCCCTGGCGCGCGCCTCATTCGCCATCCGCGAGCTGTCCGTGGAGACCAACCCGAACCACCTGACCGACGAGCGGCTCGCGGCGCTCGGCCGGATGGGGGTCAACCGGCTCTCCGTCGGGGTCCAGAGCTTCGACGACGGGCTCCTCAGGAGGATGGACCGGTACGACAAGTACGGGAGCGGCGAGGCGATCGCCGAAAAGCTCCGGCAGACAATGGGCCGCTTCGGGACGCTCAACGCCGACATGATCTTCAATTTCCCGACCCAGACCCCGGCGATGCTCGACCACGACCTGGAGGTCCTGCTTGAGATCGGCATCGACCAGGTCACCTTCTACCCGCTGATGGTCTCCGACTCGACCCGCAGGGCGGTCACCGAGACCCTGGGGAGGCTGGACGCCGGCCAGGAGCGCCGGTTCTACCGCCGGATCGCGGGCCGCCTTGCGCCGGCCTACCGCTTCTCCTCGGCCTGGTGCTTCTCGCGCAAGGGGACGATGATCGACGAGTACATCGTCGACTACGACGAGTACGCGGGGTTGGGCAGCGGTTCGATCGGCTACCTGAGCGGCGTCTGCTACGCCAATACCTTCGACATCCCGAGCTACATCGCCCAGGTCGAAAAGGGGGAGCTGCCGCTTGCGGCCTCCCGGGTGTTTTCGCTGCGCGACCGCATCCGGTACGATTTTCTGATGAAGCTGTTCGGGACCCGGCTGAACGCCGCCGACCTCCGGAACAAATACGGCGGCGCCTTCTGGGCGCTCCTCTGGCCGGATCTGGCCGCCTTCACCCTCATCGGGGCGCTGGCCTGGCGCTGGCCCCACGTCACCCTGACGGAGCGGGGCCGGTATATGTGGGTGGTCCTGATGCGGGAATTTTTCACGGCGGTGAACAACTTCCGGGACTACTGCCGGGGGCGGCTGCTGCCGTGATGCAGCCAATATGCGCTTGACGCATCGGGAGCTCCCTCATATGCTCTACCCCATGAAAACACGGCGGCTTGGCAGTATGTTGACGGCATGCAGAAGATTTTTTACTCCGCATGAGGAACGGGAGAAGCGCTCCCCAGAGGGTGGCAGTGATTGCGCTGCGGCAGTGCCGGGTCGGCGACCCGTTCCCGTGTTGGCTATTGCGGAAGTCTTCTCGCACGAGGGCTATAGGCAGCATGTCCAACGCCGCCACGGGGCCGCCTCCGCACACTCGTCATTCGAAAGGCAACTTATTCCGGATACCCGGCGGGAATTCACCGTCGATGGGTATTGCTACGTCTGCCAGACCGATCGCGCTTTTCTCGTCGACTTCCAATACTCCTCTGCAGTTGATGGGGTTTTGACGCCGAACTGGCGGGAGAGGCTGGTGTGTCCGGGCTGCCATCTGAACAGCCGGATGCGGGCCGTGGCGCATGTATTCGCGCAAGCATGCCGACCCCATCCCGGTTCGCGTATTTACCTTACGGAGCGAATGACCGCCCTGTACGGACTGTTCCAGCGCTCCTTCCCGCAGGTATGCGGCAGTGAGTACCTGGGAGATGCCGTGGGACTCGGAGCGTGCAATAGTCAGGGAGTGAGAAACGAAGACCTCACGAAGCTGTCGTACGGAGACTCAAGTTTTGATTACGTCCTGTCCTTCGATGTGTTCGAGCATGTCCCGAACTACCGAAAGGCTCTCGCGGAGTGTTGCCGGTGCCTGAAATCGGGCGGGGTACTTTTTTTCAGCGTGCCTTTTGTCAAGACCTCGGAAAAGAACATCGTGCGGGCCCGCCTGTCCGAGACCGGAGAAGTGATCCATGTACTGCCGCCCGAGTATCATGGCGATCCGGTGCGTCCCGAAGGGTGCCTCTCTTTCTATCAGTTCGGCTGGGAGATCCTGGACGAGCTCGGCGGAGCGGGATTTACGGACGCAAAGGCATTGCTGTACTGGTCGAACGAGTTTGGCTATCTGGGCGGTGAGCAGGTGCTGTTCATGGCCACGAAGGCGCTGTAACAGGAGGGATGCCGATGACAGGAGCGGGAGGCATCGGCCGAGAGACTGAAATCTGAACAGGGGTGCCCGTATGGACGAGCGGAAACAGGAACTGCTGAGGAACCTCCCGAAGATCGATGAGATGATGCTCCGCCTGGAGCGGACGGACCGCCTTGCCGGGTTCTCCCGGGAACTGGTGAAGGAGGCCTGCCGATCGGTCGTGGAAGAGCTCCGCGGTCGGATACTCGCCGATACGGCGAAGACGAAGGAACTGCGCCTTCCCACGAAGGAGGCGGCGGCGGAGCGGGCTGCCGCGATCGTCGAGGGGTTTGGCGCCTACCGACTGCGCCGGGTGATCAACGCCACGGGGGTAATCCTCCACACCAACCTCGGCCGTGCGCCGCTCTGCCGCGAGGCCCTGGAGCGGGTCGTCGAGGTGAGCCGGGGATACTCCAACCTGGAGTACGACCTCGAACAGGGGGAGCGGGGGCTCCGGTACGACCATATCCGGAGGCTCCTGTGCGCCCTCACCGGAGCCGAGGACGCCCTGGTCGTCAACAACAACGCCGCAGCGGTCCTCTTGGTCCTCAACAGCCTGGCCGAGGGCAGGGAGGCGATCGTTTCCCGCGGCGAGCTCGTCGAGATCGGCGGGGAGTTCCGCATCCCCGATGTGATGGCCAAGAGCGGCGCCCGCCTGAAGGAGGTGGGGACGACCAACCGGACGCGGCTGGCCGACTACGAACGGGCGATCACCCCGGAGACGGGGCTGATCCTCAAGGTGCACACGAGCAACTTCCGGGTCGTGGGATTCACCGAGGAGGCGGACCTCGCCTCGCTGGTGGAGCTCGGCAAACGGCGCGGCCTGACCGTGATGGATGACCTGGGGAGCGGCTGCTTCGTCGAGCTGGACCGCTACGGCCTCGAGCGGGAGCCCACGGTCCGCGACTGCGTCGCTGCGGGGGTGGATGTGGTCACCTTCAGCGGCGACAAGCTCCTGGGCGGGCCCCAGGCGGGGATCATCCTGGGGAGGCGTAACGTCCTGGAGCGCATCCGGAACAATCCGCTCAACCGGGCGCTCCGGATCGACAAGCTGACCCTCGCCGCCCTGGAGGCGACGCTGGTGAAGTACCTCCGGCCCGAAGAGGCCCTGTCCGACATCCGGGTCCTCCGCGCCCTGACCGAGCCCCTCGAAGGGGTCAGAAAGCGGGCGCGGCGGCTGGCGGCCCTGGTGCGCCGGGACCTGCCGGAGGGGATGAGCGTCTCGCTCGTCGACGGGATGTCGATGGCCGGCGGCGGGTCGCTCCCGATGCGGGAGATCCCGACGGTCCTGGTCGGCGTCCGCACGGCCCGGCTCTCCTCCGCTGCACTGGAGGAGCGCCTCCGGCGGGGCGCGCTGCCGGTCATCGTCCGGGTGGCCGATGACATGGTCCTGATCGACCTGCGCACCATCGATCCGGAGGAGGTGCCGCTCATCCGCACCGCCCTGAAGGCCGCAGCGGAGGGCCAGGCGCGATGAAGCGTTTCCGGCGGCGGTGCGGCGGCCCAGGCGGCAAACGATGAGCGGCGAAGCCCCCCCGAAGGAGCCGCGCTTCTCCCCGGAGCGGGAACCGGAGGGTGCAGCTGCCGGCGGGCAGGTGCATTGCTTCACGGTCCTGCCCGCGGAGACGGGGAGCCGCCTCGACCTCTTCCTCTCCGCAAAGCCGCTGGGGCTCTCCCGCGCCCAGGTGCAGCGGTTGATCGATGAAGAGCGGGTCCGGGTGAACGACCGGCCGGCAAAGGCCGCGCGGAAGCTGAAGGCGGCCGAGAGCGTCGCCATCACCGTTCCGGCGGCGCAGCCCTCGGCTGCGCTGGCCGAGGCGATCCCGCTTGCGGTTCTGTATGAGGACGAGGCGCTGGTGGTGATCGACAAGCCGGCGGGGATGGTCGTCCATCCCGCTGCGGGCCATCCGGCCGGGACGCTGGTCAATGCCCTCCTGCACCACTGCCGGGACCTCTCGGGGATCGGCGGGGTCCTGCGCCCGGGGATCGTCCACCGTCTCGACAAGGACACCTCGGGACTGATTGTGGCGGCGAAATCCGACGCAGCCCACCGCGGCTTGGCCGGCCAGTTCAAGCGGCACGAGGTGGCAAAGACCTACCAGGCCCTGGTCTACGGGGATCCCCGGACCGACGGGGGCAGGATCGAGGCGGCCGTCGGCCGCCACCCTACGGACCGCAAACGGATGTCCACCCAAAGCCGGCGGGGGCGCGAGGCCGTGTCCCTCTGGCGCGTGCGCGAGCGGTTCGGGTGCGCGGCGCTCCTCGAGGTGACGATCGAAACGGGCCGGACCCATCAGATCAGGGTCCACCTGACGGAGCTCGGCCATCCCGTGGTCGGCGACCGGGTGTACGGCGGCGCCGGCAGGGGGCGCACCGTGGGGGACGCCGTCGTCCGGGTGCGGCTGAAGGCAATGGAGCGGCAGGCCCTGCACGCCTGGCGTCTCGGATTCACCCACCCCCTGACAGGAGAGGCGATGCAGTTCGCCTCCCCGCTTCCGGGGGACATGGCCGACCTCTGCGCGTTTCTGCGGGGGCACTGCATAACGTAACAGATGAGGGAAGGATGGATAGCCGCATGTTCCGCTTCGCGCGCCGGGGAGCGGTCGAATATCTGGAGGCCGAGGCGCTCGCCGGGTTGGGGTTCGTGGAGCACGCCTTCTGCACCCGCCGCGGCGGGGTGAGCACGGGAGATTTCTCCAGCCTGAACGCTGGCTTTCGCGTGGGCGACCAGGAAGAGGCGGTGATGCGCAACCTGGCCCGCGTCGGCGGGGCCTTTGCGATCCCCGCCGATGGCCTGGTCCTGATGCGACAGGTCCACGGCGGGACGATCCGCGTCATCGCTGGCGACGGGCCTCCCCCTGCCTGCGTTCCCGAGTGCGACGGCCTGATCACCGCCCGGCCGGGGGTGGCCCTCGCGGTGAAGACGGCGGACTGCGTGCCCCTGTTCTTCGTGGACCCCGTCCGGCGGGTGATCGGCGCCGCCCACGCGGGGTGGCGGGGCACCGCCCTCGGGATCGCCGGCCGGATGGTCGACGCCCTGGCGGCGGGGTTCGGATCCCACCCCGCGGACCTCCTGGCCGTGATCGGGCCGGCTGTGGGTCCCTGCTGCTACCAGGTCGACCAGCCGGTCCGGGGGGCCTTTGCGGCCCATGCCGGCGCGGAGCGGTTCCTCAGCCCCTGCCCCGGGGAGGGGCGCTGGATGCTCGACCTGGCGCTGGCCAACCGCCTGCAGATCGAAGCGCGGGGCGTTCCCGGGGGGAGCATCCTGTGCGCCGGCCTCTGCACCGCCTGTTGTCCCGACCTCTTCTTTTCGCACCGCGGCAGCAGCGGCTGCACCGGCAGGCAGGTCAACCTCCTGATGCTGCGCGGAACCGATGCGAGAAAAAATGCTTGACAGTGGGGATTGCTTTGGTATAGAAGGTCCCAAAACACGAAAGGCGCGTGCTAAAGTCCTTCCTTTTGGAATGATCCCAACGATCAAAGTAGCGACCTTGCAAAATCCGTGACCCTCTTTCATAAATCGGTACATCTTGAACATCTGTAGCCATATTTGATGGACTTAACTAGTTGGAGACGGGGGCGTTGTTGCGATACGTGGCAGGTGCCATGTATCCGGGGTCATGAATCCGCCGGCGGGTGCTGGTTCAAGGGCTTGCCGGGAGGCGAGCGGGCCGGGACAGCGGGCAGTACTCCTCGCTAAGGAACGAAGGTTCCCCGCGGTGAACCGCGGGGAGCGTCAACTAACGTATTATTTTAAGGATGCGAAATGAACATTGAAGACATCAAACGGCAGCCGATCAGCGAGTTGGCAAAGCTGGCCAAAGACCTCGAGGTCCCGGGGGCCAGCGGTATGCGGAGACAGGACCTGATCTTCGCCATCCTGCAGACCCAGGCTGAGAAGAACGGCGTCATCTCCGGCACCGGCGTCCTGGAGATCCTCCCGGACGGGTTCGGATTCCTCCGCGCCGTCGACTACAACTACCTGCCGAGCCCCGACGACATCTACATCTCCCCCTCGCAGATCAGGCGGTTCGCCCTGCGGACGGGCGATACGGTGTCCGGCGAGGTCCGTCCCCCCAAGGAGGGGGAGAAGTACTTCGCGCTGCTGAAGGTGGACGAGGTAAACTTCGAACCGCCCGAGGTGGCCCGGGACAAGATCCTCTTCGACAACCTGACCCCGCTGTACCCCGAGGAGAAGCTGAACCTTGAGTTCAACCCCGAAAACCTCTCCACGCGCGTCATGGACCTCTTCACCCCGATCGGCAAAGGGCAGCGGGGGCTGATCGTCTCTCCGCCCCGGGCCGGTAAAACCGTTCTGCTGCAGGACATCGCCCATGCCATCACGGCCAACCACAAGGAGGTCGTCCTGATGGTGCTCTTGATCGACGAGCGGCCCGAAGAGGTGACGGACATGCAGCGGAGCGTGGCGGGAGAGGTAATCTCCTCCACCTTCGACGAACCGGCGACGCGCCACGTCCAGGTGGCCGAAATGGTGATCGAGAAGGCAAAGCGGCTCGTGGAGCACCGCAAGGACGTGGTCATCCTCCTGGACAGCATCACCCGTCTTGCCCGCGCCTACAATACGGTCGTGCCGCCCTCCGGCAAGGTCCTCTCCGGCGGCGTCGATTCCAACGCCCTGCACAAACCCAAGCGGTTCTTCGGGGCCGCCCGGAACATCGAAAACGGCGGCAGCCTGACGATCATCTCCACCGCCCTGATCGACACGGGCAGCCGCATGGACGAGGTCATCTTCGAGGAGTTCAAGGGAACCGGCAACATGGAACTCCACCTGGACCGCCGAATCGCCGACCGCAGGGTATTCCCGGCCTTCGACCTGATCCGTTCCGGGACCCGGAAGGAAGAGCTCCTGATCCCGAAGCAGAACCTCAACCGGATCTGGATCTTGAGGAGACTCCTCCAGGAGATGAACCCCGTCGATGCGATGGAGTTCATGATGGACAAGATCCGCAAGACCGAGAACAACCAGCTCTTCCTCGACTCGATGAATTCGTAGGCCCCCCGGGGCGGCAGTGAAAAAGAGCTTGCTTTCCCGGGTAAATAGTTATAAACACTTCGTTCCGTAAACGAGAACCAGCGCTCCCGATCGATTCCTCGTCGGGGGCGGTTCATTTTGTTACGCAAGGAGAAGGGAAGGTTATGCGCGAGGGTATTCATCCGGAATATAAGGATACGACCATTACCTGCGTCTGCGGAAATGTGATCGCGACCCGGTCCACCAAGCAGGACATCAAGGTGGAAATCTGTTCCCAGTGTCATCCGTTCATGACCGGGAAGCAGAAGATCATCGATACCGCGGGCCGGGTGGAGCGGTTCAAGAAGAAGTACGCCGGCAAGGAGCAGCAGGCGGGGAAATCCGCTTAACGCCCTTCCCCCGTTTTCCAAGACGGGTTCCTGCCGCCGCGGCAGCAGGCGCAGGTCTCTCCGCCCTCCGGCAGTTCGGGACGACGAAGGGGTTGCGGGCGCCGGGGCTTTCCGTCCGGAACGTCCCATCCATTCACCTACCGGAATTCGGGCCGGTCATTCCTCCCCCCTGCCGGCATCGGCCGGCTGGTTTGCCTCCCCGGCGGACCGCCTGCATGGATGAGGGAATCGGAACATGTTTGCACAGTTGAGAGAGGTGGAGGCGCGGTACCAGGAGCTGGAACAGCTGCTCAGCGATCCGGCGGTCCTCGGCAAGCCCGGCGTCTACCAGAAATACGCCAAGGAGCACGCCGACCTCAGCGAGCTGGTCGATACCTACCGCCGATACGACAAGACCCTGCGCCGCATCGAGGAGGATCAGGTCCTGCTCAAGGACAGCGATGCGGAGATGCGGGAGCTGGCCAGAGAGGAACTGCCCCAGCTGAAGCAGGAGCAGCAATCCCTGGAGGAGCGGCTCAAGGTCCTGCTGCTGCCCCGCGATCCGAACGACGAGAAAAACGTCCTGCTGGAAATCCGGGCCGGGACCGGGGGGGACGAGGCGGCGCTGTTCGCCGAGGACCTGTTTCGAATGTACGCCCGGTTTGCCGAGAACTCCGGCTGGAAGGTCGAGGTGATGAGCAGCACCCCCGGCGGCGGTATGGGCGGGTTCAAGGAGGTCGTGGCCCTGATCACGGGGAAGGGCGCCTACAGCCGGATGAAGTACGAGAGCGGCACCCATCGGGTCCAGCGGGTGCCGATCACCGAGGCCCAGGGGCGGATCCACACCTCGGCCGTGACGGTGGCCATCCTGCCCGAGGCCGAGGAGGTGGAGCTCACGATCGACCCCAACGACCTCCGCGTCGATGTTTACCGGTCGACCGGCCATGGCGGCCAGAGCGTCAACACCACCGACTCGGCGGTCCGGATCACCCATCTGCCCACGGGGCTGGTGGTGACCTGCCAGGACGAGAAGTCCCAGCTCAAGAACAAGGCCAAGGCGATGAAGGTCCTCCGGGCGCGGCTCCTCGACGCGGCGGTGAAGAAGCAGAACGCCGAGATCTCCGAAGCGCGCAAGAGCCAGGTGGGCAGCGGCGACCGGAGCGAGCGGATCCGCACCTACAATTTCCCGCAGGGCCGGGTGACGGACCACCGGATCGGGCTGACCTCCTACAGCCTGGAGAATTACCTCAACGGGGATATCGGCTTCATGATCGACGGCCTGACGACCCATTATCAGGCCGAGGCGCTCAAACAGTCCGGCTGAAGCGGCGCCGTCCTCGTCTTCGGCGGCGGCGCAAACCCGCCGGGAGAGGCAGGGAGGAACTCCCCCCATGACCGATATCCGGACCACCCTCCATCAGACAACCCGCGACCTGACGGCCTGCGGCTCTCCCTCCCCCCGCCTCGACGCGGAAGTCCTCCTGATGCATCTCTTGCGGATCGACCGGCTGCGGCTCGTCACCCATCCCGAGCAGGCCCTGACGGAGGAGGAGGTCGCCGGCTACGCACGGTGGGTCGAGCGGCGCTGCCAGGGGGAGCCCATTTCGTACATCGTCGGGGTAAAGGAGTTCTGGTCGCTCACCTTCGAGGTCAACCGCGACGTCCTCATCCCCCGTCCGGAGACGGAATGCCTGATCGAGGAGGTCCTGGCCACGGTCCCTGCGGGGGCCGGCCCGCGGATCATCGACATCGGAGCGGGGAGCGGCGCGATCGCCGTGGTCCTGGCTGCGGAGATCCCCGCTGCGAAGGTGGCGGCTACGGATGTGTCGACCGCGGCCCTGGCGGTTGCCCGTCGGAACGCCCTCCGCCACGGGGTGGCCGACCGCCTGGAGTTTTTCCGCGGAGACCTCTTCGCCGCTGCCCCGGGGGCCTTCGACATCATCGTCTCGAACCCCCCCTACATTCCCGACGGGGACTACCCTCTCCTGCCCGAGGGGATCCGGGCCTTCGAACCGCGCGGGGCGCTGATCGCCGGTCTCGACGGCACCGCATTTCACCGCCGGATCATCGGGGAAGGGGCGGACCGCCTGCGGGCGGGCGGGTGGATGTACCTGGAGATCGGCGCGGGGCAGCGGGAAATCGTGGAAGCGCACTTCCGGCAGACGGGGTTGTATGATACGATCCGCTTCCGGAAGGACTATGGCGGGATCGACCGCGTGGCGATCGCCCGCCGGAGCAAGGACGGGTAATCGAGGGCGCAGTGGCGAACCTTCCCTTCCTTCTCCCCTCCCCGCGGGGGAGGGGAGGCGGCTGTGGTTGATGATTGGCAAAGAGATACGAGGATTAACCCATGGACAAGATGGTGATCGAAGGGGGCAAGCGGCTCGCCGGGGAGGTCCGGATCAGCGGCGCCAAGAACGCGGCACTCCCGATTTTGACCTCGGCGCTCCTGGTTGCGGGCTGGAACACCTTTCACAACATCCCGGACCTTCTGGACATCAAGACGGTCAAGAAGCTCCTCAAGAGCCTCGGGGTGGAGATGGAGGGGGAGGAGACGCTCCGGATCAACGCCGGCGCGATCACCAACTGCGAGGCCTCCTACGACCTGGTCCGGACGATGCGGGCTTCGATCCTCGTGCTGGGGCCGCTCGTGGCCAGGATGGGCGAGGCGCGGGTCTCGCTCCCGGGCGGGTGCGCCATCGGGGCGCGGCCGGTGAACCTCCATATCAAGGCGCTCGAGGAGATGGGGGCGGAGGTGACGCTCAAGGAGGGGTACGTCGAGGCGAAGGCCAGGCGGCTGAAGGGGGCGGAGATCTATTTCGACATCTCCACGGTGACCGGGACGGAGAACATCATGATGGCCGCGACCCTGGCGGAGGGGACCACGGTCCTGAAGAACGCGGCGCGCGAGCCGGAGATCGTCAACCTGGCCGATGTGCTGAGCGGGATGGGGGCGAGGATCACGGGCGCGGGGAGCGACGTGATCGTGATCGAGGGTGTTGAGCGGCTCCATCCCTGCGAGGCCTCGGTGCTCCCCGACCGGATCGAGACCGGGACCTTCCTGATCGCCGCCGGGATCACCGACGGCGACGTTCGGGTCGTCGGGTGCGATCCCTCCCATCTCGACGCCCTGATCGTCAAGCTCCGGGACGCGGGGCTGCGGATCGACGCCGGCCGGGACTGTATCCGGGTACGGGGATGCGGCGTCCCCAGGAGCGTCGACGTGAAGACCCTTCCCTATCCCGGGTTCCCGACGGACCTGCAGGCCCAGATCATGGCGTTGATGGCGACCGCGGGCGGTCTTTCGGTCATCACCGAGACGGTGTTCGAGAACCGGTTCATGCACGTCAGCGAGATGATGCGGATGGGGGCGGACATCGTCATCCAGGGGACGAGCGCGATCGTCCGGGGGGTGCCCAGGCTCCGGGGCGCGCCGGTGATGGCCACGGACCTGCGCGCCTCGGCCTCGCTGATCCTGGCGGGGCTCGCCGCAGAGGGGCAGACGGTCCTGTCCCGGGTGTACCACATTGACCGGGGTTATCAGCAGATCGAGAAGAAACTCTCGGCGCTCGGCGCCGATATCAGGCGGATACCCGGGTAGAGCGAGGGGGATGCATGAGAATCATCAGGACCGACGATGCGGAATTCGCAGCGTTTTTCCGGCGGATCCGCGAACGGGGGCGGGTCTTCGACCCCGAGCTCTGGGCGGCGGTGGGGCGGGTCGTCGATGACGTGGCCCGGCGCGGCGACGAGGCCCTGTTCGAGTATACCGCCCGCTGGGACGGCCATGCGGTGACGGCCTCCACCGTCGAGGCCACCGCTGAAGAGCGGCGGGCGGCGGCGGCGCAGGTCGCCCCGGAAGACCTCGCCGTCCTCAGCCTGGCCGCGCAGAGGATCGAGCGGTTTCACTCCCGCCAGCGGCAGGAGGGGTGGATGGCCTCGGACGAGGCGGGGGTGGAGCTCGGCCAGCGGGTCCTCCCGCTGGCGCGGGTCGGCATCTACGCGCCGGGAGGGCTGGCCTCCTATCCCTCCACCGTGCTGATGACGGCGATTCCCGCCCGCGTGGCCGGCGTGGATGAGATCATCCTCGTTTCCCCCTCCCGGGACGGAAACCTCTCCCCGCTGATCGCCGCCGCGGCCGGGCTCGGCGGAGTGAGCCGCATCTTCAAGGTCGGCGGGGCCCAGGCGATCGCCGCTCTGGCGTACGGCACGGCCTCCATCCCCCCGGTGGACAAGATCGTCGGCCCCGGGAACGCGTACGTGGCAACGGCCAAACAGATGGTGTTCGGCCGGGTGGCGATCGACATGATCGCAGGGCCGAGCGAGGTCCTCGTCATCGCCGACGGCACCGGGGATGCCGCCTTCGCAGCGGCCGACCTGCTGGCCCAGGCCGAGCACGACCAGCTCGCCAGCGCCCTGCTCGTCACGCCCGACGAGGCCTTTGCCCGGTCGGTGGCCGCCGCGGTCGAGCGGCAGTTGGAGGGGTTTAGCCGGCGGGAGATCGCCTCCCGGTCGCTCGATGCCTACGGCGCGGCCGTCGTGACGGGCGACCTGGCGGAGGCAGCCGCCCTTGCCGACCGCTTCGCCCCCGAGCACCTGGAGCTGATGGTCCAAAACCCCCGGGAGCTCCTGGCGGCAGTCAGAAACGCCGGCGCGGTCTTCCTGGGGATGCACACCCCCGAGGCGCTGGGGGACTACATGGCGGGGCCGAACCACGTCCTGCCGACCGGCGGGACCGCCCGGTTCGCCTCGCCGCTGGGCGTGTACGATTTCGTCAAACGGACCAGCGTCCTCTCCTTTTCCCGCGAGGCGCTCGCCCGGTACGGGCCGCAGACCGGCCGCTTCGCCGCCCTGGAGGGGCTCGAAGGCCACGGCCGGTCGGTCCTGGCCAGGCTGGATGCAAAAAAATCTTGACAAACTGGTCCCGTTGTTTAAGATGGGCGTCCATTTCCCACGGCAGCAGGCGGGCCGTCGGTTTTCGTGAGCGGGCGTAATTCAGCGGTAGAATGTCAGCTTCCCAAGCTGGACGTCGTGGGTTCGAGTCCCATCGCCCGCTCCATTTTTTCTCTCCTCCGGTTGCCGGAGAGGGGCGGCAACCGCCGTTTTTTCTCTTGCAATCGGTCTTTTTCTGTGCTAAAAGGCGCGAAAATCATCGGTGAATTCATGATGAGTGGGCTTCAGCCCACTTTTTTTTTCCCGGGAGAAGGTGGCCTCGTGCAACCCCACGAACAGGAAATCTGGCAGCTGGCCGAACCGGTCCTGGAAGCGATCGGGATGGAAGTGGTCCATCTGGAATGTCTGAAGATGAAGTCGCGCTGGCTGGTCCGGCTGTACATCGACCGGCCCGAGGGCACGGTGAGCGTCGATGACTGCGCGCTCGTCAGCAACCAGCTGGGGGACCTGCTCGACGTCCACGACCTGCCCCCCGGTCCCTACATCCTGGAGGTTTCATCGCCGGGTCTGGACCGGCCGCTCAGCCGCGACAAGGATTTTTTGAAGTACCGGGGTTCGCGGATCAACCTGCGGCTGGAGGGAAAGGTCGAGGGGCGGCGTCACCTGCGCGGGGAATTGGTCGACTACGTGGACAGCGACGACGGGAAGGTTCTCGTCGTGAAGGCCGACGGCGCTCTGTATCGGATTCCCCGGCAGTCGGTGGCGAAGGCCAATCTGGAGTACGAGTTATGATGACGGAGGTTTTGTAAATGTTTCCCGAACTGAAGCGCCTGATCGAACAGATGGGCAAGGATCGTGGGATAGACAGGGAAATTATCGTCAAGGCCCTGGAAGATGCCATGCTGACGGCCGCCCGCAAGAAGCTGGGACCCGATGTGGAGCTGGAGGCCCATTACAACGACGAAGCCGGAGAGATCGAGGTATTCCAGTTCAAGATGGTGATGGAGAAGGTGCTCGACCCCAACCTCCACATCTCCATCGCGGACGCCCGGGCTACCCTCGACGAGGAGGCACAGCCGGGGGACAGCCTCGGCATCAAGATCGACACGAGCACCTTCGGCAGGATCGCCGTCCAGACCGCGAAGCAGATCATCATCCAGCGGGTGAAAGACGCGGAGCGGGACAACATCTACGATGAGTATCACGTCAAGAAGGGGGAGCTCGCCAACGGATTCGTGCAGCGGTTCGAGGGGGGCAACATCATCGTGAACCTGGGCCGCGCCGAGGGGATCATCCCTGTTTCGGAGCAGATCTTCAAGGAATCCTACAAGCGGGGGGAGCGGATCAGGGCCTTCATCTGCGAGGTGAAAAAGATCTCGAAGGGGCCCCAGATCATCCTGTCGCGGACCCATCCGGGGTTCCTCAAGGCGCTGTTCGAGGTTGAGGTCCCCGAGATCTCCGAGGGGCTGATCGAGATCGTCAACGTCTCGCGGGAGGCGGGCAAACGGGCGAAGATCTCCGTCCGGACGCGGGACAAGGATATCGATCCGGTAGGGGCCTGCGTCGGGATGCGGGGCGCCCGGGTACAGAGCGTCGTCCAGGAACTCAGGGGGGAGAAGATCGATATCGTCCCCTATTCCGACGACCAGGCCAAGTACGTCTGCAGCGCCCTCTCCCCGGCCAAGGTGAACAGGGTGCTTCTCGACGACGAGAACCGGGCGATGGAGGTCATCGTCCCCGATGACCAGCTCTCCCTGGCCATCGGGAAGAACGGGCAGAACGTCCGGCTGGCCGTGAAATTGACCGGCTGGAAGATCGACGTGAAGAGCGAGACGACGGCGGCCGCGAAGGCCGAGGACGGCCACCAGGACCTGATGAAGATCGCCGGCATCGGTGAGGCCACCGCGGATCGGTTGTTCAAGGCGGGGCTCAAGAGCGTGGCTATGCTCGCTGCGGCCGATTCCGAGCAGCTGGCGGCCATTCCGGGGGTGGGCGAGAAGATGGCTTCTCTGTGGATCGCCGAGGCGGGTAAGATCATCGACCAGGAAGCCGCGGGGGGCGATAAGACCGTTCCGGCGTAGGTATCCTCGAAAGGCAACCATCACGGGAGGAGAGTGTTTTTGGCAATGACGAAAAAGCGCGTATACGAACTGGCCAAGGAGCTGGGGCTGGAAAACAAGGAGCTGATCGCCCGCTTGGAAAAGATCGGGATTGCCGTCAAGTCCCATTCGAGTACGCTCGAGGATAGCGACCTGGAGAGGATTCAGACCGAACTCCTTGCCCCCGAACCGCGCGAGGTGGTCGAGCAGCGCATCAAGTCCACGGTGATCAGGCGCAGGGCGGTTCGACTCCCCGCCGAGGAGGCGAAACCCGAAGAGGTCCCCGAGCCGCCCCGCGAAGAGCCGCCCGCCGCCGCGGCGCCGCAGGCACCGCGCACGGAAGCCGTCCCGCAGGAGGCCCCGCCGGAGCCGCCGGCCCCGAAGGAGGTGCCCGTGCGGACCTCGATCTACCGGGACCGGCCCGCCGTTGAGGCGGCGCCCAAGCCCCCGGCTGCGGAAGCTGCTCCGCCGCCGGTAAAACCGGCCCTGAAGAAAGAGGCCGCCGCGCCGGAAGCCCCGACCGCGGAGGCAAAAGCGGAACCCGCAGCGGAGAGGAAGCCGCTGTCCGTCCGGCCTCCCGAACATCGGGAGATCAAGCCGCCCGGAGAGCGGGAACAGCGGGCCCCTGAGGCGCCCCGGTCCGCGCCGCCGAGAAAAGAATTCGCCGCCCGTCCGGATATGAGGATCGTCAAGGATGGCGAAGTGCCCCGGGGAGGGGAACGGCCGGTGCCCGGGAGACCCGAACCGGAGAAGCCCCGCAGGAAAGGGGCAAAGGCCCCTGTCGAGGTGCTGATGGGGGAGACCCCTGCGCCCCGGAAGAAGACGCTGATCAAGAAACTCGACCGGAAGGACCGGCGGATCGAGATCGAAACCGCCGACGACAAGTCGGGCAAATGGCGTGAAGACCGGAAGGCCGCGCCCGTCAAGATGCGCAAGACCCAGATCACCACGCCGAAGGCGATCAAGCGCCGACTCTGGGTCGGCGAAGCGATCAGCGTCGGCGAGATGGCCAAGCGGATGGGGGTCAAGGCCGGGGAACTCATCAATAAGCTGATCGCCATGGGGCTGATGGTGACCATCAACCAGTCGATCGACTTCGACACCGCTACGCTGATCGCCGCGGACTTCGGCTACCAGGTGGAATCCAGCCAGGGCGAAGGCGAGGAGATCATCCCGCAGGCCGAATCGGCCCCGGAGAACCTCAAACCGCGGGCGCCGGTCGTGACGATCATGGGGCACGTCGATCACGGCAAGACGTCGCTTCTGGACGCCATCCGGGAGACGAATGTGATCGACGGCGAAGCGGGGGGGATCACCCAGGCGATCGGCGCCTACCATGTCCGGATCAAGGGCCGGGAGATCGTGTTTCTCGACACCCCGGGCCATGAGGCGTTCACGGCCATGCGGGCCCGCGGCGCCCAGGTGACGGACATCGTGGTCCTGGTCGTGGCCGCCGACGACGGCGTGATGGGGCAGACCGTCGAGGCGATCAACCACGCCCGCGTGGCCGAGGTTCCCATCATCGTGGCGATCAACAAGATAGACAAGCCCGGCGCCGACCCCGGCAAGATCCGCCAGGCCCTGACGGAGTACAACCTCCTGTCCGAGGAGTGGGGCGGCGAGACCATCTTCTGCGAGGTCTCGGCGAAGAAGAAAGAAGGGATCGAGGAGCTGCTGGAGATGATCCTCCTGCAGGCCGATGTGATGGAACTCACCGCCGATCCGACCCTGCCGGCCCGGGGGGTGATCATCGAGGCCAAGCTCGACCGCGGCCGCGGACCGGTCGCCACCGTCCTCATCCAGGAGGGTACCCTCCGGGAGGGGGATGCCTTCGTCTCCAAGACCGAGTTCGGCCGGGTCCGGGCCATGATCGACGACCAAGGGCGCCGGATCGCCGAGGCGGGGCCCGCCATGCCGGTGGAGGTGATCGGGTTCTCCGGCGTTCCGCAGGTGAGTGCGGAGTTCGTCCGTGTCGAGGATGAAAAGAAGGCCCGCGGCATCAGCGAATACTGGATCAGAAAGGAGCGGGAGCGGGAGCTTTCCGCCTCCTCGAAGATCACCCTCGAGCAGCTCTACCAGAAGATGAAAGAGGGGGTCAAGGAACTCAACGTCATCATCAAGGCCGACGTGCAGGGGTCCATCGAGGCCCTGATCGACGCCCTGAACAAGCTCTCCACCGACGACATCAAGCTGAAGATCATCCACAGCTCCACCGGGACGATCACCGAGACCGACGTAATGCTCGCCTCGGCGTCCAACGCCGTCGTCATCGGGTTCAACGTCCGGCCCGACCCCCGCGTCGTGGAGGTGGCCGACCAGGAAGGGGTGGACATCAAGCTGTACGACATCATCTACAACGTCATCGCCGACGTGAAGGCCGCCATGGAGGGGCTCTTGGAGCCGATCTACAAGGAGGTCGTCCAGGGCCGCGCCGAGGTCCGCGAGATCTTCAAGGTACCCAAGGTGGGTACTATCGCCGGGAGTTACGTCACGGACGGCAAGATCGCCCGGACTGCGGCGCTTCGGCTGCTGCGCGACGGCGTCGTGGTCTACGATGGCAAGCTCGGCTCCCTGAAGCGGTTCAAGGATGATGCGCGGGAGGTAGCCGCCGGGTTTGAGTGCGGCATCGGCATCGAGGGGTTCAACGACATCCACGTGGGTGACGTGATCGAGGCATACGTGAAGGAGCAGGTCGAACGGAAATTATGATTTACCGGCGCAGGCATCGGGATCCCTCCCTGCGCTGGACATTTTGCGACCCTGCGCCTCCTCGCTTCGCCGCGGGGACAGGGCGCCCCGCAAAATCTCCCCTGCGCACTTCCGGGATCCGATCCTGCGCCGCGAAGGTGAGCGTGGGGTAGATAACCGGTATGGTAGTGGGAACTGGCCTGATCGATCTGCGGATCCCCGAAACCGGGTCGCTGAAGGAGAAACGGGGCGTCCTGAAGCGGATCATCCACCGGACGCAGAACGAATTCAACTGCTCCATCGCCGAGGTCGGCGACAACGACGTCTGGCGGCGGGCCCGGATCGGGTTCAGCGTGGTCGGCAACGACCGCCCCACCATCAACGCCAAGATGGACCATATCCTCAGGTTCATCGACCGGCTCGAACTCGCGGAGGTGATCCGGAGCCGGTTCGAGATCATGAGCTACGACGACCTGATGGACGGCGATGACGGGGATGACGCTGAAGCAGGGAAATATGACTGACGGCTCCGGGCATCGTTCGCGTTTTGGGGTCAGTACAGATCATTGTTGATGGGATAGGTGAATGAGCAGTTTCAAACGGGCTGACCGCGTAGCGGATTTGATCAAGATGGAGATCGCCGATCTCCTGCTGAAAGACGTCCGGGACCCGCGGATCGGTTCCCTGACGATCACCGGGGTGAAGGTCACCGACGACTTGCGGACGGCGAAGGTGTATTTCGTCGAGATGGGAAAGGATGCGTGCTCCGCGGACCTCCGGGCCGGGCTTGGCAAGGCGACGGGCTTCCTGCGGAGGGAACTCGGCCGCAGGCTCCAGCTTCGCCATGTACCCGAGCTCCTGTTTGAGTACGACCCCTCCTTTGCCTACGGGAACCGCATCGAGACGCTGCTGAAAGAGATCCACGAGAACGAGGGGATGAATGCTCCCGCGGATTAGCGAACTGATCAACCGGCATCAGAGGTTTTTGATCACCGCCCATGAGCGGCCCGACGGGGACGCCCTCGGGTCGGAGCTTGCCTTTTTCCATATCCTGCGCTCCCTGGGAAAGGAGGCGGTCGTCTACAATCAGGACGCAACGCCGGAGAATTACCGATTTCTCCCCGGGAGCGACCGGATCGTCCATGAGCTGCCCCCCCGGGAGCCCGTCGAGGTCGCCGTCATTCTCGATTGCAGCGAACTGGAGCGGGTCGGGAAAGATGCCGGCCGGATCGCGGCCATACCCACCCTGATCAATATCGATCACCACATCTCGAACGCGGGCTTCTGCGAAGCCGCGCTGATCGATCCGCTGGCGAGCTCCACAGGGGAGATGATCTGCCGGCTCGTCACGCACATGGGCCTGACGGTGGGTAAGGAGGCGGCGGACTGTCTGTATACCGCCCTCATCACCGATACCGGAGGGTTCCGCTACGGGAACACCGGCCGCGGCACCCTGCTGGCCGCGGCGGACCTGGTGGCCGCCGGCGCCGACCCGCAGTGGGTGTCGGAGCATGTGTACGAGATGAACCCCCCGGCCAAGATCCGCCTGCTCGGGGCCGTTCTTCCCACCCTGACCATCGAGGAGGGGGGGCGCGTCGGATCGCTCACGGTGACGCAACAGGCGATCGCCGCTGCCGGGGCGCTGCCCGAGCATACCGACGGGTTCGTCGATCTGCCCCGGACCATCCGGGGGGTGGAGATTTCCATCCTGTACGCGGAGCTGCCGGACGGACGCTTCAAACTGAGCATGCGCTCCAAAGGGAGCGTAAACGTGGAGCGCGTGGCCCGCGCCTTCGGGGGGGGCGGGCATACGAACGCCGCCGCCTGCCGGATGGAGGGCGACCTCGCGGAGATCCGGCGGCGGGTGATCGAGACGATCAGGGCGTTCGCGGCATCATGAACGGGGTCGTCGTCATCGACAAGCCGACGGGCCTGACGTCCCGGGCCGTCGTGGAGCAGGTGAAACGGTCGCTCGGGATCAAGAAGGCGGGCCATACGGGGACCCTGGACCCCCTGGCGACCGGTGTCCTGCCGGTGTGCGTCAACGAGGCGACGAAACTGGTGCAGTTTCTCGCCCTGGACGACAAGGAGTACCGGGCCACCCTCCTTTTGGGGGTCCGGACCGACACCCTCGACATCGAGGGGCGCGTCCTGACGCAGGAGGAGCCCCGGGTGAGCCGCCAGCAGGTGGTGGAAGTGCTCGGCGCCCTCACGGGAAGGCGGGAGCAGGTCCCCCCCCGGTATTCGGCAGTGAAGTTTCAGGGGCGCCCGCTGTACGAGTGGACGCGCCGAGGGGTGGATGTGGAGCAGGTGCCGCGGACGGTGGAGGTGTTCCACGTCCGCGTCGACGAGGTCCGTCTCCCCGAGGTGGTCTTCACGGTCTCCTGTTCCAAGGGCACTTACATCCGGTCGCTCTGCGCGGACGTGGGGGAGGCGCTCGGATGCGGCGGGTGCATGTCGGCGCTGCGCCGGACGCGCAGCGGCGGATTCCGTGAAGAGACGGCCCTCAGCCTCCATCCGGAGGGGGGGAGCCCCGAAGAACAGCGGGAACGCCTCCTGGCGGGGCTGGTGCCGATGGCGGACCTGATGCCGGGAATACCCGGCATCGCAATCGATCGCCCGCTGGCGGAGAGGGTGGGGAACGGATACCAGCCCGAAGGCGAGGTATTGGCCCGCTATCATATTCCTTTTCTTGCCGCGGGAGATGTGGTAAAGCTTATCCTCGAGGAGCGACACCTCGTTGCCGTCGCCCGGATGCTCTGCGGATCGGATGAGCTCCTGTCCGGGGGACATACGGGGCAGGCGGTCAGCATAGTGCGGGTATTCAATGATTGAGGCCTGAGGCCTTGCAGATGCGTCACTGATAAAAGGGAGGACGAGAGCAGTGTTAGATGTAGGAAAAAGAAAAGAGATCATCGACGGTTACCAGTTGCACGGCAAGGATACGGGTTCTCCGGAGGTCCAGATTGCCCTCCTCAGCGCGCGGATTGAGTACCTGACGGAACACTTCAAGACCCATAAGAAGGACCATCATTCGCGCAGAGGGCTCCTGAAGCTCGTCGGCCAGCGACGCCGACTCCTGGACTATGTGAAGAACAAGGACGTGGAACGGTACCGGAATGTGATCCAGCGTCTCGGGCTCAGAAAGTAAACTGAGCGCAGGGTGCGGAGTTTCGACGAGGAGTAGGAAGTAAGGAGTAAGAAGCAGACTGCGTATGTCTGCTCCCTACTGCCTACTGCCTACTCCTTTCCTGCTCCGCACCGTCATTCAACAACATGAGAGGAAACTATGAGTAAACTGTTCAGTACAGATTTTGCGGGGAGGTCTATCTCCCTGAAGGTGGACTATGTCGCGGGGCAGGCGGACGGAGCGGCCCTGGCGACATACGGGGACACGGTGGTCCTGGTCACCGCCGTCTCCCTGAAGACGACGCGGGAAGGGGTGGATTTTCTGCCCCTGACCGTTGACTACCAGGAAATGACCTATGCCGCGGGAAAGATCCCCGGCGGATTTTTCAAACGGGAAGGCAGGCTCAACGAGAAGGAGATCCTCACTTCGCGGATCATCGACCGCTCGATCCGCCCCCTCTTTCCGAAGAACTACTTCCACGAGACCCAGCTGATGGCGTCGGTCCTGTCCGTGGACAACGAGAACGACTCCGACGTGGTGGCGCTTTTGGCCGCATCGGCCGCGCTCGAGATTTCGAACATCCCCTTCAAGGGGCCGATTGCCGGTGTGCGGGTCGGCCGCGTGGACGGCGCCTTCGTCTGCAACCCCTCCCAGGAGTTGCAGGAGCGAAGCGACATGAACCTCTTCCTCGTGGGGAGGAAGATCGTCCCCGGAACCGAAGGGCGGCCCTACGACGTCAACCTGGTCATGATGGAGGGCGGGGCCAACGAAATCGGCGAGGAGACGATCGTCGATGCCATCAACTTCGGTCTCGAGGCGATGCGGCCGGTGATCGATCTGCAGGACAAGATGCGCCAGGAAGCGGGCAAGACCAAGCGCGAGGTCGCCCCCCCGTGCATCGACGAGAACCTGTTCGCGAAGGTGTCCGAAGCGGCCCTTCCCGGACTGACCGCAGGGTACGGGATCGCCCGGAAGCTCGAGCGGTACGCAAAGCTCGACGAGGTGCGCAAGGCCGTCCACCAGAAACTCGCGGCCGACGATCCGGCGCTCAAGCCGAAGGTCGCCGAGATCATCGAGCTTTTGGAGCGGCGGATCCTGCGGGAGATGATCATCAACCAGAAACGGCGGATCGACGGCCGTTCCACCACGGAGGTCCGGCCGATCAGCTCCGAAATCGGCCTTCTGCCCCGGGCCCACGGGTCGGCCCTGTTCAACCGGGGGGAGACGCAGGCCCTGGTCACCACGACCCTGGGGACCATCCATGACGAACAGCGGATGGACTACATCGCCGGGGAGGAGCGGCGCTCCTTCCTGCTCCACTACAATTTCCCGCCCTACTCGGTCGGCGAGGCGAAACCGCTGCGCAGCCCGGGAAGGCGGGAGATCGGCCATGGCGGCCTGTCCCGCCGGGCGCTTCTGCCCGTGCTGCCGCCCAAGGAGGAGTTCCCCTACACGATCCGGGTCGTCTCCGACATCCTCTCGTCGAACGGGTCCTCTTCGATGGCCACCGTCTGTGGCGGCTGTCTGTCGCTGATGGATGCCGGCGTGCCGATCCGCGATACCGTCGCCGGGATTGCCATGGGGCTCTTGAAGGAGGGCGACCAGGTAGTCATCCTCTCCGACATCCTCGGCGACGAGGACCACGCCGGGGACATGGACTTCAAGGTCTGCGGGACCGAAAAAGGCGTGACCTCGATGCAGATGGACATCAAGATCGACAACCTCACCGGGGACATCCTGCGGAAGGCGCTCAGCCAGGCCCGGGAGGGGAGGATCCACATCATCGGCAAGCTGCGCGAGACCATCACGCAGCCGCGTCCGGACATCTCCGCCTACGCGCCCCGGATCACCACCGTCAAGGTCAGACCGGACAAGGTGCGTGACGTGATCGGTTCCGGCGGCAAGAACATCCGCCAGATCGTGGCGGAGACCGGGGTCGAGATCAACGTGGAGGACGACGGCACGGTAACCATCGCCTCCAGCGACGCCGATGCCGCCGCCCGGGCAGTGGCCATGGTGAAGTGGCTGACCGAGGACGCCGAGGTCGGCAAGATCTACAAGGGAACGGTCAAGAAGATCGTCGATTTCGGCGCCTTCGTGGAGATCCTCCCCGGCACGGAAGGACTCCTGCACATCTCGCAGCTCGCCAAGGAGCGGGTGAACAAGGTCACCGACATCCTCAAGGAGGGGGACGAGGTGATGGTCAAGGTGCTCGAGATGGACAAGCAGGGCAAGATCCGTCTCAGCCGGAAGGAAGCATTGGGCGCTGATGGTCAGTAAGACCATACTGGAAAACGGCATCCGCGTACTGTCCGAGGAGATCGACCACGTTCGGTCGATCTCCATCGGCGCCTGGGTGGAAGGCGGCTCCCGCCATGAAACCGGCGTGACCAACGGGGCGGCCCATTTCATCGAGCACATGCTCTTCAAGGGGACCGCACGGCGGTCCGCCTTCGACATCGCCTCGGCGATCGATTCCGTGGGCGGCGTGATGAACGCCGCCACCGGGAAAGAGCTCACCTCCTTCTACATCAAGATCCCCGATTACCACCTCGAGCTCGCCGTCGACCTGCTGGCCGACATCTTCACCGGATCGCTGTTCGACCAGGCGGAGATCGGCCGGGAGCGGTCGGTGATCCTCCAGGAGATCCGGATGGTCGAAGACACCCCCGACGACTACATCCACGATTTCTTCGAGCGGATGTTCTGGCAGGACCATCCCCTGGGGCTCCCCATCCTGGGGACGAAAGAGCGAATCGAGGCCTTCGGGCGGGACGAGCTGCTGCAGTTCTTCCAGAGCCGCTACCGGGGAGACCGCCTGGTGATCAGCGCGGCAGGGAACTGCACGCACGAACGGCTGGTAGAACTGGTCCGGAGGTGTTTCGGACCGCTCGCCGGGTCGCCGCAGTCCGAAGCGGTTCTGCCCCCCGCAGCGCAGCCGGGGCGTTCCGTTCTCCGGAAGGAGCTGGAACAGGTCCACCTGATCATCGGCTCTCCGGCGCCGTCGGCGCTCAGCCCCGAGCGACACGCCGCGTTTCTGCTCAATGCCGTTCTCGGGGGAAGCATGAGCTCCTGGCTGTTCCAGGAGATCCGGGAAAAGCGGGGACTGGCCTACGCGATCTATTCCTACCTGACCTCCTACATGGATACCGGCCTGTTCGGGATCTACGCCGGGACGGGCAGCGGCGAGGTCCGTGAGGTCCTGCGGCTGGTCCGGGAGGGGATGGAGCGTTTCTCCACCCGGGTGCTGACGGACAAGGAACTGCGGGCGGCAAAGGAACTGATCAAGGGGAATTTTCTCCTCGGCATGGAGAGCACGGATAACCGGATGACCGCGCTGGCCAAGAACGAGCTCTCCTTCGGGCGGCATGTGCCGACCGAGGAGATCATCGCACGGATCGATGCGGTGGCGGCGGAAGAGGTCCGCACGCTCGCCGGGGGGTTGTTCCGGCCCGATGCGATGACCGTAGCGGCGATCGGCCCGGCGTCCGAGGAAGACCTGGCATTCTGACGGCTGCGGAAAATGGCCGTATGCTGCGTTGCGCTGCACGCTTCGTCACTGCGGCGTACGAAAAAAAGTACGCCTCATTCCTCACCGCTTGCGCGCCTTGCCTCCGGCCATTTTGCGCAGCCGTTAAGAACCTGCACTTCCTGATGGTGGTAAGCTTCAACGTTTTCAACAGGAGAAGACTGTGGTAGAAGAACTCCCGGTTTCCATCGTGCGGCTGCCCGGCACGGAAGACCTCCCCCTGCCCTGCTACATGACCGGACAGGCGGCGGGTATGGACCTGGCTGCGGCGGTCGGTGCGGAGGTGACGCTGTTGCCCGGAGAACGGGCGCTGATACCGACGGGTGTGATGGTTGCGGTTCCGGAGGGGTACGAGGCGGAGGTTCGCCCCCGGAGCGGCTTGGCCCTGCGCCACGGCGTGACCCTGCTGAACGCGCCGGGCACGATCGATGCGGATTATCGCGGCGAGGTGGGGGTCATCATGGTCAATCACGGCCGGGAACCCTTCGTGGTGAGGCGGGGAGACCGGATTGCCCAACTGGTGGTTCACCGGGTCTGCCGGGTTGTCTGGTCGGTGGAGAGTTCGCTTCCGCCGACGGGACGGGGCGACGGCGGCTTCGGCCATACGAGGTGACAGGGACAGATGAAGAAGCTCAAGGTGACGAAGACCATCCAGGAGATCAACGAGAAGATTCGGCAGGGCAAGGCCGTCGTGGTCACAGCGGAGGAGATGAGCGACGTGGTGGCCCGGCACGGAGATGCGGATGCCGCGCGGAAGGTGGATGTGGTCACGACCGGGACCTACAGCCCCATGTGTTCCTCCGGCGCGTTTTTGAACTTCGGCCATACCGCCCCGAAGATCCGCGCCTCGAAGGTATGGCTCAACGACGTGCCGGCGTACGGAGGCGTCGCCGCGGTGGACTGTTATCTCGGCGCTACGGAGGTGGTCGAGGGCGACCCGCTCAACAGCGTTTACCCCGGGGAGTTCAATTACGGCGGGGGACACGTCATCCAGGACCTCGTCGCCGGGAATGTGATCCGGCTCCGCGCCGAGGGGTACGGCACCGATTGCTATCCGGCGCGCCGCCACGAGCGTAACATCACCCTGCAGGACCTCCGCGACGCGATGCTCTTCAACCCCCGCAACGCCTATCAGAACTACAACTGTGCGGTCAACGTATCGGACAAGACGATCTACACCTACATGGGGATGCTCCGGCCCCGGATGGCCAACGCCAATTTCGCGACCTCGGGGCAGTTGAGCCCCCTGTTCAACGATCCCTACTACCGGACGATCGGCATCGGGACGCGGATCTTTCTCGGCGGGGCTCAGGGGTTTGTGGCCTGGCCGGGGACGCAGCACAACCCCCGGGCAGCCCGGGGGAAGAACGGCGTCCCCCGGGAGGGTGCCGGGACGATCGCCGTGGTCGGCAACCTCAAGGAGATGAGCCCCGAATGGCTCGCCGGGGCGAGCATCCTGGGGTATGGCGTTTCCCTGTACGTGGGGATCGGGATCCCCATCCCCATCCTCGACGAGGAGATGGCCCGCTACACCGCCGTCAGGGATGAGGAGATCTTCACCCAGGTATATGATTACAGCATGGATTATCCGAAGGGGGTTGCAAAAAGCCTCGGCGAGGTCAGCTACGGGGAACTCCGCAGCGGCCAGATCGTCGTCAACGGCCAGAAGATCTCCACCGCCCCCTTGTCGAGCTATTTCAAGGCCCGCGAGATTGCCGGCCTTCTGAAGGAGTGGATCGAACGCGGGGATTTTCTCCTGGGAGAACCGCAGCAGCTCCTTCCCTCCACCTCACCCTGAGGCGTTCGCCCGGGGGGAACGCCCCGCCGGAAACACCATACGCAGCGTCGCGTTCCGCGCGATCCGTCCCCGGCCGGCACTTTGCTCCGTGATCCTCCTCACACAAAAAATGTGAAATAGTTCATGTGGTTATGCATAATAACGCTTGACGGCAGCCACCCCAACCCGGTATCCTTTTACCCCAGAGCGCGATTTCTCCTGTGCGGGCAGGGCCTTATCAAGGCGAGGCCACGTAAATAACGCTTGCACAACGCTTTTTTTTTGTATATATGGAGATCGTCGGTGCGTCATTTGATTGGCGGGGGGGTCAGCGGAATGAAGGTAGGGAGATATCTCGTCCTCTTCGTTGCGGTCATGGGGGGGCTTATTGCCTTCGGCGACAGGGGGCTCTTGGACAACTACCGCTTGAAAGAGAAGCTGATGAACCTGAAGAAAGCCAACCATGGCATGCTTCTTGAAAACATTGCCTTGAGAAAAAATATCACGTTTCTCCGGGAGGATTTGTCGTACATCGAGATGATGGCGAGAAACGAACTCGGCATGGTGAAAAAAGGGGATCTCGTGTATCGGTCGGCACACTGAGGCGGTTCGCGAACGGATGAACGGGGTCAGCTCCTCAATCTCAAAGCGGTGAGTTCATGTTTGACATCGGGGGATTGTTCGCCGGAGGAAAACAGCTGGTAGGGCTCGACATCGGATCGAGCTGCATAAAAGTCGCAGAGATACAGGATACCTCCAAGGGGCGTGTCCTGAGTCGTTTTTCCCGCCTGCCCCTTGCCAAAGGGGTGATCGTCGACGGCGTCGTTGCCGAGCCCGAGCTCTTGGCGCAAGCCATCAAGAAACTCTTCAAACAGTCAAAGTGCAAACGGAAGAGGGTCGTCACCTCCATCTCCGGGCACGCCGTAATCGTGAAAAAGGTCACCATCGCCCAGATGGACGAGCAGGAGTTGCGCGAGCTCATCCATGACGAGGCGGGAAAGTACCTGCCCTTCGACGACATGGCCACGGTGGATTACGACTGTCAGATCCTCGGTGAAAACCCCTACAACCCCACCCAGATGGAAGTCCTGCTCGTGGCGGCGAAAAAGGAGATCATCGAAGGCTACACCGAGGTCATCGAAGCGGCCGGCCTCATCCCGACGATCGTGGACGTGGATTCTTTTGCCCTCGAAACCATGTACGAAGAGAATTATGACTTCGAGGAGACCGACGTGGACATCCTGATCAACGTCGGGGCGAGCATCACGAACCTGAATGCCGTAAAAGGCGGCGTTTCGATATTCACGCGGGATTTCACCATCGGCGTCAATTCCGTGACGGAGGCGATCGCCCAGCATCTCGGAGTCCCGGCGGAAAAGGCGGAGGAGGCCCTGACAGAGGGGTACGGCGACGACGAGCAGACGCGCAGGACCTTCCGGGAAGGGATGATCGCCCATGCCGATTCCATCTGCTCCGAGGTCGAGCGCTCGGTGGACTACTTCCGTTCCACCTTCGGAGCGGAAAACATCAAGCACGTCCTCCTGTCCGGCGGCGGCGCCCTGATTCCCGGCATCGCTTCCGACCTGGCGCAACGCCTGGGGATCGAGACGGAGATCATCAACCCCTTCCGGAAGATCGCCGTCGATAAGCGCGCCCTGGAGAACGAAACGGCTGAGGGCATCGGCCCGATTGCCGCCGTCAGTGTGGGGCTTGCCTTGCGAAAGCTGGGAGATAAATGATGAAGGCTTCGGGAATGAAAGAATTTTCTGCCAAGCCATCCGGGCGTGCTCTTGCCGCTGACCTCGAGAGAGGGTGCCCATGATCAGAATCAATCTTCTCCCCTACCGGGAAAAGGAAAAGAAGGAGAGCATCCAGCGCCAGATCGTCCTGTACGCAGGGAGTCTGTGCCTCTTCCTGCTGGTGCTGGTCGGGGTGTACGTCTATTTTACCGCGAGCGTCGGCAGCCTCGAAACGCAGATCGCCGAGGCGAACGCCCGGCTGGCCGTCCTCGACAAGAAGGTGGGCGACATCGACCGGATCAAGCGCGACAAGAAGGAACTCGAACAGAAACTGGGGGTGATCAACACCCTGGAGGGGAACCGGATCTTTCCGGTGCGGATGCTCGACGAGCTGAACACGCTCATCCCCGCGAAGGAGATGTGGCTGGAGAAGATCGTCGCAACGGGGCAGGAGCTCCGCATCGAGGGCATCGCCAAGGACAACGGCACCGTGGCCCTGTTCATGAAGAACCTGGAGAAGGCATGGTTCATCAAGACGGTCGATCTGGTGGTCTCGCGGGAAAAGGACGTGGCGGGCACGAAACTGCAGCAGTTCATCCTGACCTGCGGCATAAAACGGGAAGCGTAAGCCATGGCGATGAATTTTGACGAGCTGAATAAACTCTCCCCCAAGGTGAAGATCCTGGTGGTGGTCTTGGCGTGCGTCCTGATCGGCTATTTCTACTACACGCTGTTCCTCTCGGACCTCCTGACGCAGAAGATGGACCTCGGCACCAAACTTGCCGAGCTGCAGCGGCAGGTTGCGGACAAGGAGCTGGCCGCCTCGCAGCTCAGCAAACATCTCCAGGAGGTCAACGCACTCAAGGAGGCGTTCGCGACGGCGCTGCAGAAGCTCCCCAACGAGCGGGAGATCGCGGGGCTCCTCTCTTCGGTAGTGCTCTCCGGCAAGGAGGCAGGGGTGAACTTTCTGCTGTTCGAACCGAAGCCGCCGGAAAAGAAGACCCCGGAGACGAAACCGGTCAAGCCGCCGGCCGCGCCGCCTGCGCCGGCTGCAACTCCTGCCGGGGGACAGCCCCCGAAGCCGGCCGGGCCGGAAAAGTTTTACGAGGATATCCCCATCAAGGTGCAGCTGACCGGCGGGTTCCACAGCACGCTTTCCTTCTTCGAACAGGTGGCCCGCCTTCCGCGCATCGTCAACGTGGAGGATATCACCATGGCGGAATCGCAGGATGTGAAAGGGCGGGGACGGATCGTCAAGACCTCCTGTACGGTGAAGACCTACATGTTCGTGGAAAAGAAGAAATGAAAACACGAAATGCGCTCGCAGTGTTTGCCTGTCTGGGCCTTACGCTCGTCCTCGTCGCCGGGCTGGACGCCCGGGTCCCGTCCAAGGGGCGCGCCGCCCCGTCGTCTCCCCGGGCTGCCGAGGTGAAACCCCCTCCGCCCGCGGCGCCGGCTGCGCAACCGGGCGCGGGGGTAACCGCAGGGGCCGTTGCCGGGGCTGCCGCCGGGGCGGCTGCTGCGACCGCCGTACGCGCCTCGACGTCCCCCGTATCAGCGGCCCCGGTACCCCCCGTCGCCGGCGCCGCACCCGGCCCCCCCGGCGCTGCCGCTGTTCCGGCGACCGCTACCGGCGCTGCCGCCGTTCCGGCGCCTTCCCAATCCTACAGCTACAGCCCTGCCGGAAAGAGCGATCCCTTTCAGCCCTTCGTCGAGGTCGATCTTGCCGTGAAGAAGGAGAAGGAAAGAAGGGCAAAGGAAGAGGAGCTGCGGAAGGCGGCCCAGGGGAAACGCCCCATCTCTCCGCTCCAGCAGGCGGAGATCGGCAAGTTTCGCCTCGTCGGGATCGCCGGCGACGACAAGCAGCGCATGGCGATCGTGAAAGACGATGCGGCCAAGAAGAGCTATCCCCTGGTTGTGGGGACGCATATCGGCCCGAACGGCGGGCGGGTCGTCTCGATCCTGAGCGACCGGCTGATCATCGAAGAGCCGCTCCCGCCGGACCCGGAAACCCCCCAGAAAAGGAAGCAGACCAGGAAGATTAACGTCTTGCTGCATCAGAACAAGGAAGAAGAGAGGAAACCATGAAACGGGCACTCAGATGGACATGGCTTGCGTTTGTCGCGGCGGTCCTTGCGCCGCCGGCCCTCCCGGCCTGGGGTGCATCGCCCGCGGCGGCGGACACGGCCGCACCGGTGGCGGGATACCTGGAGAACATCACCTTCGAAAAGCTGCCGGGAAAGGAACGGGTGACCTTTGCCGTTTCCAAACAGTCCGGGAGCTCCGTGGAGAGCCAGACCGGTGACGCGGTTGTGCTCCGCCTGGAAAATCTCTTCGTCCCCGAAGGGCTCCGCCGGCCGCTCGGCGAGGGTGCTCTCGCCAACGTGGTGCGGGTGATACCCGTCCAGCGGTCTGCCGGGGGCCGGTCCTGGGTCCTGACCACGGTCGAGCTGAAACGGAAGGTCCCCTTCAGCGTCCGGCAGGAAGGGATGAATGTCCTGATCGATTTCAACGTGACCTCGCTCCCGCCGGCGGAGGATGCGGTTGCGGCAAGACCGGCGGCTCCGGCCCCGGCCCCGGCCCCGGCCCCGGCCCCGGCCGCGGCGCCTCCGAAGGCGGCCCCCGCAGCCGCGGCAGCGACGCTCAAGCCGATAAACAGCGCGGCCCCCAAGACCTATTCCGGCCCCCGGATCTCCCTCGACGTTCAGGATGCGGAGATCAAGGATATCTTTCGGCTGCTGGCGGAGCTGGGCAAGGTGAGCATCGTTGCCGGCGAGGATGTGAAAGGGACCCTGAACCTCCATATGAAGGATGTCCCCTGGGACCAGGCCCTGGAAACGGTTCTGGACCTCAAGGGGCTCGACAAGAAGCGGGACGGCAACATCATCACGGTGATCACCCTCGACCGGAAGAAGAAGGAAGAGGACGACCGCCGGAAAATCGAGGAGCAGCACCTCAAGGCCGAGGACGACCGGAAGGCGCGCGAGCAGAAGCAGAACGTGGAGCAGGGGAGGCTCAAGCAGATCGCCATCGAGGCGAAGATCGTGGAGGTAAGCACGAATTTCGTCCGCGAGCTGGGGATCCGCTGGGGGTACGGGTTCAAGGATTCCTGGGGCGGCCGGGACATCGGGTTTCTGATCGGCAACTCCAACACCGGCGACCTGACCACCCTGCCGGCGGGGCTCGGCCTGACCAAGAGCAACGCGGCCGTGAATTTCCCCTCCATCATCGGGGCGGGCGCGGGCGCCCTGGCCCCGGGGATCGGGCTCGTCATGGGGTCGTCCCAGTTCGTCCTGGACGCCAAGCTCGCCGCGATGGAAAACAACGGCGACGGCCGGGTCATCTCCTCGCCGAAGGTGACGACCCTGGAGAACGAGAAGGCCGAGATCTGGCAGGGCAAGAAGATCCCCGTCGTCACCCCGGGCACGAGCACGAACCCGCCCACGGTGCGGTACGAGGACGCCGATCTTAAGTTGATCGTGACACCCAAGATAACCCCGGACAAGGAGCGGATCTCCATGACGATCGAGGCCTCCAACAAGGATGTGGACAGGTCCCTCGAAGTCCTGGGGAATCCGGCCATCAACACCACCGGCGTGACCTCCAAGGTCGTCGTGAAGGACGGCGACACCATCGTCGTGGGCGGCGTGCTCAAGACGAACGAGACCTTTGCCCAGGATTCGGTCCCCTGGCTCGCGGAGATCCCGTTGCTCGGGTGGCTGTTCAAGTACGAGACCAAGACCAAGGTCACCCGCGAGATGCTCGTGTTCATCACGCCGCGGATCATCCAGGAGGCGCAGTAGACGGCGTGAAGCGGTTGATCTTTTCACTCGCGGCCCTTGTTCTTGTTGCTGCCGGGTGCGCGCAGGACGGCGCCGGCAGGGGGGCCGACACGGCGCCGCCGACCGTGCCCAACGGCCTGGCCATCACGGCGGTCCCTCCGGCGGAGGTGAGGGTTGCCTGGAAGCCCTCCCGCGACGATGTGGGGGTGACGAGGTACAAGGTGTATCGAAACGGTGCGTATCTGAAAGCCACGGACAAGACGTCGCTGGCCGATGCCGGCCTGAAGCCGCAGACCCGGTACTGCTACCGGGTGACCGCCTGCGATGCCTCCGGGAAGGAATCGGCGCAAAGCACGGACGTCTGTGCCGTACTCTGAACCATCCCGCGGACGCGGGCGAAAAAAGAAGGAGCGGGTGATGATTACAAAGAGGTCTTCGGGAATGCTTGTGACGATCGGGATCCTCGCCGCAATCCTGTTCAACGGATGCGGCGCCGGCACCAGCGGCGATGTGCCCGCCCCTGCGCCCGGGCAGACCACGGCGGCGAGCATCGATCTTTTGGTCAGCAATCAGCAACTCGACTCCGATATGACCGGGACCCCCTCGGTCACCCTGACGGCGATCGTCAAGGACAGCGGCAACCGGGCCCTGGCGGACAAGGACGTCTCTTTCTCCGCCGATTCGGGGATCGTGGCCGTCACCAGCGGGAAAACCGATGCGAGCGGCAAGGCGACGGCGGCCCTGGGCACCGGCGGAAATCCGGCCAACCGGGTGATAAACCTGAGCGCCGCCACCGGCGCGGTGAGCACCACCAACACCGTGACCGTGACCGGGACGAACCTCTCCCTCAGCGGGGCCCAGTCCCTCTCCTTCGGCGACACCACGCCGCTCACCATCTTCCTGAAGGACTCGAAGGGAATCGGCATCTCCGGAAAGACGGTTACCGTGACCTCCGCAAAGGGCAACACCCTGGGCGCCGCCACCTACGTCACGAACCTCAGCGGTCAGGTGACCGTGAACCTTACCGGGACCGTCGGCGGGGTGGACACGATCACCGCCTCGGCCATCGGCGCGACGGTGCAGCATAGCCTGACCGTGAACACGGCCATCCTGAAGTTTCTCGACCCGCCACCGACGGTAATCACCGAGATCGACATCGAAACGAACCGAACGGTCACGGTGCAGTACATGAGCGGGACGACCCCCCAGGCCGGCGTCACGATCAACTTTTCCACGACCCGCGGCGGTTTCATGCCCGGAAATCAGATAGTCGCCGTAGCGGTGACCGGGGCCGACGGCAGGGCGGCGGTCACGATCAGGTCGACGAACTCGGGCCCGGGCCTGCTGCAGGCCTCCGTGGCCAGCGGCCCCACCGCACAGACCGGCGTGGAGTTCGTGGCGCCCACGGTCTACTCGCTGACCCTCCAGGCCAGCCCCACCGTCATCGGGACGAACAGCGTCGGGCTGGAGAACGAGAAGAGCCTGATCACCGCCACGGTCCGCGACGCCAACAACAACCTGGTGAAGAACAAGAACGTCATCTTCAACATCGTCAACGATGTGAGCGGGGGGCGGCTCTCCCCGGCCTCGGCCGCCACCGACAGCTTCGGAGCGGCGAGCACCTACTTCATCGCCGGCGCATCGTCCGGCGGCCTGGGCGGCGTCACCGTCCGGGCTACGGTTCAGGGGACCGCGGTGACCTCGACAACGGCAATCACCGTGGCCAAGAAGTCCCTGTTCATCACCCTCCAGACCGGTCCCTGGGTGATAGACATGCCCGACAAGATACGGTACCAGAAAGACTATGTCGCACTGGTGACCGATTCCGCGGGAAATCCGGTTGCGGGCGCCACGGTCGTCTCGACCGTCACCCCCATCCATTACCGGAAGGGGTACTATGTCTGGTCCGATGATGCATCACGATGGATTCAGACACCGACGCTCGTGGCGTTGACGTCTACGCTCCCCGGGGTCCCTGCCTGCGCCAACGAGGATTCGATGCTCCACAACCCGCTGTACGATTTCAACGGGGTCCTGGACACCAACCCCCTGACCGGGGAGAAGGAGGACCAGAACGGCAACAACCGGCTCGACCCGGGGAACGTCGCCTCGGTGACCGCCGTGACCACCGACGCCACCGGCCACGCCACCGTGAGCCTCGTCTATGCAAAGGACTACGCCTCCTGGGTAAACGTCAAGCTGGAGGCCTTTGCCAACGACCTGAAGGGGAGCACGGCAAACGCCTATGCGATCTTCGACCTGCCGGGATTGGCGAGTGAGTATACCAGTAAGACTGCAAACCCGCCGGGGAATCCCAGCCCCTTCGGCACCTCGACCTCCTGTTTCGTGGACCTGACGGTGACCCCCATCTCGTCGTCGCAGATGTCGCTCACCTGGCAGAAATCGGTCACCGCGGTCTCCTACCGCGTCTACCGGAACGGGATCTTCATCGCGAACGCCAGCCAGAACTCCTACTTCGACCAGGGGCTCTCCCACGCGACGCGCTACTGCTATCAGATCAGGACGGTCGACGCCACGGGGGCGGAGACGTCCTTCACCGGAACGGTCTGCGGGTTGACCGCGACCCTGCCACCGTCGGGCCTGACCGCCACGGCGATTTCCCCGTCGCAGATCCGCCTCTCCTGGTCGGCTCTGGCCGGGGCGACGGGCTACCGGGTCTATAGGGACCCCCTGGGTGACATTCCGGGCCTCGCGCTGCGGGCCTCCGTCGTGACCACGACCTTCACCGATTCGGGCCTCCTGCCCAGCACCCTGTACTGCTACGCAGTGGCGGGCAACGACGCTGCAGGCGGCGAATCGCCGAAATCCTCGCAGGTCTGCGCCACGACCCAGCTCTCGGCGCCTCCGACGCCGACCGGCCTGACGGCAACGGGGTCGGCGGGCCCGCCGCCCAGCGTCACACTCTCCTGGAACTTCTCCGCCGGCGCCGCGCTGTACCGGATCTACCGCGACGGAGGAACGGACGGACTGCCCTCCCTGTCCGTCGCCGCCCCGGCGTCGACCGTGATCGATACCGGCGGCACCATCGACCTGGAGCCCAAGACCGGGTACTGCTACACCATCACCGCCGTGGACGTCTCGGGCAACGAGTCTGCCCAGTCGACCCCGGTCTGCACGTCCACCGGCGGGGTGGTGCCCGTAGCCCCGACCGGGCTCACCGCAACGGTGCTGCCGGGCCCCCAGGTCCGGCTGAACTGGGGCGCCGTGGGCGGCGCCGTGGGCTATCGGGTATACCGCAACGGGGTCGCCGCACTGATAGCCTCGACCGCCACCGTCACGGATATCACCGTTGCCGCGAGCACCGGCTACTGTTACGCCGTTGCCGCCCTGGACGGGGCGGGCAACGAATCGGCGAAATCGTCGCAGGTGTGCGTCGTCACCGGCGCCGCGCCGCCGCCGACCCCGACGGGGCTCGCGGCGCAGCTTCTGGCCGGGCCGCAGGTCCGGCTGACCTGGGGCGCATCCGCGGGCGCCGCCAGCTACCGCATCTACCGGGACGGGGCGACGGTCCCGCTGTTCACCCCGACGGCGACGACGGTGACCGATACCTCGGTGTTCGGCAACACGACCTACTGCTACACCGTCGCCGCGGTCAGCACTGCCGGCGATGAATCGGCAAAATCGGACCCCGCCTGCGTGACCACTGCCGCCGCGCCGCCGGCCGCGCCGACGAACGTTTCGGCCACGGCGATGTCCGCGACTCAGATCCAGATCTCCTGGACCGCCGCTGCCGGGGCGACCGGGTACCGCATCTACCGCGATGCCGCTGTCTCGGCGCTGGCATCGGTCAATGCTTCGCCCTACACGGATGCGGGGCTGACGCCCAATACGCTCTACTGCTACGCCGTGAGCAGCTTCAACGCCTCGAGCGGGGAGTCGGTGAAATCGGCCCAGGTCTGCGCCACCACGCAGGCGGGTGGTGTGCCGCTGACGCCGACGGGCTTTACCGTGGCACCCTCAGGTGTTTCGTTCGACCTCACCTGGAATCGCATGGCAGGGGCCGCCTACTACAACGTCTACAAGAAGACGGGCGCCGCAGCGTATGTGCTCCTGCGGGCCGTGGCCGAGCCAGCAGCCCCGCCACCCCCCGCGACGTTAACAACGAACGATGCGGCGGTTGTCGTGGGCACTTCCTACTGCTACACCGTGTCCACCGTCAACGGCGTGGGCACCGAGTCGCCGCAGACGACGCAGATCTGCGTCGCGCCCTGATCCTGCGCAGGGCGGATGATCGCTGAGTGACGGGGGCGGCGCGGGCCGCCCCCGTTTTTCTTTCGGGGTGTTTCTTCAACCAGGGGAGGTGCTCTGATGGGAACGATCGTAGCGGCTATGGGCATTGCGGCCTTCCTGACCGCGGCCCTGGGGGGCGATGCGCTGGCCTTTCGGTGCGGCAGCGGCCTCGTGCGGGTCGGGGACACGACCGGGAAGGTCCTGCTGGAATGCGGTCCGCCCACCTACAAGGAGGGGGCCGGGACAAGGTCCCGGGCGAAGACGGGCAAGGCGGAAAGGGAGAGGGACAGGACAGCGGCGCGGGACGCCTCCCCCGGCGCCGGCCGGAAGGGGGAGCGGTGGTTCTACAACTGCGGGGAGAGCGATTTCCTGTACGTCCTGACCTTCGCGGGGGGCGTCCTGCGGAAGGAGGAAACCCAGGGCTACGGCAAGGGAAAGTCGGACTGTCTGGGCAGGAAATGAGCGGGGGTTTTCCTCCTTGACATGCTCTCCGGGGCTGTGTTAGCGTTCATGCCGTTTCACAGGGTGGTACGAAAAACAGCCCGAAGATGTTGAATCCGCAGCGAGTCGCTCCCCGCAGCACGCTGCGGGGAATCCGAGCGGAGAAGCTTCAAAAAACGGTGAAGCATGGCTGATGATGCGCTCCGGGAGCGGGAGGCGTTCCGCGAACAGACGGAGGCCTTTCTTGCCGCCGGCGACAATGAAACGGCGCTCGCGGCAGCGGAGACGCGGCTCCTCAGGATGCCCGGCGACCTCGACGCCCGGGGGCTGATCTGCCGCGTCCGCATCCGGCAGGGGAGGCTGGAGGAGGCCGAAGCGCTCCTCCGGGATATGGAGCACTCGCTGGCGGCCCTTTCGCGGGTCTATGCCGCCCTCTGGGACGCCTACCGCAGCCTGGGGCTGGAGGAGAAGGCAGAGGCCGCGCTCGGGCGATACCGGGCGCTCAACACCGACACGGCGCCGGCGCCGGAGGACGCCCCGGGGGCGATTGCCGAGCCGGAACCGGCTGCGGAAGGGGCCGCGGCAGTGCCGTCCGATTTCCAGACGGTGACGCTCGCGGAGCTGTACATCCGCCAGGGCCATATCGGGGCAGCGGCGGAACTCCTCGGCGCGATCGCGGGGCGGGAGCCCGGCAACGACAGGGCCGTCCAACTGCTCGCCGAGGTGCAAGAGACTCTCCACCGGCAGGAGGCCGAGCGGCACAGCAGGGTCGTCATCGGGAAGCTTTCGCGGTGGCTCGACAACGTGGGCAGGTTGCAGGGCCATGCGAGCTGATCCGGCGCCCTATGACCGGCGGCTGAGCCGGCTTCGGCTGGGGTTTCCCGCTGCGGAGGCCCTGCTCATCCTGAATGAAAAGAACATCCGGTACCTGACCGGTTTCACCGGGGGCGACGGCGCCCTCATGGTGGGTCCCGACTGGCTTGAACTCCTGGTGGACGGCAGGTACGTGACCCAGGCGCGGGGGGAGGCCCCCGGGATCGAGATTGTCGAATTCCGCAGCCGCGTCGAGGGGATAGCCGCGGTTGCCGGCCGCCACGGGGTAGGACGGATCGGGTTCGAGGCGGCCAGCCTGACTGTGGAGGAACACCTCAGGCTTCAGGCAGGGCTCCCGGAGGTGGGGCTCGAACCGGTCGCAGGGGCCCTCCAGACGCTCCGGGCCGTCAAGGATCAGCGGGAGATCGCCCTGATCCGGGAGGCGGCGCGGATCGCGGCCGAGGCGCTCGCGGCGGTGCGGGATATGATCCGGCCGGGCGTCCGGGAGCGGGAGCTCGCCCTCGAGCTGGAATACCGGATGCGCCGCGGCGGGGCGGAGGGGGTCTCCTTCGACACGATCATCGCCTCGGGGCCCAATTCGGCCCTTCCCCACGCCACACCCGGGGGCCGGGCGATCGCGGACGGCGACTGCGTCAAGGTCGACTACGGCGCCGTCTGGGGGGGCTACCACTCCGACGAGACCTGCACCTATGTGGTGGGCCGGCCGTCGGCCCGCCAGGAAGAGGTCTACCGGCTCGTCCGGGAGGCCCATGACCGGGCGATCGGGGCGATCAGGCCGGGGATCGCCTGCGGCGAGATCGACCGCATCGCCCGGGAGTGCCTCGCAGAGGCGGGGATGGAGAGCTATTTCACCCACGGCACCGGCCACGGCGTGGGGCTCGACGTCCACGAACCGCCGCGTCTCGCCGCCGGGAGGGAGGAACTCCTTGAGGCCGGCATGGTGGTGACCGTCGAGCCGGGGATCTATCTCCCGGGCGTTTGGGGCGTACGGATCGAAGATACGGTCCTGGTGACCGATCAGGGCGCTCAGTGCTTGACGCCGAGCAGCAAAGACTTTACAGTGCTGTGACTAAAAGGACAGGATGCATATCGTATGAAGGTATTTCCGGATGATCTGCTGTACAGTCGGGAGCATATCTGGGTCAGGGTAGAGGGCGATCTGGCCACGATCGGGATCACGGACCATGCGCAGGAAAAATTGGGAGAGATCATTTCGCTCGACCTCCCCGAGGTGGATGCGTACCTGGAGCGCGACGAGCCCTTCGGCAGCATCGAATCGGCGAAGGCGGTCGTCGAGCTGATCTCGCCGATCAGCGGGACGGTCATCAGCATCAACGAGGACATCACCGACGACATCGGCATCGTCAACAGCGATCCCCACGACACGGGCTGGATGATCATCGTGGATATGGACGATCCGGAGGAACTGGAAGACCTCCTGGACACGAGGGGATACCAGGACTTCGTGATCGAGGAAACGGAGGTCGACTGAATCCCCGGTGGAGGCATGGAGACTGCTTCCCTTTCGCAGGGGAGGCGCCGCGGAGAACATGGCCATCGATGAGGCGATTTTTCGGGAGCGGGTCCGCACCACCGGTCCGCCGACGCTGCGCTTCTACGGATGGCAGGCCCCGGCAGTCTCCCTCGGCCGCTTTCAGGACGCCGGGCGGGAGATCGATGCGGCCGCCTGCCGGCGGCTCGGCATCGAGATCGTCCGGCGGCCGACCGGCGGCAAGGCGGTCCTCCACGATCGGGAGCTGACCTACGCCGTCGTCGCCGGCGACGATGTGCCCCTCTTCACGCCGGATATCCTCGCCACGTACCGCCTCATCAGCGACTGCATCGTCGGGGGCCTCGCCCGCGTGGGCATCCGGGCCGAAAGCGATCAGGTGGGAAGGGGGGCGGCGGAGGGGTCGTTCGGCGCCTCCTGCTTTGCCGTTTCCTCCCGGTATGAACTCCTCGTGGAAGGACGGAAGATCTGCGGGTCGGCCCAGGTGAGATCGGGCGGCGTCTTCCTGCAGCACGGGGCGCTCCTGATGGAGTTCGATCCCGTCCGGAGCTGTGCCGTGATGCGTTCCCCCGGGGATCCCGGCCGGAAGCTCGAGCGGTTGCGCGCTGCGGTGACCGCGGTGGGCGAGCACGCCGGTCCCGAGGTGGACGAAGCGCTGCTCTGCCGGGCGCTGCGCGATGCCTTTGCCGAGCGGCTGGGCATCCGGTTTCACGAAGGGACGCTGACGCCCGCGGAGGAGCGGCTCACCCGCGACCTGCTCGCGGACAGGCAGGGCGGCAAAACCCGGGACGGGGAGGGGGACGGTTGATGGACATCCGGGCGTTGATCAAGCAAGAGGTTCTCGGCCAGAAGGCCTATGCGGTGGACCCCGCATCCTGCCGGATCAAGCTGGATGCGAACGAAAACCCGCTGGCCATGCCCGCCGAGCTCCGTCCGCGGTTCGCGGCGCGACTGGCGGCCGTCGAACTGAACCGGTACCCCGAGGCCGGGTCCGTCGCGCTGGCCGCCCGGTTCGCCCGCGCCTTCGGCGTGGGGGCGGATCAGGTGATGCTCGGCAACGGCTCGGACGAGCTGATCCAGGTCCTCTGCACGGCCTTGGCGCGGCCCGGGGCCGGGGTGATGATCCCGACGCCCACCTTCGCCATGTACCGGATCACCGCGCTGAACGCGGGCTTCCGGGTCGCCGAGGTCCCCCTCGACGACAGCTTCGACCTCGACCTGGCGGCGATGCGGGCACAGGCAGGCGCGCAGCCGCCCGCCCTGACCTTCCTCGCCTATCCCAACAACCCGACGGCCAACTGCTTCAGCGCCGAGCGGATCGGCTCCCTCCTCCGGGAGGCTGCCGGGATCGTCGTCGTGGATGAGGCCTATTTCCATTTCGCCCAGCAGACCTTCCTGCCCGAGCTCGGCCGCAGGGAAAACCTGGTCATCCTGAGGACGCTTTCCAAGGTGGGCCTCGCGGCGATGCGGATCGGGCTCCTGATCGGTCCGGCGCCCCTGGTCCGGGAGCTCAACAAGGTGCGGCTTCCCTACAACCTCAACTCCCTGTCGCAGGCGGCCGCCGGGTTCTACCTCGACGAAGAGGAGGCCTTTCTGGAGCAGGCGGCGAAGATTCGCCGGTGGCGGGGTGAGCTCACCACGGCCATGGAAACGCTGCCGGGCATCCGGGTCCGGCCGACCGATGCGAATTTTGTATTTTTTAGTTGCGATTTCGATGCGGATCGCGTATATACCGGACTCAAGGAGCGGGGCATCCTGATCAAGAACTTCAATGCCCCGGGACGGCTCAAGGGCTTCATGCGCGTCACCGTCGGAACCCCTGAAGAAAACAACGAATTTGCAGAGGCACTGCGCAGCATCCTCACCGAGTAAGGAGCGTGGTCTAACATAGGCGTACAGTAAGGGTAGTATACGGCACGAACCATTTCCGTTTGTTTCGCCGTACTGCCCTTTTTTTGCGCCGGTTTTTCACCGCGGCCGGGACCTGCCCGGGAAGGGGCGCCGCGGAAAATGATCTAGGCGAACGAGGAAGTACATAAACCGTGAGATAAAGGAAAGGGAGGAGCGATTTGGAAGTAAAAGTATTCGACAACGACGTGGAAAAGGCTTTGAAGATCCTCAAGAACAAGCTCTCCAAGAGCGGCCTGTTCAAGGAGCTGAAACTGCGGCGGGCCTACGAGAAGCCGTCGGTGAAGAAGAAGCGGAAGACCATCGAGGCACGCCGTCGCCTGGCCAAGGTGCAGCGCCGCCGGGTCTCCTAACGGGAATCTTCATCGACCGGAACGCGGGCCGGCTGACCGGCGCGCCTCCGGGCAGTGCTCCGCGCAGCGATCCGCAGCGGGCGGGCATCCCGATCCCCGCAGGGGGGCGCGGACATCTCCCGGCCCGGCGGTACCGGGCTGCCGATCCTTCCGCAGCGGTATCCGGGTTTACGCTGAGGTAAAGCGATGGATGAGAAGAGCCAGTTTGTCGTGGATGCCCTGTCGATGGAGGAATCCTGGCGCATCTTCCGCATCATGGCGGAGTTCGTCGACGCCGTCGAGACCCTCTCCGGGGTCGGCCACGCCGTGAGCATCTTCGGGTCGGCGCGGACCCTCCCGGGCGATCCCTACTACCAGAAGGCGGAGGCGCTGGCCAGGCTCCTGGCGGCAAAAGGGTTCGGCGTCATTACCGGCGGCGGCCCCGGGATCATGGAGGCCGCCAACAAGGGGGCGGCCGAGGCCGGCGGCCAGTCGGTGGGGATGAACATCAAACTCCCGCTGGAGCAGGTGCCGAACCCCTACGCCAACATCAGCATCGATTACAAGTATTTCTTCATCCGGAAGGTGATGTTCGTCAAGTACGCCATGGCCTACGTCATCATGCCCGGCGGGTTCGGGACGCTGGACGAGCTGTTCGAGGCCCTGACCCTCATCCAGACCAAACGGATCAAACCCTTCCCGGTCATCCTGATGGGGAGCGAGTACTGGCAGGGGCTCGTCGACTGGCTGAAAACGACGATGCTGACCACCCAGAACATCTCTCCCGAAGACCTCGACTCATTCCAGATCATCGACGATCCCGCCGAGGTGGTGCGGCACATCCAGAAGTTCGTCATCCTGTAGGAAGAAGGGTTCGAGCCGATGGCGGTTCACGACGACGATACGGGGCGGGGAGATTCCCTCGCCGCGGTCCTCGGGGAGTTGCAGCGGGGGGCGAGCGCACCCTGCTACCTGCTGGCCGGCGACGAAGAGTTTCTGCTGAAAGACGCCCTCGAAAAGATAACGGCGCTCCTCATCCCCGACCCGCGGGACCGGGAACTGAACCTGTTTGTGCTCGACGGCGAACGCGAGGATGTGGACTCGCTCTGCGAATCCCTGATCACCCCGCCGCTCTTGCCCGGACGTAAGGTGGTCATCGTCCGCGACACCCGGCTCTTCCAGTCGAAAAATGTCCTTGCCCCGCTGATCGGCCGGATCCGGGAGCGTCTCGCCGCAGACCCCGCCCGGGCGGCGGCCGATTTCCGCCAATTCCTCCAGATCACGGGACTCCATCTCGACGACCTCCGGGACGGCGGCTGGCAAAAGATCGACGACGACCTCTGGAAGCGTGCCGTCCCGGATGACGGCGGGGTCGGACGGGAAACCTGGCTTCCCAAGGCCCTGGAGATCGCCGCGAGCTACCCCGCCCCTGCCGGGAAGGAGCGGCCGGAGGAGAGCGACCGCCTGGAGCGGACGCTCACCGGGGGTATGCCCGCGGGGAACGTCCTGATCCTGACCGCGGAGGCGGTGGACCGGCGGAAGAAGCTGTACAAGACGATCGCGCAGGCGGGCAGGGTCGTGACCTTTACGCGGGCGAAGGGGGAGACGAGGCAGCAGCAGGCCCTCCGGGAGATGGCCACCGAACCGCTGGCCAGAAGCGGGAAACGGCTCTCGGCGGAGGCCTGGTCCGCCTTGGGGAGAAAGACCGGGTTCGACCTCCGGGAATCCCTCGGGGCGATCGACATGCTGATCACCTACACCGGCTCTCGGCCGCAGATCGAGGCGGCGGACGTGGAGACGCTCATCGGCAAGACGAAGGAGGACACCGTGTTCGCGCTGACCGCGGCGCTCTCCGGGCGGAGCCTGGGGTCGGCCCTGAAGACCCTGCACGAGCTGATCGACCAGGGGCTCCACCCCCTGATGATCCTGTCGATGATCACCCGGGAAATCCGGTTTCTGTTCCAGGCGAAGCTCCTGATCGCCTCGGGGAAGCTCGGGACCTTCGGCGCGGACATGGATTACGGCAGGTTTCAGAAGGCCCTGTATCCCGCCGTGCGGCGGCTGGCCGGCGACGGCGGGGAGGGGATCGCCCTGTGCGCGCAGCACCCCTTCGTCGTCTATCAGGCCCTGCGGAACGCGGGCAGGTTCTCCCGGGATGAGCTGGCCGGCTACCTGGAGATGCTCCTCCACACCGACCTGGCCCTGAAGACGACGGGCAAAGAGCCGGTCCTCCTGCTGGAGCGGTTCCTGATCAGGGCCTGTGGGACCGGGTAACGGCGATCACAATTTTCTGATCCGGGCGAGTTGCGTCCGTTTCTGCTTGGAGAGCCGCCGGCTGGGCCCCTTCTTCTTCTCGGCGCCCCTGCGATCGTCGTCCTCGTCGCCCGCTTCCGCCTCGATGTCGGCGGCGCCCGGCGGAGGCGAAGCGGCGAGTCGGTCGAGCCGGGCGGCGAATTCGGGGGAAGCGATGGCCCCCTTGCCGCGGCGGGCGGCGAACGTGGCGATCTCCCGGTCGGAGCTCACCACCAGGATCTCTTCGCTGGCTGCCGCGACGAGTCGCTTGATCACCTCGTCGGCCTTCTCCCCGAGGCGGGAGTAGATGATCGCCACCCCGCCGGCCAGGTCCCGCTCCTCCTGCGGCGAGCCCCCCTCCCAGCCGTCGAAGACCACGGTGATCCGGTGTCCGCGCGATCGTTTATACAAGGCCAGGACGCGGATGAGGGCCGTTCTGCCCGCTTCCAGGCTCTGTCGCTCATACCCCCGCAGAACGTCCGATTGACGGATCAGGTTGTAACCGTCGACGATGATGTGCATGGGCGGCCTCCGCAGGAAGTCGTTGCCGCCGGGGGGGGGAATGTGCTATAGATCCTTCCCGTCGGGCTGTCGGCCGAAGTCAGTTTTTCTCGCGTACTATACCAAAGCAGGTTTCAATTTAACAACCGAAAGGATCGGTAAGGCGACTGTTCTCTCCAGGGAAGGTGCGGTACCGGGCAGGCCTTCGAAGCGGGTGGACCTGTCGCCTCCGCAAGGGCGGCGGTGGTCGTTTTTTGGTCACGAAGGGAGGATGCACATGGATTTCGAACTGACCGAGGAACAGCGGATGTTGCAGGACATGGCGTACCGGTTCGCCCGCGACAACCTCGCCGGCGTTTCGCAGGCCTGCGACGAACAGGAGAAGTACACCCCGGAGATCCGGCGGAAGGCGGCGGCTCAGGGGCTCGTCGGCGCCTGGGTGCCCGAGGAGTACGGCGGCGCCGGGGCGGGATGCGTCGGGAACTCGATCATCACCGAAGAGCTCTCCCGGGTGGACATGGGGATCGCCCTGAACGTTACGGCGGCGACCTTCGGCTGCGAGGCGATCTTCCAGTACGGGAGCGACCAGCAGAAGCAGACCTGGCTTCCCCCGGTCTGCGGGGGCGAGAAGGTGTGCGCCGGGGCCTTCACGGAGCCCAACGCCGGGACCGACGTGGCCGGGTACAAGACCCGTGCGGTCAAGGACGGCAGCGATTACGTGATCAACGGCAGCAAGACGTTCATCACCAACGGCACCGTCTGCGACTTCATGGTGGCGCAGTGCATCACCAACCCCGATCAGAAGAAGCACAACAGCTTCAGCCTGATCATCGTCCCGGCGGACACCCCGGGGATCACCCGGACCAAGATCCACGGGAAGCTCGGGATCCGGGCGAGCGACACGGCGGAGATCGCCTTCGAGGACTGCCGGGTCCCCCAGGCGAACCTCGTCGGGCAGGAAGGGAACGGGTTCCGCGAGCTGATGCACTTCTTCGATACGACCCGCGTGATGGTCGCGGCCCAGGCCCTGGGGCTCTCCGAGGCCTGCCTCGAGACGAGCGTCCGGTACGTAAAGGAGCGGACCGCCTTCGGCCAGCCGCTGGGCGCCTACCAGCTCACCCAGAAGAAGCTCACCGAGATGGCGATCCGGATCGAGGCCCTGCGGGGGCTGGTGTACAAGGCGGCCTGGCTGATCGACGCGGGGCGGCCCGACTACACCCTCGCGGCGATGGCAAAGTTCTTCGGCGGGGAGACCGCCGTGTTCTGCGCCAACTACGCCGTGGAGCTCCACGGGGGGTACGGGTACATCGAGGAGTACCCCGTCCAGAAGTGGTACCGCGACGCCAAGATCCTCGAGCTGTACGAGGGGACCAAGGAGGCGGAGATCATGACGATCGGCAGGTACCTCCAGAATAGATAGATAGATAAATAAGGACAGAAACCGATTTTTCGGGAAGCCTGGATCGCTGTGCACGCACAACCGGCTAGAGAGGGAGGGCGCCTGTGAAGACACGTATCACCGAGCTGTTCGGCATCGAGTACCCCATCGTTCTGTCCGGGATGAGCTGGATCAGCGTCCCGAAGATGGTGGCCGCCGTCTCCAACGCGGGCGGCCTCGGGATCCTGGCCACGGGCCCGCTGGACGCCCGGCGGACCCGGGAGGCGATCCGGGAGATCCGGAGCCTCACCGCCAAGCCCTTCGGGGCCAACGCCACCCTGCTGTTCCCGGGGGCCGCGGATAACGCCCGGGTCCTCCTGGAGGAACAGGTGCCGGTGATCAATTTTTCCCTCGGCAAGGGCGACTGGATCGTCAAGGAGGCCCACAAATACGGCGGGAAGGTGATCGCCACGGTGGTCAACGAGCGGCACGCCCGCCGCGCCCAGGACTACGGATCCGACGGGGTGATCGCCACCGGCCACGAGGCGGCCGCCCACGGGGAGGAGATCACCACCTTCTGCCTCATCCCCACCCTGGCCGACGCCCTCGCAATCCCGGTGATCGCCGCCGGCGGGATCGCCGACGGGAGGGGATTGGCGGCGGCCCTGGTCCTCGGGGCGGAAGGGGTGGCCATGGGGAGCCGGTTCATGACGACCCGGGAGAGCCCGCTCCACGACCGCTACAAGGGGCTGTCGATCGAGAAGGGGGTCATGGACACGCTCTACTCGACGCGCTTCGACGGGATCCCCTGCCGGGTGATGAAGACCGACGCCGCCCGCCGGGCGATTCGCCGCGGCCTCAACCTCCCGGCGGCTTTGGTAAACTCCCGGGAGATCGCCGCGCAGCTCGGCATGCCCTACCTGAAGCTCTTCCTCGGGGTGCTGGCCTCGGGGTGGAAGAACGCCCGGCAGCTGGCCTTCATGGCCAACGCCTTCAAGGCGATCCGCATCGCCACCGAGGAGGGAGACATGGCCTCCGGCGTCCTGCCGGTGGGGCAGGCGACGGGGCTGATCCGCGACGAGCCCACGGTCAGGGAGGTGGTGGACCGGATCGTGGCTGAGGCCGAGGAGGTCCTCCGTATCCGCGCGGCCGCCTCGGCAGCGCCCGCTTCAAAGGAGCGATGATCGCCCGGTAGGTTGATCCCTTGGACGCGGTCACGATTTCAGGCCGTACAGCCGGGCGGCGTTGTCATGGAGGATCATCCGCCCCGTCCGTTCGGCGTCCTTTTCGGCCATGAGCCCCAGGCGGACCGAGTCGGTCAGCACCTCGCCCAGGGCTATCTGCGCGAGTTTGGCAGCCAGCCAGGAGACTTCGGGAGAGCCGTGGCCTCCGCTGCCGATCACCAGCTTGGACAGCGGGGTCAGCCCGAGCACGTCGCGGTACACCTCGACGATCCGCTGGGAGGCCCAGGGGGTGGTCCAGCCGATGTCCACCCAGACGTGGGGAAAGGTATGGGCCATCATGCCGGCGTGCTGCATCCAGGGATGCCCCGCGTGGAGGAGGATCAGCCGGGTCTTGAGGAACCGGGGCTGCCGGAGAATCGGGACCAGCAGGAAGGGGTCGCACTGCGCGACCGAGCCGTTCCAGAGGCCGCCGGTAATCCCGGTATGGATGTGAATCGGAAACCCGATCTCCTGGGCCTGGAGCATGGTCGCCAGCCAAACGGCCATGTAGAGCTTCTTGAACGCCTCCCCGTCTCCTGCCGCGGCGGCTCCATGGATCCGCTCGGCCTCGTCCGCCTCCACGGGCGGGAACCCGAAGCCGACCAACTCGCCCAGGTGGGATTTGATCCCCACGAACCCGTCTTCGCGGATCGCCTTTTCGACCGCCGCCTGGAACAGCCGCAGGAGTTCGGCGTAGGAGCCGCTCGTCCCCAGCAGCTTCTGGAGGAGCGGGTCCATCTGAAGGAGCCGCAGTTTCCGGCCCGGGGTCAGGTCGAGGATCGGATCGCCGATCGGGAGGTTCGAGTCCATAATCGAGCAGACGATCCGGGCATCGTCGTACAGCATCTTCGCGTAGCCGGCGAGCCCCGTTGCCGCGGTCCGGCGGTTCCGCTCGGCGGTGACCGCCTCGAGCGTGGGTTCGCAGCCGAACAGCTTCGCAAGCTGGCAGACCGCGGTCAACACGACGCCCATGTGGGGGAAGTGGAGAAGAAGTTCATCGCTGGCGCCCCAGAGTTTGCTCTTGGCGACGCCGGCGGTGGGGATATCGGCGATGCCGTGGAAGAATTCCCGGGCGAGCCAGATCGGTTCCAGGGCTGCCTTTTCCGGTTCGAGGACATGGGCGTGGTTGTCGATGACGGGACAGCGGGTGAAGTCGGGCATGAAGGTGGACCTCCGTCGGGAATTGCGTTCCTGAAGGCGCCCGGGCAGCGAGAAACGCCCTGACTCGCAAGCGCCGCTCATAGGACCCGGAATCTTAGATTCTCGGCAGGAGGTTGTCAAGCAAAAGAACCGGTTGGGGGCATGAGGTCCGTCCGCAGCCTGCGGCGGGGTTCGCGCCCGCACGGGGGGAGTTGCCCTTCCCTCCTTTCAACCGCTCCTACAGCGTGCCGCTCCGGACCCTCGCCCAGAACTCGTTGGCGCTCCTGCGTTTTCCATAGCCCAGCCGGTCGTCCATCCAGAGCAGGAACCTGTTGAACAGCGGCGTTGTCGCGATCAGCGACGATACGAACCAGTGGCCCCAGTGGGGCGGCTTGTTGTAGGGGCAGGCGACGAGACAGAGGCCGCAGTTGGTGCCGACGGCAGTGAAGTACTCGCGGCATTTCATGTGGTCCAGCTGCCACTGGAGCACGGCGTCGTGGCTGTAATCACCCTTCGGCTCGTAGCTGGGCGGCCCCGTGGGGATGCAATGGCGGGGGCAGGCGCGGGCGCACTTCAGGCAGATGTTGCAGAAACCGGTGACGCCGAAGTCGATGGGCCTGTCCGCACTAAGGGGCATGTCCGTGAAGACCTTGGAGATGCGGCAGCGCGGCCCGTAGGTCGGGTTGATCAGCTTCGCCTGGCGCGAGAGCTGCCCCAGGCCGGCGTCGATGGCCAGGGGCGTATTGAGGGCGGTCTCGTTGGCGCTGGCGATGGCGTTGTACCCCAGGCCCCGCAGGAACTCGGCCATGCTCGCGGTGATGAAGGCGATCTTCGAATAGGTCGTGCGGGTAGTGGCATGGGCGAACAGCGTGGGGGCCATGCTGATGCCGTCGCGGTTCATCTCATGGATGAAGACGATGACGTATTTCATGTTCCGGGGGATGACCTGGGTTCCGTCCGCCAGTTGGACCGGCCGTTCGATGTGCTCGTAGCCCGGCTCGTCGGAGAAACGGATCGGGATCTCGGCGCCGGTCTGTTTCACGAAGTAGTGGGAGTAGACCCACCGGCGGTCGAGCAGCGCGACGCCCACCTGGTCGGCGCCGAAAAGATAGCCCATGCGCTTGACGATGGCTGCGTTCTCCCGGGGGTCCGCTTCCCAGCGGGGAAGCTCCTCCGGGTGGCCCATGCCCAGGACCCCCCAGGAGCTGGCGCCGCGGTTGGGGACATTGTTGCCGGTGCGGCTGGCCTGGAGGTTGGCGTCGGCGGCGGTCATGAAGCCCCAGTCCAAAAGCGAGTAGCCGTTCGCCCCCCGCTTCACCAGTCTGATCGCCTTGGCGGTCCGGTCCTGCTCGGTATGGCCGGGCAGGTCCTGCCGCCATTCGGGCTGCATCAGGGTGTTGCGCTTCTGGCTGATCCGCCGGTAGGTGGGCAGCACCCGGTAGATGTCGGCGGCGGTTCCGTCGAGTTCCCTGATGCCGAAGGGCCTGTTGTGGAACCCCGGCGGCCCGAACCGCCGGGGGTGAAAGCTGTCAATCCAGGGCACGTGTTTCCCTCCTTCCTTTCCGGTACGCGCGACGGATGCCGGTGCGCCTCCCGCCGTTCCTGCGGACCTGCTCGTCGTCTAGGCCGGCCTCTTCGGCGGCCGCCCCGATCGGGGGGAGAAGCGCGAACGCCGGCCGGACTCAGTCGGCCCGGATTCCCGCCTCCCGGATGACCTTTTCCCAGGTGGCCATTTCCGTCCGCAGGTACCGGTTGGACTCCTCCACGCCGCCGCCCATCACGTCCACGCCGGCGGCAGCGAACCGCTTCACCGTTTCGGGGTCGCGCAGCGCCTCGGTGGCGGCGGCATTGATCCGGGCGAGCACGTCCCGGGGTGTGTTCGCCGGTGCGAACAGCCCGTACCACACATCGTAGGCATACCCGGGCAGGCCGTTTTCCGCGATCGTCGGCAGGTCGGGCGCCGCGGGGCTGCGTTTGGCGCCGGTGACGGCCAGCGCGCGGAGTTTGCCGCCCTGGCTGTGCGGCAGCACCGTGCCGACGCCGGCCATCCCCAGATGCACCTCCCTGTTCAGGATCGCCGTGACGCCGGGGCCCGTGCCTTTGTACGGCACGTGCAGCATGTCCACGCCGGCGCGGTAGCGCAGCAGCTCCGTTCCGAGGTGCGAGGAGCCGCCGATGCCGCCCGAGGAGAAACGCAATTCCCCGGGTTTCGCCTTGGCCAGCTGCACCAGTTCGGCAATCGACGTTGCCGGCACGGAGGGGTGGACGGCGAGCACAAAGGGCTGGCTGCCGACCATCGTTACCGCGACGACGTCGCGCTTCACATCGAAGGGGAGTTTCTTGTACAGGTACGTCGTGTAGGAGATGCCGTTGCCCTGCACCAGCAGCGTGTAGCCGTCGGGCGCCGCCTTGGCGACCGTGTCGGTGGCGATCTGGCCGCCGCCGCCGGCCCGGTTGTCGACGATGGCCTGCTGTTTTAACACCTCGGACAGCTTGTTCGCCAGCAGGCGGGCGATGATGTCGGTGCCCCCGCCCGGGGCGGATGCGGCGACGATGCGGACCGGGCGTTCGGGGTACGCCGCGGAGCCGGCGTCGGCGATGCCGATGCCGACCGCGACCGAGATCGCCATGACCGTGCGGAGCAGGTGTCTGTGCATGGGGTTCCCTCCTTCGTTACGGCCTGTCCGTCCCTTTCCCCTGCAAGACCGGGCAGGCGCTTAGGCCGCCGGCAGCATGGCCTTGAGCCGTTCAAGGTTGGCGGGGTCCATCTTCAGCTCGCCCCGGTTGATCTGCCGGTCCAGTTCGACGATCGCGTCGTTGCAGGGGGTCGGAATGCCCAGCTCCCGCCCCTTGTCCGACACCAAACCGGGGATGAACGCCATCTCGCTCCGGCGGCCCTTGAGGTGGTCGTGGATCGGGGCGGTGCGTCCCCCGCCGACGTGGCTCATCAGCGTCTTCATGGCCGTTACCAGGTTCTCGTCGCTGGAGCCGGAGAATTGGTCGGCCGTCAACCCGAACACCGGTTCGATGCGGTACCCGAGGGCCGTTCCGACCGCGAGCGCCTCCCTGCCGAGCCGTACGGAGATTTCATGCATGCCGGGCAGGGCCATCGCCTCGTAGTTTCTGAGGCCGAACAGCCCGAACGGCGCCTGGGTCATGATGTTGGCGATGAGCTTCGTCCACTTCGCACCGGTGATGTTATCGGTCACATCGCACCGCCCGACCTTGCCCATGAGGTGGGCGACCTCGCGGACGCGCTCCGTGAGCGCTCCGTCGAGCTCGCCCACGGCGAACCACGTCCCCGCGTGGGTCGTGTTTCGCTGGATCTGCCCGGGGGTGAACAGCTCCGCCTGCAGTTCGACGACGCAGCCCACCGTGCGGCCGCGGCCGACGATCGAGGCGATCGCGTCGTCGTTCATCCCGTTCTGCAGACCCACCAGCACGCCGTCTTCGCGGAGGTAGGGCTTGATCAGTTCCGCGAGCCAGCGGGTATCGTTCGACTTGGCAGCCAGCAGCACGATGGCGAAATCCCGATTGGAGGACGCCAGCTCGCAGAGATGGAGGGCCCGGACAGGGATGGTGAAATCGCCGTCCTTGCGCTTCACCCGCAGGCCGTCGGCCTTCATGGCTTCGACGTGCGCAGGCCACTGGTCGATGATCGTCACGTCCAGACCCGCCCGGGTCAGATCGGCGCCGGCGCTGCTGCCGATCGCCCCGGCCCCGAGAACCGCCACTGCTTTGTCCATGCCTTCCTCCCCCGTTTGTCGTTGCCCGGCCGCCGCCCCGGCCCCTGGCCGCAGTCTCCCCCCTGCCGCTACCACCCCTTGGTCCACATCTCGCCGTCCTCGTACACCTTCTCGTCGTCCTGGGCTGCCTCCTCGGCGTCGGCCTCGATCATCCTGCCCGGGGAGGGGTCGCCCAGGAGTTCGCGGTAGTACTCGTGCTGGATGAGAAGGTTCATGATCTCGTTCGTCCCGGTCCAGATCTGGATCAGACGGGTGTCGCGGAGCATCTTCTCCACCGGGTAGACGTTGGTGTAGCCGATCCCGCCGACGATCTGCATGGCCAGGTTGCAGACGCCCCAGGCCGTGTCGGTGGCGAACTTCTTCGCCTCGCTGACGAGCCGCCGTGCCGCGGGTTGCCCCGCGTCGACGCTCCTGCCCGCGGCGATGGTGAGCGCCCGGGCCGCGTCGAGGCTGGTGATCGCGTCGGCCACCTTGAAGCTCACCCCCTCGAAGTTCCGGATCTTCTGGCCGAAGGCCTTCCTCCGGTCGGAATAGCGGACGGCGACCTCGAGGGCGGCGCGGGCCATCCCGAGTGACCCCCCGGCCGAGGTGAGCCGCTCGGGGACCATCATCGTGTTGAAGATCTGCGCCCCCTGGTTGAGCCCGCCGATCAGGTTCGCCTCGGGGACCTTGACGTCCTGGAAGATCAGCCTCCCCGTCCCGCCCCCCCGGGTCCCCATCAGCTTGTACAGGTACTTTACCTCGACGCCCGGCCGCTCTTTTTCGATCAATAGCAGGCTGATCCGTTCGTGGGGCTTCCCCTGGGGGTCGGTGTTGCAGTAGACGATGAAGAAGTCCGCCCCGTCGGCGGCGACGACGAACCGTTTCTGCCCCCGCACGGTGAACCAGCCGTCCTTCAGCTCCGCCCGGGTCGTGGCCCCGAAGAAGTCCGAGCCCCCCCGGGGCTCGGTGAGGGCCTCGGCGGAGATCAGCTCCCCCCGGAGCAGGGGCTGAAGGAATTTCTGTTTCTGGTCGGGTGTCCCGAAGGAGTGGAGGGCCTGGCCCACGATCGAGGGCATCGAGAAGGCGCAGCCCAGGGCCGTGCCCAGGACCCCCACCTCCTCGAGGGCCGCGATCTCGGCCGCCCAGCCCATACCGCGTCCCCCCTCCGCTTTGGGGAAACGCAGGCCCAGGAGGTTGCGCTCGCCGAGCGCCTTGACGAACTGGCGGGGGTAGGTGATCTCGTCGCGGTCCATCCGTTTGAGCAGCTCGGAAGGCACCTCCTCCTTGACGAACCGGCGCACCTCCGCCTTCAGGGCGATCTCTTCTGGGCTCAGAAGGACATCCTGGAGCATCTCATCACCTCCGCTACATGGCCACACACATTTCAAACAGGGTGTCACGCCGTGCACCCCGGACGCACTCCGGGGGCCGGCAACCAGCTCGAGGGTCGTTGCTCCCGGCCTGCGCCGGGACGGCGCCTGGACTGCGGCGCCCGTCCCGGACTCCGATCCGGGATTCGCCGGAATGGCTGCATGACGTGCGGGTCAGACGGTGACGGTTGGGGCCGCCAGGAGCGACTTCATCGCCCCGATCGTTTCGGCGTAGTCTCCGCTTCCGAACACCGAGGAGCCGGCCACGAGCATGTCCGCGCCGGCGTCGGCGATCGAGCGGATGTTCTTCAGCGTGACACCGCCGTCCACTTCGATCAGGACCTCCGGGGCGGCCTCCCGGATCAGCCGCTTGGCCGCGGCGATCTTCGGGAGCATCCCGGCGATGAATTTTTGCCCCCCGAACCCGGGGTTGACGGTCATGATGAGCAGCAGGTCGATTTCGGGAAGGATCGGCTCCACCAGGGAAAGCGGCGTCGCCGGGTTGAGGGAGACCCCGGCCCGGACCCCCTTCTCGCGGATCAGGTGGACGATCCTATGGAGGTGGACCGCCGCCTCCACGTGGACGGTGATCCAGTCGCTCCCCGCTTTGGCGAACTCGTCGATGTACCTCTCGGGGTTCTCGATCATCAGATGGACGTCGAAGGGGAGGCGGGTCCGGTGCCGCAGCGAGGCGACCAGCCCCGGTCCGATGGTGAGGTTGGGGACGAAGTGGCCGTCCATGATGTCGATGTGCAGCAGGTCCGCTCCCGCCGCCTCAACGGCCGCGATCTCCTCGCCGAGTCTGCTTCCGTCCGCCGAAAGGATTGATGGTGCGATCTTCTGCATGGCCGGTTCCTCGCCCGAACTCCTTACACCATCGCCGCAGGGGTGTCAACGTTCCTCTCGCCCGCCCCGATCGCCGCCTGCGGGTCGACTGCACCGGCCGGCTTATCGCTCGGCGGCCTTGATCGCCTTCAGCTCTTCTTGGCTGATGTCTTTTTTTCGCTTCAGGGTCCAGCCGCCGACCCATTCCTTGATTACCCGCAGGTTCTCAGACCGCTCCCCTGCCGTCTTCCCCAGGTAGGCGTACATGTTCCCGGGTTTGCCGTCCTGGGCAGCCTTGCCGTCGTCGAGCCTCCGCATCAAGGCGCCGGTGTCCGATCCGGTCACCATGACCATCAGGTGGCTGTAGGTGTCCATCCGCGGGCCTTTCCCGGCCTTCTTGAACCCCTCCTGGTCCTTCTTGAAGGCCTCCATGGTGGGCGCGTCGCTGCCGTGACAGGAGAGGCAATAGTCGGCAAGGATCCCCTGCACCCGGTTCTCGTATGTCACCCCGCCCGTTCCCGCCGCAACGGCCGCCCCGGTCATGACTGCAGTCCAGAACACAACGCCTGCAATCGCCCGCATCTTCCTTCCCGACATAGGTATGTCCCCCCATTTCTTATCCGCCCCCCGGGAGGGGCTTCCCCCTGCCGGCTGCGGAACAGGTCGTTCAGAGCAAAACAGATACAATGGGATGCGGCGGCGAGTCAATGGAATAATGGGCGCGCCCCGAAAGATCGGGGGATGACGACCATTCCCCGTGAGTGGGCGCTCAACAGGGAGGGCGAACCGACTACGGACCCGCAGGAGGCCCTCAACGGCATCCTGCTGCCGGTCGGCGGCTACAAAGGGTTCGGAATCACGCTGATGGTGGATCTGCTGTCACGGGGTGTTGGCCAACTCCGCTTTTGGCCCACGGGTGAAAGGGACCGATACGGCGGCCGGCCTGGCCGGTGTCGGCCATGCATTTCTCGCAATAAAGGTTGGTGTTTTCGACGATGTTGTGGCATTTAAGCAGCGGATGGATGAGTACAGCGAGGAAATCAAAGGAGCACCGAGAGCCCGGGGCGTCAGTGAAATCTATCTGCCCGGAGAGCTTGAATTCATCAAGGAACGGGAGCGAAGGCAACGGGGGATACCGCTCCCGCAGAAGGTAGTTGAGGATCTGCTGGCCATCGGTAAGGAGACCGGCGTTTCGCTGGGATAACGGTTGCCAGCGGCTGTCCAAATCACAGGGGAGGACGGAGATCATGCTACGGATACACCAGGTTTCGGCGCTGCTATTCATGGCAGCGTCAGGGTATATGATGTGGGAGGCCTGGGAGTTGGAGTACTACACCCCGGTGGGGCCGGGAGCCGGTTTCTTCCCCTTTTGGTTGGGTGTCATACTGGGAGCTATGTCACTCATCTGGCTCGTACAGCTTTCCCGGCCGGCGGGCAAGCCGGAGGAGGGAAGATTCCTGCCCGATTTCAAGGGGCGGATCCAGATCGCTGCCACGATCGCGGCCCTGGTGCTGACGGCTCTGCTGCTCGATCTCCTTGGATTTCAACTGACGATGTTTCTCTTTTTGATCTTCATGCTGCTGTTCCTTGGCAAGCAGCCCATTTGGATGAGCCTGATCATTTCTGCCATCGGGAGCGTAGGCGTATTTTACGTGTTCGGAAAGTTTCTGGATGTGCGGCTGCCCTTGTCATCCCTGTCGCTGCTTAACAAACTGGGTTTGTAGGAGGTACTGATATGGAGGCCGTTCAGAACCTGCTGATGGGGTTCTCGGTTGCCCTGACGCCGATGAATCTTTTGATGGCTTTCGTCGGGTCGATACTGGGTACATTGATCGGCGTGCTGCCGGGGATCGGGCCCGCAGCCGGATCGGCGATGCTCATCCCCTTGACGTTCAGCATGGATCCGACCGGGGCGATCATCATGCTCACCGCGCTCTTCTATGGGACACAGTACGGGGGGACGATCACCAGTGTCCTGCTGAATGTCCCGGGTGAGGCGGCATCGGTGGTCACCTGTCTGGACGGTTACCAGATGGCCAAGCAGGGGCGGGCCGGGGTGGCCCTCTCCGTTGCAGCTGTCGGCTCCTTCATCGGGGGCACCTTCGCAACCATCTGCCTGGTGTTTGCGGCAGGGCCGCTCTCCCGCTGGGCCCTGGAGTTCGGACCGGTGGAGTTCTTTTCCCTGCTCCTGCTGGGCATCTCGCTGCTCATGGGATTGGCCGGCAAATCGATGATCAAGGCGCTGATGATGGGCGTCTTTGGCCTTGCCCTGGCCATGGTGGGGACCGATCCGACAAAAGGAGTTCCCCGCTTCACCTTTGGCGTGATGGAGCTTCTCGACGGGATCGGCTTTATCCCGATCATCATGGGTTTGTTCGGTCTCGCCGAGCTCCTCGAAAATGCGGAGAAGTCCCTGGCGCAGACGGTCCTTGCGAAGATGAGCTCGCTGATACCCACCCGCCAGGATGTGCGGGATTCCGCCGGAGCCATTGTGCGGGGCAGCTTGATCGGAACCGCCTTGGGACTCATTCCGGGAATCACGAATTCGGCGTCTTCCTTTCTGGCCTATATCGCCGAGAGGAAGTCATCCAAACATCCGGAGCGCTTCGGAACCGGCATGATCCAGGGGGTCGCGGGGCCCGAGACGGCCAACAACGCCCATGCCAACGGGGCGCTCATCCCGCTGTTTACCCTGGGTATTCCCGCCTCGCCGACGATCGCGGTGATCATGGGGGCTTTCTTGATGCACGGTCTCATTCCGGGTCCGTTCCTGTTCAAGGAACATCCCGCCTTGGCTTGGGGGGTAATCGCCAGCTTCTGCATCGGCAATGTGATGCTGCTGATTCTCAACCTGCCGCTGATCGGCATGTGGGTCAAAGTCCTGAAGATCCCCTATGGAATTCTCTGCGCGGTCATCATGGGCTTTCTGATCCTGGGTTCCTACAGCGTGAGCAACAGCGCCTTCGATATCCTGGTCATGACGATCTTTGGCGTGATCGGCTATCTCTTGCGGAAGCTGGAATTCCCCCTGGCGCCCGTTGTGCTGACGCTGATCCTGGGACCCATGATGGAGCGGTCTCTCAAACAGTCCCTGGAGATCTCCCAGGGTTCGTTTCTTATCTTTCTGAAGAGTCCCCTAGCCGTTGTGTTCCTTGTGCTGACAGCGCTGGTTCTGCTTTTGCCTTCCCTGAAATTCTTCCGGCGTAGTAAAGAAGCGATATCCGGGGAAGAACCGGTTTAGAAGAGAGATGGTTGAGGGTTCCGCTTTCCTTGCGGGCCGTATAGCCAGCGGGCCGCCACTACGGTGTGGCGCTGGAGATTACGCAACTGCTGAAAGGAGGTTTACGAGGTATGGTGAAGAAACGGTATTCAGTTGGTGCAATAGCGATCGTCTGTGCGATGTTCGGGTTTATGGTCGCATCGCCGGCATGGACTGCGGATTTCCCCGAGAAGGGGAAGACCGTCACCCTGATCATCCCGCAAGAGGCGGGTGGCGCTCCCGATGTGGGGGGGCGCCTGCTGGCAAGCGGGCTGGAAAAGGAGCTGGGAGTGCCGGTCGTGGTCGTGAATAAACCGGGAGCCAGCACTCAGATCGGATTGTCCCAATTGGTGAAATCCAAGCCGGACGGCTACACCTTTGCAGCCGTCACCTTTCCCACGTCATTGTCCTATCTGGATCCGAAACGCAAGGCAGGTTACGACCGCAAGAACTTCCAGCCTCTGGGCATGCATGTCCTGGATGCGAATGTGATCGCCGTGAAGTATGACAGCCCCTATAAGAGTATCAAGGATCTGGTGGCGGCCGCCAAGAAGGCGCCCAAGACCGTCACCGCATCGGTCGGCGTCCGCAACGACGACCATTTTACCGCCCTGCAATTCGAGAAGGCTGCCGGTATCCAGTTCGCCCATGTTACCTTCCCCGGCGGCATGGCGCCGGCACTCGTGCAGGTCGTCGCGGGAAAGATCGATGTGTTTTGCGGCAACGTGGGGGATATGCGATCGGTGGTTAAGAACAACCAGGTGCGTATCCTGGGCGTTCTGGATGACGAACGCAGCCAATTCTTCCCGGACGCGCCAACCATGGAGGAGCAGGGGTACAAGATCTACATGTCCTCCTCACGGGGATATGTCCTGCCCGCCGGGACCCCGAAACCGGTGGTGGATGTCCTGGCCAACGCAATCAAGAAGGTCCTCAGCTCGGATGACCACAAGAAGCGGATAGCGGATATGACCCTGGCACTCCGTTATATGAGCCCCGAGCAGTTCGGCAAGCATTGGGAAGACTTCGAGGCCCAGATCATTGAGCTGAGCAAGTTGATCAAGGATTGATAACACTGGTGCCTAGCCGGCCACTTCGCCGGTACTTCCCGGTCCGCCGTTGAGCAGCCGGCGGCGGACCGGGAGACGAACGGGCTTCGCTTCAGCGCAGTACCGCCCATCCCGGCAGGCCGGGGTACCGGCACGGGAAATCCGGGCTGCATCGTGTTTCCAGCGGGTGAGCGGACAGGCCTTCGCGGCACTGTCAGGGGATTTGAATGACCGGCACAGGAGGTCAGCGGGTATGGAAAAATGGATCGCAGCGTGTCTGGATCCCTGGGATGAGCAGATCAAGCGGATCGTTCTTGCGGTTGCCCCGTCCAACCTGGAGGTCCGCTTTGCAGCGAGTTACGACTCCGCGGTGCAGCACGCGCTGGCCAGGGATGCCGACTTCGTCATGACCAATTTCGCCCCGGTGACTGCAACGATGATCGACGACGCACCCCGGCTGCGGTTGATCCACAAGTGGGGGGTGGGGTATGAGAAGATCGACGTCGCTGCGGCGAAGCGGCGCGGGATCCCCGTTGCCATCGCGGCGGGGATGAATGCCGTTCCGGTGGCGGAGCACGCGATCGCCCTGATGCTCGCGGTCTACCGCCGGATCCCCTTCCTGGACCGGAAGCTGCGGCAGGGGGTGTGGCTCAAGCAGGAGATGCGCACCGAATGCCGGCAGCTCAAAGGGAAGACCGTCGGCCTGCTCGGGATGGGCAACATCGGCCGGGAGGTGGTCCGGAAGCTGAGCGTCTTCGACGTGGAGGTGCTGTACCACGATGTACGGCGGCTGGACGAGGCGACGGAGCGCGCCCTGGCCGTTCGGTACGCGGCCTTCGACCGGCTCCTGGCCGAGTCCGACATCCTGAGCGTCCATGTCCCGCTGATGGAGAGCACCCGCGGCCTGGTCGGCCGGGAGGCCATCGCGCGGATGAAGGACGGGGCGGTGATCATCAACACCGCCCGGGGCGGCGTGGTTGACGAGGACGCGCTCCACCAGGCGCTGGTGTCCGGCAAACTGTTCGGCGCGGGAATCGACACCTTCGCGGTCGAACCCCCGGGGACGGACAACCCGCTGTTCGCCCTGGAGCAGGTGGTCCTGACGCCGCACACCGGCGGGGTCGTGGTGGACAACGTGGCAAACGTGACGAAGTGCGTGTTCGAGAACATGCAGCGTCTCCTGCGCGGGGAGCCCATCGCCCCGGGGTGCCAGGTGGCCTGAGCGGCCGCGACCGCAGCTCGATGACCTCATACCCGCCCACTCCCTTTTTCTTGCGGGCTCCGGCCGGCCGTGGTATTTGAAAACGGCCGATCGGCCCGGCCTGGGCCGGTGCCGGCGGCGTCTCGCGTCAACGGAGTGATCTCCTGATGTGGTCCGTACTGTACAATGCGCTGCTCGCTGCGGCTGCCCTCTTTGTCGTCCCCTACTACGGGGCGAGGATGGCCCTGACGGGCAAATACCGCCGGAGCATCGGTCCCAAGCTCGGCCGCGGCCTCCCGGGGGCCGCCGCCCTGGCGGGAAGCCCGCGGATCTGGGTCCACGCCGTCTCGGTCGGCGAGGTGACGGCCGCCGCTCCTGTCGTGACGGCGCTGAGGGAGCGGTTCCCCGGGGCCTCGATCGTCCTGTCGACGAGCACCGAAACGGGGCAGGAGATGGCGCAAACCCTCGTCCCCGGTGCGAGCGCCCACATCTATTACCCCCTCGACATCCCCGCTGTCTGCCGCAGGGTACTCGGCCTGGTCAACCCCGACATCTTCGTCCCGCTCGAAACCGAGCTCTGGCCCAATTTCATCCGGATCTGCCGCAGGCGGGGGACGCGGATCGTGATGGTAAACGGCCGGATCTCCCCCCGCTCCTTCGGCCGGTACCGGGCGACGCGGTTCTTCTGGAAGAGGGTCCTTGCCGCCGTCGCCGAGGCCGGCGTGATCTCCGCCGTGGATGCCGAGCGGCTCGCGGCGATCGGCCTGCCCGCGGACCGGATCCATTGCCTGGGAAACGCCAAGTACGACGGCCTCGCCGCCCGGGTCTCCCCGGCGATCGCGGGGGAGATCGCCGAAACCCTGGGGATCGCCCCGGGGGAGGAGGTGCTGGTCGCCGGGAGCACCCACGCGGGGGAGGAGGAGGTTGTCCTGGAGGTATACCGGCGGCTCCTGGAGACGCGGCCCGCCTTCAAACTCATCCTCATCCCCCGCCACTGCGAGCGGGGAGCCGAGGTGGCGGAGCTGATCCGCCGGGCGGGGGTTGGCGACTGCATCAGCCTGTCGGAGATCCGGGCCGGCGGTTGCCGCCGAGGGGAGCGGGTCGTGATCGTGGACGTGATCGGCGAGCTGTTCAAGGTGTACAGTCTGGCCACGGTGGTCTTCTGCGGCGGGAGCCTGGTCCCGAAGGGGGGGCAGAACATCCTCGAGGCCGCTGCCTGGGGGAAGGTGGTCTGCTACGGCCCCCACACGGAGGATTTCCGCGACGAGCGCGCCCTGCTGGAAGAGGTCGGGGCGGGTATCGCGGTTCGCGACGGAGGGGAACTGTTCGGGAAGATCGGGGAGCTCCTCGCCAACCCCGCCCTCCTGCGGCAGAGGGGCGAAGCAGGACGGCAGGCCGTGGCGGCCAACAAAGGCGCTGCGGCGCGGTACGCCGACCTGGTCGCCCGGGTCCTGAGAACAAAGGTTATGGGGTCAGGTCTTTAAAATTAGCGTTTTTTAAGCAAAACGCTAATTTTAAAGACCTGACCCCGTTGGCCATTGGCAGATACCTATTTCCCCCGGGGCAGTTTCAGCGGGAAGGGCAGGGCCGGAAAAATCTTTGGCGCGGTCTTGGGGTCAGGCCTCTGTTCGCGCTCAGGGAACGAAGGCCGCTTCAGGTCTCTGCCCGGCGGAGGTACTCGTTCCATTTGCCGTCGACTACCCGCTGGAACTTTCCCAACTGCTCCATGCTCATCTTCCGGAACCGCCCCTGCCGCTCGATGAACTGGATCACGGGCGCGCGGGTCCCCTTTTCGGCCAGGGTCTTGCTCCGGCCGGTGAACCGGAACTTCCCGTTTTCGATTTCGTACAGCACTACGATCCCCGTCTCGACGGCGAGCCGGCCGATCTTGACCGTGTCCTTGGGCGGAAACACCCAGCCGGGAGGGCAGGGGGTGGCGACCTGGAGGTACCGGGTCCCTTTGATCCGCTTTGCCTTGACGAACTTGTCGTACAGGTCGATCGGGTAGGAGGGGGAGCAGGTGGCCAGGTAGGGGATGTCGTGCCCCTCCATGATCTTCATCATGTCCTTCTTGTTCTGCTGCTTGGTGAGGACGGGCGTCGTGGTGGTCAGCGCCCCTGCCGGGGTGGCGCTGGAGCGCTGCGTCCCGGTGTTCATGTACCCCTCGTTGTCGTAGCAGACGAAGATGAAGTCGGTCCCCCGCTCGGCCGCCCCGGAGAGGGCCTGGATGCCTATGTCGAAGGTCCCGCCGTCGCCGGCGATGGCCACGACGGTGGTGTCGGTCCGGTTCATGGCCGCCAGCCCCGCCACGATCCCCGACGCCGAGGCCGCCGTGCTGGCGAAGGTGCAGTTGAGGCAGGGGATCCCCACCGAGGTGATCGGGTAGAGGCCGTGGAGGACCGTCAGGCAGCTCGCCGGCAGGGTCAGGATCGTGTTCTCGCGGAGGGCCTTGAGGATGTAGCGGTAGGCCAACGAGAGGCCGCACCCCGAGCAGGCCCGGTTTCCCGGCAGGATGTACTCCTCCTTGTTGACCTTGAACAGTTTTTCCGGCATGTTCCTTCTCCCGTTCCCTACTCGGTGACGCAGTTCAGCCAGGTCTGCCGCTCGCGTGTGCCCTGGGCCATCGCCGCCAGCGATGCGCGGACGGCCTCGGCCAGCTCGTGGGCCTTCACGTCGCGGCCGCCCAAGCCGGCGATGAAGTTATGGATCGGCGCGGCGATCCCGGTGCCGTAGAGGGCGGCCTTGATGTCGGCCGCGAGGGCCCCTTCGTATCCGTAGCTGATGTCCTTTTCGAACACGATGATCGCCGGGGCGCTCCGGAAGGCCTGGCGGACCTCTTCGCGGGGAAAGGGGCGGTAGACCCGGACGCCCACGACGCCGGCCCGGACCCCCTGCTCCCGAAGCAGGTCGGCCGCGGTCGTGGCCTCCGTGGCGATCGAGCCCATCGCCGCGATGAACAGCTCGGCATCCTCGGTCCGGTAGCCCCAGAGCAGCCCGCCGTGGTCGCGGCCGAACCGTTCTGCGAAGTCACGGGAGGTCCGCGCGATCACGGCGGCCGATCCCTCGAGGGCGTGCTGGAGCTTCCAGCGCATGTCCATGTATCCGTCCCGGAGGACCCCCTCGGCGTCGCGGCGCTGCCAGGGGAAGATGACCGGGTTGATGTTCCGGGGCTCCTCCGCGCAGAGGAGCGTATGGGGTTTGTACGGGGGCAGGAACCGGCAGACCTCTTCGGCGTCGGGGATGTCCACGGGCATCATCGTGTGGGAGAGGACGAACCCGTCGTAGCAGACCATCACCGGGCAGTAGACCTCTTCGGCGATCCGGTAGGCCTGGATGACCGAATCGATGATCTCCTGGTTGTCGCGGCAGTAGATCTGGATCCAGCCCGTGTCGCGCTGGGCGATCGAGTCCTGCTGGTCGTTGAAGATCGACCAGGGGGCGCCGACGCCGCGGTTGATGCAGCACAGCACGATCGGCAGGCGCGAGCCGGCTGCCCAGTGGAGCTGCTCGTGCATGTACAGCAGGCCGTGGGAAGAGGTCGAGGTGAACACCCGGGCGCCGACGGTTGAGGCGGAGACGCAAACCGTCATCACCGAGTGCTCGCTCTCCACGCGGACGTATTCGGCCTTCAGTTCCCCCCGCTCGACCCAGTTGGCGATCGTTTCGGTAACCGAGGTCGAGGGGGTGATCGGGTAGGCGGAGACGACCTGAACCTTGGCGAGCCTCGCCCCCCAGGCCGCTGCGGAATTGCCCGTCATGATCTGGACGTTGCTCATTTCCCGTTCTCCTCGTGCATCACCATGGTGATCGCCTTCGAGGGACACTCCTCGGCGCAGACGCCGCACCCCTTGCAGTACTCGAGGTTGATCTTCACCGGCACGCCGGCCTCGACCACCCCCTCGGGACAGTACAGCCAGCAGAGATAGCAGGCGGGCCGGTTCTTGACCGCGGCGATGCACTTGGTCTGGTCTATGACCGGGGTAGCGTCCCGCCAGTCGCCGGTCCTGCCCGCCTCGCCGACGGAGGGTTTGCACATGGCGGAGATGTTGTCGTCTTTGGGTTCCATACCCTGCCTTTCCGGATCAGGGAACCTGGCTCGTTCCCGGTTTGATGCGCGCCTCTTCGTAGGCGGCCCTGAGCGCCGCGATGTTCGTTGCCGCCGCCGTGCCGGAGAGTTTCCACTTGAGCCCCTTCTCCATGTGCTCCACGTCGACGATCCCCGCGGCCCTCGCGAACACCCCCAGCATCGGGGTGTTGACGATCGGCGCCCCCTCTTTGATCAGGTGGAACTTCAGGGCGATGGCCGCCGCGTCCACCGTGGCGACGTTGATCCCCGCCGTGACATCCAGTTCGTCGGGCTGTTGGGAGGTATTGACGAGCAGCCACCCGGTGGGCTTCAGCGATCCCAGGATGTTGACCGCCGTAAACAGCGTCGGGTCGAGCACGACGACGATGTCGGCCCGCTCGATCTGCGAGAAGGTCCGAATCGGCGTGTCGGAGATCCGGGTGGAGGCAGTCAGCGGCGCCCCGCGCCGCTCCGGGCCGAAGGTCGGGGCGGAGGTGACCCCCTTGAATCCCTGGAGGTAAGCGGATTCGGCGAGGATCTGCGCCGCGATCACGACGCCCTGACCGCCGCGGCCGTGCCATATCACTTCGTACATGCTCGTTCCTCAATGAAAAAGGCCATGGTCTTTTCCACCCATGGCCTTTAGGATACGGTGTGTTCGGGGAGAACCTTTCCTAAAAACGACGGGCGATGGGTTCCTTGCCCATCACGAGAAGGGTGCGACGCAACAGGAGGCCCCGGCCGAGCAGTTCCCGACGGATTCGTGATGCCCTTCTTAACATGCCGTTCATTCTCGGAAATCCCGCGTGCTTGGCGAAACAGAGCGGACCTTAAAACAAAAACAGGGTGATGTCAATAGTGAATTTCGGCCGCCCCGGGGCGGCCGTTGACGGCAGGCGGTCGATCTGTTATGGAATCGCAATCGCGCCCGCATGTTCTTCTATCGCCATCCTTCGTTGGCCCCCCTCCCTCTCTCCCTCCCCCTCGACGGGGGAGGGAGGGGTGGGGGTGACGGGCGAGGAGGGCTGGGGGCCGGAGCGGGGAGCGGAAGGGGCATTCGTTCGAATAACGATCTGAGGAGGATTGTATGGATCTGGGGCTGAAGGGAAAGGCGGCCTTCGTCGCCGGGGGGAGCATGGGGCTGGGCAGGGCGGTTGCCCTGGAGCTCGCCCGGGAAGGGGCGCGGGTGGCGATCGGCGCCCTCGACGACCCCCACCTGGCAGAGGCGGCGGCGCTGATCCGGCGGGAAACCGGGGCCGAGGTGCTGGCCATCCCCGCCGACGTGAGCGATCCCGGCCAGGCCAGGGGGGTGGTCCGCAGGGCGATCGAGGGGTTCGGGACCCTGGACATCCTCGTCAACAACGCGGGCGGCCCTCCCTCGGTCGATTTCCTCGCAATCGACGAGACGCTCTGGGAGGCGGGGTTCCGCCTCAACCTCCTGTCGACGATCCTGATGACCCGCGAGGCCGTCCCGGTGATGAAGGCCAAGGGGTGGGGCCGGATCATCAACATGACCTCGATCTCGGTCAAGCAGCCGATCGACGGCCTGATCCTGTCCAACACCATCCGCTCCGGCGTGATCGGGCTGGCCAAGTCCCTGTCGAACGAACTGGCCCCGTTCAACGTCACGGTCAACAGCGTCTGTCCCGGCTACACCCTGACCGACCGCGTCCGGACCCTTGCCGAGACCACGGCGCAGAAGGAGGGGACGACGGCCCAGGCGGTGATCGCCCGCTGGGAGGCCTCCATCCCGATGAAGCGGCTCGGGACGCCGGAGGAGTTCGCGGCGCTGGTGGCCTTCCTCGCCTCGGAGCGGAGCGGCTACATCACCGGCGCCGCGGTGCAGATCGACGGGGGCTGGTACAAGGGGATCATGTAGCCGGTCGGGGGGGGGCGTCGCGACCCGGCGGCGCTGCGTGCGGACGTGCGGAGGGGGTGACGGCATGCGCTGCTACGGCGCTGTCCGTCCTTGGCCGAGTGCGGCGTCCAGGTTCTTCGCTGCCTCCGGATAGGCGGGACGGATCCGGAGCGCCTCCCGGAAGTGGTCGATTGCCGCCGTGAGCCGCCCCTGCCGGGCCAGGAGGATGCCCAGGTTGTTGTGGGCCTCGGGGTAAGCGGGCCGGAGACGGAGCGCCTCGCGGTAGGCGGCCTCTGCGCCGGAGGGGTCTTCCTGCCGCAGCCTGACGACCCCCGTCAGGAACCAGGTCTCCGGGTCGCCGGGGTTCAGCCGCCGCAGCTGATCGAGGCGACCTGCCGCCGCGGCGGTCTTCCCCTGCCTCGTCAGCGCCAGGCTGAGATTCAGGAGCGCTTCCCGGTTCGCCGGCTCGATCTCCAGTGCCCGGCCGAAGCTTGCGGCCGCCTCGTCGAGCCGGTCCTGCCGGGCCCGGATGACCCCGATGTTCAGGAAGGCGTCGGCGTACCGCGGCTGGAGGCGGGCTGCCTCCTGGAAATGGGCGAGCGCCTCGTCGTCCCGGTCCCTGGCCATCAGGGCCAGCCCCAGGTTGTACTCGGCCCAGTCGTTTCCCGCGGTGACCCGGACGGCGTGGCTGTACAGGGTGAGGTCGTCCCGCCACGTGGCCACCTGGAACCAGGTGAGGACCGTGAGCGCGGCCAGGACCGCGGCCACCGCACCCGCCCGCACCGCCGCCGGAACCCGCCAGCGGGCGGCGAGGTCCGCACCCCCCCAGACGGCCATGAGGAAGATGCCGATCAGGGGCACGTAGGTGTAGCGGTCGGCCATCCCCTGAACCCCCACCTGCACCAGCCCGATCACCGGGACCAGCGTCCCCAGGTACCAGAACCACCCCACGCTCAGGTAGGGCTTCCCGCTCCGGAGGACGGCAACCGTGACCGCCGCCAGCAGCGCTGCTGCGGCCGCGACCGTCCCGAGGGAGAGCGCCGCTCCGGGGTGGGGGTAGAAGACGGCCAGGTGCAGGGGCCAGAGGGTCTTGAACAGGTAGGCTCCGTAGGCGACCAGCGCGTTTGCCAGCCGGTCCGCAAAGGGGAAGACGGCCGAAGACTTCACGATCCCCGTCCGGGCCTGGATCAGGTAGATCAGGAGGCTCGCCCCTGCGGCCAGGACCAGCAGCGGGAGCTTCTCCCGCACCAGGGGGCCGAGGAAGGAACGGCTAAACGGCTGCGCGGCCGCAGCGCCGCTGTCGCCGGCGGCAGGAGGGACCTTCCGCCCCGGACTTGCCGCGGCGCGGCCCGCCGGCAGCGGGACCAGGCGGCCAAGCGGCCAGTAATCCAGCAAAAGCAGGAGGAAGGGGAGCGTGACTGCCATCTGCTTCGCCGTCAGGCTGGCGGCGTAGCACAGGAACACCGGCCAGGCGCGGCGGATGCCCGGGGCTTGCGTGTAGCGGTGGTACAGGCCGAGGGTGGCCAGCCAGAAGAGGGTGCTCAGCAGGTCCTTGCGCTCGGCCGCCCAGGCCACGGACTCCACGTGCAGGGGGTGCAGCGCGAACAGCGCGGCCACCACCCCGCTTCGCCAGGGCGCCCCGGTCATCGCCCGAAGGACGCCGAACAGCAGCAGGCTGTTTGCGATGTGCAACAGCAGCCCCATCAAGTGGTGGGCCCCCGCGTTCAGGCCGAAGAGCTGAACGTCGAGCATGTGCGACAGCCAGGTCAGGGGGTGCCAGTTGTACACGCGGGGGGCGGAAAAGGCCCAGACGACCCCGTCCCAGGTCAGCCCCTGCCGGACGACCGGATTGGCGGTGAGGTAGTCGTCGTCGTCGAAGCTGATGAACCCGTGGTCCACCATCGGACCGTAGACGATCAGCGTCAACGCGGCGATGGCCGCGCAGATCAGGAGGGTCCGGCCGAGGCCCGCTGCGGGGCGGTCAATCCCGGAGGCGGTACTTGAGGAGCGTCCAGAGGGCGGAGATCCCGTGCCGCCAGGTGATCTTTTTCCCTTCCGCGTAGCTTCTCCCGTAGTAGGAGATCGGTATTTCATAGATGCGCCACCGTTTGTTCTTGCAGATCTTCGCCGTCAGCTCGGGCTCCACGGAAAAGTCGTCCGATTCGATCCGGATCGTCGCGAGGACCTCTTTCGTGAACACCTTGTAGCAGGTCTCCATGTCGGAGAGGGTCGTGTTGTACAGAAGGTCGGTCAGGAAGGTCAAGAAATTGTTCCCCATCCGGTGCCAGAAGAGATGCACCCGCTGCGGCTTCCCGCCGGAGAGGCGCGACCCGTACACCACATCGGCCACCCCGTCGCGGATCGGGCGGATCATCTCGGCAAACTCGCCGGGATCGTACTCCAAATCCGCGTCCTGGATCGCCACGATCGCCCCGGAGACGTGGCCGAACCCGGTCCTGAGCGCCGCCCCCTTGCCCTGGTTGCGTTCGTGGAAGAACAGCCGTACCCGGTCGTCGAAGGAGGTCGCCCGCAGGATCTCCCGCGTCCCGTCGGTGGAACCGTCGTCGACGACGAGGACCTCCCCCACGAACGGGAGCTTCAGGACCTTGGCGATGATCGGCAGAATCGTCGTCTTTTCGTTGTACACCGGGATGACGACGGACAGCACCTGTTCGGGGTTCATTTCGCCTCCTCAAATCCTCTTCGGTTTCTTCCCCTCTGCGGCACGCGTCGCTGCCCGCGGCGGCAGGGGCGCCGGCGCCCCTGCGCCGGTGGCCGCCTCCGGCCCATTGGCGAGCATAAACACGACAAAGATTGCGCCGGGCCACAGCTGGAGAAACAGCCGGTTCAGCGACGTGGCAAGATGGTAGTCCAGATCCAGCGGGGTCATGACGTAGACGAAGAAGTACCCCGCCGGCATCAGCGCGAGGATGGCGCCGGCCTGGGCGAGGCCGGCCCGGCCCGCCCGGTCGCTGCCGATCCCTGCCAGGAGGAGATAGGCGGCCAGCAGGATGACGCTGACGGCGCCGGGGTTGATCCGCATGCCCACGCGCACGTCGATCAGCCCCTGGGTGAAGCTGAGCCCGGTGAGGAAGAAGGCGCGGGCGATCGCCCAGTACCGGTCGGCGTCGAACAGCTTCGCGCCGAGGGCCTCCCTGCCGAACCCCGCCAGCAGGTCGTTGGTCGGGGCGATCCCGAGCTTGAAGGCGGCCACGGCCAGCAGCACCGGGAGCGCCCCGGCGAGAAACGCGGCGGTCCGCCGGGAGGCACCTGCGGCGCCGGCTCTCCGGAGCGTGGTCCCGAACAGCGCCGCAGCGGCAACGGGCAGAAACAGGAGCCCCTCGTTCTTCGTCCAGGCGGCGAGCCCCGCGCACAGCCCCGCCAGGATCAGCGCCCCGGTGCCCCCCGGGGCGGACCGCGCCGCCGTGACGAGCAGGGCCAGCGTCGCCAGGATGAAGAAGGCCAGGGGGATGTCGGCGAACTGCGACGCCCCCATGGTGACGAAAAAGGGGGTCCCCATCAGGACCATCGCCGCCAGGTACCCCTGGCCCGGCCGCCGCAGGAACGCCAGGGAGGCGCAGAGCAGACCCAGGGTGATGAACGCGAACAGCGCCGCCACCAGGGCCGGGACGGGGAGGTTCTCCCCCCCCAGGTAGCCCCAGCCCCGGGCGATGGCCAGCGGCAGGAGCAGCGGGTAGTCCCAGTGGCTCCAGTCCAGGCCGCTGGCGAAGGCCTCGGCCCAGAGCTCGCCGCCCCGGTACAGGAAACGGGCGTGCATGTTCCAGATCAGCCAGGCGTCCCACCGGCCGTGCGGCTCCTGCAGATAGGTCAGGAAGAAGGAGGCCGCCGAGGCGGCGAGCGCGCAGGCCGCGATCCCGGCCAGCAGCAGTTCGATTCGGGTTCCTCCCGGCGGTTCCGGAAGCGGCGGGGCCGCTCGGGCGGCGCGCCGCCTGAGCAGGACAAGCCAGCCGACCCCCGTGAGCAGCGCGGCGCCGATCTCGACGAGCGGCAGGAGCGGGGCAGCCCCGACCAGGAGCGAGAGGAAGGAAAGACACGTTGCCAGGCCCATCCCGAGGCCGCAACCGGCAAACCCGGCGAAGAGGCGGCCGGCCCGGCCCTGGTTCAGGGCGGGGCAGAAAAGTAGGACCAGCAATACGCCTGCGGCAGCCGGCAGGAGCAGGGAAAGGCCGAACAGGAGCACGCTCATGGGTTCCCCTCCCTGCGGTACAGCACGAGGCCGTCGCCGAAATCCTTGAGCGGGACCAGGCCGTGCCGCTCCAGAAACCCCGGCGCAGGCGGGCCGTCGAGGAAGTTGCCGACCACGAGCGGCATCGCGGGAGAGTTTCTCACGATCAGCGGGGCGAGGGTGTACTGCGTCAGCACGTACTGGGCGAGGAACTCCACGTTCCGAAAGGCCCGTTCCTTGGCGAAGATCGCCTCGTTTTCCACCGTCGTGACGTAGCCGACCTCCCCGGTTGCGGGGAGCAGCCCTTTGAGCCGGCTGATCCGCGCCTCGTGGATCGTGACCGGGTCGAGCGGCGGGATCGCCGGGGCGGACCGGATGCCCTGCACGAGGAGGTTCAGGACCGCGTAGGCCGTGAGCACGATCAGGAGCGCCAGCCCCGCCCGTCTGCGGAGCGGCCCGGGGGAGCTAGCCATCGCCGGGGACCTCCCCGTCGTGATGACGGCCGTCTCCGGTGTGGATCAGGGCTTCGAGTTTCTCCATCAGCGGGGGGAGCGTGGCCGCGTCGAGGGCGGAGACGGCCACGGCCCCGAACCGCTCGGAGAGGGTCGCCAGGAGCGCCTTCTCCGGCACGCGGTCCGCCTTGTTGAACACCCGCAGCGTCGGCTTCCCGAGCAGGTCCAGGTCGGCGAGGATCTTCTCGACGGCGGCGATCTGCGCCTCGAAGGCGGGGTTGCCCACGTCGATCACGTGCAGGAGGATGTCGGCCTGATGGAGCTCGTCGAGGGTGGCCGCGAAGGCGGCGACGAGCTCCTTCGGCAGGTCCCGGATGAACCCGACGGTGTCGGTGATGACCGCCGAACTGTCCCGGGGGAATCGCAGGCGCGAACTCTTCGGGTCGAGGGTGGCGAACAGGCGGTCCTCGGTCAGGACCTCGCTCTTGGTCAGGGCGTTCAGCAGCGTCGATTTGCCGGCGTTGGTGTACCCCACGATCGAGACGACGGGCAGCCCCCGCCGTTCCCGGCGGACCCGCCGCTGCCCGCGCGCCTTCTCGATCCCCTTCAGCTCCTTCTCGAGGTGGTGGATCCGCGCCCGGATGCGCCGGCGGTCCACCTCCAGTTTGGTCTCGCCGGGCCCGGTGCCGCCGATCCCCCCGGCCAGGCGGGAGAGGCCCGCGTCCTGCCGGGTGAGGCGGGGGAGCCGGTACTTGAGCTGGGCGAGCTCCACCTGGATCTTCCCCTCCCGGCTGTGGGCGCGCTTGGCGAAGATGTCGAGGATCACCTGGGTGCGGTCGATGACCTTCATCTCGGTGAAATCGGCGAGCGACCGGATCTGGGCCGCGGTCAGCTCGTGGTCGAACACCAGGAGGTTTGCCCCCATCTGGAGCGCCCGGATGACCAGGTCCGAGAGCTTCCCCTTGCCGATCAGGAAGCGGGGGTCCACCTCGGGGCGGTGCTGGACCACGGCGTCGAACACCTCGACCCCGGAGGTGCGGCAGAGCTCCCCGAGCTCAGTCAGCGAGGCCTCGCTGTCGGCAAAGGGCTTCGTCTCCACCCGGACGAGGATGGCGCGGTCGACCGCCTCGACCTTGCGGCTCTTCTGCCTGCGCGTGAACTCCCCCTCGAGGGCGGCGATGAAGGCGGCGAAGTCGGTGTCCATCTCGGCGGGACGCCGGGCCGGGAGCGTCTCCCAGTACCGCCCTGCGGGGTTCTCCGGGATGAGATGGGCCGTGTGGGCCAGGCCGGGCAGACCGTCCTCGCCGGCCGCGACGGCGCAGACGAGGTCGAGGCGCAACAGCGCCAGGTCGGTGAGGTCGTCGGTGGTGAGCTCCTCGCCGGCCAGGTGGGTGTGGATCAGGCGCAGCCCCTTGAACCGGACCGAGGAGGAGCGGAACCCGTCGAGCGACGGGATGACGATGTCGTGATGGGACCCCACGATCACGTAGGCGACTTCGCCCCGGCGGGTGATCAACAGGCCGAGCTGGCGGTTGAGTTCGCGGGAGAGTTCGGTGAGCTGGCGGGCAAGCTCGTGGGTGATGATCCGCTCGGGCGGGATGCGCCGCCGGTACAGCTGTCCGATACGCTTGATCTCGGCCGGACCGAGGCCGGTGAGGTTGCCGTGAATCTTTTCGATGGTCGCTCCTTGGGGCTCTCCCTACTTGAATTTCTCCGGGCTGATCCGCTTTTCCATCCCGTCGAGGAATCGCGACCAGGCGTTCGTTCTGAAGGCGGCGATCCGCTGCTTCGCCGCCTGAGTGCCGCAGCAGGGGCACGCCGGGGCGTCCGCGTCGAGCTTCATGATCATCTCGAACCGGTGGCCGCAGCGGGTGCATTCGTAATCGTACAGCGGCATGGCGCCCTCCCGGCAGGTTTCATACCACGCTTCAGCGCGGGGGGTCAAGGGGAGGGGCGCCGACCGGATGATGGTCCCGTCGCTCACCGCCGGAATCCCCGGCCCGGCCGCTCAGATTTACGGACTCGCCCTTCGGGCTCAGGCAGCGTAAATTCGCCGCTTCGCGGACGCTTCCCCTCGCCGAGACGGGCACCCAGGGATTCCAGAAAGGTTCGCGCAGAGGACCATCATCCGGTCGGCGGGGAAGGGTGACGGCGGAGGCACAAAAAAAGCCCCGGGGATCGCTCCCCGGGGCCGGTTCTAGAGGAAGACCCTCTGGATCAGTCGCCTTAGAAGTTCAAGGTCAGCTGGTTCAGCAGGAGGTAGTCGTTCCCGATCTTGTTGGCATCGCTGGTCCCCTTGAAGTAATCGCCGGTCCAGAGGTAGCCCGCACCCACCATGTAGGTCAGGTTGTCGTAGATCTTGTAGGAGGCCTTGATGTCCGCTTCCCAACCGTACTGCTTGGAGACGAAGTTGTTGGGCTTCTTGTCGGCGTACATCCAGGAGATCGCCCCTTCGATGTTGATCTTCGGGGTGGGGTTGAACCCGGCAAAGGCGTTCCAGAGCCACAGGTTCTGCTTGTTGGTGCTGAAGGACCCGTTCTCGGGGGTGCCGTAGGACCAGGACTTCAGGTTGGCGTTCCCGAACAGCAGGGCGGGGACCCACGACGTGGTGCTGACGGGGCCGCTCTTGTCCTTCGTGGTGTCGTTCGGATCGCCGGAGCTGTAGCCGAACTGGGCGCCCACATAGGCCGGGCCCAGGTTCACCCGCGCCAGGGCATAGGCGCCGAGGCCTTCCTTGTCCTGGTCAGCCGCGGTGGCCGGGGCTTCGTACTTGCGGGACTTGCCGGAGAGCCAGATCAACTCGGCCTCGACATAGACCGGGCCGAAGGTCCCCTTCATGTAGGGGGCCAGGGTGTGGATCTGGGTCCGCATGTTGGCGGTGGGACGGTTGGAAGCCCCGTTGGTGTACACGTACAGAAGACCGGCGGCGCCGCCCTTCCAGTTGTAGATCCCGGCGAGCATGTACTTGTCCACGTCGCCGTCGACGATCCCGGAGGAGTTGCCGGCGCCGGTCGTGGCGTTCAGCCGGACGGTGTCGGCCTCATAGTCCTTCTGGTAGATACCGATCACGTTGACCGGACCGAAGGCGCCGGTGTACTTGGCACGCGGACGGGAGCCCGGCGTGTCGCCGAACACGGTTCCCCACTCGTCAGCGGCCTGGTAGCCGATGTCGAACTGGCCGACCCGCGTCTTGAAGGTCACGAAGGCGTACTCCATCTCAATGTTTTCCTGGAGGGTCAGGTTGACGCTGTTGACCTTGCCCGAGTTGGACTTGTCTTCGCTGTTGCTGCTGCTGCGGTTCACGGCGCCCCACTGCTTCTCGAAGGCGTCGAACCGGGTCGTGAAGGAGAGCCCCTCGGCGATCTGGAACACCGTCTGGATCCTGGTGCGCGTCCAGAAATAGGCCTTGGAGTAGGTGGCATCCGTGTCGCGCAATTCTCTGTTGTTCTCGTATACGCCGACCACATAGTACTGGCCGGAGAACTTCACGTCCGCGGCCGATGCGGTCGCGCCAAAGGCAGCGAGCAGCCCCAGCGCCAGTAAAACGACCAAAAGTCTCTTCATTTCGTTCCTCCTGTTTTCTTGTTCGATCCCCACGGGCATGGGGACCAGCTCAAAAACCGACGCCGATGCGTCTTAACCACGGCCGGACCAGCTGCCGGTCCGAACCCGGCAGGGATGCCCCGCTTGGGGCTCCGCAGGCCGTGCGCCATCGATACCTGCTCGGGAAACCACCTCCTTTCACAGATATTTTGAGGGACGCTAACACCCTCCGGGTGCGATGTCAAGCAGTTTTCCCGCAGCCCGGGCAGCGGCGCCGCTGCCCCAGGGCGGATGATGACCGTGCGTCCCCGGGTGGGGCAAGCGGGTACGTCCCGGGGAGAACCTTCTGCAATCACCGTACCATGGCCCGATTCAACGGCATGGTTTCTGCCCGTTTCGCGAGGCAGCGGTGCGATCCCGGGAGGGAATTCACTGAGAAAAGCAAATATAAACTTGATGTTGAACTATTCAGCGTCATCAGGTCCGCTCACCGGTCCGGTCGCCGCCAACGGGGGCCGGCTTCCCGGGAAACGATTCCTGCGGCCCCGGCGCCGGACCTTGTCAGCCCGTCGGGGAGGGGCGGTGTGTAAAAAACGACACACCGGTGTGTGCAAGACGCGCTGAATAGACCGGCCGCAGGGCCGGGCGCGGCTGGTGGAAAAAGGGGAAAAGTCGGGAAGTTCCCCGCAGCGAATCGCCGCGGTTTTGCCCAGAAAATAGTTCTTGACACAGGGAGGCATAGTGGGGTAGAGCAAAACAAAAAAAGTCATGACTTCTGGTCAGATAGTGACCGCCGTTCACGATCAACAAAATCTCCTAACGCTTTAGAATCTATAAAATAAATTTCTATGCCAGAGCGGGTTTTTCGCTTGTCACGATGGGATACCGGAAGGCCCGGGCAGGGGCCCGCAGGGCCTTTTCCGAGAGCCTTCCCTCCTGAAGCTGGGTTGGGTTCATAATCATCATTCACGAATTGAAGGGAGGAACCGATGGAAGAACAGAAGACGATACTGCAAGAGGTGTATCCGGTGCACGAGCGAGTGCGCAAGCTCGCGTACATAAAGAGCCGGGAGGAGTACCAGAGGCTGTACGACGAATTCCTTGCCGACCCGCCGGCCTGGTGGGCCAAGCAGGCCGATGAGTACGTGACCTTTTTCAAGAAGTGGGACAAGGTCGAGGATTTCAACTTCGACGTCCGCAAGGGGCCGATCTACGTCAAGTATTTCGAAGGCGGGAAACTCAACGTTTCGTACAACTGCCTGGACCGGCAGCTGGAGAAGCGGGGCGACAAGGTGGCGATCCAGTGGGTCGGGAACGAACCGAACGAGGAGCGGGCGATCACCTACCGCGAGCTGCACAAGGAAGTCTGCAAGTTCGCCAACGTGCTCAAGGCGCAGGGGGTGAAGAAGGGCGACCGGGTCTGCATCTACATGCCCATGGTCCCCGAGGCGGGCGTGGCCATGCTGGCCTGCACCCGCATCGGCGCCGTCCACACGGTGGTGTTCGGCGGTTTCAGCCCCGACGCCCTTTCCGTCCGGATTCAGGACTCCGAGGCGAAGGTCCTGGTGGTCTGCGACGGCTCCTTCCGCGGCGCCAAGGCGGTCCCCCAGAAGAAGGACGCCGACACGGCGCTGAAGGGGTGCCCCTCCATCCAGAAGGTGATCGTGGTCAAAAGGGTCGGCGACAAGATCGGGAATCTCGACTGGGTCCCGGGCCGCGACCTCTGGTATCACGAAGAGATGGCCAAGGTCGACGCGAAGTGCGAGCCCGAATGGATGGATGCCGAGGACCCGCTCTTCATCCTGTACACCTCCGGCTCCACCGGCAAGCCCAAGGGGGCCCTCCACACCACGGCGGGGTACCTGCTGTTCACGGCCTACACCCACAAGCTGGCCTTCGACGTGCATGAGAACGACATCTGGTGGTGCACCGCCGACATCGGCTGGGTGACGGGCCACAGCTACGTCATCTACGGGCCGCTGTGCAACGGCGCAACCTCGCTGATGTTCGAAGGGGTGCCCAACTACCCCACCTACAGCCGGTTCTGGCAGATCGTGGAGAAGTACAAGGTGACGCAGTTCTACACCGCCCCCACGGCCATCCGGGCCATCGCCAAGGAGGGGGAGGAGTGGGTGAAAGGGGTCGACCTCTCGTCGCTGCGCATCCTCGGCTCCGTCGGCGAACCCCTCAACCCCGAGGCCTGGCACTGGTACTACAGCGTGATCGGCCGCAACCAGTGTCCGATCGTGGACACCTGGTGGCAGACCGAAACGGGCGGGTTCATGATCCTGCCCTTGCCCGGCGCGATCCCGATCAAGCCGGCCCTGGCGACGCTGCCGATCATGGGGGTCGTCCCGACCCTGGTAGACGATGCCACGGGGGTGGAGGTCAAGGAGCTGGTCGGCCGCGGCGCGCTCTGCATCAAGCGCGCCTGGCCCGGGTTCACCCGGACGATCTACAAGGACCACAAGAAGTACGAAGAGACCTATTTCGAACCGTACCCCGGTTACTACTTCACCGGCGACGGGGCGCTCCGCGACAGCGACGCCTACTACCGGATCACCGGCCGCATCGACGACGTGATCAACGTCTCCGGCCACCGGATGGGCACCGCCGAGGTCGAGGCGGCGCTCAACTCCCACGATAAAGTGGCGGAATCCGCGGTTGTCGGCTATCCCCACGAAATCAAGGGGCAGTCGATCTATGCCTACGTGACGCTGAACACGGGGGTGGAGAAATCCGATGCCCTGAAGAAGGAGCTCGTGGCGCATGTCCGGAACATCATCGGCCCGATCGCCACGCCGGAGAAGATCCAGTGGGCGGACGGCCTTCCCAAGACCCGCAGCGGCAAGATCATGCGGCGGATCCTCAAGAAGGTGGCGGCCAACGACGTGGATAACCTCGGCGATACGAGCACCCTCGCCGATCCTTCGGTGGTGGCCGATCTGGTGAAGAACAGGCTGTAGAAGAACCCCGCTTCGTTTCTGCTGTCCCCGGGGGGGAGCGAACAAGCCGCAGGGTCTCCGGGTGGGTTGAGTGAACCGGGGACCCTGCGGACCGCGGGATCCGGTCCCGGCGGTCCGTCGTTTCCCGGGGCGCCGGGCGGGGCGACGTGGACGGTCGGAGAGTCTTACTGGTGGATGCGTGCGTCACACCGGTCAGGGACGCCGCGCGTGACGGGCATCCGGGAAGGAGGAAGAGGTGAATATCGTTGCATGCGTGAAACAGGTTCCGGATACGGAGGCCCAGATCAAGGTGAAGCCCGACGGCTCGGGGATCGAAGAGGGCGGCATCAAATGGGTCATGAACCCTTACGACGAGTTCGGCGTGGAGGAGGCGCTGCGGCTGAAGGAGAAAAACGGCGGCGAGGTGACCATCGTCTCCGTCGGGCCGCAGCGGGCGATGGAGACGATCCGGACGGCCCTGGCGATGGGCGCCGACCGGGGCATCCATATCTGCGATCCTGCCTTTGACGGCGCCGACGCCTACACCACGGCCTCGGCCCTTGCGGCGGCCATCAAGGCAATCCCTCACGACATCATCTTCTGCGGCCAGCGCGCCATCGATGACGACTCCGGGCAGGTGGGCGCCATCCTGGCCGAGCTGCTGGGCATTCCCCAGGTGACCGTCATCACCAAACTGGAGTTTACCGGGGCCGGCGTCAAGGTCATCCGGCCGATCGAGGGGGCCCAGCTGCTGATCGAGTGCCCGCTTCCCTGTCTGCTCACTGCCCAGAAGGGGCTCAACGAGCCGCGGTACGCCTCGCTGCCGGGGATCATGAAGGCGAAGAAGAAACCCGTCGACGTGAAGGACGCCGCCGGCCTCGGCGTTTCGGTGGCGAACAAGGCCACGATCGTCAAGTTCGTGCCGCCGCCGGCGCGGGCCGCGGGGAAGATCATCTGCGGCGACGACGTGGCCCTGAAGGCCGCGGAGCTGGCCCGCCTGCTGCGCGAAGAGGCGAAGGTCATATGACCGGGCGGCAGCGGAAAAAGTCCATAGGCTGCGCGCCTTGCCTCTGGAGCTTTTTGCGAAGCCGCCATCGGCGGTAGAAGCTTTTTCACGGGTATTCCGATCGGATGCTCGCTTTGAAGGAGGATATGGATATGGCAAAGGGTGTATGGATCGTCGCGGAACAGCGGGACGGCGCCTTCCGGAAGATCAGCTTCGAACTGGCCGCCACCGCACGCAAGCTTGCGGACCAGCTCGGCGACGAGGTGTGCGCCGTTCTCTGCGGCGCGGGGATCGAGGGGATTGCCGGGCAGCTGGGCAAGTACGGTGTCGATCGGGTGTTCGTGGCGGATTCCCCCGCTCTCGAACCCTACACGACGGACGCCCACGCGCTGGCGGTGGCAAAGATCGTGAAGGAGAACGACCCGGCCATCCTGCTGTTGGGCGCCTCCACGCAGGGGAAGGACCTCGCCGGCCGTCTGGCGGGGAAGCTCGCCACGGGTCTGGCCACGGATTGCACGGACGTGAAGATCGTCGACGGGAAGCTCTTGGCCCTCCGGCCGATGTACGCGGGCAAGTGTTACGCTGAGGTCGCGATCGCCTCCTTCCCCCAGATGGCATCGCTTAGGCCGAACGTCTTTCCCGCCACGGAAAACCCCAAGGCCGGGGCCGTGGTGAAGTTCGACCCCGCCCTCGAGGCGGGGCAGCTCAAGACGAAGGTCATCGAGGTCCAGAAGGACACGAGCGGAAAGGTGGACCTGACCGAGGCGAACATCATCGTCACCGGCGGACGGGGCATGAAGGGACCGGAAGGGTACGCCGTGCTGGAAGAGCTGGCGGCGATCCTGGGCGCGACCGTCGGGGCCTCCCGCGCGGCGGTCGATGCGGGCTGGCGGCCCCAGTCGGACCAGGTGGGGCAGACCGGGAAGATCGTCTCCGCCAACCTCTACATCGCCTGCGGCGTCTCCGGGGCCATTCAGCACCTGGCCGGGATGAGCTCCTCCAAGTTCATCGTGGCCGTGAACAAGGACCCGGAGGCCCCGATCTTCGCGAAGGCGGATTACGGCGTCGTGGAGGACCTCTTCAAGTTCATGCCCGAATTCGCGAAAGAGTGTAAGAAACTGCTTGCGTAGAGTAGGGGGAATAATTTAAGGATACCCTCGTCAAGAGTCCAACCTTCCCTCCTCCTCGACGGGGGAGGGTTAGGGTGAGGGTGGAAACCCCCTCCCCGTAATCCCCTCCCGCCAGGGGAGGGGATAATTTGCTTTTTTCCGAAGGTGTCCTTTTAGGGTACTGTCTTCAATTTATGCCCGTTCTCTAAAAAAATCGGCCCAAGCGTCCGTGAGGGGGCTTCTCGTCGGGAGAGAGTATGGAACACGTCGCATTTTCGGTTGGGAATGAAGGGCGGCAGGTATACTGGAATGCCGAATCTTTTGGTGTCCTGTTCTATCCCCTCGCGGCCCTTGCCATGGCGGTCTTCGCCTATGGCCTCTACCGGCGCTGGCAACTCTGGGTCGCCCTCGGCAAGCCCGAGCTGCGCCTGGACAACCTCGGCCAGCGGGTCAAGCTGCTTCTGACGCACGGGCTTGGACAGGTCAAGACCTTCCGCGACCCCTACCCGGGCATCATGCACGGGCTGATCTTCTTCGGGTTCGTGGTGCTCTTCATCGGGACCGGCCTGATCGCCAAGGAGACGTACCTCACCGGGCCCCTGCTGGGGTGGACCTTTCTGCGGGGGTGGTTTTACCTGCTCTTCTCGCTGTTGATGGACCTCTCCGGGTTGTTCGTCCTGGCCGGCATCGTGCTGGCGCTCCACCGCCGGTATGTCCGGAAGCCCGACCGTCTCGGCTACCAACAGACCCCGGATACCACCGCCGACGACGCGGTCGTCCTGCTCTTGATCCTGGCGATCATCGTCACCGGTTTTCTCAGCGAAGCACTGCGGATTCACGTTACTCGGCCCTCCTGGGAGGTCTGGTCCTTTGTCGGTTGGCCCCTGGCCAGGGCCTTTGCCGGGGTCGATCCCGACACGGCGCGGGCTGTCCACAAGGTGAACTGGTGGATTCATGCCCTGCTCTCCCTGGGGTTCATCGCCTACATCCCCTTTTCCCGGCTGATCCACATCATCACCACCTCCGCCAACCATTTCCTGGCGTCGCTCAAGCCGGTGGGGAATCTTGAACCGATCCGGGATTTCGAGACGGCCGAGAGCTTCGGCGTGGGGAGGATCGAGGAGTTCACCAAGAAGCAGATCTTCGATTCCGACGCCTGCACGCGCTGCGGGCGCTGCCAGGACGGCTGCCCGGCCTACCTCTCGGGCAAGCCGCTCTCGCCGAAGAAGGTGATCCAGGACCTCAAGACCCACTGGCTCGAGCGGGCCTCCGCGACGGTCGCGGCGCGCAAGAGCGCAAAGCCGCCGGAGGAGGCGGGTGCCGAGGCGGCTCAGGAAGCGCCTCCGGCCGGGAAGGCCATGGTCGGCGAGGTGATCGATCTCCACGAGCTCTGGGCCTGCACGAACTGTATGTACTGCCAGGAGCACTGCCCGGCATCGATCGAGCACGTCCCCAAGATCGTGGGGATGCGGCAGTACAAGGTCCTGACCGAGGCGGACTTCGCGCCGGAGCTCCAGCTCACCTTCCGGAACATGGAGAACAACTCCAACCCCTGGGGGGTCGGCTCCCACCTGCGGGCGGACTGGGCGAAGGAGCTGGGGGTCAAGACCCTGGCCGAAGACCCGAACGTGGAGTACCTCTTCTACGTGGGGTGCGCCGGGTCCTTCGACGACCGGGGGAAGAAGGTCTCCGCGGCCTTCGCCAAGATCCTGCAAGCGGCGGGGGTCAGCTTCGGCATCCTCGGGACCGAGGAGGGGTGCTGCGGCGATTCCGCCCTGCGCGGGGGGAACGAGTACCTCTACCAGACGCTGGCCCAGGCCAACATCGCGGTGATGAAGGGCTACAACGTGCGGAAGATCGTCACCACCTGTCCGCACGGCTACAACGCCCTGAAGAAGGACTACCCGCACTTCGGCGGCGCCTTCGCGGTGTACCACCACACGGAGATCATCGCCGACCTGATCGGCCAGGGGAAGATCGCGTTCAAGAAACCGCTGGCGGGGGGGCTCACCACCTACCATGACTCCTGCTTCCTCGGCCGGTACAACGGGATCTACGACCAGCCCCGGCGGATCCTCGCGGCCGTCCCCGGCCTGCGGCTGACCGAGATGGAGCGGTCGGCGGCCGGGAGCTTCTGCTGCGGTGCCGGCGGGGCGCGGATGTGGATGGAAGAGGACGTGGGCGAGCGGATCAACAACATGCGCACCGACCAGGCGATCGCCACCGGCGCCGGCAGGGTGGCCGTGGGCTGCCCCTTCTGCCTGACCATGCTGTCCGACGGGATCAAGGACCGCAAGAAGGAGGAGACGACGGCCTGCCTCGACATCGCCGAGATCGTCTGGCAATCGATGGGGCTGGAAGAGGAGAAGCCCCCGGCGGACGTCTGCGCCCTGCCCGGAGCGTGATTCCGCAGGGGATTCCCCCGGGGCGCTGTCGTGTCCGGTTGTCGCGCGATCGGGCGCGTCAAGCATGCCCTCTGCACCTTCCCCTCTCTCCCCTCGCAGGGTGAGGGAGGGGCGGGCATGCCCGATAGGGTAGACAATATCCCGTTCCACAACTGTTGTATCCCTCCCCCTTGCCGGGGGAGGGCAGGGTGGGGGTGAGTGGAGGTTCCGGGAGGACGGATCCAGCAAAAAAAGAAGGGAGGGTGGACGAGTATGGCCGAGTCGAGGTACCTGGAGAAACCGTGGCTGAAGTCGTACGAAAAGGGGGTCCCGCAGACGATCGCCTATGAAGAGGTCTGCATGCCCGATTTCCTGGAGCGGACCGCGGCGGAGTTCCCCGATAAGGCGGCCCTGGTCTTCCAGGGGACGACCGTCACCTTCGGGCAGCTGAAGGAGATGGTGGACCGGTTCGCCGCCTGCCTCGCCGCCTTCGGCGTCAAACCGAAGGAGGCCGTGGCGATCCTCCTGCCCAACATCATCCCCTGCGTCGTCGCCTACTACGCGATCCTGAAGATCGGGGCGGTCACGGTGATGAACAACCCCCTCTACTCCGATCCCGAACTGGAGCACCAGTTCAACGATTCCGGCGCCAAGGTGTTGATAACCCTGGATGTGCTCGCAAACCGGATGATCGACCTTAGGCCCCGGACGAAGGTCAAACAGATCGTCACCACCTGCATCGGGGATTATCTCCCCCCGCTCAAGCGCGTCCTGGGCAGATGGCTGAAGAAGTACCCCTTCGGCGCGGTCAAGCCGGCAGCGGATGTGTACGACTGGAAGGAGTGCCTCGCCAAGTACGGCCCCAATCCGCCGGCGGTGAAGTGCGCATTTGCCGACGTGGCCATGTACCAGTACACCGGCGGGACGACCGGCGTCTCCAAGGGGGTGATGCTGACCCACGCGAACCTAAGCAAGCAGGTGCAGCAGCTTTCGTCGTGGGTGCCCGCCTTCGGCAAGGGCGGGGAGATAATCCTCGGGGCGCTCCCCTATTTCCACGTCTTCGGTCTCTCCGTCGTCCTGAATTACGCCATCTACAAAGGGTGGACCCAGATCCTCGTCCCCCGGCCCCAGCCGGAACCGCTGCTCGAGGCGATCCGGAGCTTCTGTCCGAGCTTCACGCCGCTGGTGCCGACGATGTACATCGGGATGCTGAACCATCCCGACCTGAAGAAGACCCCGATGACCTGCATCAAGGGGGCCTTCTCCGGGAGCGCGCCGCTGCCGGTGGAGGTGATCCATGACTTCGAGAAGGCCACCGGGGCGATCATCATGGAAGGGTTCGGGATGACCGAGACCTCGCCGGTGACCCATGTCAACCCGTTCATGGGTGTGCACAAGGTGGGAAGCGTGGGCGTGCCGATTCCGGACACCCTGGCGCGGATCGTGGACCTGGAGGACGAGGTGACCGACGTCCCGGTGGGAGAGCGGGGGGAGCTGATCGTCAAGGGGCCTCAGGTGATGCTGGGCTACAAGGACCGGCCCGACGAGACGGCCAAGACGCTCCGCGACGGCTGGTGCTACACCGGCGACATCGCCACCATGGACGAGGACGGCTACTTCTACATCGTCGATAGGAAGAAGGACATGATCATCTCCGGCGGGTTCAACGTCTACCCGCGGGACATCGACGAGGTGTTCTACCTCCATCCCAAGGTCCAGGAGGCCTGCTCGATCGGCGTCCCGCATCCGATCCGGGGGGAGAGCGTGAAGGTGTTCGTGGTCCTGAAGGAGGGGATGACCGCCACCCCGGAGGAGTTGATCGAGTACTGCAAGACGCGGCTGGCCACGTACAAGCTCCCGACGGAGATCGAGTTCCGCAAGGAGCTCCCCAAGACGAACGTGGGCAAGATCCTCCGGAAGCAGCTCCGGGCGGAGGAGCTGGAGAAGCGGAAAAAATAAGAACTATTCTTCCCCGTATCGGTCCAAGACAGGTTTGAGCAACTGAAACGGGTGCACAAACTCAGATAGAAGTCTTGAGCTTGGTCCAGTCTCCTTGACTGGACCAAGTTTCGGCAACGGAAGGGGCGGTGAAGCTGCATTTGCTTTTCGATTGTGAAACAACCTGAGCGATCAGATCATTGAACTGATGCTGCTCTCTTCGCAACAGGACTATCCCGGCGTCTTGAGACGTGGAGAAGTCTGGGACGAAGAGGTCATTGTCCTGCAAACCAACCACGACGCCGCGATATACAAAATGGGTGGCGGAGCGAGATCTTTTTCAAGACGATCGAACAGGATCTGAGGATCAAGACCTTTGTGGGAACGTCTCCGAACGCCCTCCTGATCTAGATTCGGACAGCGTGATCGCGGTGTTGATTCTGACATGCCGGAAGATCCGGCCCCTGTTCCCTGGTCTCTGTCGAACCTGATGGCGATGTTGCGCTACAACCTGTCCACCACGGGATTTGCAGGGATGAATCAACCCTTTTGACCAGCCGCCCATCACGATGACGCACGAACGACTGATCCTGCATTAGACAGCATCGTACCGGAGGATAAAGAAAGAAGGGCAACCTGATTTTAAAAGAGCGAGAAGATCCGTCCAACTGCCTGATCCTATGAAAGGTGATCCTGCAATTTCAGAATTTTTGAGACAGTAGTGATTTTTCCGGCTAGATTTTGAACGGCGACAGGTGAAGAGTATTCGTTCAATAAGAGCAGGGCTCACGATGTCAAAACAATCAAAGAAGAAAGTACCGGATAACCGGCAAAGAACCAGCAAGCCGCCGTCAGTGTCTGCCGAGCCGGAGGCTCTATCCCGAAAACCGTTAATCCATCTGCTGATCATTATTATCCTGGGCATTCTGATTTATTCAAACACGGCCACTGTTCCTTTTATACTTGATGATATCAATAGTATCCGCAATGATTCTGTTATTCAGGATATGGGCCAGATTTTCGGTCCACAGAATGTCTATAAGAATCGACTCATCACCCAGTTGACGTTCTTTGTGAACTTCAGTATGCACGGACTCAATGTGGCCGGCTACCATATTTTCAATATTATCGTTCATCTGTTGAATGGCCTGCTTGTTTACTGGTTGATGATTCTTACCTTCAAGACCTCATATGTATTTTCTTATCTTTCTCATCATGGTCTAAAGAATTCATATGAGTATAGATGGATTCCCTTATTTACGGCGCTTCTCTTCGTAAGCCATCCAGTTCACACACAGGCTGTTACCTATATCGTCCAAAGAAGTGCTTCTTTGGCAACGCTTTTTTATCTGCTTGCGCTGGTCCTGTATATCAAGGCTAGGAGTTCCGAGTCAGCGAGGAATGCAGGACATTCCTTCTACGCGGCGTCGCTCATTTCTGCCACCCTGGCGATGCTATCAAAAGAGATTGCCTTTACCTTGCCGGTCATGGCCGTCCTTTACGAGTTCCTGTTTTTCCGGGGCGATATCAAGACGCGGATACGGTACCTTTTGCCCCTGCTGCTCACGATGTGCATTATTCCGGTATTTCTGATTCTGTTTCAGGGTGCATCCGCAGGGCAAGGAGGGATTGATGACCTGACGAAGGTAGCCGGTAGTGCAGATGTCTCGCGGTGGGACTACTTGACCACGCAGTTTCGGGTCATTGTGACGTACATCAGGTTGCTGTTCTTCCCGGCTGAGCAGAACCTCGACTACGATTATCCCATATACAGAACATTCCTTGCCCCTCCGGTATTTTTGTCTTTTTTGTTTCTTCTGGGTGTTTTTTGCTGGGGGATATACCTGTTGTACCGTTCGCAGAAATCAGACCGGGCAGACTCGTGCTGGTACAGGTTGATCGCTTTTGGGATATTCTGGTTTTTTATGACGCTGTCGGTTGAATCGAGCATCATTCCGATCATCGATGTCATTTTCGAACACAGGCTATATCTTCCGTCGGTCGGATTCTTTATGGCGCTCATATCGGGGATAGTAGTCATGCGCGGTAAACTGGCAGATCGGGCAAAGGGGCTGGCAAAGGCGGTTTTACCGGTGATGATCTTGGCGGTGATCGGTTTATCCTTGACGGCTCATGCACGGAATATGGTCTGGCGGGATGAGGTGACGCTCTGGGAGGATGTGGTCAAGAAAAGTCCGTTCAAGGCTCGCCCCCATAACAACCTGGGCGTAGTCATTCATTATCAACAGGGTCGATTTGATGACGCTATCAAGGAATACCAGACGGCGATAAACCTTAACCCGGATTATGCGGATGCCCATTACAATCTGGGGTTGGCGTATAAGCAGCAGGGCCGTCTCGATGATGCTGTCAGGGAATATCAGGCAGCGATAAGACTTAAACCAGATTATCCCGACGTCCATTACAACCTAGGTGGGGCATACCATGGGCAGGGTCGATTTGATGATGCGATCAGGGAATATCAGACGGTAATACGACTCAAGCCGGATCATGCCGATGCCCATAACAACCTGGGCGCGACCTATCAGGGGCAGGGGCGCCTTGATGAGGCGATCAGGGAATACCAGACGGCATTGAAATTAAGGTCGGATTTTACCACGGCCCATAACAACCTGGCAGAGGTTCTCAGGAAAAGAGCGCCGTAGAGACTCTGCAACGGAATGTCACGAAGCGGAAGAAGTAACCACGGGCAGCTCCGCACGGCCGCTGTCTGCATGCGCGAAGCCCCCCGGTGTATCCAACCCGGGGGGCTTCTTGTTCGCAGAACGGCAGCCGCAGTTATCGGCCGTGAAAAACGGGTTTCCGCTTCTCCAGGAAGGCCCCCATCCCTTCCTTCTGGTCGTCGGTGCTGAAGCACTGGGCGCAGCACTCGGCCTCGATCCGGCAGGCGTTGTCGAGGGGCAGGTCGGCGCCGAAGTTGATGCTGTGCTTGGCCATCTTGAGGGCGAACCCGGGCAGCGCCGCCAGCTTCCGGGCGAAGGCAACCGTTTCCGGGAGCAGCTGCTCCGGCGGGAAGAGGCGGTTGACAAGGCCGATCTCGAAGGCCCGTTTCGCGTCGATCTGCCCCCCGCTCAGGATCATCTCCTTCGCCCGGCCCATCCCGACGATCCGGGCGAGGCGCTGGGTCCCGCCCCAGCCGGGGATGAGGCCGATCAGGATCTCGGGCTGGCCGAACAGGGCCTTCTCCGAGGCGAAGCGGATGTCGCAGGCCAGCGCGATCTCCGTCCCGCCGCCGAGGGCAAAGCCGTTCACGGCGGCGATGACCGGCTTGGGGAGCGTCTCGACCCGCCGCAGGGTCTCCTGGCCCTGCTCCATGAAGGCGAGCGCCTCCTGGGGCCGGAGGTCGCGCATCTGGGAGATGTCGGCGCCGGCCACGAAGGCCCGTTCCCCGGCCCCGGTGAGGACGAGCGCCTTGACGGCCTCGTCCTTCCCGCAGACGGCCACCGCGTCGGCGAGCTCCGCGATCGTCTCGGAATTCATCGCGTTGAGCGCCTTGGGCCGGTTGAAGGTAAGCACTGCCACCCCTTCATCGACGGCAAACAGGATGTTCCGGTATTCCATTTCCTGCGCTCCTTTTCCCGGGTCCTACACCCGGATCAGCATGGCGTCGCCCTGGGCGGCGCCGGAACAGATGCCGCAGACGCCCAAGCCTCCGCCGCGCCTCCGGAGTTCGTAGGCCAGGGTCATCAGGATCCGTGCCCCCGTGGCGCCGATGGGGTGGCCGTAGGCGATCGCGCTGCCGTTGACGTTGACCTTGGCGAACATCTCCTCCTTCGTCATCCCCAGGATCGCCCGGGCGCTGACCAGGACGACCGCGGCGAAGGCCTCGTTGATCTCCACCAGCTTGATCTCGTCGAGGGTGAGGTCGTTTCGCTCCAGGACCTTCCGGATGGCGAGCCCCGGGACCGTGGCGATGTCCTTCGGCGGCTGGGAGACCTCGGCGTAATCGACGATCGTGCAGAGCGGTTTGATCCCGAGGGCCGCGGCCCGCTCGGCGCTCATCAGGAGGCAGACGTCGCCCCCGTCGTTCACCCCGGGGGCGTTGCCGGCGGTCACGCTTCCCGGTTTGCCGGTGACGGTGCTCTTGTGGCCGAACACGGCAGGCAGCTTGGCCAGCCCTTCGGCCGTCGTCTCCGGCCGGGGCCCCTCATCCTTGTCCATGACCAGGGTCTTCTTCCCCTCGCGGACCTCGACGGGGAAGATCTCTTCGTCGAGACGCCCCGCCTGCATCGCGTCTACCGCGGCCTGCTGGGAGCGCAGCGCCCACTCGTCCTGATCGGCCCGGCTGAACCCGAATTCGTCCGCCACTTCCGAGCCGTGCAGCGCCATGTGGCGGTTATAGAAGGCGCACCAGAGCCCGTCGTTGACCATCAGGTCCACGGCGGGGCGGGAAGGGAGCCCCATCCGGGCGCCCCAGCGCATCTCGGGCAGGCCGAAGGGGGCGTTGGTCATGCTCTCCTGACCGCCGGCGATGCAGATGTCCGCCCGCCCGAGCTGGATCATCTGGAGGGCGAGGTCGACGGTCTTGATCCCGGAGGAGCAGACCTTGTTGACGGTGATGCTGGGGACCGTCTCGGGAAGTCCCGCCAGGATCGTGGCCTGGCGGCTGGGGACCTGGCCGCAGCCCGCGGGCACGACCTGACCCATGAAGACGTAGTCCACGTCGGCGGGCTTGACCTTCCCGCCGGTGCGGCGGAGGGCTTCCTTGATGGCCAGGGCCCCCAGCTCCGGGGCGCTGAACCCCTTGAGCGCGCCGCCGAAGCGGCCGTAGGGGGTGCGGCAGGCCTCCACGACCACCACCTCCCGCAGCCCCGGCGCGGCCTTATTCCTGCCGCCCGGCGCAGCCGGGGGCTCGGGTTTCCGCGCGCCGTAGGCGGCGACGGGCGCCTGGGCGTAGATCTCGGCGAGTGTCCGGTCCAGTCTTTGCGGTATCTTTTCCATGGCTATTGTTCCATCCTTTCCACGAATTCTATCTCCCGCGGGACCTTGTAGGTGGACAGGTAGGTCCGGCAGTGCTTGAGCAGGTCGCGCTCCTCGAGCCCCCGCCCGGGCTTGCGCACCACGAGCGCCTTGACGATCTCCCCCCGCAGCAGGTCCTCCTTCCCGACGATACGGGCCTCCTGGACGGCGGGGTGGAGACCGAGGATGATCTCGATCTCCCGGGGGTAGACGTTGAATCCGCTGGTGATGATCATCCGTTTCTTCCGACCGGTGAGAAAGATGTAGCCGTCCTGGTCCATCCTGCCGAGGTCGCCCGTGTGGAGCCAGCCCCCTTTCAGGACCTGGGCGGTCATCACGTCGTCCTTGTAGTAGCCCTGCATGATGTTCTCGCCCCGGAGGATCAACTCGCCCACGGTCCCCCGCGGGAGCTCCCGGTCGTGGTCGTCCCGCTCCTCTGCGTCAACGATCCGCGCCTCCACGCCGGGGATGGGAATCCCGATGGAGCCGGGCTTCTGGGGCATGTCGAGGCGGCTGAAGGAGGAGACGGGCGAGGCCTCGGTGAGGCCGTAGCCCTCCATGATCTTGGCGCCGAACCGCTGTTCGAACAGGGGGATGAATTCGGGGGGCATCGCCGCGCCGCCGGTGACGCAGAACTTCAGCGAATCGGTCCGGTACTTCTCGCTGCCGGTATGGAACAGCATCCCCAGGAAGAGCCGGGGCACGGCGGCGACGTAGGTCACCCGTTCCCGTTCGATGGCGGTGAAGATCCCGTCGAGGGTGAACCGGTCCATCAGGACGGCCGCCGCGCCGATCCTGAGCGGCGCCAGCATGTTTGCCACGGCGCCGAAGGAATGGAAGAAGGGGATGACGGCCAGGCCGATGTTGTCGTCGTCCATGTGGCAGATCGTCCTCAGCAGGACCGACTGGGTGAGGAGGTTGCGGTGGGTGAGGACGGCGCCGAGGGGCTTTCCGGTGAGGCCTGCCGTGTAGATCATCACGGCGGGGTCGTCGTCCGCCAGCGGCGGGATATCCTCGGTGAAGGGGCCGGCGGCGACGATCTCCCGGAAGGGGGAGGGATCGTCCGGGCCGTTCGTGGTGATGAGGTGGCCGCAGAGCGGAAGCTCGCTTCGTATCTCCTCGAAGCGCTTCGCCAGGCTCTCCTGGGTGATCAGGCACCGGGAATCGCTGTCGGCCAGCAGATGCGCGAGCTCGTAGGGGGTGGACTGGACGTTCAGCGTCACGGCCACGCCGCCGATCTTCTGGATGCCGAAGTAGGCGATCACGAACTCGGGACAGTTGGGGAGCATCAGGGCGACCTTGTCCCCCTTGCCGAGACCGAGCGACCGGAGATTGTTTCCCAGGGCGCAGGCGGCCCGGTTCAACTCGCCGTAGGTGATCCTCCGTTCGCCGTGGATGACGGCAACCTTGCACGCAAACTGCACGGCGCTTTCGGCCAGCATCGCACCCAGACTCATCAGACGCTCCAACCCCGCAATTTTTCGCTCCTCCTTACCACAGGGACGGAAACCATTTCAACAGAATTAACGGGCGGGCGGTGGCTCGGTCGACCCGCGCAGGCCGTCCGCTGCGGCGTGCAGAACGCGTTTCGCAGGCCTGCGCTGATCGCTCCGACAGAACGGCAAGCGCGGCCCTGTCCCCCGCTGCCGGGCAGGGGGGCTGTCCTGCCTGCCCGTGCGGTGCGGCCCCCTTTTCTATGCCCCTGTAAATTATGCTATTTCACTTGATCATCCGGCCCGTTTGCGGTAACAATGCAGCGCGAGCGATACCGGTGCTCGGGTAGGGTGTGCGAGGCGGAGCCGCGGCTCCATGCATGAACGGAAGGAGGGCAATCCATGAAGCGCATGTTCATCCTGTTGAGTGTACTGGCCTGGTCCGTCGGGACGGCCTGGGCCGCCGATTCGCCGGTGGGCAAATGGAAGACCATCGACGATGAGACGAACAAGGAAAAGTCGATCGTCGAGGTGTACGAGTCCGGCGGCAAGCTGCACGGGAAGATCGTCCAGCTCCTCCAGGAGAAGGACGGCGGCGCGGGCAAGCTCTGCGAGAAGTGCACGGGGAGCGACCAGAACAAACCCCTGATCGGCATGGTCTTCCTGAAGGACCTGAAGAAGGAGGGGGACGAGTATGGCGGCGGCACCATCATGGACCCGAACAACGGCAAGACCTACAAGTGCAAGCTGGAACTCGACGCGGGCGGGCAGAAGCTGAAGGTCCGGGGGTTCATCGGCTTCTCCCTGCTGGGGCGGACGCAGGTCTGGCAGCGGGTCAACTAGGCGGCCGCCGCTGCGGGGCGCAGGGCTTTTTGCCTTGACTTTGCGGGGCCGTTTCAGTACGTACCGAACGTTCACGGATTGAACGCAGGGGGGATAGCCACGAAATCGCCGGTTCGACAACACCGCCGCCGGCTGCGACCGCGGGGGGGAATCCAGAGAGCGGAGCTGTATCCGCAAATCGCCTCCGACGGGCAGCCCGGGGTGGTCCTGTTCGCCTCCCCGCGAAGGCCGGACGCGTCGGGCGGGATTTCCCGCGGGAAAGGTTGAGCCGGGCTATGGACTGGTCCTATCGGGCAATCGGTCGCGGAGCGGATACCGGCGCCGGCTGGGCGGCGGTTGCGCTCGGCTGTTCGCTGCCCATCTCCACGGCGCTGGACGAGATCCTCCTGGTCCTGATCCTGGCGCTCTGGCTGGCAGGGGGCCGCTTCCGGGAGAAGCTTGCCGCCGTCGGGGACAACCCGATCGTTGTCCCCGGTCTGCTGCTGTTCGGGATGTACATCGTCGGGCTCCTGTACGGCGATGCGGCGCCGCGCGAGGCCCTGGGGTCGCTCTCGAAGGCGGCCAACCTCCTGTACATCCCGATCCTCTTGTTCTTCTTCCGCGAGGAACGGACCCGGCGCCGCGCCCTGGCGGGCTTCCTGGCCGCCCTGGCGCTGACGATCGTGATTTCCTACCTCCTGCGGGTGGGCGTCATGCCGCCGCTGGCGGTTTTCCACATCACGCCCGAAGACGCGTACACCCCCTTCAAGCACCGGATCACCCACGGCTTCCTGATGGCTTACGGCGCCTTCCTGTTCGGCCTGGAGGCGCGCCGGCAGGAGAGGCGTTCGCTCAGGATCATCGCCGCGGTGCTCGCGCTGGCGGCCCTGGCGAACGTGCTGTTCGTCGTCTCCGGGAGGACCGGCTACGTGGTGGCGCTGGTGCTCGGTTTCTATTTCCTCCTCTGCCAATGGCGCTGGCGGGGCGTGGCCGCCGCTCTCCTCCTGGCGGCGGTGCTGGGCGGAGCGATCAGCCTCATGCCCTCCTCGGTTCCTCACCGGCGGATCAGCCAGATGGCCGACGAGATGACGAACTGGCGGCCCGGCCGGCCGGAGGCGACCTCCGTCGGCTACCGGCTGGAGTACTGGCGCAACAGCCTGCGGCTGATCGCCGAGAGGCCCCTGCTGGGGGTGGGAACGGGGGGGTTCAAGGGCGCCTACGCCGCGGCGGTGCGCGGAACCGGGATGGACCCGTCGGAAAACCCCCACAACGAATACCTGATGGTGACCGTCCAGCTGGGGCTGGCGGGGCTGGCGCTGCTAATGTGGCTTTTCTTCGTCCAGTGGAGGAGGGCGGCGCTCCTGCCGGGAGGGTTCGCAGGGCCCGCCGCCCGGGGGCTCGTCCTGCTGATCCTGGCGGCGAGCATGGTGACCTCCACCCTGATCGACCACACCGAGGGGCTCGTGTACGTCTGGATGAGCGCGCTCCTGTTTGCCGAATGGTCCGAGCGATGTCCCTGTCCGTCATCGTGATCACCAAGAACGAGGAGGCGTCGATCGACGCCTGTCTCGCCTCCGTGGCCTGGGCCGATGAGATCGTCGTGGTCGATTCGGGGAGCGCCGACCGGACAGCGGAGCTGTGCCGGTGCCGCGGGGCCGCGGTGCACGTGACCGACGACTGGCCCGGGTTCGGACCGCAGAAGAACCGCGCCCTCGGCCTGGCCGCAGGCGACTGGGTCCTGTCGATCGACGCGGACGAGCGCGTCACCTCCGCGCTCCGCCGGGAGCTGGAGGCCGCCATGGCCGATCCGGGGGAGAACGCGGCCTTTGCGCTTCCACGCCGCTCGCGCTACTGCGGCAGGCCGATGCGCCACGGCGGCTGGTGGCCCGATTACGTCACGCGCCTGTTTCGCCGGGGGAGGGGGCGCTTCAGCGACGATACGCTCCATGAACGGCTGATCGTGGAAGGCCCCGTCGGCCGCCTGTCCGAGCCGCTGCTCCACGAGGCCTTCGCCGACCTGGAAGAGGTCCTGGAGACGGTGAACCGCTATTCCACCGTCGGCGCCGCGGCGATGCGGACGCAGGGGAGGCGGGCCACGCTGGCCACGGCGATCATGCACGGCCTCTGGAGCTGGTTTTCCACCTACGTGCTCCGCGCCGGGTTCCTCGACGGCCGCGAGGGGTTCCTGCTGGCCGTATCGAACGCCGAGGGGACCTACTACCGGTATGTGAAGCTGATGCTCCTGACCACCCCCGCCCCTGCCTCCCCCGTCGCGGGGGATCACCCTCACCCCGCTGTCCCCCGTCAAGGGGGATCACCCTCACCCCTGCCTCCCCCGTCGCAGGGGATCACCCTCACCCCTCCCTCCCCCGTCAAGGGGGATCACCCTCACCCCTCCCTCCCCCGTCAAGGGGGAGGGATACAAGGAGGGGGCAGGACGTTCTGATGGACATCGCCGTGATCATCACCACCTACAACCGCCCCGATGCCCTCGCCGCGGTCCTCGCCGGCTACCGCGCCCAGCGGGACGGTGCCTTCGAGGTCATCGTTGCCGACGACGGTTCCGGTCAGGAGACCGCGGCGGTGGTGGATGCCTGCCGCGATCGGGGGGAGCTCGTGATCCGGCGGGTCTGGCAGGAGGACCGGGGCTTCCGGGCCGCGGCGATCCGGAACCGCGCCCTGGCCCTTACGAAGGCCGACTACGTGATCTTCACCGACGGGGACTGCCTGCCGCTGCCGGGCTTCGTGGCCGCGCACCGCCGGCTGGCCGAACGGGGCTGGTTCGTGGCGGGAAACCGGATCCTGATGGCGGAGGCGCTCAGCCTGCGCATCCTGGCGGACCTTCCGCCCGTCCACGCCTGGCCGGCGCGTCAGTGGATCGCCCTGTTCCTGCGGCGCCAGATCAATCGCCTCCTCCCGCTGTGGCAGATCCCCCTTCCCGGGGTGCTGCGCAAGCTCCCGGCGCGCCGCTGGCAGGGGGTGATGACCTGCAACCTGGCTGCCTGGCGGGAGGACCTGCTCAGCGTCAACGGGTTCGACGAGGCCTACGAGGGGTGGGGGCTCGAGGACTCGGACCTGGCACTGCGCCTGCTCCATTCGGGGGTCAACCGCAAGAGCGCCCGGTTCGCCGCGCCGGTCCTCCATCTGTGGCACCGGGAGAACGACCGGAGCAGCCTCGAGGACAACTGGCTGCGGCTTGCCGCCCTCTCCCGCTGCGGCCGGACCCGCGCCAGCCGGGGGGTGGACCGGTACCGGTGAAGCCGCCCGCTCGCATCCTGGTGATCGTGACCCGGCGGATCGGCGATGTCCTGCTGGCCACGCCGCTGATCCGGTCCCTGCGGCTGGCCTGGCCCGCCGCCGCGATCGATGCGCTGGTGTTCGCGGGGACCGAGGGGATCCTGGCGGCGAACCCGGATGTGCGGCGGATCGTGACCGTTCCGGAAAACGCGAGGGAGCGCGCCCGTCTGCGGACGCTCGCAACGCTCGTCAGGCGCTACGACCTGGCCCTCTCGACCCTGCCCGGCGACCGCCCCACCTTCACCGCCTGGCTCGCCGGTCGCCGCAGCGCGGGGCTGCTCCTGGGCGGGCCGCAGCATCTCTGGAAGCGGCTCCTCCTGGACCGGTGGGCTCCCTTCGACGACGGCGCGACCCACACGGTGCTGATGAACCTGGCCCTGGCGGACCTGCTCGGGGTCGAGCGGCATCCCGACGTGGTGGTCTCCTGGGGCCCCGCCGACGAGCGCCGCGTCGCGGAGGTGTTTCCCGCCGTGCGGTCCGAACCCTATGCCCTGCTCCATCCCTACCCCAAGTACCGGTACAAGATGTGGCAGAGCCAGGGGTGGCACGAGGTCGCCCGGTGGCTCGCCGACCGCGGGTTGCGCGTCGTCCTGACCGGCGGCGGGGAATCGGAGGAGCGGGCCTATGCGGAGGGGCTCCGGCGCGAGATGCCGGCCGGGACGGTGGACCTCTGCGGGCAGCTCACCCTCGGCGAGGTCGCGTTTCTGCTCGCCGGGGCCCGTGTGTATGCTGGACCCGATACGGCCGTGACCCACATGGCCGCCGGCCTCGGCGTGCCGACCGTGGCCCTGTACGGACCGACAAACCCCGTCAAGTGGGGTCCCTGGCCGCGGGGGTACCGCGGGGCGGGCAACCCCTACCGGAGACAGGGGAGTCAGCAGGTAGGCAATGTCACCCTCCTGCAGGGGCCGGGCGATTGCGTACCCTGCCATCAAGAAGGGTGCGACCGGCACGGCCAGAGCGACAGCGCCTGCCTACAGGGCCTCCCCGCCTCCCGCGTTTGCGAGGCCCTGCGGGAGGCGCTGCGGGGGGAACCGTGCCGCTGAGGGGCGGGCAGCGGGCTGAGGGAAGAACGAGGGGGGGTGAGGGATGACCGTCCAACCGCCGGGCCGACGGGAAAACGAGGCGATGCTCCGGATCTTCCGGGAGATCGACCACTCCCCTGCGACGACCCAGCGCACCCTCTCCTTGCGGCTGGGGATCAGTCTCGGCAGGATCAACTTCCTGATCAATACCCTGATCGAGCGGGGCTTCGTGACGGTGGAGAATCTCCGGACGGCGAGTGCGAAAGGCCCCTACCTCTACCGCCTCACCCCGCGGGGACTGGAGGAGAAGACCCGGGCGACGCACCTGTTTCTCGCGGAGAAGCTCCGGGAGCATGAGCGGCTGGCCACGGAGATCCGGCAGTTGAAGCGGGAGGTGCGCGCAAGCGGCCCCCTGCCCCGGGGACGGGGCGGCGACGAGCGGGGATAACTGGTACGCTAATTGCGAGAGTGACGGATATGGACGGGATGAAGAAAACCACAGCGGGAATCCAGAGGGCGGAGCTGTATCTAAAGTTGGCTGAAATTACTGGATATTTATCGTTCGGGGGCGGAGGAGCGACCATGGCAGGGGCGGGGAAGCTGATTCTGGGGTTGGCTATATTCATCCTATGCGGGACAGGGACCCTCCCGACCGCGAACGCCGCCCCCTTTGCCTACATACCGAATGCCGGCAGCAATACCGTCACCGTCCTCGACACGGGCACCTCCCCTCCCAGCGTCAAGACCACCCTCAGCGTGGGCACGAACCCCCGCGGCGTGGCCACGGTGGTGAAGACCGCCGAGAACTTCACCTACGTGACGAATTTCGGCAGTGACGATGTCTCGGTAATCCGGACCTACAGCAACCCGGCGACCAGCCCCCCCACCCTCGCGTTCGAGAAGGTCCGCGAAATCAGGGTGGGCAGGAACCCCTACGGGATCGCGGTCGATCGGGCAGGGACCTTCGCCTACGTCACGAACTACGAGGACAACACGGTGTCGAAGATCGACCTCGGGGCGAACGTCGTGACGGCGACGATCCCCGTCGGTTCCCGGCCGATCGGGATCGTCGTGACGCCCGACGGTTCGAAGGTCTACGTGGTGAACAACTCGAGCGCTACCGTTTCCGTCATCAACGCCGCCGACAACAGCGTGAGGGGCGCTGCGATTCCCGTGGGCAGCAATCCCTTCGGGATCGCCGTCAACCCTGCGGGGACCGCGGTCTATGTGACCAATTCCGGGGAGAACTCCCTTTCTCTCATCGATACCGCAAGCGATTCGGCAACGACGCGGGCGGATTTCCATCTGGGGACCCCGATGGGCGTGGCGGTCAGCCCCTCCGGGACGCTGGTGTACATCACGAATTTCGGCACCAACACCCTCGCCCGCTTCGATGCCGTTGCCAAGGCCTTCAACAGCGCGAACATCGCCGTGGGGGTGAACCCCATCGGCGTAGCCCCGAGTGGTGACGGGGCCTACACGTACGTGGTCGGGAGTCTCGACGGCGCCTTCAGCGTGATCGACAACGCGCTGAATACGGAAAAGCTGCCGCGCGTTCAGGTCGGGGTGACGCCCTACGCCCTGGGCTCCTTCCTCGCCGCCTTCGGCACGACGGTTCCGACCGTCACCGCGACACGGCCGGCAGCCGGCGCCGTCGACGTCTCCCTGGGGGGCGATATTCAGGCGACCTTTTCCGACTTCATGGATGCGGCGACGATCACGACCGCGACCTTCTTCGTCAGCGGGGGGGTGACGGGCGCGGTAACCTATGACAGCGTAACCAAGACCGCCCAATTCAAACCCGCGGCCACGCTTGCGAAGAACACCACCTACACGGTCACCCTGACCAACGGCATCCGGAACACGCTGGGGGTCGCGCTCGCGGCGAACCATACCTGGAGTTTCACCACCTCGGAGACGAGCGGCGGGTCCTGCTTCATCGCCACGGCGGTCTACGGCTCCCCCGACGACGCCCCGGTGCGGATACTCCGGAGGTTCCGGGACGAGCAGCTGCTGCCCACCGGCTGGGGCAGGGCGCTGGTCGCCGGGTACGCCGCCTATTCGCCGCCGGTGGCCGCCTTCATCAGGGAGCACGATACGTTGCGGGCGCCGCTGCGCTGGCTGCTGGCGCCGGTGGTCCATTTCGTCCAGCATCCCTGGCATCTCGCGCTGCTGCTCGGCCTGGGGCTGGTCGCCCTCGCGGGAAGGATACGGGTAAGAAGGTAGCTCTATGGAGACCATCACCTACCAGCAGTACCCCGCCAAGCCGGTGGTCGTCGGCAGTCTGTCCGCCCTGTTCATGAAGCAGTCGCGGTTTGTCCCGCTGCACCTGGAGGACGACACCCTGAAGATCGCCATGGCGGACCCGGGGGATTTTTACACCGTCGATGCCCTCCGGCTCGCCTGCAACCTCACTGTGGAGGTGGCGCAGGGCAGGGAGGAGGACATCCTCGACGCCATCGAACGGCTGTACGGGACCGGCAGCCAGTCGCTGGAGATGATCATCGAGGAGGCGGGCAGGGACGCCACGGACATTTCCTCCGAGGGGATGGTGGACGCCGATCATCTCCGGGACCTCGCCTCCGAGGCCCCGATCATCCGGCTGGTCAACCGGCTGATCGTGAACGCCGTGGAGGTGCGGGCGAGCGATATCCATCTCGAGCCCTTCGAGAACCAGTTCAAGGTGCGGTACCGCATCGACGGGATCCTCCATGACGTGGAATCGCCCCCCAACCGCCTCAAGGACGCGGTGGTCTCGCGGGTGAAGATCATGGCGAAGATGGACATCGCCGAGCGCAGGCTTCCCCGGGACGGGAGGATCAAGCTCAAGGTCACCGACCGGGAGATCGACCTGCGGGTGTCGACGCTGCCCACGATCTTCGGGGAAAGCCTGGTGATGCGGATCCTGGATCGGGAGGCGCTGATCCTCGACCTGGAAAAGCTCGGCCTTCCCGATGACCTGCTCCCCCAGTACGAAGAGCTGATCACGAAGCCCTACGGGATGATCCTCGTCACCGGGCCGACGGGAAGCGGCAAGACCACGACCTTGTACACGACCCTGGCCAAGATCAACTCGCCGGAGAACAAGATCATCACCCTGGAAGAGCCGGTGGAGTACCAGCTCCACGGCATCAACCAGATCCAGGTGAACGCGAAGATCGGCATGACCTTCGCCAACGGCCTGCGTTCGATCGTCCGCCAGGACCCCGACATCATCCTGGTGGGGGAAATCCGGGACAAGGAGACGGCGGAAACGGCCATTCAATCGGCCCTCACGGGCCACCTGCTGTTCAGTACCCTCCATACGAACGACGCCGCGGGGGCCGTGACGCGCCTGCTGGACATCGGCGTGGAGAACTTTCTGCTCAGCTCCACGCTCCTGGGGATCCTGGCCCAGCGGCTTGTCCGGGTCATCTGCCCCCGGTGCAAGCGGCGGATCGAACCCGAGGCGAAGCTCCTGCGGGCGATGAACCTGAGCCCTGCCGAGCTCAGCGGCGTCGAGTTCTTTGCCGGAGCGGGGTGCGACGAGTGCACGCACACGGGGTTTCGGGGGAGGATCGGGATCTTCGAGTATCTCCCCGTGGACGACGACATCCGGCGCGAGATCACCGCCCGGTCCAGCACCGAACGGATCAAGGACGTGGCGCAGGAAAAGGGGCTCCTGACGCTCAGGCAGGACGGCTGGAACAAGGTCAAGCGGGGGTTCACCACCCTGTCCGAGGTGCTCAGGGTAACGCTCGAGAAATAGCATGGCGACGTACTCGTACAAGGCGACGAACCCCGCGGGAAAAGTGGTGACCGGGCAATTGGAGGCCGCGGAGGAACGGGAGGCAGTGGCCGCCCTCCAGGGCATGCGGTACATTCCCATCCGGATCACCGCGGCCAAGGGGAGCCGCGCCGCCTTGGACGTCGACCTTTCGAAGCGGCTCGCCTCGGTGTTCACCGGTGTCTCCTCCAAGGAGGTCGTGGTGTTCACCCAGGACCTTTCCACGCTGCTGGAGGCCGGGGTCCCGGTGGACCGGGCCTTGGCCATCCTGATCGATGTGGCGGAAAAGGACCGCTTCAAGGAGGTCGTCAGGGATGTGCTGAAGAACGTCCAGGGCGGCAGCTATCTGTCGGCGGCCCTCGCGCGGCATCCCCGGGTGTTTTCCCCGTTCTACGTGAGCATGGTGCGGGCCGGGGAAGCGGGGGGCGTCCTGGACGATATCCTGAAACGGCTCGGCGCCTTTCTGGAGAGCTCCCAGGATTTCAAGGATTACCTGAAGTCCGCCATGGTCTATCCGCTTTTTCTCGTCTTCGTCGGCGGGGTGTCGATCATCGTCCTGTTGACGTTTGTCCTGCCGAAATTTTCCGTCATCTTTTCCGACATGCAGCAGGCCATACCCGCGTCCACGAAGCTCCTGCTGCGGTTCAGCGCGCTGCTCAAGACCTCCTGGCCGGTGATCCTGGGTGGGTTGGGCGGCGCCTATTACCTGCTGAAGAGATACGCGCGGACACCGGCGGGCAGTCTGGCGCTGGATCGCCAGAAGCTCCGCCTCCCCGTGGTCGGGGGGCTGGTCCGGAAGATCGAAGTGGCCCGGTTTTCCCGGACGCTCGGGACGCTGGTGCAGAGCGGCGTCCCGATTCTGCAGGCGCTCAACCTGGTCCGGGAGATCATCGGCAACCGGGTGATCGCCGGAACGCTCGGGAATGTCCACAACCGGGTGAAGGAGGGGGAGAAGCTCTCCCGTCCGCTGGGCGAGTTGGACCTGTTCCCCTCGCTGGCGATTCAGATGATCACCGTGGGCGAGGAGACGGGGAGGCTCGGCGAAATGCTGGTGCGGGTCGCCGAGAACTACGAGAAGGCGGCGCGGGAGACGATAAAACGGCTGGTCGGCTTTCTCGAACCGGCGATGATCCTCGGCATGGGCGTCGTGGTGGGGTTCATCGTCATTTCCATGATGATGGCCATATTCAGCATGAACGAGATGCCGTTTTGAAGGGAGTGGGTTCGCTGATGAAGATCGCACGGGATAGGAAAGGTTTTACGCTCATCGAGCTCCTGATCGTGATGGTGATCCTGGGCCTCCTGGCCGCCATGGTCGGGCCGCGGATGTTCGGGAAGGTGGGGAAGTCCAAACAGAAGGCGGCAAAGGCGCAGATATCGCTGTTCGAAACGGCCCTCGACACGTACCGGCTCGACGTGGGCAAGTATCCCACGACGCAGCAGGGGCTGCAGGCGCTGCGGGTGAAACCGGAAGGCGCGGAAAAGTGGGACGGTCCCTATCTCCCCAAGGACATCCCGCTCGACCCCTGGGGCAACGCGTACGTCTATGAAGCGCCGGGCAAGCACGGCGAATATGACATCCTTTCGCTGGGGGCGGACAAGAGCCCGGGAGGGGAGGGTGACGACATGGACATCAAGAGCTGGGAAAATATCGAGTGAGGACGCGCGTCGTGCCGGTGTCGATCGGGCGGAGGAACTGCCGGGGGTTCACGCTCCTCGAGCTGATCGTGGTGCTGCTGATCATCGGTCTCATCGCCGGGCTGGTCGTTCCGAAGCTCACCGGTCCGCTCGGCGACCTCGACCTGAAAACCGCGGCCCAGAAGATCTCCGCATCCCTGCGGTACGCCCGGAGTCAGGCCACCGCGGAAAAGACGACCGTCGTGACGCTGTTTGACTTCGAGGCAAACCGGCTCGTCGTCACCACCCCGGACGTCCCCTCTGCCCCGGGGACGGAGGGGCCCCTGCCGGGCGACGGGCGGGCCGCTGACAGGCGACCCGACCAGCCTCCGGAGGGCGAGCAGGGCCGGCCGGGCGGGGTGAAGGCCTACCGTCTGCCCGGCGGGGTGCGGCTGGCGCGAGGGGAGACGGACAGCGGCGACGTGCAATCGGGAGCGATGCGGATCGTTTTTTTCCCCAGCGGCGGAAGCAGCGGGGGGACGATAACCGTGGCCAATGAGCGGGGGAGGCGATACCGGATCCAGGTCGACTTCCTCACCGGGCAGGTGACGCTGGCGCAGGAGGCGCGGAGTTGACGGACCGTCGCGGCAGAGGCACCGCAAGGTGCGGCGCCAGGGCCGGCCGGGGCTTCACCCTGATCGAAACCCTGGTTGCCGTCTCGATCCTTGCCATCTCCAGCGTCGTGCTGCTGCAGCTCTTTTCCGGCGCCCTGAAATCCAGCAGGTTGTCCGACGAGTATACCCGCGGCGTATTCCATGCGCGCGAGAAGATGGACGAGATACTCCTGGCGCGGGAACTATCCGCGGGGCTCATCAGCGGCGATTTCGGCGACGGGTTCCGGTGGAAGGCGGAATCCCTGCCGCTCAAGAGCGACGAGGCCAAGGACGCCGGGCTGCCCCTGCGCTCCTTCGCGATCACCGTGGTTGTGGCCTGGGACGGCAGCGATCAGGAGAGGAACGTCACCCTGCGGGCGATGAAGCTCGTCAGGCCACCCCGGGGGCAGCTCTGATGGAGGCGCGCGGGCCGTACCGGACGTACCGGAGCGGGGCCGCAGCGCGCCCGGCGCGGATGCGGGGCGGAACCGGGCCCGGCGATGCGGGGTTTACCCTGTTCGAGTTGCTGCTCTCCCTGACGATCATGTCGGTCATCGTGGTCATCGTGTTCGGCGCGCTTCGGGTCGGCATACGGGCATGGGAGAAGGGGGAGCGGGACCTGGACGGCCGCCAGCGGCAGCGCATCGTGCTCGACCTGGTCAAGCGGCAGCTGGCATCGACCAGCGCGGTCGACGTGTGGGACGGGGAGCAGCAGCTCGTCCGCCTGCGGGGCGACCATAAGTCGCTGGAGTTCGTATCCCGCGTCCCGCTGACGCCGGGCAACCGGTTTGACCTGGTGTATGTGCGGTATGCCGTGCGGCGGGAACAGGGGGTCGAAGGGGAGCGTCTGACCTTCCACGAGCGCAGTGTGGTGCTGCCCGAGCGCGGGACCTTGGCGGGCAGCGGTGCCCCGCGGCCCGACGAGTTCACCGAATTGATATCCGGGATGAAGAGCATCGGGTTCGAATACCTGAAAGATCGGCCCGACGGGGCCGCGGCACGCTGGGAGAAGAGCTGGGATCCGGCGGTGGACCGGGGCGCCCCGCGGGCGGTGCGGATCACGCTGGAGGAGAATGACGAGCGGGGGGCGGTGGCCGTGGTGGCTGGCGCAGGGGCATGACGCGGGCGGGGGCGATGAGAGGCATTCCGACCGGCGAGCGGGGCATCGCGCTGATCCTGGTGCTGTGGGTCATGGCGCTCCTGACGGTCATCGCGGGCGAATTCTGCCATGCCGTGCGGACGGAGCTGAACGTTACCCGCAACTTCAAGGAGGAGACGCAGGCCTACTACATCGCCCTGTCCGGGCTGTTCTGGGCCGTCCAGGGGCTGGTGGACGATGACCAGGGTTTCCGGAAGGCGGCGGCCCCGGGCGGCGCGGCAAACCCTGAGGAGGGCCTGGCCAGGATCAACGCCGACATCCCCGCGGTCCCCTTCGGCGCCGGCCGCTTCTCCGTCCGGAAGGAAAACGAGAGCGGAAAGGTCAATCTGAACAGGGCCGGGGAGCACCTGCTGAAGATGATGCTCAACGGGCTGGACATCGACGGCGCCGAAAAGGCGATCATCGTCGATTCGATCCTCGACTGGCGCGACGCGGACAGCTTCCACCGCGTAAACGGCGCCGAGGACGACTACTACCGCTCCCTCCCCCATCCGTACCGGTGCAAGAACGGCGATTTCTCCTCCGTCGACGAGCTGCTTCTCGTCCGCGGGGTGACTCCCCAGATATTCCACGGCGGACTGCGGGACATGGTGACGGTGTATCAGGATGAGGAAACGGCAGCGGGGCGCGATGTCCGGGCCGAGGTGCGGGTGAACTTGAACAGCATCAACATCAACGCCGCATCGCCGCCGATGCTGCGCGCCCTTCCCCGCATGACCGAGGAGGCCCTGCGGGCGATCCTCCGGTATCGGATCACGCAGGATTTCCGTTCGCCCACCGACCTGCTCGTTGTTGTCGGGCCCGAGGTGTACGCGGGGATTTCACCGTACCTCACCTTTACCCTGTCCCCGTACTACACGATCAAAGCGGTGGGCACGCTCGACGGGAGCCGGACCCGGCAGGGGGTGCAGGCGGTGGTGCGGATCGATAAGACCCTGGAACGGGGGTATGAGGTAATCCAGTGGATCGACAGTCTCGAGTACGGACCGTCGCGGTGATCCCGGGGAGCGCTGGCCCCGGTGAAGCTATGCATGGAGGTGGCCTTGTATTTTCAGGCGAGCGTCGGCGTCAACATTGAGAGCAACCGCATCTCCCTGGTGTGCCTGAAGGCGGGGCTCAAAGGGCCCGTCCTGGCGGCCCAGGCCGTGTATCCCCTCGCGGAGGGCGGGCCCGAACAACGGGCGGCGAGGATCAGGGAGCAGGTGGAAGGATTCCTGCGGGAACACCGGATCCCGTCGGCGGACATCTTCCTGGGGATACCGCGCGAGATGGCGATCCTGCGGTACGTCGTGCTGCCCGCGGCAGTCAAGGAGAATCTCCGGGGGACCCTGTCGTACGAGCTGGGGAAATACATCCCCCTCCCCGCCGAAGAGGTCTACTTCGATCAGCAAGTCGTGGCGGAGGACCGGGAGGCCGGCACGCTGTCGGTCCTGCTGGTCGCGGTGAAGAAGGAGTCCGTCGATTTGTACCTCGACCCCGAGCAGCCGCTGGGCGCGGGGATCTCGGGAATCGAGATCGCCTCCACCGCGCTTGCCAACTGCGTCTCCTCCCAGCAGCCCCCGCAGGACGGCGGGGGCGCCACTGCCATCGTCTCCGCGGGGGACGAACGGGTCGAATTGGATCTCCTGGATCGGGGGCTCCTGAGATACTCGCGGTCGGCGGGGCGCGCAGCGGAGGGAGCCCCCCCGCACGGGCGCATCCTGGAAGAGCTGGACCTGCTCCGCAGGGAGTTCGGCGCCGAGCAGAGCCCGCTGCCGGTCGTATTGTGCGGGTCCGAAACCGACGGCATCGCCGAACTGTTCAGGGAGAGGACCGATTTCGAACTCCGCTCGCCGGGGCTCCCCGATGGGGCCTCCCGGCCGTACTGCCTGGCGCCGGCCTACGGCCTTGCCTTGAAGGGGCTCCGGAAGGTGGCGATGAACATAAACCTCGTTCCGCCCGCCCGCAGAAAAAAAGTCAGTAAAATAGGGTATTATGCGCTGTTCGTGCTGGCCGGACTGTTCGTCCTGTCGGTCCTGGCTTGGGGCGCGAGCACGGTTCTGCACCAGCGGCGCGTGGCCGACGGACTCGCCGCCGAGATCAAGCGGATGGGGGCCGAGGTGGCGGCGATCAACCGGACGCAGGCGAAACTGCAGGAGGTGCAGGGGAGGATCGACGCCATCAACGCGCTCCGCCAGCGCCACCTGCCGGCGCTCAACGTCCTCCAGGACCTGAGCAAGGAGATCCCGGCCGGCGCCTGGATCGACCGGTTCGCGCTTACCGACAAGGGGGGGGAGATCGAGGGATTCGCGGATTCCGCGCCGGCATTGATCCCGCTTTTGGCGGCGTCGCCGCTGTTGAAGGAGGTGGCCTTTCTGGCACCCATCACCAAGGGCAAGGACGGCAAGGAACGGTTCCGGATCGGGTTCAAACTCAGGTAAGAAAGGGAGAAACGGCACGGATCATGATGAAGATCCCCGCTTGGGAAGCGCTGAAAAAAGAGGTCCGAGGATTTACGGTCGACAAACGCAGGAGGTACCTGCTGATCGCCGGGGGGCTCCTGCTCCTGGGCGGCTTTATCTTCTGGCTGTCTCCCTACATCGACGCGATCCGGGGCGGCGGGGAGGACATCGCGGCCCAGAGAATGCGGATCGCCAAGTACCGGCAGGCCCTGAAGGGGCGCGCCGAACTCGAGGCGCGGTTCGCGTCGCTCGGCAAGTCGCTCGAACGGGCCGAGGCGGGGCTTTTGACCGGAAAGACCGCCGCGCTCGCCGCGGTGGACATCCAGAACATCCTGAACGGGATCGCCACCGAGACGGGCGTGGAGATACGGAGCGTGGTGGTGCCGAAACCCCAGCCGAAGGACACGGAACAGTTCGTCAGCATCCCCGTGGCGTTCACGGTCAACGCCTCGATCCGGCAGCTGAAGGACATCCTGTACAAGGTCGAGAGCTCGCCAAAATACTTCTTGACAGTGGAAAAGATTGGAATTAGCTATGCCGGGGCGGTTGGCCCCGGCCAGGTGCGCTGTGACGTCACCGTCTCTGGCATCATGAAGAATATCAAGGAGTAAGGATAGACTGATGCTTCCAGCATCTCTCAGGATATGGGCGATCGATCTCCTCCTGGCGGTGTTCGTCGTCGCCTTCGGGATGATGAGCTTCGACGTCTGGTCGCGCGGGGAGGAACCGATCCCGGAGATACCGTCCGCCAAGGGCGCCGAAAAGGCCCCGGCCGGGAAAGGGATCGTGGAGCGGACCATGCCCCCCGATTCCGCATTTTCCCTGGTGGCGGAGAAGAACCTTTTCTCGCAGAGCCGGTCGGAGATCGTCCCGGAGAAAGCCAAAGCAGGCCCGCTCAAGATTTCCGAGAAGCAGATTTTTCTGTACGGGATCATGGCCGCGGGGGACCGGAAGAAGGCCCTGATCAACAACCCCGAACCCGCCGCCGCACCCGGGAAGGCTGCCCCCCGGGATAAGTGGGTGGCCGTGGGCGACTCGGTCGGCGCCTTCAGCGTGACCGAGATCAGGAAGGACCGGATCGTCCTGGCCGACGGCGCCAGCAGCCATGAAATCCTGCTGTTCGACAAGAACAAACCGGCACGGCAGACAACCGTTGCCGAGAAGTCGGCGGCGCCGACGGTGGTCGCGGCGGGAAAGGCGGCGCCTGCAGCGCCCGAGACCGCGGCGGCACCGAAGGCGGATGCGAAACCGCAGCCGCCCACCGCGCCGGCCGCGGACGGGAAAGCCGCGCCGGCGCCTGAATACCGAATCATCAATACCCCCTTTGGACCGGTAAAACAGAGGATACAATGAGTATGAAAAAGAATCCTTCCATCGTGTTCTCCGTCCTGCTGTCCGCCTTCATCCTCACCGGCTGCGCGGGAACGGCGGCCCAGACCAAAGACGGGGGTGTCACGGCTGCGGCGGTGGCTGCCGCAGCGCCGGCATCGCACGCGGGCAGCCCCGCGGCGCCCCCCCCTGCGCCGGCCAATACGGACGCGGCCGGCGCTGCCGCGCCGGAGAGAAAGCCGCCGGGAGAGGCCCTCGTCGACAAGACGGGGCGGTTCGAGATCAGCCCCACGCCCTTCGGGTACGTAAAGCGCGAGCGGAAGACCGGAGCCGGGGAAGCGGTCGCCGCCCCCGGGGTCGGGAAAGCGGAGCCGGTGGTCCCGCTCGTTCCGGCAGCCAAGCCCCCGGCCGCAGCGCCGGCGGCGCGGACCGATGCGGCGGCTCCCGCACCCGCAGCGCCCGAGCGGCCTCCGGAGCGACGGGCTGCCGACAATGCCGGCCCCGGCCAGGTCAGCTTCGATTTCGACGATGCCGACCTGTACGCGGTGATCCGGACGATGGCCGACATGCTCAAGATCAACTACATCGTCGAGCCCGGCATCAGCGGCAAGGTGACGATCCACACGGCCGGCCGCCTGCGCGAGGAGGACCTGTTTTCCGTTTTCCATCAGACCCTGGAGGTGAACGGTCTGGCTGCCGTCAGGGAAGGCAACGTGTACCGGATCATGAAGCTCAAGGACGCCCTGCGGATGCCGATTTCCTCCCGGCTGGCCCGGGACGCGAAAGAGACCCCGCCGGACGAACGGATCGTCATCCAGATCATCCCCCTCAAGTTCATCTCCGCGCAGGAGGTGACCAAGGTGATCACCCCGTTCATCTCTTCCGACGGGGCGATCATCTCGGAAGGGGGGTCGAACACCCTGCTCGTGGTCGATAAGGGGATCAACGTCTACAAGGTGCTGAAGCTGGTGGAGGTGTTCGACGTAAGCGTTTTCGAGAAGATCCACTACCGGTTTTACGCGCTGGAGAACCTCAGCGCCGAGTCGACGGTGAAGCTGCTCCGGGAGGTGCTGGGGCTGGTCACGGGCGCGAAGGACGACGTGCAGTTCATCCCCATCAGCCGGCTGAATACCCTGCTGATCGTCAGTTCCAGCCCCGAAATCTTCGGCAAGGTGACCGCGTTCATCCGCCAGCTGGACGTGCCGAGCGAAACGGCCCAGCCGCAGATCTACATCTACTCGGTCAAGAACGGGATGGCCGCGGAGCTGGGCGACACCCTGCAGATGATCTTCGGCAAGGGGGGGGAAAGCAGGAGGGTTACCCCGCGGGATACGGTGCCCACGAACCCCTTTGCCAAAGGGTACGCGGACCAGAAGGCCGGCGCGGCCGCCCCCGGCGCGGCGCCGGCTGCGGCCGCGCCGGTCCCCCAGGCTGCGCCGGCGACTGCGACGGCGACCGCGGGGGGAGGGCCGTCGGTTTCCCTGCGGGGGGATGTGCGGATTACGGTGGATCCCATCCGCAACGCCCTGATCATCGAGGCCATCCCCGGAGACTATCAGGTCATCGACAAGATCCTCGCCCGCCTGGATGTGCTGCCGCGGCAGGTGCTGATCGAGGTCATGATCGCCGAGATCTCCCTGGGCAAGGGGACCGAGCTGGGCATCGAGTGGACCTTCAAGAAGGATAACTGGACCGACAAGGGGGCCCTGAGCGCCAGCATCGGCGCCTCCGGCCTCCAGTACGCCATCGGCCTGTCGGAGCGGTGGCAGGCGGCCATCCATGCCCTCGCCCGGGACAGCAAGGTGAACATCCTCTCCTCCCCGAGCGTCCTGGCCTCCGACAACAAGCAGGCCCGGATCGACGTGACGACGGAGGTGCCGATCCCCAGTACGAACTACACCTACCAGGCGAGCGGGACGAGCGTCCTGGAGACCAAGGTCGAGTACCGCAACACCGGGGTGATCCTCGAGGTCACCCCGCACATCAACGAACACGGCCTCGTGACGATGGAGATCAGCCAGGAGGTGAGCAACGTCGGCGAACTCCTGAAAGTGGCCGGCAAGGATTACTACTCCTTCAACAAGCGGAAAGTCGGGACATCCCTGACGGTGAAGCACAATCAGGCGATCGTCATCGGCGGGCTGATCAGCAGCGCGAAGAACGACTCGGCAACGGGCGTGCCCTGGCTGGTCAAGATCCCGTTTCTGCGCTGGCTGTTCGGATCGGAGACGACCAACTCGGCAAAATCGGAGCTGATCGTGATGATCACCCCCCGCGTGATAACCAGCCTCGACGATGTGGACGCCGTCAGCGACGAGTTCAAGAAGAAGATCGGGAGCGCGCTGAACATCATCCTGCGCTAGGAGGCGCATCCCCCCCGCGGTTTGACCGCGATACCCCGTTGTGACCCAGCGGAACACTACCGGAACCCCTGAACCCACCCCGTCCGAGATGAGGCAATTCGCCGTTTCCCCTGCACCGCGGGGGCGCCGTCCGTTTCTGCGGGGGCTGCTCCTGCTGGTGCTCTGTTCGCTCCTGCCGGGGGCGGCCCTGCTGCACGGCGCCGAGGTCCGCGGCCCGCGGGTGGCGGTCCTGGTGTCCCGCGACATCCGGCCCTACATCGAAGCGTCGGAAGGGATGAGCGTGGTCCTCGCCGAGAGCGCGGGGGCGAAGACCCAGGTATTCTCCCTGGAAAAGTTCAAGGGGAAGAGCCGCGACGTGCTGCTGGAGAGCCTCGCCCAGGAGCGGTTCGATCTTGCCGTTGCCGTCGGTCCCGAGGCCGTCCGGTTTGCGGTCGAGGAGGCGGCGCTGGAGAAGACCCCGTGGCTGTACTCCATGGTGCTGAACCCGCCGAAGGTATCCGGCCGGGCCGACGGCGGCTGCGGGGTCCCCCTGGACATCCCGGTGAAGCGGCAGCTCGAGACGGTCATCCAGGGGCTTCCCGGGGTGAGCCGCGTCGGCCTCCTGTACGATCCCCGGTACAACACCGAGCTGCTCCTGAAGGCCCAGGCGGAGGCGCCGTCGCTCAACGCGCGGATCGTCCCGCTCAAGGTGTCGGCGAAAAAGGACATCCCCGCAATCCTCAGGCAGCACTGGGACGCCATCGACGCCCTCTGGCTCATCCCCGATCAGACGGTCATCTCGGAGAGCATCGTGCAGTACATCATCAAGGAGGCCCTGTTCAAGAAGATCCCCGTCATCGGCTACAACCGCTTCTTCTACGAGAGCGGGGCCGCGATGTCCTTCGTGTTTTCCTACGAGGAGCTCGGCAGGCAGACCGGCAGGATGGCGGCCAACCTCCTGGCAGGAAAGTCCTGCGAGAAGGAGCCGCCGGTCTTTCACGCCTGGCTGAACCTGCGGGTGACCGACAAGCTGGGGGTGACCGTCGCGGACAGGAAGACGCCGCCGCTGGAGGCAGGACCGTGAGAAACCCGGGCATCCACGTCAGGATCCTCGCGGCCACCTTTCTGGTCATCAGCGCGACCACCTTCGCCCTGGGGTACATCGGGGCGAACTTCGCGCACCAGTTCGCCCAGCAGCGGTTCGTGGCGCACATCTCCTTCCTGGCGAACTATCTTGCGCTCACCGCAGAACTGGGTATACTGATCGACGACCGGGCCATGCTGCGGCGGCTGGCCGTCAACCTGATGTCGGAAAAGGACGTGGTCGGAGTCGTGATGTTCGATGGCCAGGGGAGGGAGCTCATCCGGGTCCCCGAGCAGGTCTCCGGCTCCTTCCCGGTCATGGAAACCCCGGTCCTGCTGACGGAGAAACAGGACGAGAGCAAGGCCTTCACCCCTGCCGAGGGGACGAGGGACAAAGAGACCTTGATCGGCAAGGTACGGATCGTATACAGTACCGCGGGCATCGACCAGCTCTGGACGACGGTGATCACCTATTTCATCTGGCTCGCCGCCGGCCTGACCGGGCTGGCGGTGCTGATTTTTTACTTTATCTCCCGCTCCCTGGTGGCCCCGGTCAAGGGGCTGGCCCAGGCGGCCAGACGGGTGGCGCTGGGCGATTTCGACCTGCGGGCGCAGCCGGGGGCGCTGCCCGAGACGCGGGAGCTTGCGGTGGCCTTCAATGTGATGCTCGATTCCCTCGAGGAGAACCGAAAATCCCTCGACGAGGCCAACGAACAGGTGCGGCGGCAGAAGACGCTGGCCGAGATGGGTAAATTCTCGCTGATGATCGCGCACGAACTGAAGAATCCCCTGGGTATCATCAAGAGCTCGCTCGACGTGCTGAAACGGGACTGCTCGCTCTCCTCGGACAACACCATGGTCTTCTACATCGAGGATGAGATCCAGCGTCTGAACCGCCTGATCGGAGACTTCCTGATGTTCGCCCGGCCGGTCACGCCGTGTTTCTGCCGGACGGACCTGAATGCCCTGCTCCGGGATGTCATCACGAAGGCCGAACTGCGGCAGACCGACGGGTCCTGCGAAATCCGCGCGCGCATCCCGGCCGGGTCCTGTTATGCCGAGGCCGATCCCGATCTGCTCATCCGGGCGATCGACAACATCATCAAGAACGCCGGCGAGGCGAACAAGACCGGCGGCGTCGTCGAAGTGACTGCGGCCCGCTCGGGCGCGGCCTGGACGGTGGAGATCGCGGACAGCGGGGAGGGGATCGCCCCGGAGAACCTCGATCGGATCTTCAACCCCTTCTTCACGACCCGTGCGAAAGGGGCCGGTCTGGGGCTTGCCTATGCCTCCCAGGCGGTCAAGGCGCACGGCGGCCTGATCGGCGTCCGGAACAGGGCCGAGGGGGGGGCCCTGTTCACGATCGAGATCCCGGTAGGGTAAGGCGGCGGGGGGAGCATGGCGCACATACTGGTAGTCGACGACGAAGAACGGATGCGGCACCTGCTTTCCATCATGCTGGGCAGGCAGGGGTACCGCGTCGAGCAGGCGGGGGACGGCGCGGAGGCCCTGGAGATGATCAGCGCCGCGCCCTTCGACATGATCATCACGGACATCAAGATGCCGCGGATGGACGGGATCGAGCTCCTGAAGCGGGTGATGGAGATGGAGATCCCCGTCCCCGTCGTGTTCATCACCGCCTTCGCGACGGTGGAATCGGCGGTGGAAGCGATGCGGCAGGGGGCGGTCGACTACATCACCAAACCCTTCGAAGAGGCGCGCATCGCCCTGACCGTGGAGCGGACGCTCGGCCTCTCCCGGATCATGGCCGAGAACAGGAACCTGAAGCAGGAGATCGGCCGGAAGGCCGGCGGCGACGAGATCGTATACGAGTCGAAGAAGATGGCCGCAGTCATGGACCTGGCCGCGATGGTGGCCGCGACCGAGGCCGCCGTCATGCTGGGCGGGGAGTCGGGGACGGGCAAGGATCTCTTGGCCCGGTACATCCACGCGGCCAGCCCCCGCGGCAAGGAGCGGTTCGTCCCGCTGAACTGCGCCGCCATCTCCCCCCATCTGGTGGAGTCCGAGCTGTTCGGCCATGAAAAGGGTTCCTTCACCGGGGCCGTGCAGAAGAGCCTGGGCAAGTTCGAATACGCCGATCGGGGGACCCTGTTTCTGGACGAGATCGGCGACCTTTCCCTGGAGGCGCAGGCCCGGCTCCTCAGGGCCCTGCAGGAGAAGAAGATCCAGCGGGTGGGGGGGAACGAGGAGATCCCCGTGGACATCCGGTTCATCTGTGCCACCAATCAGAGCCTGAGCGAGAATGTGAAGAAGGGGAAGTTCCGCGAGGACCTCTTCTTCCGGATCAACGTCTTTCCGATCGACCTGCCGCCGCTTCGGGAGCGCGCCGACGACGCGATCCTCCTGGCCCGCCATTTTCTCCGCCGGCTGGAAGGGGGGCTGGAAAAGACGGAGTTCTCCAGCGGGGCGCTCAGGCTGCTGAAGGAGTATCCCTGGCCGGGCAATGTCCGGGAACTCGCCAATGCGGTGGAGCGGGCCATGATCCTGGCGCGCGGGACCGGGACGATCACCACCGAGACCCTTTCCTTCCTCGAGACGAACCGTCCCGCCGCTGCCGCCCCTCTGGCGTTCCGGCTTCCCCCGGAAGGGATATCGCTCGAGGAGGTGGAACGGGCAATGGTCAGGCAGGCCCTGGAGACCTGCCGGGACAACCAGACGGCGGCGGCCAAGTTCCTCGGGCTGACCAGGGCCAAGTTCAGGGTCCTGTTGAATCAGGTCAGGAGTCAGCAAGAGTAGCGCCGGGTTCGCCCGGGGAAAACAGTCAGCGATGAACGGGGTATGATGGCAAGACGGTTCACCATAACGGCGGTGGTTTTCGGGGCGCTGCTCCTGATCCTGCCGGCGGCAGCGGCCGGGGCGGAACGGGGCGAGGCCGCCGGGCGGAACGACACGCTTTTGATGTTCGTGGGCGAGGAGCTCGACGTGCTGTCCATCGCCTCGCGGCGTCAGGAGAGCGCCTGGCAGGCGCCGGCGGTGGCCCGCGTCATTACCCGGGAGGAGATCAGGGAGCGGGGCATCCGGACCGCGAGCCAGGCCCTCGAGATGGAGCCCGGGTTCTACCTGGCGAAGAAGGAATGGGGTTCGCAGCCCTACCTCCGGGGGATCCCCGATTCGGTCTTGTTCCTGTACGACACGGTGCCCATGGGCTCCGACGTGAGCAAGTCCCTCCATCCGCTCGACCAGGAGCTCTCCCTCGCCCCGATCAAGCGGATCGAGATCCTCCGCGGCCCGGGTTCGGTGCTCTGGGGGCCCGACGCCTTCGCCGGCATCGTCAACGTGGTCCCCCTGACCGGCAAGGACCTCGACGGGGCCGAGGCGGGCCTCCTGTACGGCACCCCGGGGAGGCGCGGCTCCTTCTACGCGAACGCGGGCCACGATGCCGGGCTGTGGGACGCCTTCTTCTCGGTGAGCGGCCGCCAGGACGCCGGAAACGCCGACTACAACGTGGTCCGCTTCTGGGGCGACGGCAGGGAGGCGGTCCCCCCGGAGGAGCGGTACGCCAGGCAGCGGACCGCCGACTCCCGCGCCCTCGAGGTTTCGGGCCGCCTGAATTACCGCGACTGGTTCACCTTCTCCGGCCTGGTGTCGGACTACAAGCGACCCTACACCCTCTCCCGGACTGCCGGCGATTTCATCTGGGGGGAGAGCCGCAGCGCCCCCTTCGGGTTTCTGAAGCTGGAGGCCAAGCGGAACCTGGACAGGTCGTCGGCCCTCCGGTTCACCGGCTCGTACAGCTGGCTGAACCCGGAATACGAGATCATCGACCGGACCCTGAAGCAGAAGGAGCGGACCGCCTACGGCGAGCTGATCTACGACCGCTCGTTCCTGTCGGGCCGGGGGCTTTTCACCGGCGGCCTGTCCTACCGGAACAAGGCGATCACCGACGCCCCGATCTGGGACGGGTACCTGCCCGGGTACCTGGGACCGGACAACCGGAACCTCCTGCCCGGGATCACCACGAAGGATTACAACGCCGCACTCTGGTCCCTCTTCGGCCAGTACAGCCACAAGGTCGGCAGCGTGGATCTCTGGATGGGGCTGCGCAGCGACGTCCACGACGAGTACAGCAACCGCCTCAGTTACAACGTCGGGGCCGTCTGGGCGCCGGAACCGGAGTGGCGGATGAAGCTCCTGTACGGGGTCGCCTACCGCACCCCCTTCGCCCGGCAACTCCTGGAGGAGGGGCGTCCCGATTCGGAAGAGATCCAGACGATCAACCTCCAGGTCGCCTGGAAGCCCTCCCCCGAGGCGGGGCTGAGCCTCTGCGGGTTCATCAGCCGGATCGACAAGCACATCCTGGAGGACCCCTACGCGGGGCTGTCGCTGCCCAACCGGCAGAACATCAGGGGGGTGGAACTCGAAGGCCGGTTTTCGCCCGTTCGGAGCCTCGAGATTGCCGCCAACGTCACCCTGGTGGACAACGACGGCCCGAACGAGACGTACCATTGGAACGATTTCAACTTCGTGCGCCCGGACGGGACGGTGGTGAAGCACTTCACCGACCTGGTGTACCCCTACGACCGCGGGCCGGGGACCCTCGCCAACCTGATGACCACCTGGCGCCCCCTGGAACGGCTGAGCACCTTTCTGCGGCTGGGGTATTTCTCCTCGCGGAATCTGATCTTCCCCCGCAGTACCGAGATCCGGTCGGTCCCCGGCGTCTGGCTTCTCGACGCGGCCACGACGGTCCGCGACGTGGGCCTGCCCGGGCTGGACCTGGAGGCCTCCGTCCGCAACCTCCTGGACAGGGACTACGAAACCCCCGGGACCTACAGCCTGATCAAGGGCGACCCGGCGACGCTGTGGGTTGGGCTGCGCATGCGCTGGTGAAGGGCCGCCGGCAGAACGGTGGTCAGAATCGACCACGGTTGGTCGAATTTGACCAACCGCCGAAGTAAAATTCCCCCTCCCTTCGGCGCGCCAGGGTGACCACTGCGCCGCGATGCTGATAGATCAAATAATATCAGTATGTTACTAATGAGGTGTGATCGCGGCGGGCAAAAAATGGCCCGCCGAAGTTTTTTGCACGGTTGTTGCATGTAACGAAGGCGCTATGATAACGACGAAGAAACTCCTCAGCCTGCTGCTCCTCGCGATCGCCCTCCTGACGGGAGGGGCTTCTGCAGCCTTCGCGGCCGACGCGGTCCCGTCGCCGCAGGAAGAGGCCCTGCTGGCGCTGATCAACCAGGCGCGCCAGAACCCGCTTGCCATGGCCGCGGCGATGGGCATGGACCCCGCAAAGGTCCTGGCCGACCTCCCCGGGCTGGAGAAGATCCTGAAGGAGGGTATCCCGCCCGTGTCGTTCAACGGGACCCTGTACGGCGCGGCCCGCAGCCACACCGCGGACATGCTGGCCAACGATTACTACTCCCACGTCTCCCCGGACGGCCGGGGATACGAAGCGCGCATCCGTGATGCGGGGTACCCTGCCGTGGCCAGCGGAGAGTCCCTGGGCATGCTGGCCTTCGCCAATTTCATCGACCCCGGGGACGCGGCCCGGTTCCTGTTCGAGTACATGTACTGGGATGAACTGGACCCCTCGCGCACGGAGAAACGGAACATCCTCGACCCCCGCCTGAAGGAGGCCGGGGTCAGCGTAGACACGGGAGGGCTCCGGCTGGGAGGGCTCCTCTGGAACGTCTACGTGGCCACCTGCGATTTCGGGACCGTCCTGACGGGACCGGAGCAGGAGCTGCTCGGGCTGATCAACGCGGCCCGGGCCAACCCCCTGGCAATCGCGGAATCCCTGGGGATCCCCACCGCAGCCCTGCTCGATGCACGTCCCGACCTGCGGCCGGCCTTCGAAGCGGGGCTAGCGCCTCTGGCGGCGCAGGGCTCCCTGCTGTACTCCGCCCAGGCGCACGTCCGGGACATGCTGCGGAACAACTACTACGGAAAGACCGGCCTGGACGGCCGCACCTCTGCCGACCGGATCGCCCAGAGCGGCTACGGGTTCGAGATCGCGGGAGAGTCGCTGGGGATCACCTGGTTTACCGACCCCATCGATCCGCCGGTAGCGGTGGGCCGCCTGTTCGAGGGGATGCTCCGCGCCGAGCTAGATCCGTCGAACGCCGCGAGCCTGACGTTCCTCGAACCCCGGATGAAGGTCGCGGGGATCGGCTTCGAGAAGGGGGTGCTGCGGAGCGAGACGGCGGAATGGAACGTGTACCTGGCCGTGTGCGACGTGGCCGCGCCGGCCCCGGCCGAGCCAGCAGGGCCGTAGGTTTTCGCTTGACTTTGCCGCCGTTCCTTGTTACGTGGCTGTACGATACAGGCAGTATGCCTTACGAAAAAAAGCGGATGAAGGGATTCGAACAGCAGTCGGATCGAAATCAGGAAAAGGTTCCGTAAGGAGGGGGGTGAGAGGGCGCAGACTAGGCAGGAATTCTTTTTACGGTACAAGGTGTTTGCGTTTTACGTACGGTTACACTGACAACACTCAAGGAGGAAGGAATGATGAGAAGAAAAGGTATTTTTACCATTTTAGCCGCGGTATTCATGGTCCTGTCGTTTTCGGCCATGGCCTTTGCCGCGAACCAGGTCTTCCTGAAGACCACCGTGCCCAACATCCCGAAATCGACCTGCTACCAGGCCGGTACGGACACCATGGAATTTGACTCCCTGTCGTCCATGCGGGAAGGCGACTACATCGAGTTCACGCTCAACAACAAGGTAACGGTCTGCAAGGACATCAATTGGTTCGTGACCTTCGCCAACACGGCGGGCACCCTCGACCTGACCGGCGCCCTTCCCGCTTCGACAACGGCGGGCACCATCACCGCGGCGGCGGGTGGCCAGCAGTGGGGCTTCGTGGTCCAGGGCGCCGTGGGCAGCCAGATCATCCGGCTGACCCTGCGGCAGGTGATCACGGCTACGGGCGTGCTCGCGGCCGACACCAACCTGCGGATGACCTTCACGGGCACCGCGCTGACCGACAAGTTCGTCGTGAAGCTGTTCGACGGCAAGGGCGTGGGCACCTTCGCCACCTCCGGTATCCAGAAGTGGAATACGACCACCACCGCGTACGACACGGCCATCGTGGCCCAGGACAACGCGCTCTGCATCGACACTCTGACCCAGGACTACCAGGGTGAGTACGTGCAGAACACCCCGAACTCGGTTCCGGAACTGGTCGCCGACAAGCTGAACTTCTCCGGCGACTACACGATCGCCCACATCATGGCCCCCCAGACCTACGCGCTGGTGACCTGCAAGGGCGCCACCTGCGGCAGCATCCCGCTGGGCTCCACCACCCAGGCTGCAGCGACCTGCGTGGCCTTCGACTATGAGACGCTCGGCACGGGCGCCAACGGCTACTGCTCCGACCACACCGCGTATACGGGCTACCTGCCCAAGTTCGTCATCCAGTCCTCGCAGCAGTTTGAACTCGTTCCCTACACCGTGACCGCCGAGATCCTGGTCAACGGCGTGGCGGGCGAGCGCGGCGTCTACTGGAGCAACGTGGCCCCGGCGTACAAGACCTCGTCGAGCACCACCTGCGGTACCGCAGTGGGCGCCGTCGGGTTCGCCGGTCAGACCTACTACCGCGGCGACGGCACCACGCCCGCCGTCCCGGTCGCCCCGATCGCAGGCGCGTGCGCCGGCGTCGCGGCAGCCGCCAAGGCAGTGAAGTTCGTCACCACGGCCGGCGCCCTGTTCGCGGCCGGCGACATGTTCTTCGAGCTCAACCTGCCCGCGTTCAACTACAACCTGGCCGAGGTGGCCGCTGGTTCAGTCGTTACGGTCCGCGTGACCCTGGCGAAGCAGACCTGCGGCAACGTGGTAACCCTCGACCTGTGCATGGGCACCTTCGTTGCTACCTGCCCGGTGACGGCGGGGAGCACCACCATCACCTGTCCCTACGTCACGAGCATCGCGCCTGCAGACTCCTGGTGGAACGGGCTTGCCCTGACCAACACGATGTCGCAGCCGGTGACCTTCGCCATCACGGCCTACAAGGGTGACGGCACCACGGCAACGGCGACCGAGACGGTCGCGGCAAAGGGCACCGTCGCGAAGCTGGTGTCCGCCTTCACGTGGACCGGCACCGCGCCGGTCGGCGTTCCCGCCTACATCACGGCGGTAGCGTCGGGCGCAGCGACCGTCCCGGCAGGCTCGGTGTACGGGTTTGTCATGATGGCCGATGGTACGCACAACTCCATGGGCTACCTCTGCAAGCCCTAACTAAACAAGCCGAACCGGTGCGCCGCCTCCTCCGGGCGGGGGCGCACCGGTTCCCAACCTGAGGCCGGGGGGTGCCTCGGCTGATCATCGGCGGGGGGCCTTGAAAAAGGTCCCCCGATTTTTTTGACCGCGCCTCCCCGGGGCCGGACCGGACCGGGCGGCGATCGACGAAGGACAGGCAGGTGAGAGTAGACAGGAACAGAGGTATCTGCCGGTGGGGCGCCGTCGCCCTCGCGGGGTTCGCGCTGCTGGCGTTTGCCGGCCCGTGCCCGGCCGCCCCGTACCATCCTGAGGCGGCGCTCAGCGTCCAGTCGGAGTATTCGGCCTTCAAGAGCGCCGGCCGGCCCCACACCCAGGTGTGGCGGATTGTGCCGGAGTCCGGTCCGAGCGGAAGAACGCTCCTGCGCTTCTTCCCCGAGGCTGCGCCGGGGGCGGCCGCACTGTGCGAGATCTCGATTCCCGGCCCGGGCGGCAGCGGCGCGATCGAGTGGACCGGGGCCAGCCCGGGGCAGCAGAAAAGCGGCGCCGGGCTCCTGCTCCTGGCCGGGTTTCCCGCCCCCTGCGATGTCCTGCCGGCCGTCACGGCCGAGGGCGGCGCGACATACCCGGAGACGGTCGAGGCCGGAGGCAGGGTGTTCGTCCGGAACTACCGCGTGAGCGCCGCGGCGATGGCCGTCGCCGAGGCCCGGGCGATGGGCTATCTCCGGACCGAGCTTGCCGCCGGGGCGCTCTTGATCATGGTTTCCGTCACCGACGAGGCGGGCCGGCCGATGGTGAAGCAGCTGTGGAGCGCCGACGGCGCCTGGTGGCTGTTCGAAGAGACGCCGGTGCGGCGTTCGTGGCTCATCCCCTGATATGACGATGCGATCGATCGAACCCAGAACGCGCAGAACCCGGGGCCGGGCCGCCCTGGCCGGGGCCCTGGTTTTGCTCTTCCTGCTTGCGGGGCTGTGCCCCCCCGGCGCGAAGGCCGAGACCCGCGAGGCCTCTTTCCGCCCCTGGTCGGGCTACTGGTGGCCCGATTGGCAGGGGGGGCTCGGCACCGGCCTGGACTACCGCGGCCGGCCGGCCCCGCTGGAGAAGTACAGCCTCCTCACCGGCGGCACGGCCACGGGCACGGCCCTCACCCAGTACCTGGCGGCCCATTACGACCCGAACGCGCCGGCCTGGTGGGGGCTTTGCGCCCACTGGGCCCGGGCCGCCAGCACCGAGAACATCGACGTTGTCCCCTCCTCGGAGGACAACATCGTCTTTCGCGTCGGGGACAAGAAGGGGCTCCTGACCCTGGCCCACAGCAACGACATCGGCGAGATCGGCAACGGCATCGAGCCCGATGTGTTCCACCTCTGGCTGCTGAAGTACATCAAGGACGAGGGCAAGCCCTTCGTGGCCGACCTCTGGACCGGGGAAGAGGTGTGGTCGTACCCGGTCTACCGGTACGACATGACCTCTTCGGTCAGCGGCAGCGTCGAATCCGTGGAGGTGACCATCTATTTCGCCGACGACGCGGTGGCGCCGGACTACCGGGGGACCCTGGTGCATCCCTACCACTACACCTACGACCTGTTCCTGGGCGCGGGCGGGGCGATCGTCGGCGGCCAATGGACCGGGGCGAGCGTCGTCGACCACCCGGAGCTCCTGAGCATTTCGCTCGGGGTGGGGACCGGGTTTCCCGGGCTCGACTACCAGGAGGTGCGCAGGATCGCCGCCTCCCGGGACGATTTCCTGGAACACGGCGGTACGGTCGTGGACATCGGGCCGGGGACCTACAACCTCATCCTCCTCGACGAGGACCTGTACCGGATCCACTCCGCCGCCGGGGATATCCTGTCCATCCGGGTGGAAAAGCAGCCGGGGAGCCAGCGGGACATCGAGGCGGCCGTCACCGACGGCAGCGGCACGGAGGTGCACCGCGCGGTCGTGACGAACGGCGCGCCCCTGGACCTGCGTCTGACCGCCGCGGCGCCGCCGTACACCCTCAGGCTGACCCAGAGCGACTACACCGACCCGAACATCTATCTCCTCCGGACGGACGTGAAGCGGTCCTACGACCAGGTCGTCCCGTACCTGCCCAAGAGCGGCGATTGGTCCGGGTTCGCCCTGACCAACACGGGCGCCGCGGCGGTGGAGCGGGTGACGCTGACGACCCAGACCCGGGACGGCGTTCCGCTCCAGACGGTCCTGGGACCGCTCCGGCTCGACCCGGGCGAGAAACGGGTCTTCCTGTTCGATGCTCTGGGCGTGCGCCGTCATGAACTGTCCGAAACCAGCAGGCTGAACCTCGAAGCGGACGGGCCGGTGGAGATGCTCAACCTGATCGGCGGGAACAACCGCTACCTTTCCACCTTTGTCCAGGGCAACGCCCGGGGGACCCGGCTGGTAATCCCGGACACGGCCCCGGCCCTGATCCCGGGCCTGCGGATGTTCGGGGCGGTCCGCAACGAGTCCTTCGATGCGTCCGGCGTCACCCTCCGCCTGTATGCGGGGGGAGGTTCCCTGCTTGCGGAGGCGGCCGTGTCGATCGCCGGCCGGGGGTGGCTCCCGATCGAGTCCGGCTCCCCCCCCTTCTACGCCATGCCGCAGGCCGGCTGGATCGAGATCCTCGGCGATGGCAGCCATCTCCTCAGCGGTTTTCAGTACACCGCCGATTCATCCGGCGTGGAGACCCTGTTCGCCCTCCCGGTGGGGGGGGGAAAGAAGATCGTGCCCCACGTGCCCGAACCGGGCAGCTGGAATACGCGGGTGACCCTGATCAACCCGAACGATCAGGAGAACCCCGTCACGTTCCACCTCGCCCTGGCCGGCGCCGACACCGGCGGGGACCTGAACATCGTCCTGGCCCCGCGGGAAAAACGGGTCGTGGATATCCAGGAGCGGTTCGGAAAGGGGGCCGGGGACCCCCTGTACCGTTCGATCCTCGAGATTACGGGCCGCTCCCCCCTGGTCGGGTATTATACCTACACCACCGGCGGGCTGGACGACGCGAGCTTTCCGCTCCTGGACGACACCCGGTACCGGGGCAGCCTCAGCCTGCCCCACTACCCCGGCAATGACGGCTATTGGTGGACGGGGGTCGGGGTCTGCAACCCCGCTTCGCAGGCGCAGACCGTGACGGTCGAGCCCTACGACCGCAGCGGGAATCTGCTGGCGGGTCAGGTCCAGACCGTGACCCTCGCGGCCGGGGCGTATGAGGTGTTCGAAGTGGGGGCCCGTTTCGGTCAGGCGGCGGCGGAGATCTCGTTTCTCAAGTTCCGCACCGAAGGTGATACCGGCGCCATCGGCGGTTTCTATCTGTACGGCGACGCCGGGAATCAGCTGCTGAGCGGGGCGAACATGTAGCGCGCCGAGCCCTATTTCTGCTGTTGCGGGGACCCGAAGGGATGCCGCGGCGCCTGCTGCTGTGCCGCCTTCACGAACCACTCCCCCTCTTCCCGGACCCACTCCTGCGTCTGGGGTGCCCCTTTGAAGTCGTAGCTCATGAACCGGACGTCGATCTTCACCTTGACCGTGGCGCGGTCCCCCGCCGGAAGAATCCGGACCTCTTCGACCGCGAACCCCCGGTAGGGCATATTCCGCGGGCGCTTCAGGTAACTCTCCCGCGTCATTTCAGCGCGCGAGGAGGGGTCGAGATAGGAGTAGGCGAGCTCCCACTTCCCGTCCACCTGGGCCTGCATGTACTGCGCTACCCGCTGGTGCAGGGCCTGCGTTTCCTCCACCGGGGACAGGGCCGCGCAGCCCAGCGCCAAGGTCGCCATCAGCAAGCATGCTGCCAGGGGCAGCCGTCGATTTGTTTTCACCGTGCCTCTCCTTTTTTCGTTTCCGCTTGTTGTTTCTGGTACTGCTCCATGAACTCTTGGGGGCTCAACCGCAGCCCTTGCCGCAAGTCCCGGTCGCGCTGCGCGGCGGCTTCGGCGGCGCGCAGCTGCTGGGCATTCTTGAAGCCGTCGACGAGTCGCGCCACCCCGGCATGGTCGGGGACGGTGCGGTCCAGCCGGATATGGCCCCGGTCGACTACCCTGATGCCCGTGCCGTCGCGCGCGATCCTGAGCAGCCCCAGCGTCCTTCCCTGGGACCCGGTCTGCAGCAGGACGGTGTGCTCCAGCGGCTTTGCGTAGAAGACGTCATCGCTGCCCGCGGAAACGGCCACGTCGATCCCGGTGAGGGACTGCACCAGCGCGCTGGTCTTCTCCACGTCGTACCGGGAGAGCAGGACGACCAGATCGGCCTGTGGCCGCACCTCGGTGAGCAGCTTGCTGAGCGCGGGCTCCGGGGGCAAAGCCGCCAGGCCGCCCATCCGTTCCCGGCCGGGGATTAGGTCGACCTCTTCCGGGGGGACCACGCCGAGAATGGCGACCCTGAGCCCGCCTGCCTGTTTGATGACGTACTGCCTGGCCCCGGCAAGCCGGTTCCCCCCCGGGCTCAGGTTCGACGCGATGTAGGGGAACGAGACATGGGAGCGGGCATGGGCGAGAAAATCCGCGCCGTAGAAGAACTCCGGGCCGCCGAGGTTCAGGGCGTCGTACCCCATCGCCTCCATCGCGGTCAGCAGCACTTCAGCCTTGTCCCGGGAGGTGGCATCGAACAGTCCCCCGCAATCCACCAGCACCACGGGTTCGCTTTTCCGCAGCGATTCTATCACCTGCGCGCGCCGGGCCAGACCGCCCGAGCTGTTGTCCGCTCAAGCGTCGCAGGGGTCGAGCATCCCCTTGACCGCCCCGGTGAACAGAAGCGTGATGGCGCCGCTGTTTGCGGCCCCCGCCACCGGCGGGAAAAAGCTGCCCAACAACACAAAGAGCACAAACAGAAGGATCGATCGTTTCATTGCCCCTCCCGGTGAATGGATTCTCCTATGAACGGAATGCAATATCCGCACCGGCCGTGTCTACCATGCCGGGTTTTTGAAAGCAACACGATTTACCGCCTATGAATAGGGGAAATGCGAATTGCCTTTTCCCGTAAAAATGGATATGGGAGGATAAGCGGGCCGGAAGGCATCACGCCGGGACGGTGCGGAAGGCTGCGACAACCGACCGTGACGGGCCTGCCGCATCTCAGTGTCTTCGGTCAACGGTCAACGACAGTAATGCGAAGGGTGTATTCTCTATGTCTCAACGATCGGAGAAAAGGGGAGAAGATAATCGGCAGCGAACCGACAGGAGGCAGCCCACGCCCGCAGCGCCGGCGACCCTCTTCCGCAAGCCCTTTGCCCAGGCCCTGCTCGTCGTCGCGGTGGGGATTTTGATCTACGCGAACACCTTCGCCGTCCCGTTTCTGTTCGACGATGTCCGGCAGATCCTCGACAATCCCGTGATCAGGGATTTCGGTCAGATCTTCGGCCCGCAGAATCTGTACAAGAACCGGTTCGTCACGCAGGTGACCTTTGCAGTAAATTATAAGCTGCACGGCTTCCAGGTTGCGGGCTACCATGCGTTCAACCTGGGGGTACACCTGGCGAACGCCCTGCTGGTGTATTGGTTGATGCTTTTGATCCTGCGGTTCCTGTCCCCGTGGCCCGGCAACGGGGGGCGGCCGGGCGATGCGGCCCCCGCCGGGTGGGTGCCGCTGTTTGCGGCGCTCCTGTTCGTGAGCCATCCGGTCCAGACCCAGGCGGTGACCTACATCGTCCAGCGGAGCGTTACGCTGGCGACGTTTTTCTATCTGGCCTCGCTGCTCCTGTACCTCAAGGCGCGCAGTACGGGGTCGGGGGAGGGGGTCGGGATCGGGTGGTATGCGGGCTCGGTTGTTTGTGCGTACCTGGCGATGCGGACGAAGGAGATTGCCTTTACCTTGCCGGTGATGGTGGCGCTGTACGAGTTCCTGTTTTTCCGGGGGGGGATACGGAAACGGATCCTGTTCCTGGCTCCGCTGTTGCTGACGATGGCCCTGATCCCGCTGTACCTGATTGCCTACGGTGGTCTCCAGGGTGCGGACGGACTGGACCGGGTGACGAGCATGGCGGGCTCCGCGGAAGTCTCGCGGTGGGACTATCTGTTCACCCAGTTCCGGGTGATCGTGACATACCTCAGGCTGCTGCTGTTGCCGGTGGGGCAGAATCTCGATTACGACTATCCCCTGTACCGGACGCTGTTCACCCCGCCGGTCCTGCTGTCGTTCCTGGCCCTGCTCGGCCTGTTCGGCGGCGGGGTGTCCCTGCTGTACCGTTCGTACGGAGCGGAGCGGGACACCGGGCGCTGGTATCGGGTGATCGGGCTGGGGATCCTGTGGTTTTTCGTGACCCTGTCGGTGGAGTCGAGCATCATCCCGATCGTGGATGTCATCTTCGAACACCGGTTGTATCTCCCTTCGGTCGGGTTTTCGCTGGCGATCGTTGCGGGCATGGGGCTTCTGCGGGCGAACCTGGCAGAGCGGGGCAGGGCCGCGGCGAAGCTGGTCCTGCCGCTGCTGATCGCGGCGGTGCTCGGCCTGGCGTCGGCGGCCCATATCAGGAACGCGGTCTGGCAGAACGAGGAGAAGTTCTGGGCGGATGTTGTTGCGAAAAGCCCGTATAAGGCTCGACCTCATTCGAATCTGGGTCTTGCGTATGAGAAGCAGAACCGCTTTGAAGACGCTCTACGGGAATATCAGATTGCGATAAAGGTAAAACCTGATTATCCCGAAGCCCATAACAACAGCGGGGTGATTCATTTCCGGAAGGGCCGGTACGATGATGCCATTAAGGCATATCAGACAGCAATTGATCTACAACCGGCGTATCGTGATCCGCATTACAATTTGGGACTCGTATATCAGGCGCAGGGGCGGCTCGACGACGCGATCCGGGAATTCCTGCGCGCGATAGAGATTGACCCGAATTATCCTGAAGTCAACTACAGCCTGGGGGCGGCGTACTATCAACAGGGCCGGTTCGCCGACGCGGTCCGGCAGTACCGGACGGTGATCAGGCTCAGCCCGGACCATGCCCTCGCCCATAACAATCTGGGGGCGACCTATCAGGCCCAGGGCAGGCTCGCCGAGGCGATCGAGGAATACGAGGCAGCGGTCAGGCTGAACCCCGGGTATGTCCAGGCCCACAAGAACCTGGGTGCGGCCTATTACGCCCAGGGGCGGGTCGCCGAGGCGATGAAGCACTACCAGACGATCCTGAGACTCGACCCGGCGCAGGCGCAGACCCGCGACCAGGGCGGGCGATCGCAGTGATGACGGACCCGCTTACCCGCCCCGCCTCAAAAGGACAGGAAGCGGGGCTCTCATCCGCCGCCCGCCATGAGCGCCGGCCGCAGCCAGCCCCTTGGCGATCGCTGCGGCGGGGGCCGGAACGCACGGAGGAAACGGCCGGAGCCATGCAACCGTGATGAACGCCAGAAAAAAGGTCCTTCTCCTCACCCCCCCCTATTCGATCGCCGAGAGCCTGGGGAAGCTCGGCATCTTCGGCGGGCGCCTGCCGGCGATCGGCCTTCTGTACCTTGCCGCGGCGGTGCGGCCGCTCTGCCACGTGCGGATGATCGACGGCACGTGCAGCGGCTGCTCGAACCAGGACATCCTGCATTCCATCGGACAGGATGCGCCCGACATCGTGGGCATCTCCGCGGTTACGCCCGCCATAACGCGCGCCCAGGCCCTGGCGGCGGAGATCAAGCGGTCGTTCCCCCGCATCCTGGTCGTCCTCGGCGGACCGCACCTTACCACGGTCCCGGAAGAGACGATGCGGCGCACCCCCGCGATCGACGTCGGGGTCATCGGCGAGGGGGAGCGCACGCTGCGGGAAATCGTCGCCGCCTACGACGGGACGACGGAAAGCCTGCGGGGGGTGGCGGGCCTGATCCTCCGGCCTTCGCCCGGCGGGGCCCCGGCGCTCACCCCGCCCCGCAGCCTGATCGACGACATCGACGAGCTCGGCCTGCCAGCCTACGACCTGATCGCCGGGTGCGGCACGATCATGCCGGCGCCGTTCAAGACGCGGCGGCTGCCGGCGATTCACGCCATCACCTCCCGCGGGTGCGCGCACCGCTGCGGCTACTGCAACACCAACCTGTTCAACAAGCGGCTCCGGTTCCATTCGGCGGACTACGTGCTGGAGCTGGTCCGTCTGCTGATGAACGCGGGGTATCGGGAAATCGCCTTCGAAGACGATAATTTCACCGCGCACCGGGGGCGGCTGACGGAGATCTGCGCCCGGCTGATCGCGGGCCGTCTCGACATCTCCTGGAGCGTCAACGCGCGGATCGATTGCGTGGACGGGGAGACCCTGGGGCTGATGAAACGGGCGGGCTGCTGGTACATCTCCTACGGGATCGAAAGCGGCAGCCAGGAGACCCTCGACCGGGTGGGGAAGAAGATAACGCTCGACGAGATACGGCGGAAGGTCGAGCTGACCCGGGCCGCGGGGATCGAGGCAAAGGGGTTCTTCATCGTCGGGTTCCCCTGGGAGACGGAGCGCATGGTGCGCCAGACCGTCGATTTCGCCCTGTCGTTACCGCTTTCCGACGTGAACATCTTTCCCCTGACCCCTTTCCCCGGCACGGAGTTGTATGCGCAGGCAAAGAGCTGCGGTGATTTCAGCGACGACTGGAGCAGGATGGACCTCCAGCAGATCGTGTACGTCCCCCCGGGGCTGTCCGCGCGGCTGCTGCGTTCCCAGATCAACCGCCTGCTGCTCGGCTTTTACCTGCGGCCGACGACAGTGGCCCATTACCTCCGGCGGGCCTTCGGGGCGCGGGAGGTCATTCTAAGGCTTGCCAAAGAGTTCGTGAAACGGTAGTGATGCAGGAGAGGATCCGAAGGCGGATCGGACGATGACCACAGGACGAGATACGCGCCATGCGACCTGAAACCCTGTATTGTCCCGCTTGCCGCGCGCCGCTTGCCGAGAGCGCCGCGCAATACGCCTGCGCCCCCTGCGACCGCGCCTACCCGATCATCGACGGCATCCCGCGGTTCTTTTCCGGCCCGCTGAAGGCAACCGAGGACATGGCCTTTCAGGCGGAACAGATGTTCAACGATACGCTCCGGGCAAAGGCGTACAACCTGGGCAAGCGGATCGTCAGCAGCGACTACCAGCCCCGGAACCACCTGGCGGAGTTCATCGCCGCGATCCCCCCCGGGGCGACGGTCGCGGAGCTGGGGTCGGGAAACCGCAGGCTCACCCCGGACATCGTCAACATCGACCTGTTTCCCTTCCCCAACGTGGACATCGTTTCGGACGTGGCCGCAACCCCCCTGGGCGCCGGCAGCATCGACTATCTCGTGATCGATGCCGTCCTCGAGCACGTCCCGGAGCCCCACAAGGTCGTCGCGGAGATATTCCGGCTCCTCAAACCCGGGGGAGAGGCGTACTGCCTGGCGCCCTTCGTGTACCCCTATCACGGGTATCCCCACAACTACTTCAATTTTTCCCCGGACGCGCTGGAGTTTCTGTTTCGCGACTTTTCCTCCTGTGCGGTCCGGATCGCCCGCGGTCCGACGAGCGCCCTGACGAACCTGCTGTCCGAGTACGTAGCCGTGGCCCTGTCGGGCGGGAGCGCCACGCGGTACACCTTCTGGAAAGGGGCCGCCCTCGCCCCGATCTTCTTCCTGAAGTACCTCGACAAGTTCTGGAGCGGCACCGGCCCGGGCATGCGCATCGCCAACGCCCTGTGCGCGCGGGTGATCAAATGAGCGAGCAGCGTGCCGACCGACGGAGGGAGCATCCCCCTGCCCGGGGAGGGGAGGCGCGGATCCGGCACACGAGCCTCGGTTTCTTCGTGCGCAAACCTCTGTTTTTCGCACGAGCGGCCGTCAAGTACGCCGCCAAGTACCTGACCGGCGGGGACGTACTGCGGGGTATCGTGTTCGCTTCTTCCTACCGGTGCAATTTCCGGTGCAGCCATTGCTATGCGGAGCCCTTTACCCGCAGCGGGGACCGGCCGCTTACCGGCGAGGAAAAGCTCGCCGTCATCGGCGAGTGCCTCGACGCAGGCGTCCTCGCCTTCGATTTCGTGGGGGGGGAAATCGGCCTGTCCGAGGAATTTCCCCTCCTTCTTCCCCACTGCAAACCGCGGCGGACCCATATTTCTCTCGCTTCGAACGGCTACGCACTGACGCGCGACACGGTGCGCGAACTCAAGGCAGCAGGCGTCGACAAGATCAGCATCTCCGTCGATGCGGGGACGGCCGAGGAACACGACGCCTTCCGCAACGCAGCAGGGTCGTACCGCCGCTGCTTCGAGGCGATCGAGTTCATCCGCGAAGCGGGACTCACGCCCGTCATCATCACCTGCGTTTCCCGGGGAGGGACGCGCCGGGAGAGTTTCGCACGGCTGATCGATTACGCCGTGCGGACGAGGACCGAACTGGTATTCAGCGCTGCCGTTCCCTTCGGGAGATGGGCGGGACGGAGCGACATCCTCTGCGACGAGGAGGATGTCGCCTTCATGCGTCGGATGCATCAGGCCCACCCCTTTCTGACGCGGGACTGCTACGAAAATATGGGGAGCTTCGGCTGTCCCGCGGCCAAACAGATCCTGTACATCTCGGAGTACGGCGACGTGATGCCCTGTCCGTTCCTGCATGTCTCCTTCGGGAACGTCCGCGACATGTCGATTCGCCAGATTCGCGAACGGATGCTGCTGATCCCGGAGCTGCGCTCCTACCCCCTGCGCTGCCTGGCGGGGGAAGACCGGGAATTCATCGCGAAGCGGCTTGCCGCCCTCGCCGGGTCCGGCCAGTATCCTCCCCGGGCCGAAGAGGTATTCCCGGAGGTGCACGGCCTCAGGCGGACGGAACCGCCGGCGATCGCGCTGCGGACAACGGCGCGTCCCTGTCCGCTGTGCGGCTCGGAGCAACGCGCATACGTGACCGCAGGACGCGAGCACGAATTCACCACCACCACGGATGCCCTGTTTCCCGTGGTCCGCTGCCTCGCCTGCGGCCTGGTGTACCTCAATCCGCGGCCCGCCGATTCCGAGCTGGCAGCCATCTACCCGCATAACTACTATTGCCATACCGCCGCTGCCGACGGCGGCGAGGCGTCGGCGCTCCACGGCGTGAAGGAGTTTTTCAATGCCCGGATCGGGTTCCCGAAGCGGATCAAGGCCCTGCTGCGCTCCCTGCCCGGCGGGGGGGCTGCGCCCCTCAGCATCCTCGACATCGGCTGCGGCAACGGCACGGCCTTGGATGCATTCAAAAAATACGCGGGACGGCCGGTTGCGACGACCGGGTTGGACTTCAACGCCCGGGCCCTGGAGGTTGTCGCGGCAAAAGGGCATGCCACGATCCTCGGGACGCTGGAGACGGTCCCTCTGCCCGCGGGGGCGTTCGCTGTCGTCTATTCGAGCAACGTCGTCGAGCACGTCGGCGATCCGCTGCTGATGCTGCGCCGGGCCGCGGATGCCCTCATGCCCGACGGCATGTTTCTCTGCGAGACCCCCAACATCGATTCCTTCGATGCGCGCCGGTTCGGACCTTCGGGGCACTGGGGCGGGTTTCACTTCCCGCGCCACTGGACCTTCTTCACCGCCGAGACATTCGCCGCCATGGCCGAGCGGGCGGGTCTGGAGGTGGTGCACGTGGATTACCATCCCGTGCCCATATTCTGGATCTGGACCATGCATTCGCTGCTGTACCGGGGCTGGGGAAGCAGGGAGCGCGCCGATGCCTTCTTCCCGCTCATCGAAGATGCGGGCAACTTCAAGAAATCGCTGTTCAACAAGGTCCTGTTCACCGGCGTCGATCTTCTGGCCAGGATGATCACCGGGAAGACCTCGTTGATGTCGGTCGTGATGAAAAAGAGATCCTGCGCGGGTGAACGATGCCGCCGGTAACAGCCTCCCTGATCATCGTCAACTGGAACGGCGCGGCGCACCTGCCCGGGTGCCTCGACAGCCTCGCGCGGCAAACCTTCCCGGATTTCGAGACGATCCTGGTGGATAACGGCTCCTCCGACGGTTCCCTCGCCCTGGTCGCAGGCCGCTATCCTTGGGTGAAGACCGTGGCCCTGCCCGCGAATGTCGGGTTTGCGGCGGGAAACAACGCGGGGTACCGGCGCGCCTCCGGGGAATTCATCGTCACCCTGAACAACGACACCGAGGCCGAACCGACCTGGCTTGCGGAGTTGGTCCGGGCCGCCGGGCAGGACCCGGCGATCGGCATGGTCGCCAGCCGGGTCTGTTCCTTCGCCGACCGGGGCGTGATCGATTCGCTGGGGGTAACGGTCTGCCGCGACGGCATGTCGCGCGGGGCGTCCCGCCTGCTGCGGTTTTCGGACCAGGGCCTGGGCAAGACCGAAGAGGTCTTGATGCCGAGCGCCTGCGCCGCCCTGTACCGCCGCCGGATGATCGAAGCGGTGGGGTTTTTCGACGAGGATTTTTTCGCCTATTGCGAGGACACGGACCTGGGGCTGCGGGGCAGGCTCGCCGGCTGGCGGGCTGTGCTGGCCCGCGATGCCGCGGTGTACCACAAGTACTCGCAGACCGGCGGGGCCTTGTCTCCGCAGAAGCTCTACCTGGTGGAACGAAACCACTATTGGGTCGCGCTCAAGACCTTCCCGCTCAGGGATATCCTGTTGCTGCCCGCAGCCACGGCCCTGCGGTATCTGGCGCAGGTGCGGGCGGTGGCTGCCGCACGGGGGACGGGCCGGCAGTTTGCCCGGAGCGCATCGGGCGCCCATGTGGCGGCGCTCCTCAGGGCGGTTATCGACGCCGCTGCCGGGTTTCCGATGATGTGGAAGAAGCGGCGGGCCATTGCCGCCACGCGCAGGATCGGCGACCGTGAGTTCGCACGGCTGCTGCGGCGCTACCGGATGTCATTCAGGGAGCTGTTGGATGCCCGTTGACACGAACCTCGCAAAGCAGGGGATGATCTACCAGCGCCAGCAGTACGCCAAGGGGGGGCTCGGGGCGCGGTACTGGGACTATCGGGACGATACGGCGCTGCGCTATGTCGTGGGCGACCGGATCGTGGATATCGGGTGCGGCGAGGGGATTACCCTGGAGAAGGTGGTCCGCCGTCATCCCGGGGGCCACGCCGTGGGAATCGATTCCGAGCCCGAGAACATCGCCATCTGCCGCGAGCACGGCCTGCCCGTGCAGTACGGGACCCTGTATGGGCTCCCCTTCGCCGACGGCTCGCAGGATTGCGTCCTGTTGTTCGAGGTGATCGAACACCTGGCCGACCCGGCGGCAGCCCTGGCCGAGATCCACCGGGTCCTGAGGCCGGCGGGCCGGCTGATCGTGATCTTCCCGAACGACAGGATGTTCCTGGCCGTCCGGTTGCTGACGGGCATGCTGAAAGAGGCCTTCTACGACGCCGGCCACGTGCGGCAGTGGACCCCCCGCAGCATCAGGAGGGCCCTGGCCGCTGCGGGCTTCGCAGCCACGGTCCAGCGCAACCTTCCGTTTCTTCTCTGGCCGATCAGCCTGCACCACCTGGTCGTCGCCGACAAAGGGTGAGCATCCGTCATGGTGAAATTTCTCTGGATTAACGCGATCAACAGCAGCTCGGAGGTGGAAACCCGCTATCCCAACCTGGGGATCGGGTACCTGATCGCCGCGCTCAAGACGGCCTTCGGCGAAGACCGGTTCCGGTTCAAGCTCGTGGACTCGCGCATCGAGGAGGCGCTCGACGGGTTCGCGCCGGATGTGGTCGCCATCTCGAGCGTCAGCCAGAACTACGGACTGGCGCAGGCCTACGCCCGGGCGGCGCACGAGCGGGGAATCCCGGTGCTGGCGGGCGGCGTGCACATCTCGGCCCTGCCGCAGTCGCTGGCAAAGGGCATGGCCGTGGGCTGCATCGGCGAGGGGGAGGACACGATCGTCGATCTGCTCCGCGTCTTTCTCGCCCACGGCGGGTTTCCGCCGGCGGAGCTGGCGGCAATCCCCGGCATCGTCTACCGGCAGGGGGAGGAGCTGCGGCAGACGGCGCCCCGGCCGGGCCGCGCCGACCTGGACTCCCTGCCCTATCCGGACCGGCAGCTGCTGCCGGTCTCGTCGCACACCTATCTGTTCACCTCCCGCGGCTGCCCCTATCGCTGCCGGTTCTGCGCGTCCTCGCGCTTCTGGAACGATGTCCGGTTCTTCTCGGCGGAACGCGTGGTGGATGAGATCGAGCGGCTGGTCCTGCGGCATGGCGTCCGCTTCATCAGTTTCTTTGACGACCTGTTCGTCGCGGACAAACGGCGCCTGTTCCGGATCGTCGAGCTCGTCGAACAGCGGGGAATACGCGGAAAGGTGAAATTCTCCTGCTCCCTGCGGGCGAATACGGTGACCGAGGACGTCGTCGCGGCGCTGAAACGGATGGGGGTCCGTTCCGTGGGGATGGGGCTGGAATCGGGAAACCAGCGGGTGCTGACCTGGTTGAAGGGAGGGTCCCTCACCGTGGCGCAGAACGCGAAGGCGGTCGAGCTGCTCAGGAAAAGCGGGATCATGCCGAATGCATCCTTCGTCATCGGCTCCCCCGACGAAACCGCCGCAGAGATCCTCGACACGCTCCGGTTCATCAAGCGCGCGGGGCTGGCCCTGTTCGACGTGTACGTGCTCACCCCCTTTCCCGGGACCCCGGTCTGGGAGATCGCCAAGAAGAGAGGGCTCGTCTGGGAGGATGAGCGGATGGACTGGGGCAGGCTGAACGTCAACTTCGAGCTGAGCCACCAGCAGGCGATCATCCTGTCGGAGAATCTCTCCGCCGGAGAGCTGCGGAAATTGTACGGGAAGTTCAGGCGGTACCGGTTTGTCCACAACGCGGTCACCATCTGGCGCCATCCCATGCTGGCCGACCTGCCGCGGTACATCGTAAAATATCTGCTCGAGCGGCTGCGGTTTGTGGTAAGAAAGTCCGGATGAACCAATCCGGGCAGCGCGGGAAGCAGGGCCGGGACGGCGGTTGGCCGGCCGGGCCGCGGACCGGACCGGGGGAAGGCTATCCGGATGTGCCGCGGGGCGGCACGCCACACGTAGGGAGGAATGAGCGGTGCAGAGTCGTCGCTGCGTGATAATTCCGGGCTACAACGAGGCGAACAACATCCGTTCCGTCATCGCCGACATCCGGCGGTACCACCCGGGCGATATCGCGGTGATCGACGACGGCTCCGGGGACGCCACCTCCTCGCTGGCCCGGGAAGCGGGGGCCTGCGTCATCCGCCATCCCTTCAACATGGGATACGGGGTGGCGCTGCAGACAGGGTACAAGTACGCCGTGCAGAAGGGGTACGACACCCTGGTGCAGATCGACGGCGACGGACAGCACAGCGCCCGGTTCATCCCCGAGCTGTTCAGGGCGGTGGAGGCAGGGGAATGCGACGTCGCCATCGGTTCGCGGTTTCAGGCAGCAGGCGGCTACCGGTTCGGTCCTCTCAAGACCGCGGGGGTCTGCCTGTTCCGGCAGCTGATCCGGCTGATCACCGGCGAGCGGATAACGGACCCCACGTCGGGATATCAGTGCCTGAACCGCAGGGCCTTCGGGTTTCTGACGGGCGACCTCTTCCCCTGCGATTATCCCGATGCGAACGTGATCATCATGCTGCACCGTGCCGGTTTCACGATCAGGGAGATCCCGGTGGAAATGGTCCCGAATCGCGAGGGGCGGTCGATGCATCGCGGGGTCCTCACGATCGGGTATTATTGCTTCACGATGTTTCTTTCGATCTTCGTCACCGTGCTCCGCAAACGGTGAGCGGCAGGGGCCGAAAATGGCCGTGCACCGGGGGAGGGTTCCGCTATGACGCTCCAGCAGAAGGTATTCGCGATCCTCGCGAGCATCACCATCTTTGTGGTCATCATCGGCCTGGTCAAGAACCGGAAGATGAAAGAGGAGTATTCCTGGTTGTGGCTCCTGACCGGGGCCGTCATGATCGTGCTCGTGCTCTGGTACGACCTGCTGGTCATGCTGACGCACCTGATCGGCGCCGTGCAGCCGACGACGACCGTTTTTCTGTTCGCCATCCTCTTTCTCGTCTGCCTGTCGCTCCATTTTGCCATCAAGATATCGCTCTTGACCGATCGGGTGAAGAACCTCTCCCAGAAGCTCAGCCTGCTCGAGGCCGAGGGGCGGCCTGCCCCGGACCCGCAGCCGCTGTGCCCAGCCGATGCAGCTCGGCCGGGAGACTCCCCCCGGCAAACCACAGGGGAGCGGACAGAGGTTCGCAGCAAAGGGACAACAACCGATGGCTGAACGCATAACGCCCCTCCCTTCCGCAGGACCCGCGCTGCCGGAGACGCCGGCTGGCGACGCCCCGTCCCCGGGACCGGGCCCGGAACGGTTCCTGTTCGTCTTCATGGACCTGAACAACAAGTGCAACCTGCGGTGCCGGATGTGCCATTTTGCCCGGGACCTGAAGGACGTCCCGCCGGTGACGATGGGCCTGCCGCTGTTCGAGAAGATCGCCGCGCAGGTCTTCCCGAAGGCGACGCAGGTCAATCTCTCTTGCGGCGCCGAACCGTTGATCATCCCGAATTTCCTCGATTATCTCAGGATCGTGCCCCGGTATCGCGTCCCCGTGGTCGGGATCGTCACCAACGGGACGAGGTTGAACGAAGCGATCATCGCCGGCCTGTTCGAGACCGATGTCACGAATGTGGAGATATCGATCGACGGGGCAACGGCCGCCACCTATGAGCGCATCCGGCGCGGGGCGGATTTCGCGGCCCTGCTGAAGCGGATTTCCCTGCTGCAGGACCTGAAAGAGCGCGCCGGGAGAAGCCTCCCGCGCCTGCATCTCAACTACACCCTGATGAGGTCGAATATCGCGGAATTTCCCGAGTTCATCCGTCTGGCAAAGCGGCTGCGGGCCGATTCGGTCCGGGCGACGCATCTGATCCCCTTTCCGACCCTCGGCATCGCCGGGGAATCGCTGGGGCTGTACCGGCGGGAAACGAACGCGGTCCTCCAGGAGGCGCGCCTGCTCGCGCAGGAACAGGGGATGAACGTCGTCATGCCCCCCGACTTCGCCCTGGCCGAGCCGGAGGGGGGCGAGCTTGCGTTCAATAAGCCGCAGTGCCGGATACCCGATATGAGCATGTGCGTCATCTCCGACGGCCGGGTGGTCCCCTGTTCCTGGTTTTCCCTGCAGGAGTGGTGTGCGGGCGATTTCCAGGTACAGGACTTCGCCGAAATCTGGGAGGGGAGCGTCTACCGGACAGTGCGGGAGCGAATCAGCCGCCGCCAGTATCCCGCTGACTGCCGGAATTGCCCCGTCTGGGGGAATGAGGCGCTGGGAGCCTACCGGTTCGTGGAGAAAGGCCGGAAAGATGTGTTCAACATCTCTCCCGGGCCCGTGTAGGTTTCGCCACGGAAAGAAACGCGAACCCGGGGTGCGCCGTCAGCAGGGCATCCGCGACGGAGGCGGACGAAGAGGCGCCAGCGGCGGCTCGGGCAATCGACATTGCCTTTTGCCGGCAAAGCGGTTATGGATGATCGCGAGGCGCCGGTGAAGCGCGCAGAGAGCAAGCGCGGAGACCTTACCAGGATTGGCGGAACTGCCTGACATGGCCGAGAACATCAGGATCATCTCCCCCCGGGGAGAAGGGGTGAGGCGGTTTCTCAACCCGCTCAGGATCGGTGCGCATTTGTGGCAACACCGCGACCTGATCCGGCAGCTGACGCGGCGTGAGGTCGTGGGACGCTACAAGGGATCGGTCATCGGGATGGGGTGGTCGCTCATCCAGCCGGTGGTCATGCTGGGCGTGTACACCTTCGTCTTTTCCGTCATCTTCAAGGCGCGGTGGGGCGTCCAGGCCGACGAGGGCAGGTTCGCCTTTGCCCTGGCCCTGTTCAGCGGGCTGGTCACCTTCGGCGTGTTTTCCGAGGTGGCCAATTCCGCCCCCTCGCTGGTGCTGGGGAATGCGAATTACGTGAAGAAGGTGGTCTTCCCGCTGGAGATCCTTCCCCTCGTGCGGCTGCTCAGCGCCCTGGCGAATGCGCTCACCAGCCTGGCCGTCCTGTTCGCGGGTATCCTCATCAGCGGCCACGGGCTCCACTGGACGGCCCTCCTGTTCCCGCTGGTCTGGCTGCCGATGCTGCTGTTTACCCTGGGCTGCGGGTACGTTCTGGCCTCGCTCGGCGTGTTCGTGCGGGATATGGGAACGCTCGTGGGCGTGGCCACGACGATGCTGTTCTTTCTCACGCCGATCTTCTACCCCCTGAGCGCCGTACCCGCGGAGCTGCGTTTCCTGTGCCGGATCAATCCCCTCGCGGTTTTCGTGGAGGACGCCCGCCGGGTACTCCTCTGGGGCCTTGCCCCGGAGTGGGGCTGGTTTTTCGCCGGCGTTGCCGTTTCCGCGGCGACCCTGTTCGGCGGGTTTTTGTGGTTCATGAAGAGCAAGAAGGCCTTTGCCGATGTCATCTAGCGGGTTTTTTCTGCGGGAAGGTCCGTATGTCGCGTGATGTGGCGATCCAAGCCGACAATGTGGGCAAGTGCTACCAGATCTACGCGCAGCCGCTGGACCGGCTGAAGCAGTCCTTCTGGCGGACGCGACGGCGTCTCTATCGGGAGTTCTGGGCCCTCCGCGGCGCGACCTTCACCATCCGCAAGGGGGAGACGGTCGGGGTGATCGGGTCCAACGGATCCGGGAAATCGACGCTGCTGCAGATCATCTGCGGCACCTTGACCCCGACCGAAGGGGAACTGCGGGTGAGCGGCCAGGTCGCGGCGCTGCTGGAGTTGGGGGCGGGATTCAACCCCGAGTTCACGGGGCGGGAGAATGTCTACCTGAGCTCGGCGATCATGGGGATTTCCCGGTCCGCGGTCGATGCGCGGTACGAACAGATCGCCGCCTTCGCCGATATCGGCAGCTTCATCGACCAGCCGGTCAAGACCTATTCCAGCGGGATGTACGTCCGGCTGGCCTTTGCCGTCGCGATCAACGTGTCGCCGGACATCCTGGTGGTGGACGAGGCGCTAGCCGTGGGCGATGCGCGGTTTCAGCAGAAATGCATGGCGCGGATCAGGGCCTTCTGCCGGACGGGGACCGTCCTGTTCGTGTCGCACGACACCGGCGCGGTGGTCGAGCTCTGCTCCCGGGCGGTCTGGGTCGAGTCGGGCAGGATCAGGATGGACGGCCCCCCGAAGTACGTCGTGGAAAAATACCTCCAGTTCATGTACGAGGGCGACAGCGGACCCGCGGAGTTCGTCGCGGGGGGCGGTCAGGATGCCCCGGAGGGCTTTCCCCCCTGCGGGTTCGTCCCGGTGGACGCAGGGGTGCGGCAGTTCGGAGACCACCGGGTCACAATCGAGGCGGTGCGTCTCGTGAGCCAGGGGGCGCGAAACGGCGTCGCTTATTCCGGGCAGCCCTGCGAGATCGGTGTGGCGCTCCATGCCCACGGAGATATCGCGCGGCCCATCGTCGGGTTCATCGTCAAGGACCGGCTGGGACGCGATATCCTCGGCGACAATACGGACCTGATCAGGACCGGACTGCCCGCGCTGTCGGCCGGGCAGCGGTATGTCGTCACGTTTCAACTCGACGCCTGGCCGAACATCGTCGAGGGGGAGTATGCGCTGACGGTTGCCATCGCCGACGGGGTGTTGGCGGATCACCGGCAGTGCCACTTCCTGTACGATGCCCTGATCTTCAAGAGCGTTCCGGTCAGGATCCCCGGCGCGATCCTGTCCATCCCGAGCACCAAAGTCGGATTCTTTCAGGAGGGCAAAGGCCGTGCACCGCAGTTCCCGGGATAACATGCGGGCGTTCCGCACCAAGTACCTGGAGGCCAGAACAAACGAGCCGCTGTACATCCTCGACCTCGGGAGCCTCGACGTCAACGGTTCCTACCGGGACTTGTTCGCGGTGCCCCCCTGGAGGTATTGCGGGGTCGACCTGGCCGCGGGCCAGAACGTGGACCTGGTGCTCCGGGATCCCTACTGCTGGCGCGAAATACCGTCGAATTCCGTGGATGTCCTGATTTCGGGGCAGGCCTTCGAGCACATCGAATTCTTCTGGTTGACGATGCTCGAAATTGGCAGGGTCTTGAAACCGGAAGGGATCTGTTGCCTGATCGCCCCTTCGAGCGGTTTCGAACACCGCCATCCGGTGGATTGTTGGCGCTTCTATCCCGACGGCTTCGCTGCGCTCGCCCGATTCGCTTCCTTGACGGTTGCCGAGGTCTACAGACGGCAAGGAACAACCGCCCCGGAGGACGAGGCCGACCTGTGGCGGGATACCGTTCTCGTATGCCGGAAACCGGCCGCGTCGAAATGGGCCTCCTGGAAGCGGAGTTTCCGGCACTATCTGCTGCGCAGGATCTGAACCCCCGCTCCGGCATGTTCAGTGCAGACTGAGCAGGACGCGCCTGCCGCCCCGGGTGCGGCTCTTGCGCCCCGGTCGTTCGCATCCCGGGGACGGATCAGGCCGGCCCCTGTTGCCCGTTTTCCCTACCCCGCTGTGCGAGACCGGCGCGAAAATCGCCTTGACAGGCAGGGGTGCTTCTACTATCGTCGTCACGCGAAAAAACCGGGAACGTATCGATATAACGTCGTAACGATCGTGATGGTGCTATGAGTTTTTCTCCCCTGTTCGTCCCTGTCGCCAGCCAGATGCCGGAGCGTCTCACCGATGTCTCCTCCTGGCATGGCCTGATCCCCCTGGCCTTCGCCCTGATGGAACTGCACCGGCCGCGGGTGTTCGTCGAGCTGGGGACCCACCGGGGCGATTCCTACTGCGCCTTCTGCCAGGCGGCAAGCGGCCTGGAACCGGCCGCCAGCTGCTGGGCGGTGGACACCTGGCAGGGGGACGAGCACGCGGGGAGGTACGATTCCTCCGTGTACGACCGCCTGAAGGAGTGGCACGACCCGCGGTTCGGGCGGTTCTCCTCGCTCATCCGCTCCACCTTCGATCAGGCCCTCCCGCACTTCTCCGACGGGTCGATCGACCTGCTGCACATCGACGGCCTGCACACCTACGACGGGGTGAAGCACGACTTCGAGGGCTGGCTGCCCAAGATGAGCGCCCGGGGGCTGGTTCTGCTCCACGACACGGTGGTGCGGGAACGGGATTTTGGGGTCTGGCGCCTGTGGGAGGAGCTGGCGGGCCGCTATCCGGCGGTGGAATTCCGCTTCAGCCATGGTCTGGGGCTGCTCGGCGTGGGCAGCGCGATCGACAGCCCGGTCAAGGGGTGGTTTTCCCTCGACCCTGCGGGGCGCGACGCCCTGGAACAGTACTTTTTCAGCCTCGGGGAACGGGTGATCTACAAGCATCGGTTCGCGCTGCTCGAAACTCAGTGTCTTGCGCTCCGGGAAACGGGGGACCGGCTCCGGGATGAGGCGCACCGCTTCCGGGAAGCCCTGGCAACGGAGAGCCGGGCCTTGCGGGACGCCCTCCAGCGGGAACAGGTCCTGTACGGTCAGGTGAAGCGCGATCAGGCAAACCTGGCCGTTTCCCAGGCCCGGCTGGGCAGGTCCCGGCAGGAGAGTGCGCAGCTGAAGCAATCGCTTGCCGCGACGGAACAGCGCCTGGCGGATGTCCGGCTGGAGGTCGCCCGCCGCGACGAGAAGCTGGCGGAGCTGTACCAGTCGACCTCCTGGCGGGTGACCGGACCGCTCAGGACTGCCAAGGTCATGCTGCGCACCGCGCGCGGCACTGCCCGCTCCGCCCTGAGCGGGCTGGGGTTTTCCGGGGTGCGGCAGCTCGCGCGCCGTGTATACCACCGGCTGCCGCTGTCGCGGGGGGCCAGGGTGTGGTGCAGGACGGCCTACCTGAAACGGCAGACCAGGATCGACACCGACACCGCGCAGGAGCTCCTGCAGGATGCCGATCCCCTGCTGCGCATGGCCGAGAGCGCCGGTGCGTACGATCCGTCCCACCCCTGGTTCCTGGTGGTGGATGAGTATTTCCCCAGCCCGGACAAGGATTCGGGGTCGGTGCGCATGTCCGGAATCCTGCGCCTGCTCTGCGGGCAGGGGTTTCGCCTCGCCTTTGCGGCGGACAACACCGCCGGGCAGGACACCTACCGGCAGGCGCTGGACGGGCAGGGGGTCGAAACCCTGCAGGGCTATCCTGCCATCCTGGAACACCTGGGCCGGCACGGCGGGAGATACCGGTACGTCATCCTGTCGCGGCCCGACATCGCGTTTAGGTATCTGCCCGCGGTGCGCGCCTTCGCGTTGAACGCCGAGGTCGCCTTCGACACGGTGGACCTGCACTGGGTGCGGATGGAGCGGGAGATGGAACTCTCCGGGGACTCCGGTCTCAAGGGGCAGGTGGACCGGTACCGGCGGGTCGAGCTGTTCAACGCCGCGGCCGCGGACATGGTCCTGGCCATCACGCCCGAAGAAGAGGCGCAGCTGCGACAGGAGTTGCCCGCCGCCCGGGTGGAGGTTCTGCCGAACATCCATGACCCGCGCCCCCTGGCCACCCCCTTCGCGGAACGCCGCGGATTGATGTTCATCGGCGGATTCTGGCACAAGCCCAACGAAGACGCGGTGCACTATTTCGTGGAGCGCATCCTCCCCCGGGTGGTCGAGGCGATCCCGGACGTCCTGTTCACCATCGTGGGCAGCAACATGCCCGCGTCGATCAAGGCGCTGCGTTCCGCCCATGTGGACCCGCTGGGGTACGTCGCCGACGTGGGACCCTGTTTCGCCTCGAACCGGGTGTTCGTGGCGCCGCTGCGCTACGGAGCGGGGATGAAGGGAAAGATCGGCCAGAGCATCGCCTACGGTCTGCCCGTGGTGACCACCGCCATCGGCGCGGAGGGGATGGGGTTGGTCGACGGCCGGCACATCCTGCTTGCCGATCGGCCGGAGGCCTTCGCCGACGCGGTCATCAGGCTGTATCGCGATGCCGAGCTGTGGGGACGGCTGTCGGCCAATGCCCTGGCCCATCTCCGGGAGCAGTATTCGCTGGAGGCGACGCAGCGGCGCCTGGCCGCGCTGTTCCCGCTGCCGCAGGAGGCGCGGGAAGCGCAGGGGGAGGGCGCCGCAGAGGAGGCGCGGCAGAGACGATGACGAACCGGGTCCTCATCCTGGGGGTGTACCTCACCGATCGGGAGAACTGCGCCCCCGCGATCATGGCGGAGATGGAGGCGAGCCGCCAGTGGGCGGTGGAGCAGCGATGGGTCGCGCTGGGAAAGGCCGCCCCGGCCCCGGATTTGCGGGCGGCGACGGCCTGGCATCAGAAGGAGCCGGCCCCCAAATTCGCTCTCCTCAACCGGCTCCTGGAGGGCATCGACCCGGCCGGATACGAATACCTGTTCGTGGCCGACGACGATATCTCGCTGCCGGCGGGGTTTGTGGACGACTATCTCGCCGCGGTCGAGCAGCATCGGTTCGCCCTGGCCCAGCCGGCGCGGACCCATGACAGCTATATCGACCACCCCTTTGTCGAGCGGCTGGACGGCATCAGCGCCCGGCGCACCCGGTTCGTGGAGATCGGGCCGCTGTTTTCCCTCCACCGCAGCGCCTACCGGCACTTTTTGCCCTTCGACGAGGCCAGCCCGATGGGGTGGGGCTACGATTTTGTCTGGCCCTGCGTTGCCGAAGAGCACGGGCTTGCCCTGGGGATCGTGGATGCGGCGGCGGTTGCCCATTCCCTGCGGCCGCCGGTGGCGTACTACGATTACGCCGCGGCCAAGGGGACCATGGAGCGCTTTCTCGCCGCGCGGCCCCACCTGTCGAAAATGGAGGCATTCTTCATCGTGGAGTCCTATGTCTGAACGCGATCCATCCCCCGCAGCGGCCCGCAGCGCTCCGCTGTTGAGCGCCGTGATCTGCACCTACAACCGGGCCCCGCTGCTGGCCGGGGTGCTGGAGAGCCTCTGCCGGCAGTCCCTGCCCCGCGAATGCTTCGAGGTGGTGGTCGTAAACGATGGCTCGGCGGACGATACGGAGCAGGTGGTCCGTTCCTTCGCGGACCGGCTTCCGCTGCGTTCCCTCTTCCAGCGGAATGCCGGCCTGGCGGCGGCCAAGAACCACGGTCTGTTCGCCTCCCGCGGCGACTGCGTGCTGTTCCTGGACGACGACGACATCGCGGCAGAGGCCCTGCTCGAGGAGCATGTGCAGACCCACCGGCAGTACCCTGCCGCGCAGTACGCGGTCCTCGGCCACACCCGCCTTAGCCCGGATATCGCCGCCAAGCCCCTGATGCATTTCGTGGTGGAGGTGGATTGTCACCTCTTTTCCTACCCCAGCCTGAAACACGGCGAGCTGCTCGACTACACCTACTTCTGGGGCGGACGCTCCTCCTGCAAGCGCTCCTTCCTGCTGGAGTACGGGGTGTTCAACCCGGTGTTTCGCTTCGGCTGCGAGGACATCGAACTGGGGTACCGCCTTGCCCGGCAGGGGCTGCGGGTGGTCTACAACCAGCAGGCCCTGTCGGTCATGGTCCGCGATATCGATTTCCCCGGGTTTTGCCGCCGGCTGGAACGCCAGGGGAACTCGAATTACGTGTTCAGCCGTCTCCACCCCGCGCCGGAGATCATCCGCTGGACCGAGACCGGCGACGCGGAGGAGATCTGGCGGGCCATCGCCGGACCGTATGCACAGATCGTCAGGGGGGCGGCGAACCTCGACGCGATCGCCAACCTGAAATCGGCCGCCGGGTTCGAGCTGGATGCGGCCACGCGGGGACTGCTGCACCGCGGCTATCGGGCGGCGTTCAAGGCCTGCAAGGTGAAGGGGATCATCGACAAGAAACGGGAGCTGGCTGCCCCGGGCGCCTGACGCAGTGTGCGGCAGGCCGCGGGCGGGGCCGGCGCGAAGCACGGGAGGGGATGACGACGGCATGGACGGAGGGATGAACAGCGGCAGGTACCGCCCGATCGCGACGATCGCCCTGGCAGCGGCGGGCATCGCGGCGATGATCTACTACAGCGTCTGCGAGACCGATTGCTCCTACCTGCGCGGCGATCTCTTCGGCATCGACCTCAAGTACGTCGGCGGCGCCTACATGCTGGCGATCATCGGCTCCGTGCTTTTCAGACAGACGAACCTGGTGCGCCTCTTGCTGGCCTGGGGGATCGGCGTGGAGGTTCACCTGGTCGCGTTCCAGGTCGCAAACGGGGTATTCTGTCAGTACTGCCTGGCCTTCGGGGCCGCCCTCCTTTTGGCCTTCATCGTCAATTACGAAACGCCGCGGCGGGCGGCGGGATGGCCGGGCCGAATCGCCTCCCTGCTGGGGGAAGCCGAACTTCCGCTGCCCGGGCGGAGGCGGATGCCCTTGCTGCCCGTTGTGGTCCTCGGGTATCTGTTCGTGGTTCTCAGCTTTTCCCTGTCTGCGACGCCGGCCTACGGCAGCGCCTGGCCGTGGGGTCCCTCAGCCGCGGCGATCCTTGCGGGCCGGGGCCTCTTCGGGGCCTGACCGGGGGCGCAACCCGCCGGCCCCGCCGCACAGCCCCGTATCCTCCCGCCCTGTCGCCGTGCCGCCCCGGCTGAGCATCAACTCGTGGTCGGCCACCGTCTTCGCCCCCAGCCGCTTGCGGACCCACCACAGCGACCCGAGCGCGACGGCGCGGTGGGCGGCGAATCCGAGGGCCCTGCCGCTGATCGGCTCCCGCGACAGCACGTGGATCCCCTGGGCGGTGGCGAATTGCAGGCCCAGCTCAGCGGCAAGCCGCTCCAGGGTGCGGCGCTGGAAGAACCCGACGTGCTGCCCGGTGGCAAAGGAGTAGTACCACCAGGACTGCGGCGGCGGCGGTCCCTCGTACAACAGGGTCGTAAAGATGAGCGTGCCGGCCGCCGCCATGGCGAGCGTTTCTTCCACAAAGCCCTTCGGGTCCGGCAGGTGTTCGAACACCTCGACGGCCGTGACCGCCCGGTACGGCCGGGACTCCTGCCGGAACGAGAACCCCGGTGCGAGCACGTTCGGGCAGTAGTCGTCGTGCCAGTGGAAGTCGAACCCCAGGTCGCGCATCAGCCGCGTCAGCATTCCGTACCCGCCGGCGGTGTCGAGATACCGGCCCGTGCCGCGTTCGGCCAGCGCCCAGTACAGGACCCCGGCGATCCGGGGGGCAAGCGACAGGTTGCGGAGCACCATGCCGGTGTCCGCGTCGGCGATGGCGCGGGCGTGGGCCTCGGCAAGCCAGTGGGGGCTGTGGGCGCCGAGAAACCCGCAGGAGTCGCACACCCGGTACCGGGCGTCGTACTTGTTGAGCACCCGGGCCGTGAAGCAGTCGGTCAGCGGGCTTTTGCAGATCGGGCAGGGCATAGGCGGCTTCCTAGGCAAGCAGGGATTTCAGGGTCCTCCGGAAGTACCATCCGTAAAAGAAGAGGTGGATGGAGGCATACACGATCACGGTGGCAAGCGGGATCACCGTGAGCCCCCCCTGGTGAACGCCGAGTATCTTCACCGGGAGCGTCAGCGCGCAAAACAGGACGACGACCACCACCTGCGGCCGCACGATCTGCATCCCGTTCAGGAACATGGCGAAGGCATTGCCGCAGCATTCAAGAATTACCAGGACCGCAAAGACGTTGATGAAGGATTGCGGGACCCGCACCGTGCCCCCGGTCCAGCGATCGAGGAGCCAGTCGCTGGTCAGGGAAATCAGCACCACGCCCGCGGTTGCGACGGCAAAGGTCAGCGTCATGCTGCGCCGCAGCGTCTGCCGGATGAACTGCCGGTCCCCGCGCGCCCGGGCGTCCGAGTAGGCGCCCCACAGCGGCGCATTGACCGTGGCGAGGGGCTGCGAGGCGAACTGGAACAACCGCTGGGTGAGGGCATACAGGGCCACCGATGCCGCCCCCAGGGTGCCGGAGATGATCAGACTGTCGGCGCCCCATCCGATCATCGTCCCGACCTGCAGGACCAGAAACAGACTGCCCGCACGGAACAGCGCGCCCCCCTCGCTGCGGGTTGCGCTGCGCATCGCCCTGATGCTGATCTGCCGGCGGGCGATGAGGAGCACAAGCAGCGGAACGGCCGCGAGCGACTGAATCCCCAGGGTGACGGCGAGCAGAACCGTCACGCCGGCCCGGTGGTGCGCGGCAACCCACAGCGCCGCGATCGCCAGGACCGACGCGATCGCCGCCGCGGCGTGACCCTCGAACGCCCGCTGGAGCCCCCAGAACACCCGCTGGATGCCCGCCGCGAACAGGTTTATGCCGAATAGGGGCGCAAACAGCAAGGCCGCGCGCCGCGTTTCCTCCACCAGCTGCGGGTCTGCAACTTTGATCAGCCCCGCCCAGGGCAACAGCGCGGCGAGCAGCGCCAGCACCGCCGTTACGGCGCCGCCGATCAGCCCCAGGAACCCCAGCCCGCCGCTGATGGCCGTCTCCAGTGCGGCAGGGTCATCCCGGGCCGCGCGTTCCGCCACGTGGTTGACGAGCGCATTGCCCACCCCCAGGTCGAGAAAGGTGAGCATTGCGGCGAAGCTCGCGATCGTCATCCAGATACCGAACCGCTCTGCGCCCAGGTAGGAGACGGTCCAGTGGACGCCCAGCAGGATGACGGCCATCGCCAGCCCCTTGCTCAGGAGATTGGTGACGGTCGACCATGCAGCCCGGCGGTAGCGCTCGTCTATCCGCCCCTCCGGGGTGGTGGTGTCGAACGGCGCGATCCGGAAGTAGCGGCCGAAGCGGAACAGACCCATCGCTGTCTCTGATTTCATTGATAAGACGTTGTTTTTTCCGGAAGGAGTATAGGCAGCGCCGCCGTGGGTGTCAATCAAATATTCTCTGCCGCCGGGGTCGACTGCCCGCTACAATCACTTTGACAGGAGGCGGCCGGTATGGTTTACTTCGCCACCGGAGCATATCGACCTCGTCCGTGCGGGGTTTGAACGCCGACCGAACGGCGCGGAACCGAGGGGCCGTCTGGGCTGAACGAATGAAGATCGGAATCAATCTCCTCTATCTGCTCCCCGGCGTGGTCGGGGGAACCGAGACCTATGCCGCCGGTCTGTTGCAGGGGCTGGCCGAAATCGACCGGCAGAACGAATACGTGGTGTTTATGAACCGGGAGAGCGAGCACTGGCCGCTCCCGCAGGGGGAGCATTTCCGCCGGGTCGTCTGCCCCGTCCACGCCGCCAGCCGCGCCGCCCGTTACCTGTTCGAGCAACTGCGGCTGCCGCGGCTGCTCGGCCGGCACCGGATCGACGTGGTGCACTCCCTGGGGTATGTGGGCCCGCTGATCGCCCCCTGTCCCGCCGTAGTGACGCTCCACGACCTGAATTTCATGGCGTTGAGCCACCCCATGCCGGCGGCGAGACGGGCTGCCCTGCGGTTCTTCGCGGTCCAGTGCGCGCGGCGGGCGGAGCGCGTGATCACCATCTCCGCTTTTTCCCGGGGAGAGATCTGCCGGGTGCTCAACCTGGACCCGGGAAAGGTGACCGCCATCCATCTCGGCGCGCTGAGAACCGGCGCCTCTCCCGCTGCGGGAGCGTGGCCGGAACTGACCGGCCGGTACGGCATCCGGGAGCCCTATGTGGTTGCCTTCGGAGGGCGGACGCTGAACAAGAACATCCCCCGGTTGATCCGCGCCTTCGCCCTCCTCCGGGACGCCGTTCCCCATTCCCTGGTGCTCGTCGGTCATATCCCCGCGGACGTGGACCTGGCTGCCGAGACCGCGGAGCTGCGGGAGCGGATCATCGTCACGGGCTACGTACCGGAGGGGGATGTCTTCCCGCTGCTGAGCCGCGCCGAGCTGTTCGTGCTGCCCTCGCTGTACGAAGGGTTCGGTCTGCCGGCGCTGGAGGCGCAGCAGGCGGGCGTGGCGGTTGCCTGCTCCACCGCCGGGTCGCTCCCCGAGGTGGCCGGCGAGGGGGCGGTGTATTTCGACCCGGAGTCGGTCGAGGGGATGGCCGCCGTGATGCGGCGGTGTCTGGCGGATGCACCGCTGCGGTCACGGCTCGTTCGGAACGGGCGCGAGAACGTAGCGCGGTTTTCCTGGAACAGGACGGCAGAAGAAACGGCGGCGGTGTACCGCGAGGCGTTCGCCGGCCGCCGGCGGGGAGAACACCCCGCAGCCGTGTGCGACAAGGCGTGAACCATGGAAGTCCTGCGGTTGGCGGCGAGGGAAGCACCTCTGGATTGCGTTGCGTCCATCGTCCTGTACAAGAACCCCCCCGAGATGATCGAGACGGTCGTGTCGAGCTTTCTCGACACAGCGATGAACGTCAAGCTGTACATCGTCGACAACTCGCCGGCCCCCCTGCCGCTGTCGCTGAGCAACCGGCCCGCCTTCTACCATTACGTCGGACAGAACCTGGGATACGGCAAGGCCCATAACTGGGCCATCCAGCGGTGCGAGCCGAGCAGATACTTCCTCGTCCTCAACCCCGACGTGATCATCTCCCGGGGGGTGATCGAAGAGCTGAGCCGCTATCTGGACGGGAATCCCGAGGTCGGCATGGTCTGCCCGAAGGTCTTGAACAAGGACAACACGCTCCAGTACCTGAACAAGCGGCAGCCGAACCTCACGGACCTCTTCCTGCGGCGCTTTCACAGTTACCGCGGGACGTTCAGCGCGCTGAAGCGGCGCCTGGACCGCTACGAGATGCGGGACGTGGGGTATCAGGACATCCGCGAGGTGCCGTTCATGACCGGGGCCTTCATGTTCTGCCGGACCGATGTCCTGAAAAGGGTCGGCGGGTTCGACCCCCGGTTCTTCATGTATTTCGAGGATGCCGACCTGTCGCGGAAATTTCAGCAGGAGGGCTACAAGACGGTGTACTATCCCTACGTGAACATCACCCATCTGTGGCAGCGGGAGGCCCAGAAGCGGCTGACCATGGCGCTGGTGTTCATGATCAGCGGCATGAAGTACTTCCATAAATGGGGGTGGAAACTCCGTTAGATGAAGCTATCGATCATCACCGCCACCTGGAACAGCGCCGCCACGATAGAAAACGCGATCCTTTCGGTGGCCTCGCAAAAGTACCCCGGCCTGGAGCACATCATCGTCGACGGCAATTCGGCCGATGGGACGCTGCCGATCGTCTTTCGCCATGCCGACAAGATCGACAAGCTCCTTTCCGAGCCCGACCACGGGATCTACGACGCGATGAACAAGGGGATCTCCCTCGCCACCGGGGACGTGGTCGGCATCCTGAATTCGGACGACTTCTACGCCCACCCCCACGTCCTGGAGAAGGTGGCCGGCGTGTTCGCCGACGAACGCGTCGACAGCTGCTACGGAGATCTCATCTACGTCGATCCGGCGAACGTGAAACGGGTGACGCGGTACTGGCGTTCGGGGATCCATACGCCGCGGAGCTTTTACCGGGGGTGGATGCCGCCCCACCCGACGTTCTTCGTGCGCCGCCGCGTGTATGAGCGGTACGGAAACTTCAACCTTTCCCTGGGGACGGCCGCCGATTATGAGCTGACGCTGCGGCTGCTGCTGAAGCATCGGGTGTCGACGGTGTACATCCCGGAGGTCCTGGTCCACATGCGGGCGGGCGGCGCGAGCAACGCCTCGCTCAAGAGCCGGTTGGCGACGATGCGGATGGCCAATCTTTCCTGGCAGGTGAACAACCTGAAACCGCTGCCCTGGACGCTGACCTTCCGCCTGCTCTCGAAGCTCGTCCAGTTCATCCGGGCGCAGGACCTGCCCGCAACGCAATGAGGGCGGCGCCTCTTTTTCATCGCCGCCTCGCGGAGGGGGCATGCACGTGAGCGATCGCGCACCGCGGGTGCTGGTGACAGGGGCGACGGGTGCGGTGGGGCCGCGGGTGGTGGCGGCGCTCGCCGAGGCCGGCTGCTTCGTGCGGGCGCTTTCGCTCGACCCACCCCCCGCGGACCTGTGGCCGGCCGGCGTCGAGGCCGAGGTCGGCGACGTGACGGACCGCGCCGCCGTCCGGGCGGCGATGCAGGGCGTCGACGCGGTCGTCCACCTCGCGGCGCTGCTGCACGTGGTCGATCCGCCCGCCGCGCTGCGGTCCGCCTACGAGCGGATCAACGTCGGGGGGACCGCCCTCGTCTCCGAGGCGGCCCGGGAGGCGGGGGTCGGGCGCCTGGTCCTGTTCAGCACGATCGCCGTGTACGGCGCGTCGGCGGGCGGGGTCCTGACGGAAGATTCCGTGCCGCATCCCGACTCTTTCTATGCCGAGACCAAACTGGCCGCGGAGCAGATCGTCCGGGCAGCGCGCCGGGACGACGGCGGAGAGCTGGGGACGGTGCTCCGCCTCGGGGCCGTGTACGGAAGCCGGATCAAGGGGAATTACCGGCGGCTGGTCACGGCCCTGGCCCGGGGCCGGTTCGTCCCCATCGGCCCGGGGCTGAACCGGCGCACCCTTGTGTACGACCGGGATGTGGGGCGGGCGGCGGTGCTGGCCGCCCTCCATCCCGCCGCCGCCGGGCAGGTGTTCAACGTGACCGACGGGCGGATCCACACCCTGGCGGAGATCATCGCGGCCCTCTGCGGGGCCCTGGGCCGTATGCCGCCGCGGGTGACGCTGCCCGTCGGACCCGCCCGCCGGGTCGCCGGTCTCCTGGAGGACGGGGCGCGGCTCTGCGGACTGCGGTCGCCCGTCGTCCGGGCGACCATCGACAAGTATACGGAGGATGTGGCGGTGGACGGCAGCCGCTTGTGCAGCCTCGGGTTCGCCCCCGGGTACGACCTGGCGGCGGGCTGGCGTGAAACGGTGGCCGAGATGCGGCAGGCGGGCGATCTGTGAGGGGTGCGGGCAATGGTGCATGATCTGACGACTCTGTTTACCCGGCTGGTCGCGCTCGTGGCCGAATACCGGCTGCCGCTGCTGTTCGTGGCGTGCGCCGGACTGGGGGCGGCGGGGGCCTGGCTGATCGCCGGCATGGCCTTCCGGGAGCACCTGCTCGACAGGCCCAACGAGCGCAGCTCCCACACCGTACCCACCCCCCGCGGTGGCGGGGTCGGGGTCCTGGCGGCCTTCATCATGGCGGGTCTGACGCTCCGGATCCCGACGACCTTTCTGTTCGCCGCGATCCTCATCTCCGCGGTGAGCTTCTACGGGGACTACATCCGGATCTCGGTGCGGTTTCGGTTCGTGTTCCAGGCAGTCTCGGCCGCCCTGCTCCTGTTTCCGCTGCTGCCCCGTCTGAGCGCCCAGTACGCCCTCTCCTTCGGCGAATCGCCGCTGCCGTTTTTGCTCGTCCTGGTGTGTGTCCTGCTTTTCCTGATCGGAACGGCGAACTTCTACAACTTCATGGACGGCATCAACGGCATCGCCGGTCTGGGCGGGGTGGTGGCCTTCGGCCTGCTGGGAGCGGCAACCCTCTCCCGTCCCTCGCCGGACCCCTTCCAGGCGCCCCTGTCGCTGCTGGCCCTGTGCGTGGCTTTGGCCTGCGCGGGCTACCTCCCCTTCAACGTGCCCCGGGCGAAGGTCTTCATGGGCGACGTGGGCAGCATCCTGCTGGGGTTCGTGTTCGCCTCGCTGGTGGTGACGCTGGCCCGGAGTTACCTGGAGATGGCCTGCCTGGCGGCGCTGCTGTTTCCCTTCTATGCGGATGAGCTGACGACCATGGCCGTTCGCCTCCGGCGGGGGGAGAATCTCACGCGCTCCCATCGCCGCCACCTGTACCAGCTCCTGGCGAACGAGTTCGGGATCGTCCACTGGAAGATCTCCCTGGGCTACGCGGCCGCGCAGGCGGCCATCGGCATCGGGGCGCTGATGGTGCTCCCCTTCGGGGTGGGCGCGGTCCTCATGTATCTGGCGGTCTGCTTTGCCGGGTTCACCGTGCTGACGGTCCGCCTCCGGAGGATCGCCTGCGCGCGGGGGGCTGCGGGGCCCCCGGCGCACCGCGGGGGGGCGGCGCTGCCATGAAGACGCAGTGGAAGAATCCCCATTTGTATCTGATGCTCCTGGCCGACGCCGCCCTGTTCGCCGGGGCCCTCGTCCTGGCCTACCTGTTTCGGTTCGAGTTTGCACTCGACGCGTTCTTTGCGCGGCAGCTCAGGGCCATCTGTGCGCCGGTGCTGCTGGTGAAGCTGTGCACCTTCTTCCTGTTCGGCCTGTATCAGGGGATGTGGCGCTACACGAGTACGAGGGATTTCTGGCGGCTGCTGCAGGCGTCGGCCACCTCGACGCTCTTGATCATGGCATTCATCTTCGTGTTCTATCGGTTCGAGGGGGGGTATTCCCGGGCCGTTTTTCTGATCGACGGCGGGCTCACCTTCCTGTTCACCGGCGGTCTCCGCATGGCGATCCGGACCTTCTGCGCGCGGTACGACCGGACCGGTCAGCCCCTCTTCGTGCCGCCCGCCCAGCGCAAGCGGATCCTCATCGTGGGCGCCGGGGCTGCCGGGGAAAAGATCCTCCGGGAGATCATCGAAAACGACCACCTTCCCTACCGCGTGGCCGGGTTCGTCGACGACGACCCGAAAAAGCACGGGCGTTCGATCCACGGCGTACGGGTGCTGGGGCCGCTCAGCGAGCTGGCCAGGATTGCAGTCGAGCAGCAGGCCGAGGAGGTCCTGATCGCCGTTCCCTCGGCGACGGGGGATCAGATACGCCGGATCGTGGCCGTCTGCAAGGCCTGCCGGATCGCCTACAAGACCCTGCCGGGGATCGGCGAGCTCATCGACGGCCGGGTCAGCATCAAGACCCTCCGGGACGTCAACTACGAAGACCTCCTGGGGCGCGCCCCCGTGCAGCTCGACATGGGGGAAATCCAGGGATACCTGGACGGAAAGACGGTCCTGGTCACCGGCTGCGGGGGGTCGATCGGGGCGGAGCTGTGCCGGCAGATCGTCCGCTTCCGGCCGCGGATGCTGATCCTCGTCGATGCCGGGGAGGCAAACCTGTTTCACATCGAGATGGAGATGCATGCCGAACTCGGAGCCGACCGCTGCCGGGCCGTGCTCGGGCGCGTCCAGGACGGGAACCTGATGGCCTCGGTCTTTCAGCGGTATCGTCCCCAGGTAGTTTTTCACGCGGCGGCGTACAAGCACGTCCCCATGCTCGAAAAGAACCCCTGGGAGGCGGTGTCGAACAACATCATCGGCAGCCGCGTCGTCATGGAACTGGCGTGCCGGTTCGCGGTGGAGCGGTTCGTTCTGGTTTCCACGGACAAGGCCGTCCGGCCGACGAACGTGATGGGCGCCAGTAAGCGGGTGACGGAACTGCTCCTGCACAGCTTTCCGGGTGCGGTCACGCGGTTCATGGCGGTGCGATTCGGCAACGTCGTGGGATCCTCCGGGTCGGTCATCCCCGTGTTTCGGAATCAGATCGAGCAGGGGGGACCCGTGACGGTCACCCATCCCGAGGTGAGGCGATTCTTCATGACCATCCCCGAGGCCGCGCAGTTGATCCTCCAGGCCGGGGGGATGGGGCAGGGGGGGGAAATCTTCCTCCTGAAGATGGGGACGCCGGTGAAGATCCTCGATATGGCGCGGGACCTGATCCGGCTGTCGGGCCGGGAGCCCGACCGGGACGTGAAGATCACCTTCACCGGCCTCAGGGATGGGGAAAAACTGTACGAGGAGCTGATTACCGCAGGCGAGGGGATCGTCGCGACGAGGCATGAAAAGATCATGGTCCTGCGTCCCGATTCTCTGCCCGGTTCCGCTGCGCCCGGGGAAACGGGCGCCCCCCCGCTGGAGGCGCACCTGGCCGAGCTGTACGCCGCGGCCGACCGCTTCGACGCCCCGGCAATCAGACGGAAGCTCGGGGAAATCGTCCCGGAATACTCGCCCCAGCCCAACGCCGGCGTCCTGTGATGCCGCCTCTCAGGCGTCGAGCCGCTTCGCCTCGTCGATCAGCATGATCGGGATGTCCTCCCGGATCTCGTAGAGCAGACGGCATTTCCCGCAGACGAGACCGTCTTCCGCCGCGGTGAGGCTCAGTTCGCCCTTGCACTGCGGACAAACCAGGATTGCCAGCAATTCCTTACTCATTCCCATCATTCACTCCTTCTTCGTTCCTGCCAGCTGTTCCTTCACCGCGGTCAGGACCTCCTCCACCGAGATCTCCCGCATGCACGCGGTTGTTTCACAGCGCTTGCGAAAGCAGGGCATGCAGGCCAATGAGCGGCGGATGACCCGGTGCCCCTTCCCGTAGGGGCCCGTCCGGACCGGGTCGGTCGGACCGAACAGGGCGACCAGCGGGGTTCCCATTGCCGCGGCGAGGTGCATGGGGCCGGAGTCGGTGGTGACGACGAGGGCCGCCCGTTCGTACAGGCAGGCGAGCTCCCGGAGCGTCGTCCGTCCGCCGAGGTTGACGGCCTCCGTCTTCATCCGTGCCCGGATCCTGTCGAGCGGACCGGCCGCCCCTCCCGTCAGGATCACCGGGAGCCCCGTCTCCCGACGGATCCGGTCGCACAGCCCGGCGAACTTTTCCTCCTCCCAGAGCTTGGTCTCCCAGAAGGCCACCGGGTTGACGGCCACGAATCGGATCGCCGGCGGTTCCCCGCCTGCCGCTCCGGCGGTCCGCCCGTTTTCTTCTCTTCCGCCCGCTGTCGCCAGGAGCGGCGCATGTTCCGCCAGGAGGGCGTCGACACGCCGCTGGTGCGCGCGGCCGATCGCGATGGCGAAGGAGGGCGCCGCAATGAGGCTATCGTACCGCGCGTGCGCTTCCCGCGCAAGGGGGCGGATGAAGTCGAGGTAGCGGTCGACGGCGTGCTTGGCCATGTCCTCGGGGATCTTCTCCGTGTAGAACAGGCCGCTCATCTCCTGGAGGCTGTCGTAGCCGAGCCTCCGCCGGCCGCCGCTCAGGGCGACGACGACGGCGCTCTTCAGCAGGCCGTGAAAATCGATCACCAGGTCGTAGGGACGGCAGCGGAGCGCCCGGAGGAAGGCGCGCATCTCCGCCAGGGGGGCCGCGATCCGACCCCGCCGCACCTCCCCCAGCCAGGACTTGCGGCGCGAGACCAGGACCCTATCGAGAGCGGGGTGGTCTCGGAGCAGATCGGCGGCGGCCTCTTCGACGACCCAGGTGATGTCCGCGGCGGGGTAGAGCCTCCGCAGGGCGGCCAGCGCGGGCAGGGTGTGGATCACGTCGCCGATGGCGCTCAGCTTGACGATCAGGATGTTCACGTCATTCGGTCCTTCAGCAGCCAGTGCACCGCGGCCAGGAGGTCCCGGGCGGTATGGACCGGGCGGATCGGGCCCTCCGCTGCCCTGCTCTCGAGCTGGGCGGCCGCCTCGGTGCCGTAACCGGTCCGCACGAGGATGCCCCGGGTCCCGATTCTGGCGCCGGCCTCGATGTCCTTGAGCGTGTCCCCTATCATGGCGGAGCGCTGCGGATCAAGGGAGAGTTCAGCCGCGGCCTTGAGGAGAAGTCCCGGCGCGGGTTTACGGCAGTCGCACTCCCTCAGGTAGATCCCCCGGCCTTCCCGGGGGTGGTGGGGGCAGTGGTACACGCCGTCGAGGAAGGCCCCTTCCGCGGCCAGCATCTCCCGGAGCCGGCGGTGGACCGCGCCGACAAAGGCCTCGTCGAACATCCCCCGGGCCACGCCCGACTGGTTGGTCACGACGACCGCCTTCATCCCGCTTCGGTTGATCAGCCGGACAGCCTCGGCGGCGCCGGGGATCAGGCGCAGCTTGTGGAGGCTGTCGAG
>CAIYSL010000118.1 GCA_903928915.1 uncultured Syntrophobacterales bacterium | reverse complement strand
CCAGGCCGTGGATGAACACCCCCTTGCGCACCGCCTCCGCAAGCGGCAGCCCCAGCCCCGCCATGGCGGCGATCGTCCCGGTCAGGACGTCCCCCGACCCCGCCGTGGCCATCCCCGCGGTCCCGCTCAGGTTGATGTACACCCGCCGCCCGGGCGTCCCGATCAGCGACCGGGCCCCCTTCAGGACGATGAAGGCCCCGAGGTCCGCGGCCGTCTCCTGGAGGAGCGGGACCCGCCGCTTATCGATCTCGGCGATCGGTCTGCCGGTCAGGCGCGACATCTCCCCCAGATGGGGGGTCAGGACGGTGGGGGCCCTGCGGGACCGGATGATCTCCGGAGAGCCCGCCACGGCCGTGATCCCGTCGCCGTCGATCACGAGCGGCTTGGCGATCGCGGCGGCGAGCTCGCGGACCAGCTCCTGAGTTTCTGCGACCAGGGAAAGCCCGGGGCCGATGACGACCATGTCCACCCGGCGCGCCAGTTCGAGGAGGGCCTCCCGTCCGGCCAGGGCAAGGCTCCCCTCCGCGGTCTCGGCCTGGGGGGCGAACACGATCTCGCTCCCCCGCGTGGCCAGGAAGGGGACCATCGACCGCGGGGCGGCCAACCGCGCGTACCCCCCCCCTGCCTTCAGGAACGACATGGCGGAAAAGTAGGGGGCGCCGAAATAGGCCCCGGCCCCGGCGATGAACAGGACGTCCCCCATCGACCCCTTGTGGACGGTCCGCGCGCGCTCGGGAAGGGGGATGAACCCGTTGAGCTCCACCTCCAGGGCCTCTGCCTCGGTGAGCGATGGCGGCATCGAGATGGTGCAGACCCAGAGCGCCCCGCAGAGCTCGCAGCCCGGGTACAGCATCGTCCCGATCTTCGGCAGGCCGAAGGTCACGGTGGCATCCGCCCGGATGGCCGTCCCCATCACCTCGGCCGTATCGCCGTTTACCCCGGAGGGGATGTCGAGGCTCAGGACCGGCTTGGCGCTCGCGTTGATCAGGTCGATCGCCTCGCGGTGGAGGCCGGCGGGCTCGCGGTCCAGCCCGGTGCCGAACAGGGCGTCGACGATCACGTCGGCGCGGACGACCGCCGCCCGGAGGGTCTCGACCTCCTTGAGCCGCTTCACCTCGATCGGAAGCCGGCCGCAGATGTCGAGGTTGGCCTTGGCGGCCCCGCGGAAGCGGTCCGGGTCGCCGATCACGAACACCCGGGGGGTCCCGCCGGCGGCGAGGATCTGCCGCGCCACGACGAGCCCGTCGCCGCCGTTGTTCCCCACGCCGCAGACGACGACGATCCGCCTGCCGGCCGCGCCGAACTCCCGGGAGAGGACCGCGAAGGCGGCCCGCCCGGCGTTTTCCATCAGCAGCTCTTCCGGTATCCCGAACTCTTCCACTGCCCGGCGGTCCATGGCCCGCATCTGTTCAACCGTGCTGACTTTCATGTCTCCCCCTTTGTCATCCGATTCGGTCGGTCATCTGCCCCCTCCCCTCAATCCCCTCCCGCAAGGGGAGGGGAGGTTGATGGGGAACCCGCTCGTCCCTCTCCCGGGGAAGGGGAGGTTGGCTGGGAACTCATCCTTCCCTCTTTCCGACTGAGGCGAGCAGCGCCGCCAGCTCCTCCGGCCCGGTCACCGGCTGCCGGCAGGCAAACCCGGT
>CAIYSL010000117.1 GCA_903928915.1 uncultured Syntrophobacterales bacterium | reverse complement strand
TGGACCTGCTCGTCCGGATCTACGAGTGGAAGCATCTGCGCTGTGACCGCGTTGTGGAGCCGACGGTGAAATGCCCGGTGGTGTATAAGGACAGCGGTTTCGGCATTGTGGCATCCGGCGGCGACCGGTCGGACTTCATCGAGGGGGAAGTATATGACGAGGCCAGGCATTTCGAAAGCCAGATCACCTGCGAAGAGGACCTCAAGAAGATCAAGACCCCGGTGGTGGAGTATTGCGAAGAGGAAACCCTTCATCGTTATGACCTCCTCCGCGAGATCTTCGGCGATATCCTGCGGGTGAAGCTGTTCGGGCGGTGCAACGTCCGCTGCGCCCCCATGGATGACCTACTCACCTGGATGGGAATCTCGGAGGGGATGTTCAAACTGACCCTCGAACCCGAACTGGTGCATCAGGCAATGGAGCTGTACATCACCGCATGCATCGACCGCATCCGGCAGTACGAACGCCTCGGCATCCTCTCCTCCAACAATGGATTTGAGAACATCGTCAACAATTGCATCGGCTACACCTCCGGACTCCCTCCGGCGACCGAAAGCGGTATCGGCGCAAGGATCGCGGACATCTGGGGGCACAGTGCCGATCAGATCATGACCTGCGTTTCGCCGGAGATGACGAAGGAGTTCTGCTTCGATCATGAACAGAAGTGGGCGAGCCTGTTCGGGCTCTATTCCTACGGTTGCTGCGAACGGCTGGACAACAAGCTGGACATCCTGACCGAGAGCTTCCCCAACCTCCGTAAGGTCTCCTGCTCCCCTTACAGCGATCTGGAGTCCATGATGGAGCAATTGGGCGACCGGTATGTCATCAGCTTCAAGCCCAACTCGACGTACCTCGCGCATGAAAGGGCCGGCTTCGACGAACTGCGGAAGGAGATGGCCACGGCATTGGATCTTTCCCGCAAGTACAAGGTGAACCTGGTGTTCAACATGAAGACGCTGCTCTCGCTGAACGGCGATCCCACTCGTTTGTGGAAGTGGTGTGATATGGCCAGCGACATGATCGCGGATTACTGACCTCGCAGTTGAATGAGTCAGGCGGGTGCGACAGCCAGAGGCTTCTGATCCCGGGGCGGCTTGATCAAGATGTTCGGAATCTTCTGATGCGGCAATGGCCGAAGTGGGCAGGTGGTAATAATCAAATAGAAAAAGGAGATTTTCCATGTCGATTTTGGAGCAGATCAAGGAGCAGGTGATTTCCGGAAACGCTAACAAGGCAAGAGAATATACGGAATCGGCGGTTGTCGAAGGCCTGGCTGTCTCGACGATACTCAACGATGGATTGATCGCCGGAATGAACGTCATCGGCGGCCGGTTTAAGAACAATCAGGTTTACGTACCGGAAGTGCTGATGGCCGCGCGTGCCATGCACACGGGCCTCGCCGTGATCAAACCCCTGATTGCCGGTGCGGGGTTGAAGGAAAAAGGCGTGGTCGCGATCGGTACGGTCAAGGGCGACCTGCATGACATCGGGAAGAACCTGGTGATCATGATGCTCGAGGGCGCCGGCTATAAGGTGATCGATCTCGGGGTGGATGCCCCGCGGGAGAAGTTCCTGCAGGCGATCGAGGAGCACCATCCCCAGGTGATCGGCATCTCGGCATTGCTGACAACGACCATGACACAGATGAAGGAGGTCGTTGCGGCAGTGAAGGCTCAGTGCGGGGAAATCAGGGTCATCGTCGGCGGCGCCCCGGTGACTCCGAAGTTTGCGAGTGAAATCGGCGCGGACGGGTATGCAGCCGATGCGGCCAGCGCGGTCGATGTGACAAACCGTCTGCTGGAGGCGACCACGTAATATTCCTCGCGATCCAGGCAATTCCTGGGACGCCTGCAGCAAGTCGTACTGCCCGGAAAAGCGTGCCACCGGCGAGGACCGTCTGAAGCGATCCGGGAAACGCCCTCCGCAGATGCGTTATGCGGCCGAAATCATTTTCCTCATGCGACGCAGGGTTCGCCTTCTCCGGCCCGGACTCCGTACCCCGGAACCGCCCTCCGCCGGTTCCTTTCTGGTGGGCCAGAATCTTCTGTCATTCTTCTTGACATAAATCCCGTTCTTCCCTATTAATGAGGCACGCTTTTTTCGTTCTGTCCTACAGGCCCATTTCGCGTCACATCGGTTTCCGCCGCAGTAGTGAAAAGGAAGCACTGATGATCGATGTACCTGTTTCGCAGACTGTATTTCTCTTTTCCCCTGTAACCGCCCTCCCGTCCACCCAGGAGGGATCCTGTCGGGCACCGTTAACTCTCTCGCGCTGCATCTCTTCTTCCAACTGCTGTATTGCCATGGGGTATTGCTTTTTGCGGTAAGGTTTTTCCTGTTTTTTGCAGTTCTCCGTTTGAACGGAGGGTTGTCTAATCCGGCATTAACCGAAAAGGGGGGAGTATTATGAACGTGAGGTGCGTGGTGCGGGTTTGCGTGCTGGTTGCAGCGGCGATTGCGGTCCTGTCGGTGCCCGTCTGGGCGGCGGCGCCGATCAAGATCGGCATCATCGGGCCGATGAATTTCGTCCAGGGCAAGGGCCATTGGAACGGCGCCGTCATGGCCGCCGAGGAGATCAACGCCAAAGGGGGCGTGCTGGTCGGCAAGGAGCGGCGGAAGATCGAACTGGTCAAGTCCGACTCGAACGAGTTCCTGAACCTGACCGATGCCACCAATGCCATGGAGCGGCTGATCACGAGCGACAAGGTCGACTTCATCGTGGGCGGCTTCCGGACTGAGGCGGTCCTCGCCATGCAGGACATCGCCATGGACAACAAAAAGATATTCATGGGCGCCGGCGCCGCCCACCCGGAGCTCTGTCTGCGGGTGGCCAAGGATTACAAGCGCTACAAGTACTTCTTCCGGGTCACCCCGTTCAACTCCAACTACCTGGTCAGGACCAGCTTTGCCCACATGGGGTTCGTGGGCGCCATTCTCAAGAAGGAATTGAACCTCCCGCAGGTGAAGGTGGCCATCGTGGCCGAGAAGGCGGTCTGGGTAGATCCGATGATCGAGGCGGCCAAGGGGGTCATCCCGAAGATGGGGATGGAGGTGGTCGGCACCTGGCGGCCCTCCGCCGTGGCGACCGATGTTACCGCGGAGCTTTCGGCCATCCAGCAGAGCGGCGCCAACCTGATATTCACCGTGTTCTCCTCCTCGGTGGGCATCCCCTTCGCCCGGCAGGCCGGGGAGCTCAAGGTGCCCGCCGTTCAGGTGGGCATCAACGTGGAGGCCCAGAAGGACGGGTTCTGGGAGGCCACCAAGGGGATGGGAAACTACGTCTTCACAACCAACACCTACATCCGCGGGGTTGAATACAACAACCTCACCAAAGACTTCGTGGAAGGCTACTATAAGCGGTTCGGTGAGACGCCGACCTATACCGCGGACACCCATACGGCCATCAAGGAGGGGCTCGCCCCCAGTATCGAGGCCGTGGGAAGCCTCGATGCCGACAAGATCGTCGCCCACCTGGAAAACCGCGAGTACCTCGTCCCCAGCGGCAAGGTGAAGTACGAGAAGGATGCCCAGGGCCGTCCGACCCACGACCTGACCTGGGGGCCGGGGTACCTGACCAGCCTCGGGGGGCAGTGGCAGGATGGTAAATTCGTCGGGGTCTGGCCGAACAAGTGGGTTGCCGCCCCCGGGGCGCCCGAGGTCACCTACAAAGGGGTCGTCCCCTACAAGATACCGCCCTGGATGAAAAAATAGCCGAATCGCCGTTTCTTGCAGTCCCCATCCCCCTGCTGCCCTGCAAGCGGGGGGATGGGAAGAAGGGGCTTCCTTTATCCACGGTAGACGCATTCCCGAGGTGTTATGAACATACTCATCACCGGTTTGATTACCGGCAGCATGCTGGCCCTCCTGGCCATCGGGTTTTCCCTGATCTTCGGGGTGGCGCGGATCGTCAACATCGCCCACACCGCCTTCTACATGATCGCCGCGTACACGATCTATTTCCTGTCCGCGAAGCTCGGCGTGAGCCCCTTCTGGGCGATGCTGATCGCCGTCGCGGTCGTCGTGGCCCTGGGGCTGCTGGCGTACCGGTTCCTGATCGATCCGATCCGCGAGCATGAGGCCGCGGTCCTGATCGCCACGATCGCCCTGGCCATGATCATGCAGGAGGCGATGCTCCTGATCTTCACCGGGGACTACCTGACCGTGTCGGCGCTGATCCAGGGGTTTTTCGTCGTCGGAGGGGTGAAGGTCTTCCATCAGCAGGTGCTGACCTTCGTCGTGGTCCTGATCATCCTGGCGGCCCTGTGGTTGCTCTTGATGAAGACCAACCTGGGGCTCGCCATCCGGTCGACCGCCGAGGACCGGGAGGTGGCAAACCTGATGGGAATGAACGAGAGCAGGCTGGCGATGATCACGATGGCGATCTCGGTGGCCCTGGCCGGACTGACCGGGGCGGTGATCGTGCCCCTGGCGGTCGTGAGCCCCTTCATGTGGATGGAGCCCCTGATCATCATGATGGCCGTGGTCGTCCTGGGGGGGCTCGGGAGCATCAAGGGAAGTTTCGTGGCGGCCTACATCCTGGGGTTTACCGAGGCCCTGGTCGTGTTCCTGATCCCCAAAGGGGCCTTCCTGAAGGGATCGGTCGCCCTGTCGATCATGATCCTGGTCCTGCTGCTGCGGCCGGAGGGTCTGTTCGGCGTTTCCTTCGAGGAGGAGCGATGACCATGATTTCTCCGGCCGTTCAACTTAAGCGGCTCGTCACCCTCGTCCGCACCGAGGTGCTGGTCCTCCCCAGCCGGGTCATCGTCGCCATGTTCGTCCTGGCCCTCCTGGGGCTGCCGCTGGTCAGCCAGAATCCCTACCTGATCCGGGTGATCATCCTGACCAGCGTGTTCGCCATCCTCGCGGCGAGCTGGGACCTGCTGTCGGGGTTCACCGGGCAGATGAACTTCGGCCACGCCCTGTTCTTCGGGATGGGGGCCTACACCTCGGCGCTGCTCAACATCCACTTCGCGATCCCCCCCTGGGGGAGCGTGCCGATGGGGGCCCTGGCCGCCGTCCTGACCGGGCTCATCGTGGGAATCCCCTGCCTGAGGCTCCGGGGGACCTACCTGGCTCTGACGACGATGGCCTTTCCGATCATCCTGATGGGGATCGTCTTCGCCCTGCCCGACCTGACCGGCGGCGAGCTGGGGATCTCGGGGCTGCAACGCCTCTCCAACTCGCTCGTCGGCAATTATTACATCTACGTCGTGACGATGCTCGTCCTGAGCGCCGTCATGTGGAAGATCACCGACTCCCATACCGGCATCATCTTCCACGCCATCCGGGAGGACGAGCTGGCGGTGCGGGCCTCGGGCATCAACACCACCCGGTACAAGCTGATGGCCTTCTGCCTGAGCGGGTTCTTCGCCGGCATTTCCGGCGGCATGTACGCCCACTACATGCGGATCGCCGGCCCCTCCACCCTGGAGGTCTCCATGTCCTTCTCGGTGGTGATCTGGGCGGTCTTCGGAGGGCTGGCCACGATCTACGGGCCGATCGCGGCGGTGTTCGTCCTGTTTCCCTTCCTGGAGTTCGTCCGGTTCTGGCCCGAGTACCGCACGATGATCTTCGCCGTGGTGGTGCTCTTGATCCTCTTGTACATGCCCGAAGGGATCGTCCACTGGGCCAGGGACAAGATGGAGAAGGAATGCCCGCGCTGCAAGATCAGGAACGTCGCCACCCGGAAGAGCTGCCGGGTCTGCACTGCACTCTTGGATTGAAAGGAACCAGCCATGAGCCATAAAGAAGCCTACCTGTCCAAACCCTGGTTGAAGCACTACTCCGCAGGTGTGCCGTCCGAGGTCGAGGTCCTCGAGATGTCCGTCCCGGAGCTGTTCGACCGGATGGCGGAAAAGTACGCCAATCGGCCCGCCCTGATCTTCTACGGGAAGAAGATCAGCTACCGCGAACTCAAAGAGCTGGTCGACCGCCTGGCGACCGCCCTGGCCGACCTGGGGGTGAAGAAGGGGGACACGGTGGCCATCTACCTCCTGAACAGCCCCCAGTATGTGATCTCCTATTTCGCCACCCTGAGGCTCGGGGCCAAGGTCACCCCCATCAGCCCGGTCTACACCAGCATCGAGGTGAGGCACCAGCTCACCGACAGCGAGGCCACAACCGTCATCTGCCAGGACATCCTGCACGACAACCTGGAAAAGGCCGGGGTCCCGCTGGCGCGGGTGATCCTGACCGGGATCGACGAGTACCTTCCGCCGCTGAAGCGCCTGCTGGGAAAGAGCGCCAAGGCCAAGGCCTACGGCGGGAAGAAGCCCCCCACGGCCGAATCGCTGGGCAGGGAAGGGGTGTACTCCTTCCCGGGGCTGCTGAAGAAGTACCCCCCGACCCCCCCCGCCGTCGCCATCGATCCCCGGACGGACCTGGCGGTCCTGCCCTACACCGGAGGCACCACCGGGCTTCCCAAGGCGGCGATGCTCACCCACCGCAACCTGATCGCCCTGCAGGGGCAGGCCCGCGCCTTCTGGCCGGTCCTGGAGGAGGGGAAAGAGGTGGTCATGGCCTTCCTCCCCTTCTTCCACATCTACGGCCAGGTGGTGGTGATGATCGCCGGGCTGGCCCAGGGGGCGACCCTGGTGCTGTTCACCACCCCGGACATCGACGAGATCCTGTCGGCCATGGAGAAGTACCAGGCGTCGGGGTTTTACGGCGTGCCGACCCTGTTCGAGTACCTCAAGGAGTACGAGAAGACCGACCGGGTCAACTGGAAGCGGCTCAAGCTGATCGTCTGCGGCGCCGACACCCTCCACGAATCGACGATGGAGGGGTGGGAAAAGCGGACCGGGTCGCAGATCTTCGAGGGGTACGGGATGACCGAGACTACCTCGGCCAGCCACGGAAACCCCCTGGGCCGGTGCAAGAAGGGGTTCTTCGGGATCCCGCTGCCCAACGTCAAGGCCGCCGTCATCGAGCCCGAGGGGGCGGAGTTCATGCCGGTCGGCGAAGTCGGGGAGATGATCCTCGCGGGGCCCAACATCATGCAGGGGTACTGGAAGCGGCCGGAGAGCACCAGCGAGGTCATGCTGGAGATCGACGGGGAGAAGTGGCTGCGTACCGGGGATTTGGTCAGCATGGACGAGGAGGGGTACTTCCACTTCTTCGACCGCAAGCGGGACCTGATCAAGTACAAGGGATACTCGGTCTTTGCCCGGCATGTGGAGGAGGTGCTGTACAAGCATCCGAAGATCAAGGCCGCGGGCGTCGTGGGGGTGCCCGACCCGGCCGTGGGAAACCTGATCAAGGCCTACGTCGTCCTGGAGGGCGAGGCGCGGGGCAAGATCTCCGAGGAGGAAATCATCGACTTCTGCCGCGAGAACCTGGCCCACTACAAGGTTCCCCGGATCGTCGAGTTTCGGGGCGAGCTGCCCAAGACCGACGTGGGCAAGGTCTCCCGGCGGGAACTGCGGGAAGAGTGCGAGGCGACCTGATATGACCGTGCCGTTTTTGGAGGTGGAGGGGCTGACCAAGAGCTTCGGCGGGCTCAGGGCGGTGAACGACGTCAAATTCCGGATGGAGCAGAAGGAGGTCCTGGGGCTGATCGGCCCCAACGGGGCCGGGAAGACCACCCTGCTGCGGCTGCTTACCGGAATCCTGAAGCCCGACTCGGGCAGCGTCCGGTTCAAGGGGAAGGAGCTCGTCGGGCACAAGCTCTGGGACATCGTCAACATGGGGGTGGCCTGCACCTTCCAGAACATGCGCCCCTTCCGGCGGCTCCCGATCATCGCCAACGTGATGGTCTCCTGCCTCTCTCCCCGGTCGATGGGCAGGGGGGAGTGGGTGAAGGTGGTCGAGGCCAAGGCGATGGACGCCCTGGAGTTCGCCGGGATTTCGGACATGGCCCTGGAGAAGGCCTCCACCCTCTCCCAGGGAGACCTGAAGCGTCTGGAGGTGGCCCGGGCCGTGGCCACGGACCCGGAGCTGCTCCTCCTGGACGAGCCCTTCGGCGGGCTGAGTCCCGCCGAGACCGAGCTGATGGCCAAATCGATCCGCAGGCTCCACAAGGGCGGACGGTTCGGCCGCCTGCACAGCGAGGGGCCGGCGATGATCATCGTCGAGCACAAGCTGCAACAACTGATGAAGATCGTGGACCGCATCGTCGTCCTCAACTTCGGGACACTCCTGGCCGAGGGGACGCCCGAAGAGGTGGTGAACAACCCCCGGGTGATCGAGGCCTACCTGGGGCAGCAAGGAGGGCAATGACGATGCTTCTGGAAATCAGCCACCTCACCGTCAGGTATGAGAAGGCGGTCCTGATCAACGACCTCACCCTGTCCGTCGACACCGGCGAGCTGGTCAGCCTGGTGGGACCCAACGGGGCGGGCAAATCCACCACGCTTCGGGCCATCAGCGGCCTGGTCGCCTGGGAGCGCGAGATCAAGCGCCGCTCCACCAGCGGCGACATCTTCCTGGACGGGACCGTGACCTTCGACGGCGAACGGATCGAAGCGATCCCGGCGCACGAGATCGTCCGGCGGGGGCTCGTCCTCTGCCCCGAGCGGCGGCGACCCTTTCGGGAGATGACCGTCCTGGAGAACCTGCTGGCCGGGGCCTACCTGCAAAAGGACAAGCGAAAGAGCCGGGAGACGCTGGAGAAGGTCTACGCCCTGTTTCCCGTGCTCAAGGAGCGCACGCGCCAGATCTCGGGGACGCTCTCGGGCGGGGAGCAGCAAATGCTCGCCATCGGCCGGGCCCTGATGTCCGAGCCCCAGCTGCTGTGCATCGACGAGCCTTCCACGGGGCTGGCCCCGATCATGCGGCAGGAGGTGTTCGCCAAGATCGAGGAGATCAAGCGGCTGGGGATCACGATCCTCCTGGTCGAGCAGGAGGTGAGCACGGTGTTCAAGCTGGCCGCCCGCAACTACGTCCTCTCCTCGGGGAAGCTGATCGCCCACGGCAGGGGGGAAGAACTCCTGAAGGACGAAACCCTCCGCAAGACCTACCTGGGGATGTGAGGGCCGACGGCAAACCCGTTCCCGGTGCAGGATCCTACAACGCCCGGCTCTGGAGCGTCATCCAGAGGTAGAAGGCGGCGTAGCTGCGCCATCCCTGCCAGCGCTCGGCGATCTTCCGCACCTCCTTCTCGTCGGGCCGTTCCCGCAGCCCCAGCGTCTCCTGCAGGGCGACCCGGAGCCCCAGGTCGCCGGCCGGAAAGATGTCGGTCCGGCCGAGGCCGCGCATCAGGACGATTTCCGCCGTCCAGCGTCCCACCCCTTTGATTTCACAGAGCCGCGCGATGGCCTCTTCATCGGAGAGCCCGGCAAAGCGGTCGCGGTCGAGATCGCCCGCCGCCGCGCGTCCGGCTATCTCCAGGAGGTATGCGGCCTTCTGCCGCGAGAGGCCGTGCTTGAGGAGCGCCGTACCGCCCGCGGCGAGCAGGTGCCGCGGGGCAGGGTAGAGGCGGTGATCCGCTGCGCGGGGGCCGCTGCCCACCCTGATCCCCGTCCCCAGGTTGTCCATCAGCCGTTGCCGCACCGATTGCGCCGCGGCCACGCTTACCTGCTGGCCGATCACGGCCACCAGCAGCGCTTCGTACAGGTCGGGCGCCCGCAGGATCCTCAAGACCCCGAACCGTTCGCGAAGCGGGGCCACGTCGGGGGCGGCGGCAATCGCCGCATCATGCCGGCCGTCGTCGTCGAGACCCCAGAGGAACCGGACCCGCGCCTCCACCTCCCTGCGGTACGCGGCGCTCGTCCGGCTCAGCCCGGGGAGCCGCCCCTCCGGCGAAAGGCGCCTCACCGCCATCGTGCCGGGCCGGGACAGATCGAACTCCAGCACCGCGGGACCGTCGGGGAGCCACAGGGCCCTGGCCAGGGCGCGCCCTCCCGTGAACCGGTAGGGGACGCCGTAGGAGGAGGTACGGATGTGGTTGAGCATCCACTCCGTGCTGAAATCCGGTGGCAATCGAATCTGCACCTGTTGAATCTCCGCAGGGTGAGAGGAGCGGGACGATGACCCGTTCGTCGTCGCGTTCCACCCGTAAACCGCTGCCGCCCGTTCCGGTGACGGTCCGGGCGGGTTTGGCGGCGAGGAGGTTGGCAAACCCTTGCAAAAACTGACTGCTGAAACGTTTTCTCGATTCTCGGATCGATTTTTCAAGTGCACCCGTGTTCTTGATTTTGGTTCTTCGTCGCTCTTTGACAATCCGTTTTAGCAATCGGCGGCAGCGTTGTCGCGGGGCGGTGGCACCCGCCTGGTCCCCGGATGTCTTTGATCAAGTCCGCGCCGCCGTGCGTTCGTCAGTTCCCGTGGACTGGGTGACCCGGGCGTCTACCAGGGGTGCTCTGGGTTCTTCGGAAAGAGGAACGAATAGAATATCAAACCTCATGGTTCGGAACGGAGAATATCGGGTGCCTACTGCCTTTCCAACTCTTTTCTTATGGCAAACCCGAGCTTTTCCATCACATATGGCTTCCGGACATAGGCACCGGCACCCAGAGCTTGGGCACCCTTCACCCGCTCCGTCTCAGTGAAGCCGCTCACGATGATTGCCTTTTGGTGGGGATTGAGCTTGATGATTTCGCGGTACGTGTCCAAGCCATCCATCCCCGGCTCCATAAGCATGTCGAGGATGAGGATATCTGCCTTGTTCCCGTTCAGATATGCGACAGCCTCCTCACCGCCGGAGACGGTGGTGACCCGGTAGTTCAGCCGTACCAGCATTGCAGAAGCCACTTCACGCTGCTCGGGGGTGTCGTCGATCACCAACACCGACTCCCCACGGCCCAGGTATTGATCGAGCGGAGGCTTCTGCTGGGCTTCGCAAACCGCGTCCCTGCTCAGCGGGAAGTATAGCGTGAATGAACTGCCCCTGTCTTCTTCGCTCTGGAGGTCGATATACCCGTTGTGGTCTTTTACCGTCCCCCATACGATGGGCAGCCCCAGGCCCGTACCGCTTCTGCCCATTTTCTTCTTCGTGTAGAACGGCTCGAAGATCCTGTCCCGGTCCTCCCGCTTGATTCCTGTGCCGGTATCGGAGACCGTCAAAACCGCATACTCTCCCGCTGCAATCTCTTCGTAGCCCCGAAGCGGTTTGTCGAGGGATCGGATCTCGGTCCTGACGATCACTTCACCAAAGCCGGTGATCGATTCCATCGCGTTGAGAATCAAATTGTAGGTCGCTTTCTCCAGGTGAACCGGTGAGCCGTTGATGATACACGGACCGCTTTCATCAACGGTAACCTTCACGGATACCGACGGATGAGCGTCTCGCAATTTTTGACACTCGTGAGATGCGATCATCGATCGAACGATCCTGTTCAGATCGACCACTTCCGTCACGGCGACCCCCCGTCTGGTCATGGTCAGCAAGTCCTGGATAATGGCCGCGGCTTTTTCCGTGGACGTAAGAATACAGTCCGCCGCCTTCCTTATGCCGCTGCCGTTTTCCCCCTGTCCCCGCATCAACTCTGCGTAGCCCATGGTCACGCCCAGGACATTGTTCAAGTCGTGCGCGACCTTGCCGGCCATATAACCCAGCGCCTCCATCTTTTCCGCGCGACGAACGCGCATCTGTAACTGATCACGCTCTTCTTCCGAACATTTACGTTCGGTGATGTCCTGAACCGTGCCGAATACTTTCCCGGCCCCTTCCTCATGCACAGAAACATCCCGCTGGCTGTGGACATACCTCACCGTCCCATCCCTGCGGACGATGCGGTACTCGATGTCGTACTGAGCGAATCCTTTCCGCAGGTCCTTCAATGCCGGCTGCAGCTTTTCGGCGTCGTCGGGGTGGACCATCTGTTGAATGAGCTCATGTGTCACCTCCATCTCCTGCGGGGCAAACCCGAAGATGCGGTACGTCTCGTCGGACCAGAAGATCTTGCCGCTGAGGAAGTCGTACTCCCAACTGCCCAGGTGGGCAAGCTCCTGTGCGCGGGACAGCCGCTTCTCGCTTCGTTTGAGTGCCTCTTCGGCGCTCTTCCGCGCGGAAATATCGTCGAGGACTGCGATGAAATACTCCACCCCACCACCCGCATTCCGGACACATCCCACTTCCAACTCCACAAAGACGATGCTGCCGTCTTTCCGGATGAAGCGCTTCTCCATAGAGTACTGATTGATCTCTCCGGCAAGTACCCTGCTGAAATGCTTGGTATCCACGTGCAGGTCCGCAGGATACGTAATCTTGTCCCACGTCATGGTCTGCAGTTCCTGCCAGGAATACCCGAGGATTGCCAGCGTGCGGTCATTGACCTTCACCCATTCCTTGTCTCGCGAGGTAATGGCAATTCCCACCAGAGGCATTTCGAAATAGCTGCGGAACAGTGTCTCGCTTTTCTGAAGCGCTTCTTCCGCCGACTTCCGGGAAGTGATGTCCTCGACACTGGAGAGAATAAAGTACTCATTGTCGATGATCAGGAGTTCTGCGGAAAGCGATCCGATGATTTGATCGCCGGATTTCCTATTGAACAAATATTCTACATCGCGAATGCTACCCTTCACGGGCAACAGGGTAACCAGTTCTTCACGCGCACTCGCAGAATTCCAAAGATCGAGCTCCGCCGTAGTTCTCCCGATGACCTCAGTACGCTGGTATCCTGAAAGTTTCAGGAATTGATCGTTGACTTCGCAAATGCGGCCGTCTGTAAGTCGTGTGAGCAAGAGCGCGTAGGGGGATGACTGAAACGCCTTGGAGAATTTCGCTTCCTGAATCTGTAATCCCCGCAGCAGGCGGGAATTGACCATCGATTCAAGACCGAATGCCAGGGCGGTGAGCAGAAGAAGGTAGAACAGCAGTACGAACGCTTCGGCAGGGGGAGAGTGGAAAAAATCATAGGGGGGATGCGGCGCCCGGAAGAATTCACCGATCCGGACGAGGCTTACCATGCAGTACCCGCAGAATACATACCCGACAGTCAAAGCCATGCGCCGCTCATGCGGATCGACGCGGGCGAATATCAGCCAGGCGCACTGCGCACAAAATCCCAGGAGGAAGGTCGAAAAAATGACATTGCGGAGCTCCTGGTCGGGTTGGATGAATGTGAAGTAGGAGTGAAGACAAATAAAGACCGCCAGAAGCGAATAATTATGCAGTTGTGAACTGGTGCGTTCGAAATACCGTTCCAGTCCGATGTATCCGAGCAGCGCTCCGGAAATGACCAGCGTGTTGGAGAGCAGCGCGGATGCCCAGTAGGGAGCATCTCCCCGCATTATGATCAGCGGCAGAGCAAGAACCTGAAATCCATAGTCCCAAGCCAGAAAGAAAAGCCCCTGAAACCGTTTTCGGTTCTGTAGCCACAACCGTGTGATCGCCAACCAACAAATCAGCGTAGAGAAAAAAGAAACAACTAAGAGAGTCTTTATGTCAAACATCATCTGATAACTGCCTTCCGTTACTCTCGCACTCTCGCAATCATACACATTCACGCCAGGGCGGAGTGCCAGTGTTCATGTGCCCCGCTCGGCGGTACCAACAAACAGCGATGCCCTTTCGAACTCTCGGCACGTATCAGAAGCTGAAACTGAACGTGACCCCGCCAACCAGGAACGAACCGTCCCGCTCCTCCGGCGTTGCGCTCCCTTTCAGGCCGGACCCTTTCATCTCGTACCGCGCATCGCTCGTCAGCGGGCAGATGTACGTGAGCATCGGGGTGATCGTGATCCGGTCCGTGACCTTGATGGGCAGGATCGCCGCCACCGCCGAGGGCTGAATTACAACGCTGCTGCGGCTCAACTCATAGCCTCTCCAGATGTACTGACTCAACACCGACACTGAAAAATCGCCGGTCGGCTTCTCATCCTCCGCACGCCGCTGCGCAGCACGTCCTGCCAGCATTGCCCCTACAAGCAGGACGCCGAATACACCCCCTCATAACTCCTCTCACGCATCTCATGATCGCCCCTGCTCAGCACGATATAATATTGCGAGATGCCATACGGCCGGCCGATCACGCAGCGGTGAACACGACCTGATTCCCCGATTCTATTTTCCGGCCATCTTTCTCGCCTTCTTCAGCGGTGCCTGGTGCGTTTTTTCATAAACTCTCTGGGACGGTCCGGTTCTCTCCTGGCTTTGGTCGCGTAAGCCCGGGCGCAATCATAAATTTGCGGTACCACTCCTGCTGCCGGCAGAGGTGTCTCCCCCTGCCGGCGCGCAGCGGGAAGGCGCTCTTGACGGACCTCGATCAGAAATCCTTGAAGACACCTCCTTCCTTCATGGGGATCACCGCCTCGGGGCTCATGGGCCGCTCCACCTTGGCCGCAGCCGCCTTCTTCTTTGCAGGTACCTGCAGAGGGGCATTGTGCGGGGCGCTCACCGCAGTGCTTAGCGCAGCCAGGTGCACCTTCGCCGACGTGCCGTTCCCCGCGCCGCCCACCACCTGGACCAGCCCCTGGACATACACCTTCATCTGCTCCGCCTGGGCGTTCAGCTCTTCCGCTGCTGCCGCCGACTCCTCAGCGTTCGCCGCCGTCGACTGTGTCACCTTGTCCATCTCGCCCACCGCGAGGTTCACCTGGTTGATCCCGTGCGACTGCTCCTCCGACGCCATCGCGATCTCGTCCACCAGCTGCCCGATCTTCTTCGAGATTTCCGCGTTCTCCCTGAACGCATCCTGCGTCGCATTCGTCAGCTCGTTCCCCTTGCGTACCGCTTTGATTGTGTTCTCGATCAGGTCGTTCGTGTTCTTCGCCGCCTCCGACGCCCGCATCGCCAGGTTCCGGACTTCATCCGCAACCACCGCGAACCCCGCGCCCGCCTCGCCAGCCCGCGCCGCCTCCACCGCCGCGTTCAGTGCCAGCAGGTTTGTCTGGAACGCGATCTCGTCGATCGTCTTGATGATCTTCCCCGTTTCCTCGCTCGACCTCGTGATCTCCGCGACCGCGGCCGCCATGTCGTTCATGTGGTGATTCACCTTGTTTACGATCGTATTCGCCTCCGCCATCATCGCCTTGGCCTGGTTAGCGTGGTCCGCGTTCTGCTTGGTCATCGATGACATCTCCTCAAGCGATGACGAGGTCTCCTCCAGCGACGAGGCCTGCTCCGAAGTCCCTTCGGCAAGCGCCTGGCTCGAAGAGGAAACCTGCGACGCCGCCGCTGCAACCTGCTCCGCACCATCCGTCAGGCCGGCGATGACGCGGTTTACCGGGGCGGTCACCGACCGGGTGAGGAAGAAACCCAGTAGGAAGGAGATGATCGCCGCGGCAACCGTTGTGATTATGGTTATCGTCACGGCGGCGTTTGCCGTCTTCGTGTTTTCGTCCGATTTAGCCTTCGCGAGAGCAACTTTCATTTCAGCCATTTTCTGGATTCCGTCGTCAATCGCCCCCGCGATCGCCAGCCCTTCGCGCATTTCGGCCACCGCCTCACTCGGCTTTCCGGCGAGAGCAAGGGCAACTACCTTTTCGCGAAGCGGGTCGTACTTGGCGATGGCATCCTTCGTCTTGTTATAGACCTTCTTCATTTCTTCCGATCTCATCGTCTTTTCGAATTCTTTCAGATTGTCTTCTATCGATTTGTCCAACTCCCTGAGTTTCTGTGCTATTTCCTTCGAATCCCTCTTCTCATAGGCGTTGATGACCGTCTCTCGCAGGTTCACCCGCTGCCGCTGGAAGAAGGTGGAGATGTCGAGCAGGTTTCCGAGCGGCGCGGTGTTGATCTCGTAGAGTTCTGTGTCCAGTTTGTCGATCTGTTTAATCTGGGTTATTCCGAAAATTCCGATTCCCGCGCCGATCAGTGTGACGATGATGAAACCACCGATCAGTTTTTTCCCAAGACTGAATTTGTTCATATTCTGATTGCCCCTTTCTTTCCTGATTCGTCGAGTCTATGCGCCGTACCGCTTTCGTCATGCCGCGACACCTCGCTATGCAGCACTCTTTAGCGCCATCAGCTCCTTAGAGTTGAGCACCCGGTCGATGTGGAGCAGAATTTTCACCTTACCGCCGATTTTGGCCATCCCCATGATGTAGTTCGTGTCCAGGTTCGTGCCGAAGTTCGGCGCATCCTCGATGTCACTTCCTTTGATGTTCAGAACCTCCGAAACCGAGTCCACGAGGATCCCGATCATCATGTTTCCGCTTCCCACCGCGATCTCCACCACGATGATGCAGGTCTTCTCCGTGTACGCCAAAGCCTCCATCCCGAACTTCAACCGTAAATCTACGATCGGGATCACCTTCCCCCGCAGGTTGATCACCCCCTTCACGTACGTCGGCGTCTGCGGAACCGTCGTGATCGGCATGATCCCGATGATCTCCTTCACCTTCAAGATCCCGCTGCCGTAATCCTCTCCCGCCAGCGTGAAGGTCAGGTACTTCCCCTCACGGTTCGCTGCTGCCGATTCGTCCATTGCGCCCCATCTCCCCCTTCCGTGATCTCGTTTCCTCCTGGTGCCTCGCATTCCCGGCCGGCGACGCCAGAAAGATGTTCCTGATGGCCGTGATGTCGAACCGCCACGACTTGCCCAGTTTGTAGCCTGGCAACACGCCCCGGGATGCCAAGCCACGCACCGTGCTTTCCTTCATCCGGAGGAAGGCGGCGACCTCCGGTACCGTGGCGATCTCCATCGACTCCCTCCCGGAGCATTCCGTTCCATCCGCCGCCTTCCCTGACTGCCCATTCCACATACCTTCTCCCCTGCCACCTCGGCCCATCGTCGTACGGGCGCACCATCTTCCACAGCGCCTCTGCCAGGGAATTCGAGTCCCCATCCTCCATATCAGATACCGGTGCCGTAACGTGCGCACCAGCCGGATCGTCTCGCTGTCACTTTCCGCGAGCACCACGATGCACTTCACATCCCTATACCGACTGTTCAGCGTGGCGATCCTCCCGATCTCCTAGCGGGGCGGGATGAGCAGCAGGAGCGCCACCCACCACCGACCCCTTTACGCCGAATCGCGCGGCCACTCCACATAATTCCGGTAGATTTCGGTCTGCGGAACCACTGATCCTCTGCAATGCGTGTGCCACACCACATCTGCCATTACTACCACATGATTTCAGTTAGTTACGGATAACCTTTAGCAGGCAAATGTGCACAACGCTATGGAAAAACAATACTTGTATGAAATTATCAGAATATTGTGATTAAATCGCGTCCCATGATCATATGGGGCGGGGCAGATGTCGTTCGGCGGGCAAGCACGCGCGGGTATGAGTATAACGACCTCGCCTGACAGTTGTGCTATACGAAGCACGAATCACATCTCTCAGGGGAGGTCATTCAATGACGCAGGCACAGCGCGGCCGCGAAAGGCAAACCCAATCGCCGCGGAAATGACAGGCGAAGGGGTCCCCTCGGCGAGCGCCCCGAGCGGTAAGCGGACGATCGCGTCGGGAAGGGATGCAGGGTGCCGGGCGCAGGTTACGTTCAACTGCCGGTTGCCTCTTGCCCGGGATCCGGTGTAGAAGGAGAGCCTGAATCGCGCCACAGTGCAGCGTCAAACTCGAGGAAGCCCGATGAAGGACTTCAGCCGCATCGCCCGGAAGATCACCGCCGTCCTGTTCCTTTCGCAGAGCCTGAGTTCGGCGGGGTTCATCGCGGCGTTCACCGTCAACGCCATCGTCGGCGTCGAGCTGAGCGGTCAGCCGGCCATGGCGGGGGTGCCCGGGGCGGTCTACGTGCTGGGACAGGCCTGCGGCGCCCTCCTCTGGGGGCTCAGCCTGGAGCGGCTCGGCCGCCGGGGCGGACTCGCCCTGGGGCAGGTGATCGGGGTGGCCGGGTCGGCCGTCGCCATGGCCGCGGTGGCGAATCGCTCGCTCGCCTTCTTCCTGGCCGGCCTGGTCCTGGTGGGGGTTGCCCGGTCGGCCGTGGACCTGGGCCGCTTCGCCGCCGCGGAGGTCCACCTGCCGGAGCGGCGGGGAAGGGCGATTTCGCAGGTGGTCATGGGCAGCACGGTGGGGGCGGTGTTCGGGCCGCTCCTGGTGGGGCCCACCGGGCGGATCGCCCAGTGGGCGGGGTACTCGGAGCTCGCCGGCCCCTACGGCGTCGGGTTCGCCGGGCTGATCGTGGCGGCGGGGCTGATCTTCGCGGGGCTGAGGCCCGAGCCCCGCGACGTGGGGCGGGAGATCGCCCGCCTCTATCCCGATTCGGTCCCCCGCCAGGAGACCCGCCCCCTCGGCGCGATCGTGCGGCAGCCGGGGGTGATCGTGGCCATGGTCAGCCTGGTGTTTGCCCAGATGGTGATGATGATGCCGATGTCGATCACCTCGGTCCACATGAAGACCCACGCGCACGGCCTGGGCGCCGTGTCGCTGGTGATCTCGCTCCACGCCTTCGGGATGTACGCCTTCTCGATCCTCTCCGGACAGCTGGCCGACCGGTGGGGGAGAGGGCAGACGATCGCAGCGGGGGCGGCGATGATGCTCGTCTCCTGCGTGATGGCCGCCCCGTCGACGGCGCTCATCCCGCTGCTGGCCGCGCTGTTTCTCTTGGGGGTGGGCTGGAACTTCGCCTACGTCGCCGGCTCCGCGCTCCTGGCCGACCAGCTCTCGCCCGGCGAACGGGCCAAGACCCAGGGGGTGAACGACCTGCTGTTGAACCTGACCTCGGCCGCGAGCCAGGCGATCAGCGGCGTGATGTACGCCCTGGGCGGCTACGACGTGATGTCCTTCGCGGCAGCGGGAGCGGCGGTCGTCCCGCTGGTCCTGGCGGCCTGGTGGCGGAGGGCGGGCCTGCGGGACGCGGCCCTCGGCGGACCCTAGGCCGGCGCGACCCCGGACGCCTGCCTGCCGCTTCCCCGCATCCTGCCAGTCCCCGATCGGAGTCCCACCCCGCCCGCGGGTGAAGGGCGCCGTTCCCGCGCGTACCCTGCGGAGTCACGGGTATGCCGCTGGTTCACGGGGCCGCAGGGCAGGAAGAGGAGGGACGTCAGCGCCCCGTCACTGCTCCAGCCCCTTGGTGGCAAATACCTTGACCGCCTCGGGCGTGGTGATGAAGGCGAGGAAGGCCTTGGCCGCCTCCGGCTGCCCGGCGCCGGTCATCACGCCGGCGGCGAAGAGCGTGTAGTTCTGCAGCTCCTTCGGCAGCGGTCCGACGTACTGGATCTCTTTGACCGCCTTGAGTTCGGGGATCTGCTGCACCGCCATCTCGGCCTCTCCCCGGGCGACCAGGGGGCCGACCGCGCCACCTTCGGGGATCTTGGCCTTGGCGTTCACCTGCTCCGCGATGCCCAGCCGCTCGGCCACTTTGAGGAAGTGGATCCCGCTTGCCCCGGTCTTGGTGAAGGTGATCGACTTGGCGCTGAGGAGCGCCTGCTTGAGCGCCTCGGGTGTGCCGATGTCGGGTTTGGGCAAGCCAGCCTTGATCGCCACACCCACCCCCGATTGCCCCAGGTTTCTGTCGCTGCCCGCGACGACCTTCCCCAGTTTGAGCAGGCTGTCGATGGTGGGCCGGGTGATGATCACCAGGTCGGCCGCTTCCCCGGCCTTGACCTTGGCGACCGCCTGGTTGGCGGTGTAGTAGTCGACCGAGAGCTTGTGCCCCGTGGCGCGTTCGAATGCCGGTACCATCTCGACCATGACCGAATGGACGCCGTTCGACGAAAGGATTTTGATCTCCGCTGCCTGCGCGTACGCGCCCGGAACGGCCAGGACCGCGACTGCGAGACCGACGACTGACAATGTCTTCATGTTCTCTCCTCCTTTGGGTGACGTTCTCAAACAGCGTTACGGGTGGGTGAACAGGGGGTGCGCCGGATCGAGCTGACGCGGGGTACGGATGCGAATCGATCAGCCTTGTGCGGTGATGGTACGGACAGCGGCAGGGGATGTCAAGGGGATTCTCAGCAGGGGATTCTCAGAGATTGTCAGCGATCTGCGGAAAGGAGATTATGCGTTGACATCCATTGAGCGCCTCGCTAGGATCTCGACACCGAACAGCGTGTTTTACAGGAGAAGAACAGCATCGATCCCGTTGATGCGGTACGATCCCCGAGGAGGACCCGGCATGCGCAAGAACTCATTTCCTCTGCTGTTTCTCGGTTTCCTCTGTCTCCTCCTGCCTGCCTGCGACCGCGGCGGCTCGGCCGGCAATCCGCCCGCTCCTGCCGGCGATCCCCTCGCCGCCTATCAATGGCACCTCAGGAACACGGGCCAGAAGACCTTCTCGCAGAGCGCCGGTGAGGCCGGCAGCGACCTGAATATCGGCAAGACGATGGCGGACGGCATCACGGGCGCGGGGGTGATCGTGGCCGTCGTGGACACCGGCCTGGAGATCGGCCACGAGGATCTCGTCAACAATGTCATTCCCGGCGGGTCGTACAATTTTGTGGGCAAGACGACCGATCCCTCCCCGCCGGCGATCGGGAAAGACGGCGAATACGGCGACCACGGGACGAGCGTCGCCGGGATCATCGCGGCTGAGGCGAATAACGGCAAGGGCGGCAGCGGCGTGGCCTCGAAGGCATCACTGAAGGGTTTCAACTACCTGGCCACCGATGCGCCCGCCGACGAGGTCGCCTCCCTCGGGGGGTCCGACCGGTCGAAGGACGTGCACGTCTTCAACATGAGTTACGGTGCGACCGTGAACATGTTCATCCCCCTGTCGAAAACCGAAGATGAGCTCTGGGAGAGCACCAAGACCCTCCGCGGCGGCAAGGGGGGCATTTATGTCAAATCGTCCGGCAACGGCTACGAAGATGTCCGACAGGAAGACAAATCCTGGTACGCGTGCCGGCGGGACGCCGCCTATCCCGACGCGGTCAAGGCCCTCGACGTCACCTGCGAGAATGCCACCGGAAACGAGTTGTGCGGGAGGCCGGAGCTGATCGTCATCGGGGCGTACAACGCCTCGGGCGTGAAGTCCAGCTATTCGACTGCCGGTTCTGTTCTTTGGGTATCCGCGCCGGGAGGCGAGTATGGGAGTGCCTCGCCCGCCATCCTGACAACGGACCAGAGCGGGTGCGACAAGGGATACAGCCGTAGGCGCGATCTGTATTCGGTCTCGCGGCCCGCTGCGAACGATTTCGAGATGGGCGAGGCGGAAAACGACGGGAAGTACAACCCCGGCTGCAACTACACGAGCACGTTCAACGGCACCTCGTCGGCGGCCCCGAACGCCTCGGGCGCTGTTGCCCTGATCCTCCAGGCCAATCCCAACCTGAAGCGGCGGGAGGTGAAGCATATCCTCGCCCGGACCGCCCGCCCGATCGACTCCGGGATCGCCGCGCAGACCCTCACCATCGCCGGCAAACCCTACACGGCGGAGCAGGGCTGGATCACCAACAAGGCGAACCCGGCGTACCGGTTTCACAACTGGTATGGATTCGGCGCCATCGATGTGGACGCAGCGGTAACCATGGCCAAGACCTATCAGCCGGGGACCCTCGGGGAGCCGCAGCAGAAGGTCTACGGCGGCGATCTCGCGCAGCCGCTGGCGGTTCCGGACGAAAACGCGGACGGTGCGACCGCCAGGATCACGATTCCCGACAATCTGACGATCGAGCACCTCTCCGTGGGCGTGGCGATCGACCACCCCAACACGGGCGAGTTGGGCATCGAGCTTACCTCCCCCGGGGGGACGAAGAGCATCCTGCTGAACATCCGGAGCGCCGTGAAGACGGGCCTGTATCACTTCGATAACGGGACGATCATTCCGGCCCCGCTCGCGAGCAACGCCTTCTACGGCGAGAAAGCGGCAGGGGAATGGACGCTCCGGATCGTGGACGGCGTCGCCGGAAACACCGGAGCGCTGAAATACTTCGCCCTCGGGATCCTGGGGTATTAAGGAGGAGATCATGAATCTACGGTATCAGTCATCGCCACTCCGGGATTCGCAGACCTCGCAGGCAGGGAGGTCCCGGCTTTCCCGCATCCTTCTGAAGCTGCTCGCGACGATCGCCCTTCTCTGGCTCTCTGCCGGGATCGCGGCCCCGTCCGGAGGCTGGGCCGGTGAGGCCGGACAACGCGAGACGATCATCCGGTCGCTTCCCCGCGGAGAGACCTTCAGCAACGACGGCCAGCCCTATGTCCAGTTGCCGACGCTCCGGGCCGGGAAGGAGAAGGGCGGGGACGTCAGGGCGGATCAGGTCCGGCAGGGAGAATCCGCCGGCTCGAGCGGAGAGGTGCTGGCGGAGCGGGGCCGATTCACGATCTATCGGCCGGCGGCTGCAACTGCCGCTGCGGTGCCTCCCGATGCGGCCCTTGCACCGACGACCCCGCCCTCCTATCCGGTGGTCCTCAACGAGCGGACCGGAGCCCTGGGGGTCGTGACGCGGAGACTGTGGTTGAAGCTGAAGGTTATGACGGATACGGACGCGATCGGCCGGGAATACGGCCTGGAGTTCTCCTTCGCGAATGCGGCGATGCGGACCTCCTTCTATGGGGTTCCCGGCGGGGTCGATATCTGGGCGCTTCGCACGCGGCTGCAAAGCGACCCGCGGGTCGAACGGGTGACCCTGGAAATCATCGACCGGGTCCACCGGCCGCAATAATCGTTACGACATTCCGACGCAGCTCAGAATCATTGCGTCACCCCGGCGAAAGCCGGTATCCAGTGTATTCCTGGACCCCGGCCTTCGCCGGGGGACGATTCTAACTCGCCGGGGTGCCGCGGCGCGGATCAGTCGCTGCGCTCCCCGGTGCGCTCGGGGGGGGCCGCCTGCGCCTGCTCCCACGGGAGTTCTGCCTCATCGTAGGAGCGGGAGAGGAGTTCTTTCGCCCGCTCCCAGTCGTCCGGGGCGACCAGGACCCGCACCTCCCCCAGGCCGTCGATCGTGAGCGCATAGATCGAGCCGGCCGCCTCGTACCGGAGCCGGGTCGCGATTCCCTCGCTCGCCAGCCTGCCGGCGATGATGTTCGCCTGGGTCATCCCGGAGGCCTCGGCGACGACCTTCCAGGGTGTATCGTTCGGATCTTCCATGGCCGTCCCTCCTGGTTCAGAAGATTCCTGCGAGCGGCGTCCCGCAGCCGGGGCAGGCCGACCCTGCCAGGTCCATCCGGTCGACCGCGAACCCGCTGCGGCCGATCAGGAGGCGGCCGCAGCGGACGCAGGCGGTGTTTCCCCCGCTGTCGCCGGGGATGTTTCCGCTGTAGACGTAGTTCAGCCCGGCTGCCTTCCCGATGCCGGCCGCCCGGCAGATGGAAGCCGCCGGCGTCGGCGGCCGGTCCGTGAGCCGGTACCGGGGGTGAAAGCGGCTGATGTGCCAGGGGGTCTCCGCCCCGAGCGAGCGGACAAACCCGGCCAGTCCGCGCAGCTCCTCGTCGCCGTCATTGAGTCCGGGGATGAGCAGGGTCGTCACTTCGACCCAGATCCCCAGCTCCTTCATCGTCCGCAGGCCGTCGAGGACCGGTTGCAGGCGCGCCCCGCAGTAGCGGCGGTAGAAATCATCGCGAAAGGCCTTCAGGTCCACGTTTACCGCGTCGAGGCGGTCCGCCATCAGCCGGAGCATCTCCCGGGTCATGTAGCCGTTCGTCACCAGGACATTCCGGAGCCCCCTGCTCCGGGCGATCCCGGCGGTTTCGTACGCCAGCTCGAAGAAGACGGTCGGCTCGGTGTAGGTGTAGGCGATGCTCTGCGCGCAGCTCTCCCGGGCCATCTCGACGATCGCCGCCGGCTCGAGCTCCCGGCCCGCGATGCACCCTTCCTCGGCCGGCAGCTGTGAGATCTCGTGGTTCTGGCAGAAGGAGCAGCGGAAATTGCAGCCCACCGCGGCGATGGAATAGGCGCGCGAACCGGGGAGGAAATGGAACAGGGGCTTCTTCTCGACGGGGTCGCACTGGGCGGCGATTACTGTCCGGGAAACGAGGCTCACGAGGGCGCCCGCCCGGTTTTCCCGGACGCCGCAGAGACCCCGACCGCCGGGTTCGATCCGGCAGCGGTGGGCGCAGAGTGCGCAGCGCACCGCCCCTTCCCGGTCCCGTTCGTAGAGGAGGGCGTCACCGGCCATCTGCGCTACCGCCGGTGAACCCCCGCACGACCCCGGGCATCGGCCTCCTGCCGTTCGGGCTGAGCACGACCTCCTCCCGGATCGGCTGCGGGATCGTCTGGTACGAGAAGGTCATCGGGAAGGCCAGTCCGAAGAAGGCGCCGAAGGGGTTGTTCATTACCGGGATCCGCTCCTCCAGTCCGACCCCGAAGGAGTACCAGCTCCAGGGGAGGAACACGACGCTCCCCCAGTGGATGCGGACCCCCTGCAACTGAGCGCGGATCAGGGCCGTGAGGCTGGCGAGGTGAAACGAGCGCCCACCCTGCGGGAGCGGCGGGGGGCTGGAGAGGCGCGCCAGGTGCCCCTGGGCGCCGACCAGGGAGTACCGGTTCATCACCCCGATGAAGATCCGCCCCCGGCAGACGCGGATCGCCTCGGCCACGGCCCGGCCGGGGTCGTCGGTGAACTCGAGCGAGGTGATCAGGGTGACGATGTCGAACTCGTTGTCGGAGAAGGGAAGGTCTTCGGCCCGGGCCAGGCGGAGCTCGGCACGGTGTTCGAGCCGCTGCCGGGCCAGGTCGAGCAGGAAGGGGGACGGATCGATACCCGTCACGTCACACCCCTTTTTCCGGAACAGGCTGAGGTGATCGCCGCCCCCGCAGCCGATGTCGAGCAGCCGCTCCCCGGCCCGGGGCGCGGTGAGGTCGAGGATGAGACTCTTGGTCCTGCCGTCTAGGTAGCGTCCCGTGGGCGTCTCCCGCCAGTCGTCAGGAACGGGCGTATCGTGCGCGGCCATGGAGATGTTCTCCCTTCATCCGCCGATTGCCGGCATCTCCTTCACACACTTCTTGATGTGGTCCTCGTCGCAGGCGATCTCATGCCGCTTCGGTTTGCGGGCGATCACCTCCCGGATCAGCGCGCCGATCTCTCCGTCGGAGCGCCCCGCCCGGAGGGGGCCTTTGAGGTCCGTCTCGTCGTCCGACAGCAGGCAGGCGCGGAGATGGCCCTCCGCCGTCAGGCGCAGCCGGTTGCAGGAGTGGCAGAAATGGCGGCTGACCGGGCTGATGAACCCGATCTCGCCTGCCCCGCCCGGCAGACGGTATATGCGCGCCGGCCCCTCGGTCTTCCCCCGGCCGCCGTTGAGCGCCTCGAGCGGCCCCAGCGTTTCGATCCGCTGGCGAATGACGCTGTTGGGGAGATACCGGCCGTCGTTCTCGGCGCCCGCGGTTCCCAGGGGCATCAGCTCGATGAAGCGGATCTGATAGGGGTTCGCCAGGGTCAGCCGGGCGAAGTCCAGGATCTCGTCGTCGTTGAATCCGCTGATGGCGACGATGTTGATCTTGATCGGAGCGAACCCGACCTCCCGGACCTTGCGGATCCCCCGGAGGACGGCATGGATATCCCCCCCCCGGGTGATCCGGGCGTACTTTTCGGCGTTCAGCGAGTCGAGACTGATGTTGATCCTGCGGATCCCCGCCGCAAACAGCTGCTCCGCATGCGCCTCGAGCAGGATGCCGTTGGTGGTCAGGCTGATATCCTTGAGCTCCGGGATCGTCCGCAGGCTGGCGACGAACTCCGCCAGTCCCCGGCGGGTCAACGGTTCGCCGCCGGTGAGCCGGACCTTCGTGATCCCCTCGCCGGTGGCGATCCGGCAGATCCGGAGGATCTCCTCGTACCGGAGGATGTCGTCGTGGCCGATCTGGGAGATGCCCTGCTTCGGCATGCAGTAGGTGCAGCGGAGGTTGCAGCGGTCCGTCACCGACACCCTCAGATAGTTGATTTCCCTATCGTATTGATCGATCATCCTGCAGCCGACTGCTCCTTCCCCCTCCCCCGTACCCGGGGTGTTGTTGTCTAACACAGTTCGCGGGATTGGGCAAGCCGTGTCCCGAATTCCTGCTTGACAGGCTCTCCGTTCTCTACTAAATGTCTACCTTCGCGCCCCGGGGGGCGGGCCTCCGCGGCCCGGGCGCGAGAAGATCACAGGCAGGAGAGGGTTTATGGAAAAGATGCCCATCACCAGGGCGGGGTTTGCACGTCTGAAGCGGGAGCTGGAGGTCTTGAAGACCGTTTCCATTCCTGAGAACATCAAGGACATCGAAACGGCGCGGGCCCAGGGGGATCTGTCGGAAAACGCGGAATACTCCGCGGCAAAGGAACGGCAGTCCTTCCTCCACGGCAAGATGCAGGAGTTGGAAAACAACCTTGCCATGTCCGACGTGATCGACCTGAAAAACCTCTCCTGCGATAAAGTGGTCTTCGGGTCGACGGTGACCGTGGAGGACTGCAATACGGGGAAGAAGACTGCCTATCAGCTTGTCGGTCCCTGCGAATCCGACCTCGAACGCAACCGGATCTCCGTGACCTCGCCCATCGGGAGGGCCCTGATCGGCAAATGCTGCGGCGATGAGCTCAGCGTGAAGACCCCGGGAGGCGTCCGGGATTTCCAGGTGGTGGATATATCCGTCCAGGACGAGGAGTGACGGCGCGCCAGAGCCGGGGATGTTCCAGGATGGTCTTGGCGACTGCCCCATCTTCGCTGAAGCTGATGATCCGCAGAGCCCCGCGGCATTTTGGACAAACCAGCCGATCGACTTCGTAGATCTTCTGTCGCACATCGCCGGGGCCATGGCGGGGACGCGGTTTCCGGGAGATCGTCCTGGCGGGCCACCGCTTCGGCGGCATCGGCGCGGCCGCCTCTGCCGCCTCCCACCCCGCTTCCGCGGCGGGGCTGGTCCTGATCGACGGTGGCGATCACTTCTGCAACGGTGTCGAGCCGGCCTTCGTCGCCGCGGTGCGGGGGTGGTTCCCGCGGATCTGAGCGACTAGGTCACCGCAGTCATCTCACCCAGAGTCCTTTTCAACTCCTCGGGCAACATCCCATTGGCGGCATGAATGTCCACGTTCGGCGTGCCGCCGAGGATGGCATAGGCACGATTGAGGACACGATCGCCCCCAAGGGTCTTCAAGTCATTCTTGATGAGCTTGTCGGAGATGATCGCCGCTCTCAGTCCCCCCAACTTGAAGGTAACCCAATGGTTGGCCATGCCGGCCACGAAGGGGCTGTGATCGATGAATCCATCCTGCTCTTCTGAGGGAACGCGGCGCCTGGATTCCAGAAGCCACGCCAGAGAAACCATGTCGTGGGCGACAACCGACTCGGAGGCGATGATCAGGCCGATTTCAGGGTGATGGACATATCCCTCGTCGGGTCCGAAGGTGGTGAGGATCTTGTCCGCGGCGGAAAGAACGAGCCGCTGCTTCGCAAGCAGGGTTTCAGCGGTGTTGGCCTCGGCTGTCTTTTCATGAAAGCTGTCGGCATCGCGATGATATTCCAGGCGAGTGTCGGTACGCCAGTAACCCACTGCCGCCTTCAGCCCCAGCGTGCTGCCGGCCAGGACATGCCGTGCGCAGCGAGGCATGAGGATGATGTGATCGACCTCCTTGAGTATACGCGGCATCATCAGACCGCGCTTCCAGTGGTCGCCGGAGGCCAGCGGATCTTCGTAAAAGCCGTCCCATCCTGCTTCCTCAAAAAAGTGGAGCTCCGCGCCGGCCGTTCGGGCCGCCTCGGCCATGCCGGACGCCTCCATCAGACGGCGTGAGCTCCCGGAGAGGCCATCGGGAGAGAGTTTCACGTGTTCAATTCCGCACATGTCGCCTACGATCACCCGAGCCGCCCCTTTGTCCCTGAGCAGCCCGACCATGGCGGCGACGGCGAGGGGGCTGGTTGTGGACGGATAGGGGATACCTGAATTGAGGGCCGGCTTGATGAATACGGCATCGCCCTTCGACATCCAGGAAAAATCGGTGGCTTCGGAGGCCGATTCCCGAACGGCTGCCTGGAGCGTTTTTTCAGGAGCCCCCTTGCGCACTCCTGCCAAGGACACCCGGATCTGGCGGCCGGCGGGAAGCGGTTTGACCGCCAGTGGTGCCCGAGAGGAGGCAAAGCTGTCGGCGGCAGGGCCGATGGCCATTGCAGTTAGGCCCGCGATGCCTTTCAAGAGTTCTCTTCGCTTCATGATTTCATCCTGCCTCCGGAGGGGTGGCCCTCATGAAGGCCACCACAGCCTGTGCAACCTCAGGGCCTTTGTCCTCCTGCAGGAAATGTCCCGCGTCGCGGATTATCCTATGGGGTTGACCCTGCGCACCGGGGACCAATTGCTGCCAGATCCGTGCGCCTCCCCGGGTTATGGGATCCCGGTCGCTGAACAGCGTCAGGAAGGGCTTGTCCCAGCGCCTGAACACGTCCCAGGCGCGTTCATTGTTCTGCCGCTCGGGGTCGTCAGGGGCGGTCGGTACGAAGCCGGGAAACAGCCTCGCGGCAACCAGATATTCCGCAGACGGAAACGGCGCATTGTAGGCGGCTACTTCCGCAGGACCCAGTTCATGGACGCAGCCGGCCTTGACGATCCGTCCGACCGGAAACCACGGGCTGTATCGGGCAAAGGCCCGCCAGACCGTGAAGGCGAAGGGCATCGGCGTTGCGCCCGTGGGGAGCCCTCCGTTGGCCAGGATGATGCGATCGAACCGCTCCGGCGTCTCGGCTGCCATGCGCAGGCCGATGAGCGATCCCCAGTCCTGGCAGAACAGGGTTATGCGCCGCAGGTTGTTCCTCTCCATCCATGCGGTCATCCACAGCACATGGTTGAGATAGGAATAATCCGCCTCGCCGGCGGGCTTGTCGGAGCGCCCGAAACCGACCAGATCGGGGACGACCACCCGACAGCCGGCAGCGAGAAATACCGGGATCATTCTGCGGTACAGGAACGACCATGTCGGTTCGCCGTGCATGAGCAGCACCGGTGCCGCGTCCCGCGGTCCTTCGTCGATGTGGGCGATCCGCAGCCCTCCGACTGCGGTGTAGCGGGGTGTGTATGCGAACTGCGGCAGATCTGCAAAGCGTTCTTCCGGCGTTCGCAGCACGGTGGAGATGGCAGGCGATTGTCCCACGGGAGACCTTGCTTGGTGGTTGTGCACGTTACCTGCCGCAGGTTCCTGCATTGCCCGGGTTCGCTGTTCGGCATAAGAGGCCGAGGAAACTGAAAGGGCAGCTGCCCCAATGGCTGCAGTCTTAAGAAATTCTCTCCGCGTTGTATCCTTCATCATTCTCGCCTCTCGTTCGGAAGATGAAGACCTTCGGGATAGAGAAGCGCCGTGGCCGATCCGTATTGATGTGGGCCGGTCACGGCGCTTTCGGTCATAGTAAAGAGTGAAGCCCCCCACCGTGGTCATGCCAGGAGAGCCAATTTCTGTACCGGAGAGATACCTCAGTATCCTCCACCGCCCCCGCCCGCGGCGCCCGCGCCGCCCCCGCCGGAACCGGTGACCACCCCCCCGCTGCCAAAACCAAAGCCGGTGAAACCTGCCGGCTTGGTTATGGTTCCCTGGGGTACCAACGGCTTACCGGCCAGGCCGGGGAAGTCCGGCGCGTACCGGTGCGATCTGAATACCGAGTTCTGCGTGAACCCCGGGCCGCCGATGTTGGGCACGCCATTGGCATCGAGGCCCAAGGTCTCCGAGACGTAATTGCCAGCCATGATCGGGCTTTTGTAATCCCAGGCCAGTCCTCCTGTCGGGGTGACCTCGAACATGTGGCCGTACATACCCGAAGTGATCTGGGTATTGCCGTTGGCCAGCCGCTCGCAGCCGGAGATGTAGGGGCTGAAGAACGAGCCTGTCATCGCGGAATACCCCCAGACGACCTGCTTGGATACGGTCATCATCGTTTGCCCTGCCATACCCAAGAGCTGGAATGTTCCGGTAGAGCCGCTCGGGTACATCGGTCCCAGATAGCCGGCGGTCAGCTCCTTTACGTACTTCCCGGTGGCGTCCAAACCGTTGATCTCCAGAATTGCAGAATAGGTTCCGCCCGTCACCCGACCGACGCCGTTGTCGAAGATGAGGAAATGACCGGCCCCGGGCCGTCCGTTGGGGATCCAGTGGATGTTGTGCGCACCCCAGATCTGGGTGCGCTCCGCGGAGAAGAAGGAGGGGAATTTGGTCTTTCCCCTGCCGGCGCCGAGCTGGTCGTCGCTCGCGTAGTTGTAGGGAGAGCCGAAGCGGTACAGGAAGTCGCCCTTCTTCCCCTTTGCCTCGGCGATCGTGGTGTTGTGGTCTACGACGAAGAATTCACTATGCTGGCGGGAATTCAGCACCACCTCGTCGCGGTCCGCATTGTAGTCCATGGAGTTTATGTGGGTCCAGTCGGAGTGGGGACCGACGGTGCCCTGGTTGGTCCTCACGTTGACGTCGAGCCGGCGGTAGAAGGCCTCCTCGACATCTCCGCCGTAAGATTGATTGGCGATGTCGGCTGCGTAATTCTGCGCCGCAGGGTCGAAATTCTGGATGAGGTGATCCTGGAAGCACCATTCCCAGACCAGTTGCTTGGTCTGGATATCCACCTCGGAGATGCAGTCCATCGCCACGGCGGTTGGATAGGTGGGCCGCTGAGTCCGGGTGGTGTTCACGCCCAGCTTCAGGACCTCCGCCGTGGGCAGATACTTCATGTTGACGAACATGATCGTTTCCTTGCCGAGCCGTTTGTTGAAGATCTTCTTGAAATCGTGGTGCTCGGAATGGTCGTACTTGGCCATCATCTTTATGCCGTTCGGGCCTGCGTTGAGTCCGACGGCGCCCGCCGCCATTGCCGCCGCCTTTGCCGCCTCGTCGTTCATCTGCGCATCGGTCAGGCCGGTGATCTGCTGGAACTCGGCGGGGGTGATGTCCCGGTGGTTGGGGTGGCGCGCCTCCCAGAGGACGTTGCCGTTCCAGTCCACCTCCTGGTACTTGGTGCCGGCAAACTCGATCCCGCCCGCGGCCAGCGCGGGGAGCCTGCCGTCGGCCACGTGATGGGGCGTGATGCCCCGGAGGAGGTTGCCGTTCGGCAGCAGGTAGGCGTGCAGGGAGATGGTGTGATCATCCGGCATGAGCCATTTGTGGACGACATTCCCTTCCAGGTCGATGAGGTAGGTCGCTGCCGTTTCCGCATTGGTACCGGCAATGCTGGTGTACATATGGTACCCGTTGAACGCCTTGGTCTTATCCAGATAGTTCGTTTCCGTCTTCGAGAGGAACGCATCCCCGGCATACGCGGAGATCGCCGCCAGCACAAGGAGCATAATCCCGGCAGCCGTCAGTAATTTTTTTTTCATCTGATAACCTCCATAATCCGACACATCGGTGTTCGCTTGGCATCAAGGGTGGGGCTTGCTCGGGTCCCGCCCTCCGCTGTCCCCTGCGCCCTTAGAAGCTAAACGACAGCTGGGCGCCGTATTCGTAGGGGTTCTGCTCGCCTGCTCCGGTGTAGGTCGCCTTGCCGGCGATCAGGTAGGCGGCCACGAGGTCCAGGTTGAGGTTCTTCAGAAGCGCGTAGGTCATCCGGAGGTCGATTTCCGTCCCCAGGAGGTTGTCGCCCTTGGCGTTGGACTGCGCCAGCGTGGCGTACCACAGGTCGGCCTTGAAGGAGAGCTTCTCCGTCGCCTTGT
>CAIYSL010000116.1 GCA_903928915.1 uncultured Syntrophobacterales bacterium | reverse complement strand
TGGGTATCTTCACCTTCACGGTGTTCGGGTTCATGGGGGCGATGCTCCAGATGCTCAACCACGGGATCACCACCGGCGGGCTCTTCCTGATGGTGGGGATCATCTACGAGCGGACCCACAGCCGCCAGATCTTCGACAACGCGGGCCTGGGCAAGTTCCTGCCCGCCTACGTGGGGTTCTTCGGCCTGTTCGCCTGCTCCTCCTTCGCCTTTCCCGGAACCAACAGCTTCATCGGCGAGCTGTACGTGCTGATCAGCACTTTCGCCAAGAGCAAGACCGCCGGGTTCTTTGCCGCAGTCGGCGCCGTGGTGGCCGCGGCCTACATGCTGAACTTGCTCAAGCAGATCGTCTGGGGCCGGACGGACAAGCGGGACATCGCCGACCTGAACCTCCGCGAGTACATCACCCTGGCGCCGCTGGCCCTGTTCGTCCTGTGGGTGGGCCTCTTCCCCGCCCCCTTCGTGCGGGTGATGGAAACCACCCTGGTTCATCTGTTCATGCAACTGAACAAACTATCCCATTAAGGGGCTGGCCCTATGATGCTGCTTCCGGAACTTTCGCTGCTCGCCTTTTCCATCATCTTTCTCGTCCTGTCCTTGGGAAAGAAGAAGGCGTGGCTTTTCACCGCGGCGCGGGTGCTGGCCCTGGCGGGTTTCGTCCTGGCGCTCTTTGCGGCAGGGGCGCGGGGCGAGCTCTTCTCCGGGGCCTATAAGGTCGATTTCTTCTCCCAGGTCTTCAAGGTGCTCCTGGCGGCGGGCTTCTGCCTCGTCATCTTCATGTTCGAGAAGGACGATGAAGTGGCAAACCTCCCCGAGTTTTTCATGTTCCTCGGGTTTTCCACCCTGGGGCTGATGCTCCTGGTGAGCTCGGTGGAGCTGATCTCGATCGTCGTCAGCCTGGAGATCTCCTCCTTCAGCCTCTACGCGATCGTCCCGCTCCGCCGCGGCCAGACCCGGATCCAGCTCGAGGCGTCGGTGAAGTACCTCTTCTTCGGTGCCATCTCCACGGGGATCATGCTGTACGGCATGGGCTACCTCTACGGGGTGATGCACTCCACGTTCCTCGCGGAGATCATGGCGCACTGGCCGCTGCTGCTCTCCAAGCCGCTGGGGATCCTGGCGGTGGTCCTCACCATGACGGCCTTCTTCTTCAAGCTGTCGCTCTTCCCGCTCCATTTCTGGGCGCCCGACATCTACGAAGGGGCCTCCGACGCGACCACGACTTTCATCGCCACGGTCCCCAAGATCGCCGCCACGGCGCTCCTCATCCGGATCGCCACGCTCGCCGTCCATGCGCCCCATCAGCTCGCCCTGGTGTTCATCATCCTGGCCGCCGTGTCGATGACCCTCGGGAACCTCGTGGGGCTCGTCCAGAAGGACCTGAAGAGGCTCCTCGCCTACTCGGGGATCGCCCATGCCGGCTACCTGATGATGGGTCTTTTGGCCTTCAACGACACGGGCTACGCCACGGTCATCTACTACATCGCCGTCTACCTCTTCATGAACCTGGCCGCCTTCTACGTGATCATGCTCCTTTCGCAGCGGGGCGAGAACCTCACCATCAACGGCCTGAGCGGCCTCGCCCGGCGCTCGCCGCTTCTGGCCCTGACTCTGGCCGTGGCCGCCTTCTCGCTCGCGGGGATACCCCCCACCGGCGGGTTCACCGGCAAGTTCTTCCTCTTCGTGACCGCCTTCAAGGCGGGCTACCTCACCATCGTCATCATCGCCGCCGTCAACACCGTCATCTCCATCTTCTACTACCTCAACCTCGTCCGGATCAGCTACTCCCGCGAGGCGGAGACCCAGCAGCCCCTCACCCTTGCCTTCCACGAGAAGGCGCTCTGCTACCTCTTCAGCGCCCTGATCATCTTCCTGGGCTTGGCCCCCTACGGCCTCCTCGATTTGTTCAGACGGGGGATGTAGGCGCCGCATCAGTCCCACTGATTTCAATCTTCGGCGAAACGTTCCTCTTGTACATATTTATTGAAATTATTCATGATCTGTAGATAGTGTCCGACAGCATCAGAGCCTTGGGCCGGCAAATACGAGAAGAGCAGCTCAGGTTATGGAATGACGACAGCGAATGACATTGTCAGGAGTTGTCGTCTTCTACAAGCCACCGACAAGGTTGGTGGTCATTTACTCGTTGAAGTGTGTCTCCAGGCACCAAGGAGGGAGCTATGAAAACCTACGAAAGGATCGAAATGAAGCCCCAGGTCATGTTCGGGAAACCGGTCATCAGAAACACGGGCATTACCGTGGAGCAGATTCTCCGGAAGCTGTCAGGCGGGATGGCCGTCGAGGAGATCATCAAGGACCATTCCCACCTGACCCCGGAGGATATCTATGCCGCCCAGGCCTTTGCCGCCGACTACCTGGCCGTCGGACAGATCGCTTTCAGATAACAGGTGAATGCGTGAGATTCCTTGCCAATGAGTGCTGCGACGCGGGCATCGTGACCAGCCTTCGGGCGTCCGGTCACGACGTCGTTTATGTGCCAGAACGACAGGCGGGCCTCTCCGATGATGAGGTCGCGCAAATAGCCTTCCTCTGGCTCAAGGACAAGAGCCTGGCCGACTTGGACAACCTGCCCGATCCCGATGAACTGGCCAGCGACATCGTCGAGAACCTTGACGCCGCGGTTGAGAGTTTCAAAGAAATTGCACGGAGGATTTAATCACCATGATCCGTGCCCAATCCATCCTGAAAGACGTCTTCGGGTTTGAAACGTTCTGGCCGCTTCAGGAAAAGATCATCAGCCATATCCTCCAGAAGAAGGACGCCCTGGTCGTCATGCCGACGGGCGGGGGCAAGTCCCTCTGCTATCAGATCCCCGGATTGATCTTCGATGGCCTGACCATCGTGGTTTCGCCGCTCATCTCCCTGATGAAGGACCAGGTCGACCAGCTCAGGGAATACGGCGTGGCGGCTCTTTTCCTGAACAGCTCGCTGAGCCTTGAGGAATACCGGGCGAATGTGACAAGACTCAGGGGAGGGGGCGTGAAGCTCCTGTATATGGCCCCGGAGGCGCTCCTGGCAACCCGGACCCTGGCCCTGCTCGCCGAGCTGAAGGTGGACTGCCTGGCCATCGACGAGGCGCACTGCATCTCCCAGTGGGGCCACGACTTCCGGCCGGAGTACCGGCAGCTGGCGGAGGTCCGCGCCGCCTTTCCGGAGGCGGCCTGCGTGGCGCTGACGGCCACGGCCACACCGAGGGTGCGGGAGGATATCCGCCAATCCCTGAATATACCAGGCCGCTGCCAGTTCATCGGCTCCTTCAACCGGCCGAACCTCTTCCTGGAGGTGGCCCCGAAGACCGAGCCCCTCGACCAGGTGCTGGCGCTGCTTGAGCAGTACCCCGGCGAATCGGGGATCATCTACTGCGCGACCCGCCGCCAGACCGAGAAGCTCGACGCCGTCCTGGAGCGAAAAGGCTATTCCGTCCGGCCCTACCATGCAGGCCTGTCGGAGGCGGAGCGGTCGGAGAACCAGGAGCGCTTCAGCCGCGACGATTGCCGGATCATCGTGGCGACGATCGCCTTCGGCATGGGGATCAACAAGCCCAATGTGCGGTTCGTGATCCACTACGACCTGCCCGGGAGCATCGACAACTACTACCAGGAGATCGGCCGGGCGGGCAGGGACGGGCTTCCGGCCCATTGCCTGCTCCTGTTCGGCTACGGGGACCTGCAGAAAATCCGGTATTTCATCGGGCAGAAGGCGGAGCAGGAGCAGCGGGTGGCCAACATCCTCCTGAGCCAGCTGCTGGGGTTTGCCGAAACAGACCTCTGCCGCCGCATCCCGCTGCTGAGCTATTTCGGCGAGACCGGCGTCCCGGAGCACTGCGGCGGGTGCGACAACTGCCGCACGGGGAACGGGGAACGGGAGCTTGCCGATCTCACGACCCCGGCGCAGATGTTCCTCTCCTGCGTCAAACGGACCGAGGAGATCTTCGGCGCGGGCCATATCGCCGATATCCTCAGGGGTTCCAGTTCCCAGAAGATCCTGAAATTCGGCCACGAGGCGCTCTCCACCTACGGCATCGGCAAGGACTATTCCGCCCGGCAATGGCAGCACCTCTCCCGGCAGTTGATCCAGAAGGGGCTGCTCTTGCACCAGTACGAGCACGGGTCGCTGAAGCTGACCCCCAAGGCCTGGGAGGTCCTGCGCGGGAACGAGCCCTTCCTCGGGAAGTGGGAGGAGGCGGCCGGGGGGAAGGGCAGGCGGAAGGCTGCGGTTCGAGGGGGGCAAGGGGACGAGGTGGATGACTCCTTCGACCGGGAGCTGTTCGAAGCGCTGCGGAAGAAGCGCAAGGCCCTGGCCGACCAGGCGAACCTTCCCCCCTACGCGGTCTTCCACGACCGCACCCTGCGGGAGATGGCCCGCGATTACCCCCGGGACCGGGAAGGGCTGCTGGCGCTGCACGGGGTCGGCAGGAGCAAGCTGGAGAAATACGGCGACGCCTTCCTAGAGATCATCGGCGAACATTGCCGGACCCGCCAGGGTTAACGACCTCGGAAGAAGTAAATTTCTTCCTCCGCCGGCGGGAGGGGATTGAGGGGAGGGGGACCTCATAACGGAAGTTTTCCCCATCGGCTATTCGGTTCATCCGGTTTCGCTGTTCAGGGAAATGCTCAAGGCGCACGGCGTTACTGCGCGTGGAAAACGGGGTATAGTGTCGTAGGCAATTGGGTTACCGCAGATTACTTCTCGCACGGCAGAAAACTGAAACGACCTGTTCACGGGCAAGCCGGCTGCCGGTCGGGGAAAGAAGGGGAGCGCCATGGAATGCTATGACCTGGACGGGTTCCTGAAGATCTCTGCGCTGCTCAACTACCAGTTGAGTGCCCGGCAGCCGAACTGGAATAACATAACGTACATCCTGTTGGAGGGAAAACCGATCGCGTCCCGCGACGAAGGCATACTGCTTTGTGTGTGCGATTATCTGGGGAAGATCTACGGAAAAAAGAAAAGAGACCTCGGGCCGTTCTCCGTCCTGCATCCGCTCAGGGCCACGGCGCTGCTCTCCCACGCAGCCAGGGAGCTGGACCTGCTGGACCTCTTGACCTGCCTGCTGCACGACCATTTCGAGGATTTCGATCCGCTGAAAGACTCCGGTTGGAAAGAGCAGGAGCAGATGTTCCAGGCCTGCATGGCGAAGATATCGGAGATCCGGCGGAAGCGGCTGCTGGAGCGTCTGGAATGGCTGACCAAAGAACCCGCCGAGACCTACAACCACTACATCGGCCATCTGCTGGATCGGGCGAAGAACACCCCGGAAGTGGTGCGGACGAAACTGGCGGACCGGCTGGATAACACCTTCGACATGCGCATCGACCTCCAGGACCCCCTGAAGGGCGTCGATTTCTTCGAGATCGTGTTTCAGACCATGTTCACCCATATCTACCGGGGGTACCGGCCCGAGCGGACGCACCAGACCACCCTGATCCTGAACGGCGCCCAGCGGCTGTACCAGCTGTTCAAGAACATCGTGCTGATGTCGCTCATCCGCCAGCGAAAGGCCGCGGCAACGGACCCAATCAGCCAGGGGCTGTTCCGGATTCTGGCCGATGCCAGCATGCGCGAGGCCCAGCGGATCACACTGCATATCTTCGGCTACCACGAGCGGTCTGTTTCCACATTGCGGGCAATTCTCAAGGAGACGATGGAGTATGCCGAATCGGGCGGATTCGAAGCGGTGACGCTTCCCCGGACCGGGCGCCGTTTGGACGGGCTGTTCATGTCCGTGTTCAACAAGCCCAGCCGCGCCGAACGCAACAGGCAGCTGGCGGCCCTGTACCAGAACAAGCCCCTGATGATCGAGGTGGCTGTCTCGTTCGTCATCATCTTCCTGAACTTCCTGACCGACACGCAGTACTTTGTCCACGGCATCAGCGCGGAGGGAATCGGCCCGGAAGCGGGATGACCATGAACATGGCCCCCCCGGGGCGGCCGGTACTGCCGGGGTTCGATCCGGATATGGCTTGACAGACAGGGGCGATCTCTGTATTTACCAATCGATCCGCACATCCGATCCCGAGGAGCTGAAACGATGAAGCTGAGGATACTGAGCGGCGGCGCGGCGCAGGGAATCGTGACGGCACTGGCCGGGAAGCTGAAGACCGAAACGGGCTACGAAATCGACGGAACCTTCAGCGCGGTCGGCGCCATGAAGGAGAAGTTCCTCAGCGGGGCTCCCTGCGACCTGATCATCCTCTCGGCGAAGCTGATCGGCGAATTGGCTCAATCCGGACACCTGGCAGCCGGCACCATCACCGACCTGGGGGTGGTTTTCACCGGGGTGGCCGTGAAAGAAGGCGATCCGCTACCGGCCGTCGCCGACGCCCCGGCATTCAAGAGGAGTCTCCTCGCCGCCCGCGGCATCTATTTCCCGGACCCGGAGCTCGCCACTGCGGGCATCCACTTCATGAAGACCCTCGACCGGCTCGGCATCCGGGACATGGTCGCAGCACGGCTGCGTCCCTACCCCAACGGTGCGACGGCAATGCGCGAAATGGCAAAGGCGGCCGGGGAAGGACTGATCGGCGTCACGCAGGTCACGGAGATCCTGATCACCCCAGGGCTGACGCTCGTCGGGCGGCTCCCCCGCGAATTCGAACTCGCGACGACCTATACCCTTGCCGTCAGCGCCCGGGCCGAGTACCCCGAAGCGGCCCGCCGCTTCGCGGAGATCCTCACCGGCGAAGAAGCGGGTCCGCTGCGCAAGGCCGCCGGATTCGAGCCGTAGGGTCATGCCGGCCCGGGATGCAGAGCCACGCACCCCCTGTCCCGGGTTCGCGTTCCCGCCCGAGGCTCCTTGAGATTGTGGCAGAGCGGTCCAGAGACGCAGCCCTACCCACCGGCAGTCAGTGACGATTCAGGAAGATCGGCCAGATACCGTTGCCGGAGTACTGATGGGGGGGAATGGTTCGAAAAACTTAACGGAACAATCAGGAGGGGATCATGAAAAAACTACTTGTCGTTTTTCTGATCGTGTTCGCCGGGTTATCCCAATGCGGAAGCGCGAGCGCGCTGACAACCTACATTCCCCACATCACCGGCGGAGAGCCCAACTGGACCGACTACCTGCAGGTGAACAACAACGCGCCGTCCGCAGCCAGCTTTACGCTCGCCCTGTACAACAATGGCACCCAGGTCTACTCCCAGGTCCTTTCGGTCGGCGGGCTCAGCCGCTCGCTGATCGACCTGAAGGGGCTGAATCCGAATGCCGAGACCGGGATCATAACCTACACCGAGCCGGGACTGGTCTTTCGGGTCTCGTACCAGAGCGCGAGCGGGGGGCTGGCAGAGTTCAAAACCATCGACGCCCTGGGGACTGAGATCGGGCTGTATTTCAGCGACTTTACAACCTTCGTTCAGTGGAAGGGGCTGGCCGTCGCCAACATGGGGACCACGTCGGCACAGGTCACCCTGTATGCCCTCGGCGGGAGCAGCCAGGGCAGCGGCGGCTCCGTCCTGGGGAGCCAGACCGTGACCGTGGCCCCCCGGGACAAGGCCGTGGGCGTTCATTCGGCCTGGTTCAGCAGCGTGCCGCTCAGCCAGATCGAGTCGATCATCGCGGTCACGGATTCGGCATCGATCTGCGGCATTGCGATCTGCGGAGACTCTGCCCTGTCCCGCCTGCTGTTCACGCCGGCGATTCCGGCGGTCAGTTTCGACCCCCAGGCGTCGCAGTGGGATGTTACCTGCAGCGTCAACCTGGACGGGGTGTTCCCGGTGACCGCGGACCTCGTGTTGTCCGTCAACGGGGTGCTGTATTCGGCGCAGGTGACGACCAAGAAGATCGCCGGAGCCGACGAGGTGCACGTGGTCACGCTCAGCGGCCCCTTCAGCGGCTCGACCGGGACCGTCACCAACCAGGTGGCGAATATCACCACGCCGTCGGGCCCCGAAACGATCACCCTGAACGGTTCATTCACCATCAACGGAAACTCGCTGACCGCCAGCGGCACCGTCAGGGCCCAGGGTTCCTGGGGGACCTCCAACGGCACGTTCACGGCAACGGGAACGAGAAAATGAGATTGCCGGGGTTGTCGGCCGCAGAAGAGGATGGCCCCAACGGCCGAGCGGATTACTGCGATAGGCGCAAAGCCGACAGTGCAGGCAGAGAAAAAAGGTACACAGCCCGGCAGATCACTTCTTGCTTGGTGAAGCTCGCCGGGGTTGCTGCAGTGCCGCCAGATCGAGCAGGACGTTGACGCTTTCGTTCACGTAGGGTGCATACTGGTCCCGCGCTTTCTTCCTGAGCTCGGAGGGCGTCTCCTTGGTCTTGACGCCATTTTCCTTTTCCCGCTCCTTGCGCAGGTCGCCGAGCCGGATGACGCCCTTCTTGGCGGCGGCCTCCCCGTTGTTTTTCAGGATCTCGCCGAACTTAACGTCGGCGGCGACACGGGCCTTGGACCGTTCCGCAAGGTTCATGAGCAGGCGCCGCTCCAGCGGTTTCCAGGCTGGCGAGGCGTTGGTCCCCGCCGGCGCGCCGAGAAAGGGGGCGATCGCCTGGACCGGGAGGGGGTTATCCAGCTCCGTTTCACCGATCTCTTCCAGCGTGAACCGCATCGGCAGCCGCACATCCGCCTCTACGCCCATCTTCTGCGTAGACGTGCCGCCGGGCAGGAAGTACAGCGCTTTGGTGACCTTCATCATCCCCATCCCCCCGGGCAGGTACGACAGTTCCTGCACGGACCCCTTGCCGAAGGTATGGTCCGACCCGACGATCACCGCGCGGCGGTAGTCTTTGAGCGCCCCCGCCACGATCTCGCTGGCGGATGCGCTCAGGCGGCTCGTCAGCACGACGAGGGGGCCGGTGTAGAGCGCGCGGTGATCCTCCGCGGGGTACGTCATCACGGTGCGCCTGTCGCCTTCCAGCCCCGCTGCGGCGGAACCGTTGGCGAGGATCGTCACCTTCCCGCGGCCGTCCTTGGTCGCCACGATTGCACCCTTGTCGAGAAAGAGGCCGGCGATGCGCACCGACTGACTGAGCAAGCCTCCCGCGTTGCGCGAAAGGTCGAGCACGATCCCGTCGACCTGCCGCCCGGCCTCCGCAAGGAGACTCTTCACGTCTTCATAGGATGATTTCTGTCCCTTCTCGTCGCCGTAGAACGAGGGAAGATCGATGACGGCGAAGCGGTACTGCCTGCCGTTGGCCGTCCGCGTCTCGTAGGCGATCTTGGCCTCCTGCTCCTTGATGTCGATCTTGTCCCGCACGATCGTGGCGGCGAAGCTGTTCGTGCGCTCCCCCTGCCGCAGGATGGTCAGGGTGACCGTTGTGTCCTTCCTGCCGCGGATCATCCTGACCACGGAGCGCAGGTCCATGTCGATGACGTCAACGGGCTTCTCCCCTTCCTGCGCCACGGCGATGATCTTGTCCTTCGGCATCAGCAGGCCCGAGCGCTCGGCGCCCCCGCCGGGGATCAGCTCCTCGATGACGGCAAACCCGTTGTCGCTGCTGAGGACGGCCCCGATCCCCTCCAGGGAAAGCTTCATGTGAATCTGCAGGTCCTCAAAGTCTTCGGGGGAGAGGTAGCTCGTGTGCGGATCCAGTGCCCGGGCGAAGGCCTCGGCGAAGCTCGCGATGAGCTTCTGGGGGGTTCGCTCGGCCGTCCGCATCGTCTGCAGCTCGTAGCGGTGTACCTGCTGCTTCCTGGCCTCGGCCAGGTCGATGCCTGCCAGTAGGGCGCTTTCGATCTGGAATTGCACGATTTTTTTCAGGAGCTCGCGCTTTTCCGCCTCCGTCTTCAACGGGGGACGCTTGCTCACGTTGATGTTCATCTCCGCCGTCTCGTCGAGGCGGTAGTCCGGCCCCAGGATCTCTTTGACGATGGATTCATTCTCCCGCGCCCGAAGGACGAGCAGGTCGTAAACCTGCTGCAGCGCGTCACAGCCGCCCCCGTGCATGCCGGCAAACAGGCCGAGCAGTGCGGGCTTCAGCCGGTCCACATCGGACTGGTACAGGAGCGATTTGGAGGGGTCGAGACTCTTGGTCATCTGGTCCACGGCCTGGGTCTTGATCTCCGGGGTCATGCTCCGTAGCGCATAGTGGTTGGCGAGGAAGCTGTCCATCAGCACGGGCAGGCGGCCGCAGGTAAGGGTTTCGGCCGCCGAGGAAACGGGCAGAAACAGGATCAGGATGAGCAGCAGGAGCAGTCTCCGGAAACCGGACCCGCCCGTGCCGCCGGAGGTGTCCCCGCGGCCACGGCGGCCATCGCCTCTTCTATCGTATACGCTCATGCACTCTGCTCCTCCTGCCGTACCGGGATACGGCCGTCTATCTTTTTTTATCTGTACAAAAATCATGGGTTGTGACGATAGAAGGGCGGAGGGGGTTCTGTCAAGGAAAAAGGGAAAGGTCATGGGGTAAATGCGCCGGCGGGAGCGAAGCTCTCCGCAGCCAGCTGCGGAGAGCTTCGCTTGCGGTTACCGCTCGATCACGCCTCTGCCTTTTTCAGGCTGAAGAGGTGGTAGGCCGTGGTGACGACGCCGGCCAGGAAGATCACCCCGAAGAACAGGACCGCCTTGAACCAGAACATCATCGACATGTGGGCCGTGCTGTAGCCGATGTCGAGGATCCGCTCCAGGTAGGTCTGGAGCACCCCGGCCACGCCGAAGATCAGCCCCATGAACACCATCGAGATCACCATCGTCCAGAAGCCCCAGACGCCCAGCTTCTCGTCGAACTTCTCGATGCCCTTAAGCTTCGGGAAGGCGAAGTAGAACACCACCAGGTTCAGAAGCGCATAGGCCCCGAAAAAGGCCAGATGCCCGTGGGAGACGGTGATCTGGCTGCCGTGGGTGTAGTAGTTGATCTGCGGCAGGGTGTGGATGAACCCGAACACCCCGGCCCCGAGGAAGTGGAACAGGGCCAGCCCGATGATGTAGGTCCACAGGAGCGGATTGACGATCGGGTTCTTCCGCTCCTTGACGTGCATCCACGTGTCCAGGACCATCAAGGCGATCGGCACCGGCTCCAGGGCGCTGAAGATCCCGCCCCACCAGAGCCAGTAGTCCGGTGCTCCGATCCAGTAGTAGTGGTGGCCCGTTCCGACGATCCCGGTGAACAGGAAGAGCCCCGTCTCCACGTACAGCCACTTCTCCACGACCTTGCGCTCGACCCCCGTCACCTCCAGGATGATGAAGGCGATGATGGCCGCCGTGATCAGCTCCCAGGCCCCCTCCACCCAGAGGTGGATCACCCACCACCAGTAGTAGTAGTCGGCGTTCAGGTTCGAGAAGAAGGGGATGCCGAAGAGGTACAGGACCGACAGGAAGGTCACCCCAGACAGGAGCATCCACTGGATGAGCGACCGCTCCTTGGCCTTGAAGATGGTCATGGCCACATTGAACACAAACATCAGCGCCGCGACCACGATCAGCATGTCGAGCGGGACCGGGATTTCCAGAAGCGGCTTGCCCTGGGTCCAGCCGAACAGGAACCCGACAACCGCGGTGACTGCGGTGCCGGCGAAGATTACCAGCTGCGCGTAAGCGATCTTGACGCTGTAGAGCTCCCGCTTGCACTCCAGGGGCAGGATGAAGTAGGAGCCCCCCATGAACCCCAGCAGCAGCCAGGCCACCAGGGTGTTGGTGTGTATTGCCCGGCTCGTGGCGAAGGACAAGACGTCGACAAGCCCCTGCGGCAGGGTGAAGGCGTAGTTCACCGCCAGCCACAGACCCACCGTCACCTGGAGGCAGAAGAGAATCAAGGATAGTTCGAGATACCAGCGCGCGACTCGTTGGCTTTCGTAGGCGATCATTTCTGCACCTCCTTCCCGATTTTCAGGCTCAAGATGAAATCGGCGATCAGCTCCGCCGTAGCGGGGGAGACGTTCTGGTTGGGCATGCCGGAATCGGGCCGGACGGACTGCGGGTTGAGGGTGAACTTCACGAGGGTGGCGCGGTCGAAGGAGGTAGTTTTCGCGATGTCGTTGAAATCACTGGCGATGCTGCGGCCGAGGTTCTCCAGGCTGTGGCAGCCGCCGCAGGCCCCCATCACGATGTCCGCTTTGTTGAGCGTATGCGCGCTTGTCTCACGCAGCTTGTAGGCCTTGACGAATTTTTCATCCTGGGGCGGCCACTTGCGGTTCTCGATGGTGCCCACCCATTTGAGGAACTGGACCAGATTCGCTGCCTCCTCTTTGGTCACCCCCAGGTTGGGCATCTTGCGGAAGGAGTTCTTGTACACCTTCTCCGGGTTCATCACGATGGAGACGATGTTGTTTTCCCCCAGCCGGAAGTAGGCCTTGGTCATGTCCGGTGCGTAGTAGGCGCCGAACCCGAGGATGGTGTGGCAGTCGTTGCAGTTGTACTTGTGCCATACCTTCTTGCCGGCCACGACCTGGGCGCTGATCTTGTCGGTCTTCGCGTACTTCGGTTCCTGCTGGTGGAAATCGTAGGTAAGCCAGAGAAAAATGATGAGCGAAGACAGCGTTCCCACCCAGAAAATGGCCTTTGCCGTTTTACCGGTCATGCCGTTTTCCTCCTTTCTGTGGAACACGGTAAGGGTTGGGACGTCCGGTTGATCCCCTGCCGGCCGGGAACCGGCAGACCGCCGCGCCACCGCCGCTCTTCCCGGAGCTGTGCTGTCACCCTGCGCCGGGGATATCCGGGAAACAGTTCCCCGGGAGAAGGACGTGATGCGAGTATCCGCTGCAACCCGTTAAAAAGCCTTCACTTAAGTCAATACAACAAGATGTTCTAGCGGACGTTTTTCGTGCCGGGGTCCTGCGGCGAATCTGATTGCTCCTCTTTTCTATGAGAAAGGCACTCCCCGAGCCGAAGCCAAGCGTGGGCCGCCGCAGGGGATGATACCGGTACGCCGGTCAATGGCTCGACTGCGCCCGCCTGGGGGCGGGGCGAAGGGGCAACAGTGCTTAGGGAAAACAAGGATGAAAAAGCCTGTTGATATTTCGACAGGGTGAGATTATTCTTCCCGCCAGGACGATCGAGGCGATCCATCAATCACGGAGGACGGGAGATGCCGGTAATCACGATTCGAGGTCTGTACGGCTGCTGGGCGGACGAGATCGGGGAGCGGATTGCGCAGAAGCTGAACATCGATTACGTCGACCGGAAGATCATCGCGGAGGTGGCCGAACGGCTCCGCCAGCCGAGCAAGAACGTCGAGGAAAAGGAGATGCCGCCCAGCACGCTCTGGGGGCGCATCGCCGAAGCCATCGCCAAGGCCCCTTACATGGGTGACAGCATCTACACGGGGTTGTACGCGCCGCTCTGGGAGATACCGCTGGACGACAAGAACTATCTGGCCGCGCTGGAATCGGTCGTCAAAGAGCTGGCGGCCACCCGGTCGATCGTCATCCTCGGCCGGGGCAGCCAGTTCATCCTGAAGGACGTCCCCGGCGCCTTCCATGCCCTGATCGTGGCGCCCGTCAACGTGCGGGTGAAGCGCGTCAGGGAGCGCCAGAATCTCAAAGAAAAGGATGCCCTGAACGAGATCGCCCGGTCCGACGATGCCGCCCGCGAGTTCATCAAGCGGTACTTCCAGGCGAACCTCACCGACCCGGTGAACTACGACATGGTCCTCAATGTGAATCACCTCGACAGCGAGGCAGCCGCCGCGCTCATCGTGGACGCGCTGCCGCGGCTGAACGCCGGCACTGCCGGGGGCAAGCCGTAACAGCGCGTCCAACTGTCCGCCGGGTCTTGCAGAGCTACCGGTAGACCGGATGGCCGAGCCCCCGGGGCGGGGAGCGTCATCATTCCCCGCCGTACAGGGCGAACGGCGAGAGAGCGCCGCGGCCTCGCTTATTTCAACAGCCCCGCCAGCTTTTTCCCGTAGGCGACGCAGGCATCGACCGCCTGGCTGTCGGGGTTCCAGAGGCTGCGGATGCCGTCGTCCACCACCGTGAACCCCGCCGCGCCGAGCTGGCCGGCGATCACCTTGACCGATTCCCCGCTCCAGCCGTAGGAGCCGAAGGCGGCCGCCTTCTTCTTCCGGAACTTCAGCCCCTTCATCTCCTCCAGGAGCCCCGCGATCGAGGTGAGGACAGTGCGGTTGATCGTCGGCGAGCCGATTACGACGGCCCGGGAACGGAATATCTCGGTGATCACATCGTTCCGGTCCGATTTTGCCAGGTTGTACAGCTTCAGGGTCACCTGCGGGTCGGCCTCGTGGATGCCGGCGGCGATCTTCTCGGCCATGACCCGCGTCCCGTTCCACATGGTGTCGTACACGAGGGTGATTTGATCCTCCTGGTAGGCGTCCGCCCACTTCAGGTACTGCTGGACGATCTGGACGGTGTTCGTGCGCCAGATCACCCCGTGGCTGGTGCAGATCATGTCGACGGGAAGGTTGAAGGCGAGGACCTCCTGGATCTTCTTCGTGACCAGCTCGCTGAAGGGGTTGAGGATGTTGGCGTAGTATTTGATGCACTCCGCCATCAGTTCCGCCTGGTCGACGAGGTCGTTGAACATCAGCTCCGAGGCGTAGTGCTGGCCGAAGGCGTCGTTGCTGAACAGGATGTTGTCCCCGGTGAGGTAGCTGAACATGCTGTCCGGCCAGTGGAGCATCGGCGCCTCGACGAAGATCAGCTCCTTGGTCCCCAGGCTCAGCCGGTCGCCGGTCTTGACCGGCCGAAAGTTCCAGTCCTTGTGGTAGTGGCCCTTCAGCGACTTGACGCCGTTGGCCGTGCAGTAGACCGGTTTGTCGGGGATACGTTCCATCAGCTCCGGGAGGGCGCCGCTGTGGTCGATCTCCGCGTGGTTGGCGATTACGTAGTCGATCTTGGCCAGGTCGATCCGTTTCGCCAGGTCGGCCACGTACCCCCTGGCGAAGGGGGCCCAGACCGTGTCGATCAGGGCCACCTTCTCTTCCTCGATCAGGTAGGAGTTGTAGGTGGAGCCGCGGTGGGTCGAATACTCATCGCCGTGGAATTTCCTGAGCTCCCAGTCGATCTTTCCGACCCAGGAGACGCTTCCCTTGAGTGCGAGTGCCATCTGCTTCCTCCTCTGTGTCGTTGTGCAGTCCTGCATTCCGAATCCCGGCCGCCGGGAACCGCGATCGTCCGGATCGAAGCCTCCGCAAGGATCTGCGGAGAGCCCCGATCCTTCACCCCGCGGCGGCGCCGCCGTGGGAAATCATCGTCGTGGGGAACGCGAAAGAAGAGAGATGCTGACGCTTTGATCTTACCGGCCGGCGGGCGGCCCTGTCAATGGGAAGGTATTGGGGGGAAGCTGTACGGACGATTCTCCCATAGTCCGGAGCGGGCAGCGAAACGGTTCAGGCGAACAGGAGGAGGGAGGCTGCCTGGAGGAGTGCCCAGAGCAGGGCGAGCGCGGTCATCAGGATGCTTGCCATCCCCAGGAGCCGGTGGATCAGCCGCTCGCCTGCCCGGTCCTGGTACCCGACCAGGAACGCGAGCGCGACGCCGGAGACGATCCCGCCCCCGTGGGCCCAGTTGTTGATCCCCGGGACGAAGAGACCGAAGAGGACCAAGCCCAGGACCCACCCCATGGCCTGGCGATAGATCTGCTCCCCGTAGAACCCGCCGCGGCTCTTGCCGTAGTAGATGATCGCGCCGATCAGGCCGCAGACCGAAGCGGAGGCACCGATGGTGAAGGGGACCCCGGCCAGGAAGGAGAGGAAAAAACCCGCGACCCCGGTCCAGACGTACAGGAAGGCAAAGCGGTTGAACCCGAACTCTTCGACGACGAACGGGGCAAGCTGCCGGAGGGCCATCATGTTGAAGAAGATGTGGAGGATGCTCCCGTGGAGGAACGAGGCCGACAGCAGGGTCCACCAGCGGCCGTACACGCCGATCGGCAGGGTCCCGGTCGCGCCGAGGAAGAAGAGGCCCTCGTCGGAGGGTGCAAGGAACGTCATGGGGTTTGCCGACAGGCCGAGGCCTCGGGGGTTCAGGAGGATCGAGAGCAGGAAGAACACGGCGTTGACGATGATGATCGCCTTTACCGGGTCGCGGCCAAGTCCGGAAAAGCTGCCCAGCCACCGCATCCAGAGCGAGCCCGGCCGGGAGGCGCCGCAGTAGGGGCAGGCGGGCTCGTCGCTGCTGATCAGCTTGCGGCAGTTCGGGCAGAGGAGCGATCGCCGTTCAGTCATGGGGCATCATCCTGCTCAGAAGAACCTCATGATCACCGGGATGGCGACGAAGGTGCCGATGGAGGTGGTGAGGTTGACGATGGCCACCAGAAGCAGCAGCCGAGTGATCTTGTTGCGGAAAAAACCCCTGACCGAGAGGATGTCGTTCGCCAGCGCCAGGAAGTCCTTGACCTGGGGCTTGCGGAGCGAAGCCTCGACGAGCCCTGCCACCCAGCCGGCTGCGATCAGCGGATGGAGGGTGGTGATCGGCGCCGAGACGGCCGAGGCAACGATCGTGAGCGGATGGGCCAGCAGGATCAGCGCCCCGAGGGCGGAGAACGAGGCGGTGATCGCCGCCCACCAGGTGATCATCTTCAGACTCGCCTGGGAGCCCGAGGAGAAAAACCCGGCGACGAACAGCCCCACGACGGCGAGAGAAAAGAACCAGCCGGCAAACCTCCCCCAGAGCCCCCGGTCGGGCACTCGATTGAGGAGCTCGATGTCGATTTGATCGTCGAAGTGCCGCAGAATGCCCGGGACGTGCCCGGCGCCCACCACTGCCACGATCCGGCTGCCCGGGGCGCCGCTGATGGTATGGGCGAGGTACAGGTCGCGCTCGTCGATCAGGGTGGCCTTGAGCCCCGGCAACTTCTCCCCCACGGTCTGCAGGGCCAGCTCCAGGACGTCCTGTTTCTTGAGCTTTTCGATCTCCTCTTCGGTGATCTCGTCGGTGGCGAACAGCGACAGGATCACATCGGGGAGGACCTTCATCTTGCTCCAGAACCCCATCTTCCGCCAGGTGCGCAGGAGTGTCACCCGGATCTCCCGGTCGGCCAGGACGATCTCGGCCCCGATCTCCTCGGCCCGGGTGATCGCCTGGAGCATCTCCGCGCCCGGGACGATGTTGAGCTTCTGGGCGATCTTCCGCTGGAGCGAGGCCATGATCAGCTGCGACAGAAGCAGGGAGGTCCGCTTTTCCCGGATTACCTTGACGATGTCGGTCTGCTGCCACTTGTCCTGCTGTCGGATTGCCTCGAATCGGGGCTTGCAAAGTTCGACGCAGACCGTGTCCGGCTTCTCCTCGGAGATGATGCGATCCACCAGTTCGGTGCTCTCCCGGGAGACGTGGGCCGTTCCGATCAGGATGATCTCCCTGCCCTCCCGGGTGATGCGATGAACATTCTCGTTTTCCAAACGGTTTCCCCTTCGCCGCGGTTTAGGGGACGTCATTACCAACATTTACCCCGGAAGTAAAGGGAAATGGTTTACGCCCGCCCCGGTTGATGCTAAAGAGGGGCGGCGAAACGGTTCCGCATCCCCGCCGCGGCCAGGGGGCATGACTGCCCGGACTGTCATGAACATCCTGCGCCCGGACCGCGGCTCTGCCGGCCGTGTCGTTGCCGGCAGCACGCCGCCAACGGGGCCGGGAGGACCCGCAGCTGCGGCAGGGGGGCGATCGCGGAGAGGAGAGGGGGGGGGCTTGAAGCCGGGGGATTGTGTACGGACAGTGATCGGGGATGTGGCCTTCGGCGGCGACGGCGTCGGGAGGGTCGATGATCTGGTCCTGTTCGTCCCATTCACCGTTGACGGTGACGAGGCGGAGGTCCGGATCACCGAGGTGAAGAAGCGCTTCTGCCGCGGGAGGCTCCTGCGGGTCCTCGCCCCTTCGGGCCACCGGACGGCAGCCCCCTGTCCCGCCTACATGCGCTGCGGCGGCTGCCGGCTGCAGCACATCGCCTACCCCCACCAGCTGGCGATCAAGGGGCGGCAGGTGGAAGAGGCGTTTTGCCGGATCGCGAAGATCGCCGCGCCGCCGGTGGCGGCAGTGATCCCCTCGCCCGAGCCGTACGGGTACCGGAGAAAGGCGGAGTTCCACCTTGCCGGGGCGAAGGGAGGGCAGCGGCTGGGGTTGATGGCCCTGGCGAGCACCGATGTCGTCGCGGTGGAGCGCTGCGCGATCTGCGCCGATTCGCTGAACCGGAGGTATGCCGAGCTTCGGGAGCGCCTCGCCCGGGGCGGGCTCCGGGATGCCGGAGAGCGACTGGTCCTCTGGGCGGACGAGCCGGGGGAGCCCCCGGCGGAGACGGCCACGGGAAGCGAAGAGGCCCCGGACCTGGTCAGGGTCGTGGGCGGAAAACGGCTCACGGTCCCCTACCGGGGCTTCTTCCAGGCAAATCGGTTCCTGGTGGCTGAACTGGTCGCGCAGGTGGTGCGGTCCTGCGGCCTTGCGGGCGGGGAAACCGTGGTCGACGCCTACGCCGGGGTGGGGTTGTTTTCGCTGTTCCTCGGCGAAAAGGCCGGGCGCCTGGTCGGGATCGAGGGGGACCGCCGGGCGGCGCGCTGCGGGCAGACCAACCTGCGGCGGGAGGGGCTCGGGGATGCGGAGCTGTTCTGCGGCGACGTGGCCGCCGTGCTCGAGCGGGAATTTGTCCGGCCCGGGAACAAGGCCGACGTGGTCGTCCTCGACCCGCCCCGCGACGGCTGCGGCCCCGAGGTCGTCGAAAAGACGGCCGGCCTGGGGCCGGAGCGGATCGTGTACGTCTCCTGCAACCCCGCTACCCAGGCGCGCGACATCCTGAAATTCTCCGCGCACGGCTATGCGGTGGAGAGCCTCCAGCCCCTGGACATGTTCCCCCAGACGGCCCACATCGAGGTGGTCGCCTCGCTGACGCGGAGGTGAGCCGACCTCTGCTTACCCGCGGGCAGTCAATCCCCTCCGCGGTTGCAGCTTCCTTCCCTCTTCGCAGCCCCGCCGCTTGCCCCGTCTTTCCCGCCGCCCGCAGGGTTGACAGGCCCGGTTCTACCGCCAGGCCAGGTCCTCTCGCGTCGCCACCCAGGGGTCGTTCAGAAGCGCCGCGGCGTTTCGCTGGTCCACGATGGCCACGTACTGCGGGCCGGCGGCAAAGGTGAAGCTGTTCCAGACGCAGAAATAGGAGGCGCGCCGGTAGCGGGCCCGGATGCCGTTGATGATGACCATGTTGTCCCAGGCGAAGCGGCTGTTGCGCACCGCCGAATTGCCCGCCGAGCCGGCCTGCGGGAAGGCGTACACCTTGCCGTACTCCCGGTACAGACCCTCCAGGTCGTAGGGAAGCTCCCAGGTGTCGCTGTAGAAGTTATGGCCGACCACGTCGACCACGTCCGCCCCGGGGAAGTAGTAGTCCGACGGCATGGCGCCGTGGATCCCGGAATCGGACTCGTACACCCAGATGAGGTTGTTCAGCCCCTTGGCCGTAGTCAGATAGGCGTGGATGTACCGCCAGAGGGCGACGTAGTCGGCCTGCGGCCGGCGGCCCCACCAGAACCACGCCCCGTTCATCTCGGACATGAACCGCCAGAGGACGACGATGTTCTTCTGTTGCAGCTCCGCGAGGCCGGCGGCCACGGTGTCGAGGTAGCCGTTGAAGGTTGCCATGGCCCGGCCGTTGGCGGGCGAGTCCTGCGCCAGCATCCCGGCGATATCCACCTCGGCGAACCCGCTGGTATCGTTGAAGGGCTTGCCGCTCCAGGGGATCCAGGGGTTCCATTTGATCTCCACCAGCGCCCCCTGCTTCCAGATCGTCTCGGCGAGGGCGTTGACGCTGGCGATCTGATACTGGCTGCCCGTGGCGCCGTCGTACTGGAGTTCCACCATGCCCAGCCCCCTGCCGGTCAGCTCCTCCAGGGCGGCCACGTTGTAGCCGTAGCCCTGGTTGTCGGAGGAGGCGGCGTCGAAGACGTGCTGGCCGGCGATCACGCGGTTCGCCGCCTGCGCCGGCAGCAGGGCGAGGTACCGCAACAGGGCGCGGCCGTCGGCGGTGAGATTCGGGTTGGAAGGTTTCCCGGGGTAGGCGGCCGCATCCCGCGGGTCGGTAGCTGCCCAGTACTCCTGCACGTTCGTAAAACCGTCGCCGTCCCTGTCGAGGCCGGCGTCGTTCTTCAGCGGGTCGAGACCGTTGGCTGCTTCCCAGCCGTCGGGCATGGCGTCGCCGTCGCTGTCCGGCCGGGAGGGATCGGTCCCGAGGCCGGCCTCTTCGCCGTCGGACAGGCCGTCCGCGTCGCCGTCCCGCTCCATGAGGACATCGTCGATGACGTAGTCCGGGTACAGCCGTTCGGGGAGCCGGCCCACTTCCACGGAGAAGCGCGCCGTTGCCAGGGTCCCCTGCCAGGCAAGGGTGCTCACCCCCTGGACGGTTATGAACTGGTCGGTCTGGCGGACGACCCGTTCAGCCAGCAGGACTCGGGCCGCGCCCTCCGTGCCGGCCAGGTCCAGAAAGGCCCGGACAGAGGCGGGCTGGGTGAGCTTCACCTTCAGGCGGGTAACGACGGGCCGGCCGTTGTCGGCGGCAGTCAGGGCGGTCGGTTGGAGATCCTGCCGGATGCCGTCCGCGGCCACCCTCCGGCCGGCGAGCCGCAGGGCAGGGCCGTGGAGGTCGCTGACCACTAAGAGGGTTGGGGAACCCGTGGGGGTCCAGCCGGCGGTCCCCTGGCTGAAATCCGCGTTTACGATCAGGTTTGCCGGCGGTGCGGGCGGTACGACCGGGCCGACGGGCGGGACGGCCGTGGACCCGCCTCCGCCTCCGCAGGCCGCCACCAGCAGGCAGAGGGCGGCCCCGGCGGCTGCCGCGAACAGGGGTTTCGAACGCTCCATGGGGGTGCCTCCTCCGGCGGTCGCCGTTTCGGGGAACAGATCCGCGGTGCCGCCGCCTTCTGGCATCCGGTGCGGGGCAGGGCAGCGGTACGACCGGTCGCTTCCGGGTATATCGGCATCAGCCGGGAGAACTTTACGGCCGGCCGGCAGAATTCTCCGGGCCGCGGCAGCAACGGGGCGTCTCCCGTTCCTGTCGGGAAGGGTCGGTGCCGAGGGGGAGCGGTGCAGCGAATCCCGGGATGGGAGACGGCGCCCCGGACGTATGCCGGGGACGGACGCGAGGTTCGAATTGAACTATGCCGGGAAATGGGGTAAAAGCCCTGCTCTAACCGAGGCGGCAGAGGAGCGGGACCATGGAGACAGGCAGGACGGGGTGTCCCCTGCCGGGCAGGGCAGGCGATGGCGATTGACACGCACGCGCACCTGGAGATGGAGGCCTTCGACCAGGACCGGGAGGCGGTGCTCGAACGGGCCGCGGCGGCGGGGCTGACGGTGATCATCACCGTCGGGACAACGATCCCCGACTGCGAGAAGGCCCTGGCCCTGGCCCGGCGCTACCCGCAGGTGTACGCCTCGGTCGGGGTCCACCCCCACGAGGCGAAGGATATCGACGCGGCGTCCTGTGAGGCGCTGCGGAGGTTCGCCGCGGAACCGAAGGTGGTCGCACTCGGGGAGATCGGCCTGGACTTCTTCTACAACCACTCCGCCCGGGAGGTCCAGCTCGGGGGCTTTGCGGCGCAGCTCGACCTGGCCGAGGAGCTCGACCTGCCGGTCATCGTCCACGACCGGGACGCCCACGCGGAGACCCTCGCGCTGCTGCGGGAACGTCGGGGGCGCCTCCAGGGGGTGCTCCACTGTTTCTCGGGGGATACGGCGATGGCCGCGGAGTGTGTCGCGCTGGGGTATTACATCTCCGTGGCCGGCCCCGTCACCTATCCGAAGGCCGATCAGCTCCGGAGCGCGGTGCGGGAGGTCCCCCTCGAGCGGCTCCTCGTCGAGACCGACTGCCCCTACCTCGCCCCGCAGTCCCGCCGGGGGAAGCGCAACGAGCCGGCCTATGTGATCGAGACGGCCCGGCGCCTGGCGGAGCTGCGGGGGATGCCCGCGCCGGAGATGGAGCAGATCACCGCCGAAAACGCCCGCCGCCTCTTCGCGAAAATGGGGCCTCGCTGACCCCAGCCCTGCTACTTCTCGAAGATCCACCTATCCACGTCGCGGCTCCAGGAAACCAGCTCCGCGGGTTTGAACCACAGCGCGATTTCCGTGGCGCCGTTCTCCGGGCTGTCGGAGGCGTGGGTGATGTTCCGGCCCACCTCCAGGGCGAAGTCGTGGCGGATGCTGCCCGGGGCGGCCTCGCCGGGGCGGGTGGCGCCCATGGTCTGGCGGATCAGGGCCACCGCGGACGGCCCTTCCCAGACCATGGCCATCACCGGCGCGGAGATGATGTAGGCGATCAGCCCGTCATAGAAGGGCTTGCCCTTGTGGATGGCGTAGTGCTCCTCGGCCAGGGCCTTGCTCACCTGCATGAACTTCGCCCCTGCCAGGCGAAGCCCGCGCCGTTCCAGCCGGGCGATCACCTCGCCGACCAGGCCGCGCTGCACACCGTCGGGTTTGACCAAAACGAGAGAACGTTCCATTTTCTGCCTCCGTACGAATGAAGTTATCGGTCCGGCCGGGCCAACGGCGGACATGCCGCGGCGCAAGCGCCGGGATGATTCGCGCTGACGCGGATTGCTCCGGCGGGGTACTGCTGCCGCTCGTCAACGGGGAGGGAGAATACGAGGATCGCTTTTTCCTGTCAACAAGTATCTGTGTGCGCCGGGACTGCTACGTCAGGTCCTCCCGGGCGATCCGTTCGCCCTCGGCGATGTCCACGCGGGAGAGCAGCCAGCCGCCCGCGACGAACAGAATCAGGATGGAGACGATGCCGTACCGGATGTTGCCCGTCAGCAGGGCCACCGATCCGAGCATGGCCGGACCGATCACGGCGGCGAACTTCCCCAGCATGTTGTAAAACCCGTAGAACTCCGCCGCCCGGTTCGCCGGGATGATCCGCGCATACAGCGAGCGGCTCAGGGCCTGGACGCTCCCCTGGAACAGGGCGACCCCGGCGGCCAGGGCGAAGAAGTGCCACTGCGTATCCATGAAATAGCCGACCACCGTGATCCCGCAGTACCCCGCCACGGCGATCAGGATCGCCGGTTTCACGCCGAGGCGGCCGGCGACCCTCAGGTAGAGGAGCGTGGCGGGGAAGGCGAGAAACTGGACCATCAAGAGCGCCGTGATCAGCGCGCTCGCCGGGAATCCCAGGGTGATGCCGAAGTCGACGGCCATCCGGATGATCGTGTCCACCCCGTCGATGTAGAGCCAGTAGGCGATCAGGAACAGCCCGACCACCCGCAGGCGCCTGATTTCGCGGAGCGTCCCGGTGAGCTGCCGCCATCCCTGCCCAAAGGCCCTCCCCAGCGGCGCCGGCTCCCTGACGGCGGGTTCGCGGACGAACAGGAACAGCGGAAGCGCAAACAGGGCCCACCAGAGGCCGACCGACAGAAAGGCGATCCTGATCGCCGTGGCGCCGTCGGCGATCCCGAACAGCGCGGGTTTCAGGTACATCAGGACATTCAGGGAAAACAGGATGCCGCCGCCGAAGTAGCCCAGGGCATATCCCAGCGAGGAGGCGTAGTCGATCCGCTCGGCCGGGGCGACCCCGGGCAGGAGCGAGTCGTAGAAGGTCATCCCGCCGGAGAAGCCCACGTTGGCGGCTACGTAGAACAGGACTGCCAGCGGCCAGTCGCCCCGCTCGACGAGCCAGAGCGCGCCGGTCATGACGCAGCCCAGGAAGGTGAACAGCAGCAGGAACCGTTTCTTCGCCGAACCACGGTCGGCGACGGCGCCCAGGAAGGGGGCCAGGGCGGCGACGATGACCGACGCGGCGGCATTGGCCAGCCCCAGGGCGAAAGTGCTCTGCGTGGGGTTGTCGGGGTTGGTCCAGTAGCCCTTGAAGAAGAGGGGGAAGAACCCCGCCATCACCGTCGTCGCAAAGGCGGAGTTGGCCCAGTCGTACAGAGCCCAGGACCAGATGGATCTGCTGTCGTCGCGCATGGCTCCTCTAGGGCACTCTCTGCACGCCCATTGCCATCGGATGGGTGCGGTCGATCAGCTGTACCCGGGTGTAATACTGCAGCTTAAGATCGACCAGCAGCTGACTGAGCGGTTTTCTCCGGGAGCGCAAAAAGCGCACCGTGTGCCTGAAGACACGGGGCCAGGAATACAGCTCAAGATACATTTCCCAGAATTCATCGCTCAGCTCCTGCGGGGTAAAGTGGAGCGGCTGATAGACGACCCTGCTGGCATCGTAGCGCGACCAGTCGGTATCCAGGATGCGTCCGGCGCGTTTCATCTCCTCGTACAGATCGGTCCCGGGCAGGGGGGTGAGGACCCAGAGAACGACGCTCCCGATGTTGATGTCCTTCAGGAAAGCGATCGTCCGCTTCAACTCCCGGTGGTCGTCGTGGTCGAGACCGACGATCACGCTCAGCCAGGGCCGGATCCCTGCTCTGTCCACCCGCTCGAGAAGTTCGACGTACGCCTCGGGATGGTTGAATCCCTTCTTCACGGATTTCAGGTTATCGGCATTGAGCGATTCAATCCCGAAGAACAAACTCTTGCATCCCGCCTTGGCGGCCAGTTCGATCAGATGCGGGTGCTGGAGTATGGTCGTGGTCGCCTGGGACATCCAGCGGATGTTCTTGTTCGCCAGCGCCTCGAACAGCTCTGCGGAAAAATCGGGATTGCAGATGATGTTGTCGTCCACAAAGAAATAGCTGTCCGCACGGACTGCATCTAGTTCCTTGAGCACGTTCTCTATGGGCTTATGCCGATACCGGTGGCCGAAAAACTTGGACACGGAGCAGAATTTGCAATTATGGACACACCCTCGCGTCGTATAGATGGGCATCCGCGGCATGTGCCGGGGGCCGAGTGAGCGCCGGTACAGGGTGAGATTCACCTTGTCCCATTTCGGGATGATCAACCGTTGCAGGTCGGGCGGCTGATCGTTCCGGTAGATGCCCTTGAGGCGGTTGTTCTCGGAATCCGCGAGAATTTCCCCCCAGAGCTCCTCGACCTCCCCGATGACCACGGCGTCGGCATGCGCCTGCGCCTCGGCGGGCATGAGCGAAGGGTGAATGCCTCCCAGGACGACCTTCTTGCCGCGGCTTCGGAAGGCGTCGGCAATCTGGTATGCCCGTGGGGCCTGCGCGGTCAGGGCGGTTATCCCGATGAGGTCGAAATCAGCGTCGAAATCCAGCTGTTCGACGCAATCGTTGACGATCTTCACGACGTGCCGTTGCGGCGTCAGGCTGTCGATTATCGCCAGAGACAAGGGCGGCAGATAGGCTTTTCTGTATTTGACCGGCGCACCCGTCTGATCCAAGGCTGTCGGATACACAAGCAGGATCTTCATGGTCCTCCTCACCCCAAAGACTGACCGGACAATAGCCTATTATAGACCATCGAACAAGCCCTTGTTTGCGAGTCCGGCATTGCGGGGACCGGCCGCTCGCGCCGGCATACCTCTGATGCGGATCCGCCTCCCCGTTGCCGGACGGGGGGCCTCGGTCTCGTCGGCGCGGTGCCGCCGACGCCCGGCCCCCCGAGGCGCCGCTGGCCGGCATGGCCGGCCGGGAGGTCTGCCGGGCAGGGATCGGCTTGGCGGCGGCCGATGGAATCGGGCTTGATTTCACGGGGCTTTCGCGGTACAAGCGGGCCAAGAGCGCGGGGCGCCGATTCCGGCTGAGAAGCTGCCCTTCCAACCTGATCCGGGCGATGCCAGCGCAGGGAATGGCCGGGTGAACACCCGCGGGGAGTCTCCAGCAGCGGCCATGCCCGGCGATATGGGTATGGCCCTTTTTTTCGTGCACCGGCATCCCCGCGGGGGGCTCCGGGGCAGGCGGGATGCGCGCATGGAAACGGTGGTATTCGTCGTGACCGGGGGAGAGCTGGGCGATCCGGCGTTTCTCCGGCAACAGGCGGCAGCGGCGAAGCCCGCGGCGGTGATCTGCGCCGACCGGGGCGCCCGCCATCTGCGCGCCGCCGGCATCGTTCCCACGCTCATCGTCGGCGATATGGACTCCCTGGACGGGGAGAGCATCCGGCACTACGAGGCGCAGGGGGTCCGGTTCATCCGCCATCCCCGGCAGAAGGACGAAACGGACACCGAACTGGCGCTCGACGAGGCCTTTGCCCTGGACCCGGCGGAGGTCTGGATCTGGGGGGGGCTGGGGTACCGGATCGACCACACCCTGGCGAACGTGTCGCTGCTGATGCGGGGGGCGGAGCGGGGAGTGGCCGTCAAACTGGTCGATCAGTGGTGCGAGGTGTTCCTCGTCATCGGCCGGACGGAGGTCGCGGGGGAGGCGGGCCAGACCGTTTCCCTGTTCCCCTTTGCCGGGGATGCGGCCGGCATCACCCTGACGGGGTTCGAGTATCCGCTGACCAGGGCGGCCCTGACGGTGGGGCGCCCCCGCGGGACCAGCAACCGCCTGGCGGCCGCCCGGGGGGTGATCGAGGTGGAGCGGGGACGGCTGCTGGCGGTGCGGTATTTCCGGCCGGGGGTGTTCCCGGGGGAGGAGAAGGAATGAAACCGGTCAGGGTACTGACGATCGCCGGGTCCGACTCCGGCGGAGGGGCGGGGATCCAGGCGGACCTCAAGACGATCACGGCGCTCGGCGGGTTCGGGATGAGCGTCATCACCGCGCTCACGGCCCAGAACACCCAGGGGGTGCACGGGATTCACGACGTGCCGGTCGAGTTCGTGGAAGCCCAGTTCGATGCCGTGGCAAAGGACATCGGGATCGATGCGGCCAAGACGGGAATGCTGGCCTCGTCGGATATCATTCGCGCCGTGGCCGGGAAGATCCGCCGGTACGGCGTCGAGAGACTCGTCGTCGATCCGGTGATGGTGGCCAAGGGGGGGGCGCGGCTGATCCGGGAGGAGGCGAAGGAGGCCCTGATTGCCGAGCTGATCCCGCTGGCCTTCGTCCTGACGCCGAACATCCCCGAGGCCGAGGTCCTAGCCGGAATCGCGATCGAGACGGTGGACCGGATGCGGGAGGCGGCGCGGATCATCCACCGTCTCGGGGCGCGGCATGTGCTCGTCAAGGGGGGGCACCTTGCCGCCGGGGACGCGGTGGATCTCCTGTACGACGGCTGCGTGTTCCGTGAGTTCTCGGCGCCGCGGATCGCGACGGCCGATACGCACGGCACGGGCTGTACCTATTCGGCGGCGATCGCCGCCGGCCTCGCCGGCGGGATGAACGTCGGCGAGGCGGTGACGCGGGCCAAGGGCTACATCACCGAAGCGGTGCGGTACTCCTGGCGGCTGGGCGGCGGACACGGACCGACGAACCATCTGGCCCCGCTGTTCGCGGGGGGAAACGGGGCGACCGCATGGCCGGACTGGGTGGAGCGGGATACGGAGGGGCGTCCGTGGCGCATACGACCCCGGTGAGCGGCGCCTGCCGCGTCTCGCCCGGCCGCACCGCCGCGACGTCCGCCCCCGCCGCCTCTACCGCGGCGGGAATCCTGCCGTGCGGCACCTTCGGCTGCTTCCTCCGGCGGCGGGTGAGGGGAAGCGCCCCGGGGGGTACTCTCCGTGCGGGATGAAGCCGTTGCCATCGTCCGCCGGCTGCGCGCGGCCGGTCATGAGGCGTTCTGGGTGGGCGGCTCCGTCCGGGACCTCCTGCGCGGCGTCGACCCGAAGGATTTCGACATCGTCACCTCGGCGCGGCCCCAGGAGGTCCAGTCCCTCTTCCCCCGGACTGCGCCGGTGGGCGCCCGTTTCGGCGTGGTGCTCGTCGTGGAAAACGACCGTCCCTACGAGGTGGCCACCTTCCGGACGGAGGCGGACTACGACGACGGACGCCACCCCGCGCGGGTGGCCTTTGCCACCGCCGCGGAGGATGTCCAGCGCCGGGACTTTACGGTCAACGGCCTGCTGATGGACCCGGAGACGGGGCGGATCGTGGACTACGTGGAGGGGCGCGGCGACATCGAGCGGCGCCTGATCCGCACGATCGGCGCCCCCGACGAGCGCTTCGCCGAAGACCGGCTGCGGATGCTCCGGGCCGTCCGGTTCGCCGCTGCACTCGATTTCACGATCGACGCCGATACCTTTGCGGCGATCCAAAGGCACGCCTCCGCGATCCGGGGGATAAGCGCCGAACGGATCCGCGAGGAGATTTCCCGGTTGCTGACGAGCGGCGGGGCGCGGCGCGGGATGGAACTGCTTGCCGCAAGCGGGCTTTTGGCCGAGCTGCTGCCCGAAGTGGCGGCCCTCAAGGGGGTCGACCAGCCCCCGGCCTTCCACCCCGAGGGGGACGTCTGGGAGCATACCCTCCGGATGCTCGCCCTCCTGCCGGGCGACGCGGACGCGCGCCTCGCCTGGGCGGCCCTGCTGCACGACGTGGGCAAGGCCGATACCCGGTTCGAGGACGCCGCCGGGGTCCATTTCTACGGCCATGTCCAGGAGGGGGAGCGGATCGCCGCGCTGATCCTGCAGCGGCTCCGCTTTTCCGGTGAGGAGAGGTCTACGGTCCTGGCCCTTGTCCGGGAGCACATGCGCTTCATGAACGTCCGGGAGATGCGGCCGAACCGGCTGAAACGGTTCCTCCGGATGCCCGATTTCGCTCTCCATCTCGAACTCCACCGGCTCGACTGCCTGGGAAGCCACGGTCTGCTGGAGAATTACGAGTTCTGCCGGGGGAAGCTTAAGGAGTATTCTGCCGAGGAGCTCCGTCCTGCCCCGCTGCTGACCGGCAGGGACCTGATCGGGATGGGCTGCACGCCCGGCCCCCTGTTCAAGGAGATCCTCGACGCGGTCGAGGATGCCCAGCTGGGCGGGGAGATCGCCACGGCCGAGGAGGCCCGCGCGCTGGTCCGCCGGCGCTGGGCTGCCGCCGGCAATTGCCGGCCGGTTTCCTGAGGATGGTCCGGCCGCGGCTGCCGGCAATCGCCGGGGCAGAGGCGGATGAAGCGGAGGGGGTGATGCGATGGGCATAGACACGGCAGTTCTGCGGCGGAGTCGGTACGCAGCCGGGGCCGTCGTCCTGCTCTGCCTCATCGGGGGGTGCGGCCGGCCGGCGGTGCGCCCGCCTGCCCCGGCGGCGAAGGTGCCCGAGAGGGCTGCGGCCCCCCGGCTGGGGTACACGATCCAGGCCGGGGCGTTCGCGGTCGCGGAGAACGCCGCCCGCCTGACCCGCTCGCTGCAGTCGCGGGGACTCGCCGCGACCTACTTCGTGGCCGGCAAGGGGCTGTTCAAGGTCCGGTTCGGGAATTTTCCAACCCGGGAAGCGGCCCTGGCCAAGGCAGAGGAGATCAGGGCTGCGGGGGTGATCGAGGAATTCTTCATCGTCAGCCCCGATCAGTACTCCCTGGCCAGGCGGGAGGAGCGGGGAGAGGCCTATCTCCGGGAGGAGCTGGTCCGCACTGCCCGGAGTTTTCTCGGCGTTCCCTACCTCTGGGGAGGGGCTTCCGCCGAAACCGGGTTTGACTGCAGCGGACTGACGATGACGGTCTACCAGCTCAACGGGTTCGACATCCCCCGTACGTCGGGGGAGCAGTTTGCCTCCGGAACCCCCGTTGATCGGGCGTCTCTGGAAAAAGGGGATCTCATTTTCTTCGCCAAGACCGGGACTGCCGTTTCCCATGTGGGGGTGTATGCCGGCGACGGCCAGTTCATCCACTCCCCGGGGAAGGGGAAACGGATCAGGAGGGATTCCCTCGGCCAGGGGTATTACAGCCGGACCTTTCTCGGGGCCCGGTCGTACCTGTGAGCCGCGCCGGTTCCCCCGCAGGGGGCGACGGACAGCGGCAGGGGTGTATGATGCAGCGTCTCCAGTACAGTCGGGGATCGATGGGGAGGCGTTCCGCTCCGAAGCGGCTCGTCGTTGCCTTGTCTGTTCTGCTCGTCCTTGCCGGCTGCGGGAAGGCGGTCGAGAAGGCCGTGGTGCCCCCTCCGGCCGTCCCGCCCAGGGTCGAGCTTACCGGCCCCCACGATGCGGAGATCCCGCGGGAATACCGGGACCGGCTGCTCGGCGCCGCGGTTTCCGACCCGATGGCACCGCAGATCTTCCTTGCCGTGGCGGACCGTGCCGCGGCGGAAGGGGAAGAGGAAAAGGCGCTCCATTTTATCGGCCGGGCCGCGGCGCTGTTTTCCGGGCAGCGGGATTTCTCCGGTGAGGGGCTGGCGTTCGCGCAAAAGGCGCTCCTGCTGCAGTGCGCGGGCCGCGAGCGGGAAGCGTCCGCCCTGCTGCGGGAGGGGGCCGAACGCTGGCAGGCGCCGCCGCTGAGCGCCTTTCCGGGGTACGTGGCGGGCCGCATCGCCCTGCTCGGCGGCGACCCCGCCGCGGCCCGAGAGCCTCTCCGGCAGGCCCTGCGGGACAATCCGGCCCCCCGGGGCGACCTCAGCCTGCTGCGGCTGCGGCGCGACACCGAGCTCGCCGCCGGGACGGCGGCGGTCCTGGCGGAGCGCCTGCCGGCGCTGCTGGCGGCTTACGGCCCGCCCATGCGCGCAGGGCTGCCGGCGGTGAAGGCGGGGGAAGGCAGCGCCCATCTCCGGGAGGCACTGGCCGCAAACGAGCAGCTGCGGCAGTCGCCGCTCGGACCGATCCTGGCCGGGCGCGGCCTGCTCAGGAGTGACGCCGAGGCGAACGCCTTCTGGGGGCTGGACGCGGGAATCCAAGACGGCGGTGCCGAAGCGTTCAACCTTCTTCGTGCCGCGGCCGAGCTGGCGGACCGGGCGGGTCACCGCGAGGGGCTGCTCTGGAGTCTGCTGTTTCACGGCGAGCTCGGGCTCGGCGGTCCCGAGCGCAGCGAGGGACTCCGGGCTGCGGAAGCGGCGAAGGAGGTTGCCGACCGGTACCGTGCGGCACCCTACCGGATCTGGGCGCGGCTTCTGCTGGCCCGCCACTACCGCGCCGCAGGGCGGGTCGGGGAAGCCATCACGGTCCTCGGGGAAGCGGACGCGATCCTCGCGGGTCAGCGGCCCGGGGCAGCCGCGGCGGGGATGCTGGGCCGGAGCATGCGGCCGCAGCGACGGGCGCTGTACGAGATGCTCGTGGGGCTGTACGCCGCCGAACGGCGGATCGACGATGCCCTGCTGGCCGCCCAGAAGGCAAAGGGGCTCGCGACGGCGGAGCTCCTGGCCGATGCGGACATCGGCAGGGGACCGCGGGAACGGGAGCTGCTGGAGCGGCTGCGTCAGCTCGGCGGGGAGATGACCGCCCTCCAGCGGCGCATCCTGCGGATCTCCGGGGAGGCGCGCACGGCCGAACTGCTCGCCCGGCTCGCCCGGGCCGAGGCGGCCTATCGCGGGCTGATCGCCCGTCCGGATGCGGAGGACAGACGGCTCCCGGCCCTGGTCGTCGCCGGCGGAATCGACGGCGTTGCCGCGCAGCGGCTGCTCGACGACAACACCACCCTGTTTGCGTACTTCGCGACGGAGAAGGACCTGTATGTGTGGGCGATCAACCGTACGGCGGTGCACCTGGAGCGGGTCGCACTCACCCGGGCGGGGCTGCGGGAGCTGGTCTTCTCGTTTCTCGGCGCCGTGCGCGACCGGGACCGGCGAAACACGGACCGGCTCAGCCGCAGGGCCTACGATCTGCTGCTCAAACCGGTGATCCCCTTCGTCTCCGGGGAGCGGCTCGGGTTCATCCCCGACGACGCGCTCGCCTATCTCCCCTTTGCGGCCCTGCGGTACCGGGAAAAGTTCCTCGTCGAGGGATTTTCGCTGTTCCAGCTTCCCGAGCTGGAGTCGCTCGCGCAGGTCAGGGCGGCGAAGGAGCCGGCGGGGATGCGGATCCTCGCCCTGGGTGACCCCGATCTGGAGAACGAGGCGCTGGACCTCCACCGCGGGGCGGAGGAGCTGGCGCTGATCCGCAAACGCGTGGGCCACGCGACGGTCCTGCGCCAGGGGCAGGCGTCGGAGGCGGCGGCGGCCGGGCTGACGACGGCGTACGACTTCTACCATTTTGCCGTCCGGGGGGTGTGCGATCCCGAAGACCCCCTGCGTTCGGGGCTGCTGCTGACGCCGGGCGCCGGTCAGGACGGGATGCTGACCGTTGCCGAGATCGCCCGGCTGCGCGCCCCGGGACGGGCTGCCGTCCTGAGCGGCTGCGACACCGTCCCGGAGCGGGACCCGGAAGGGCGGTCCCTGGCCGCGCTGCAGCGGGCCTTTCTTGCGGCGGGAAGTCCCGCGGTCGTCTCGACGCTCTGGTACGTCGAGGACCGGGCGGCCTCCCGCCTCTGGGATGTGTTCTACCGGCAGCTGGAGAGAAAGGAGCCGCTGTCCGCGGCGCTGCGCGCGGCACAGCTCCGGATGGTGCGGGAGGGGCAGCCCCCCCGCGTCTGGGCGGCCTTCGTGTTGACCGGAACGGACTGACGCTGCGGGGCCGTCCGCCCGCGGGGAGGGAAAGGAGATCCATGGAGATCGATAATTTGCTGGTCACCGGAGGGTGCGGGTTCATCGGGAGCAACTTCATCCGCCACCTGCTGTCGAGGCCGGATTTTGGGGGGCGGATCATCAATGTGGACAGCCTGACCTATGCCGGGAATCCCGAAAACCTCTCCGGTGTGGCCGGGGCGCGGCCCGGGAGCTACATCTTCCGGAACGCGGACATCTGCGATACCGCGGCGATGCGGGCGATCTTCGCTCAGTACGGGATCGACGCCGTCTGCCATTTTGCCGCCGAGTCCCATGTGGACCGCTCGATCCTGCGGCCGGGCAGTTTCATCCAGACGAATATCGTCGGCACCTTCAACCTGCTGGAGGCGGCACGGGAGCGGGGGAGCGGCTTCCGGCTGTTCCACCACATCAGCACCGACGAGGTGTACGGAAGCCTGGGGCCCGCCGGGGCCTTTACCGAGGAGACTCCCTACCGGCCGAACAGCCCCTACTCCGCTTCGAAGGCATCCTCCGACCATCTCGTCCGGGCCTACCACGAAACCTACGGCCTGCCCACGACCCTTTCCAACTGTTCGAACAACTACGGCCCCTACCAGTTTCCGGAAAAATTGATCCCGCTGGTCTGCATCAACGCCCTGGAGGGGAAGCCCCTGCCCGTGTACGGGGACGGAAGGAACGTGCGGGACTGGCTGTACGTGACCGACCACTGCGAGGCGATCCGGCAGATTATGGCGCGGGGCCGGCGCGGGGAGACCTACAACGTGGGCGGTCAGGCCGAGATGGAGAACATCGCCCTCGTGGAGATGATCTGCGATCTCGTGGACGAGTTCGTGCCGCCTCCCGGAGGGGGTTCGCGGCGAGGGCTGATCACCTTCGTGAAGGACCGGCCCGGCCATGACCGCCGCTATGCCATCGATTTTGCGAAGCTGCGGGGGGAACTGGGCTGGTCGCCGGCGGAGTCCTTTGCCTCGGGGCTCAGGAAGACGGTCCGGTGGTACATCGACAACCGCGCCTGGTGCGAGCGGGTGCGCAGCGGCGAGTACCGGTCATGGATCCGGGAACAGTACGGCGAGTGAGGAAGCGGCGCCTGCGCGCCCTGCGCCGGTCTCAGAGGACGAACTGCTTCTCGTTGAACAGCTTGATGCACGTGCCCACGACCGCCTCGTCGTAGCGGGTCCCCCGGTAGCGCTCGATCTCGTCGAGCGTCCGGTCGAGGCCGAATGCGGGCCGGTAGGGGCGATGGGAGGCCATGGCCTCGACCACATCCGCCACGGCCAGTATGCGAGCCTCCAGCATGATGTTCGTTCCCTTCAGACCCGCGGGGTATCCGGTCCCATCCATCCGCTCGTGGTGCTGGGCGACGATCTGGGCGACGGGATAGGGGAAGGCGATCGGCGCCAGGATGTCGTGGCCGACCTCGGAGTGCATCCGGACCATGCACTGCTCGATCTCGGTGAGCTGCTTCGGCTTGCTCAGGATCTCCGCCGGGACGTTGATCTTGCCCACGTCGTGCAGCGTGGCGGCCATACGGATCGATTCGATCACGTCCCCGGAAAGACCCATCTCCCCTGCGATGGCCGTCGCCAGCCGCGCGACCCGTTCCTGGTGCCCCGATGTGTAGGGGTCGCGCGATTCCACGATCTTGGAGATGGCCTGGATGGTGCTGCCCAGGGCATGCTGCAGCTTGTCGAAGCTCTGTTTGAGCCTGACCTCGGAGAGCACGCTCTCGGTCACGTCCTTCAGCGTACCCACCACGCCGATCACCCTCCCCTCCGAATCGAGGTTCGGGGCGCCGCTGATGCTGAAGTACCGGTCCGATCCGTCCTTGTGCAGGAACGTCCCGATAATATCCTGGATGGCGCGCTCCTGGTCGGAGGCGTCCGTGAAGAAAGAGAAATTGACCGGGCTGTCGTCCGGCCGGAGGAAATCGGTGAAGTACCTCCCCAGCACGTCCTCGACGCGGTGGCCCAGGATCCGCTCCCATGCCGGGTTGACGTAGGTGAATACCTCCTGCCTGTCGATCGTGTAGATGATGTCGGGGGCGCTTTCGCTGAGCGACCGGAACCGCTTTTCACTCTCCGCGATCTTCCGGTAGGAGATGGCGTTGTTGATGCTGATCGCGATCTGGGGCGCAATCCCCATCAGCAGGCTCATGTCGCTCTGGCTGAACAGGCGTTTGGAGCGGATGTTGTCCACGACCAGGATCCCCAGGGACTCTCCCTTGAAGACGATGGGGACGCAGATGAAGGAATGGGTTCCCATCTTCTTGGTAAACTCGACGCTGCGCGGCGAGAAGTCTTTCTCGATTTCGCTGATATCGTTGATCAGTAAGGGGGTCTGGTTCCGGAAGGAGACGACGAAGGCCCCGCGGGACTTGGGGTTGTCGAGGTGGAATTCGATGTTTTCCAGGTATTCCCGCTGTTCCGGGTTGTATCCGTAGCCGTTCATGTAGACGAGACGGGTCCGCTCCCGATTCGCCAGCATGATCATGCCGCGGTCGAAATCGAGGCGCTTCTCCAGGGCCTCGATGATGACAGTGAGCAGCTGCTGGATGTCGAGGATCGACGAGGTCGCCTGGCCGATCTCCTGGACGAGGAGGGCGTTGTTGTAGCCGACGTTGATCTGATCGATTAGCCGGTCCGCGGCGTCTCCCTGATTCCGGATCTTGACGATCAGATCCTGTTTCTCCCGATGCTCGCCGTACAGCGTCATCCCCATCATCAACAGTATGAACGACAGGACGAGCGCATCCCAATACAGGGGAGGGACGTAACTCAATGACAGGATGCAGGCAATTATGCCGAATATGAAAGAATAGTTACGGATCCGCTTCCAGACGAACGTCGGGGTCTTGGTCCACGAAACGGTGTACAGACAGCAATCCCCGCCCTTGTGGAGACAGACGGGGTGGTCGATTACGGCAAATTCCTTCGTGAATAGCTTGGCGATGGCTTCCAGCATGCCTATCCGGTTCAGGCACTGGTAGGGCTTTTCAACCACGTTGGGCATCAATGATACTTTCATCTCGATCTTATCAGCGCCGAGCGGGGTGGTCTTCAATACCGCTGCACGGCTGACGTTCGGATGCATCTTCTCGATTACCGAGTATGCCATCGCGGGGCTCAAGAACCCCAGCAGGTACTGTCGCACGGCCCCGGAAGCCTGCGAACTTGCGGAAAACCGCCCCACTTCCCGTGCGATGGCAGGATTATCCACCTTCTGCGCAAGGAGTTCATGGAAACGGTCCACCTGCCGCTGCGTCAGCCAGTGGCCCTCGTCATCCAGCTGGTATGATTCGATGTCGGCGTACTTCAGCAGAGAGGCGATGCTGATATCGGGGTAGTGAACCCGCAGATACTCGACGTAGTTCTTGATGATGCGGCTATTGTACAGCGGGGTATTGTCCGCCGCCGCTTCCTGCGGCCGTTCCTGATCCGGAGGAGTAGAATTCCTGTCGCCGCTTCGTGTTTCCATCGGATACCCACCTTATCACTGTCCCAGGACGCGCCCGCCGATTCCGCCCACCCCTCAGATCCGCTCGGCCTGGAAATGCCCTGCCGGGGCATCGCAATCCCGGGCAGCCTCGGCTGCCTGGCGGATGAACGCGAGAAGTTCGGCTGCAACGTCTTTGGTTTTTTCAAACTGGAGCGCATGGCCGCATTTCAGCTGGACCAGACGGTTCCGGCCCGCATCGGTGAAGTGGCCGCCGATGAACTGCAGGACTTTCTTATTGTCCACGATCCGGTCATACTTTGCCGTGATCGTAAGCACGGGCAGCGTGCTCCGCAGCAGCGAGAAGAGCGAGGAAAGCTCCTGGATATCTTCCATGACGGTTAACGACTTCAGGGTGACCATGGTTGTCTTCAGGGTATCGGTGACGATAAAATCGAGCCATTCGTTAACCAGGGTGAAGTCGGACGGCTCCATCGGAATCGGGATGCAGGCCTGATCCCGTTCGGGTTTGAGCCGGAACGCGGCGAGCATGCTGAGAACGATCTTTTCGGCGGTCGTCAGGACGGACCCGAACCGCTCATTCCAGAAAAAACTCGGGGCAAGCAGGATGAGGCTGGCGAGGGAGTCTCCCAGCCGGGATGCGGTAATGGCGGCGTATTGCGCCCCCTGACACCAGCCGGCGAGATGCACCCGGTTAAAGGACCGTTTCAGAAATTCGACGTGGCGCACCACATCATCCAGTCCGGCTTGAATCGAACCCAGGTCCCCGCGGTTTTCATTGAGGCCGAACCCCCGCCTGTCCGGCGCCACGACGGTGACGTGCGGCGCCCGCGCGCGGAGCTCCTTTGCCAGAGGCGCCTGCCAGCCGGAATGATCCATCATCCCGTGCAGAATCATCACCACCTCTTCGCCCGCGGTGTCACCCCAGGCGCGGTAGTGGATCCTGTAGTTGTCCGGCATGGCGAGCACGCCGATATTCGGCGAGCCGTCGTCGGGGGCTACGGGCATGCGTCCCCGGATGCCGAACCCGGTTTTCCAGTTCTCGGCCGGGATCAGCTCCAGCCCCCGCGCCGTCTTGCGGTAATAGGGGTCGCTCAAATTCAAAAGACCGTTCCGACCGAACCTCAGTATCGGTTCCGCCGGCTCCCGTTCGATCAGATAATCGCCGAACGCCCCTTCCTGCGCGATAAGGCTTTCGCCGGCGGCGGAGGAGGCCACGAGCGCGGCGCGTGTGAGCAGCGAGGTTTCCCCGGCGTGGCAGCCGATGATGATCGGCCAGCCCAGTCGTTTCAATTCCGCGATCAATCGCAGGGCCCGAACGATCCCTCCCACCCGGGATATTTTGATGTTGGCGATGAATTCACCGGGCGCATTCCGGTAGAGAGACAGATCATCCAGCGTACAGAGACTCTCATCCAGGATGATCGGCAGCCCCATAGCCAGGCTGATCCTGCCCATGTCGGCGACAGCGCGCGCCCCCACGGGCTCCTCCAGGGCGAATACCGCGCCTCCCAGAGCCGTCAGGTACGCGACGGCCTCTGCGCAGCGATCCTTCCAGAGATTATTCGCGTCGAAACGAATCCGTATATCCTTGACGTTGTGCTGGACGCACAGGTCAGCGAGTATCTCCAGCTTTTCCCTGTCCCGTTCGAGATTCCCGTTCAGTTTGAGCTTGAAGTCCGAAAGTCCCCGGATCAGGTATTGATCCGCCTGGGTCGTGAATTTCCACCTCGTTTCATCTCCCAGAACGGCGGTATAGCGCCCGCAGAGCTTGTAGCCGTCCAGTCCGAGCAGCGTTTCAACGGTGCAGCCCTGCTCGCGGGAAAAAAGGTCGAGCAGCGCCATCTCCGTGGCGCACCACGCGGAAGGGTACTCGTCGATGAGCGAGCTGTTCAGTTCCCCCCACCGCATGAGGTCATCCGGCGTTTCGAACGCCACCCTGCCGGTAGAAAAATTCTCGCGGACCCACTGCACGCTCGTCGCCAGGTCGTCTCCCGTCACGTAGACCCTCGGGCAGCCCTCGCCGTACCCCGTGGAGCCGTTCCGCCTTGCCTGGACCCAGATGCTCTCGCCTTCGTCCCTGGTTGCCGCGGCATGCCGTACCGTCGTTTTTAGCGTTACCTGCAGCGGTATCGCTTCTATCTGAATGGCCTGCTTACCCATGAACAATCGTACCCGTTTCTGTAACCCTCACGGCAGGGAACCCGGAACCGCCGTCGCGCCGTTCCCGCCGGGCGAAGGGGGGACCACTGCCGGCCCGCACACACCTGTCGGTACGTGCTCTATATGAAGCGGATGGTTGCGTGTCAAGATAATTTGACGGGGCGTCATCTCGGCAGGATCTTCCGCAACAGGTGCTTCAACAGGAAGCGCAACGTAAGCTTGGTCTTCTTATCCATGTATTCGAGGTATTCCTTCCCGTACTGGGTGTCGAGGATCCAGAGCAGGTACTGTTTATCGACCGCCAGCCCCTGGGTGGCCGGATAGGCAGAGGGATAGATCAAGAGCGGCACGTGCGCCACGTCGAATTCCGGAGTCAGGCGGGACAGTGCCGTGGCGAGGACCGGCCAGGGCATGGCGTTCGGGTCGGTAACGATGATCTGGATGCTGTTGAGCAGCTCGGAGAGGTTCAATCCGGCCGAGGAGTGGTTGACGATGAACACGGCCTTCAGCGTCTGTTCGTGGGCCAGCGCGTAGACGCGCCATTGCCGGAGGAACCCGTGCCGTTGATAGACCTCTTCCAGCGGTTGGCTCTCCTCGCCCGACTGACCGAGGCGCAGGACATCCAGGTACAGACCGCCCGAGGCGTGCCGGTAGAATCGTTCCAGTTCGGGAAGCCAGCGGGTGTCGAAGTTCGTCAGCTCCCACCCCGGCGGCAGGGGGGCGTGCGGTCCGGCGGTGGGATGGCAGAGATAGGCGAACAGGTCCAGCGAGCAGGCCCGCGGGTTCGCGAGGTGCCGGGCGAACCCTCCGAAAAAGAGGTTGGGGAAGTGGTTTTCAGGACGAAAATAGAACAGCATGTGATCCATGCGGATCGAGGGGTACCGGTAGAGGCCGTCGAAGAACCGCAGGACGTTCTTCAACACGAACAGGCCGGTCCGCTTTCCGTCCAGCGGCCGTGCCGCGAGGTGATGGACCATCCAGGCCCGCTGGTACGCCCGGAAGATGGACACATGGCCGTAAATCCGCCCGTTCTTCTCGTACGTGAAGTGGGCCTCGATCTCCTGATCCTCCTGGTAGAGCTTGCGGTAGGTCTCCTTGAACTCATTGCGGGAGGATTGGAGCAGGTGGTACTTCTTGGGATAGATGAACCCGGTGTCGAACAGAAACTCCCAGAGCGAGTCCATCTCCACCATACTGGCAAACCGGGCATGGGGGTCGCCGGCATGGACCATGATATGGCTCAGGTGACGATAGGACCGAAAATCCATGTCGAGGATGGCCAGGCCGTAGCGGATCATCCCCCGACCCTGCGGCCGGCGGTAGACGACCTGCGCCTCGCAGTTCATCTTCAGGACGCCGGCATACCGGATTTCCAGGTTGGGGATGATCATCCCCGGCATCAGCACCTCTTCGGTTTCTTTCTCCTCGACGGAAAAACCGGTAAACGTCAGGTCACAGATGTCCCGCTGGATCGGCCGCTTGAAAAAGGGGTGTTCGAAGTGGGCGGACGGGGTCGGCGTCACCTGCAGGCGGGGGGTGCGGACCGACTTCTTCTGGAAGCGCCGGATATCCTCGTCGACGGGTTCAAGGACCATCTCCCGCTCGAAAAGGCTCCCCGTCTGCCGGACGCAGCGGCAGATTCCGGAGAACAGGGTCTTCTGGCCGTTCTGCAGATAGATCGTGCAGGGGCTCTGGGCGTTCAGCCAGATGAAGGAACCGCCGGCATCCGGGATCAGCCGGACGCGGAAGGCGTGAGGGTTGAAATCGAGCAGCTCTCCGTGGGCCAGAAACCCGCTCTGGGTGAGTCCGACGGTGATCCCCCGGGCGGCATGCCGCTTCGTACGGCGCTTTCCCAGGAGATGCCCCTTCTCCGGGAGCGCCGCCGTGAACCCGTCTGCCCTCAGTGTGGTCAGCCGGATCGGGATCAGGATCAGCGACAGGCCGTCCGATACGATCACGTGAGGGATCGTCGCGCCTTCCGGAAACGGCGGTGAGTCCTCGGCGAAGCGGCAGACGATCTCTCCCGGCGGGCAGGCGTCGATGTACGCCTTCAGGATGAAGTCCTCGCCGTAGCGCGGTTCGCTGGCATGGACCATGACCGTACCGTTGGTGAAGTGGATGTAGTGGAGTGTGTTGACCATCCCCTTCTGTGAGACCGGGGGAGCGGATGCGGCGGCTTGAAAGATGTCCTGATGGTGGAACAGTTGAGAGGGGAGGGGGGGCTGCCACTCTGCCGGATGCCGGAGCCGTGCCATATCCAGCGCAATACCGTCTTCGTGACTGTCGTTGGCCATGGTGGTTACCGGTTCGGAAAGCGATGTCCGGAGGGGGAGGGTGCCCCCAGCTTGGTAACGTGCCCTGCGGACCGTGTACGGAAACACGGAGCAGCCAGGTGAGATGAACGACCACTCCGCTTGGGCGTGACATACTCCGCAATGCCGTTGCTTGTCAACACCCAATATTGGGGTTGTCGTAAAATAAAACGGAAAATCGCAACGTTAGTCAAGCGAGAACGGCGATAAACGGGGAAATACGGCTCGAACCCCCGGATGAAGGGCGCCCTGTCGGGGAGGATGTTTTTCGGGTTGAGCGAGACGGGAAAATCTGGTACGAATCACAAACAGGGTTTCCGGGATTTCCGGGGAACCCGCCTTTCCGCACAGGCGGGAAGTCCGGCAGGTGAATCGGTAGCGATAGCGGGAAGGTTCGGCCGCGGGATGCCGCTCGCGGCTGCCAAGCGGATACTGAGTGGGAACGGGATCGGAAAGGAGACAGCATGGAAGAACGGTTGAACGCATTGGAGATTGCTCTGAACAATGAGATGAACGAGCATAAATTCTATCTGACGAATGCCGAGCGGTCGCAGAATGCCGTGGGCAGGGCGATGTTCACCCAGATCGCCGGAGAAGAGCTGGAGCACTACGAACGGCTGAAGCAGCTCTCCGCGGTATGGACGAAGGAGGAAAAATGGCCCGAGACGGTTCCCCTGAGGGTAAAGGACACGGCCGTCAAGTCGATTTTCTTCAATGCCGCCAAAGCGACAGCAGGCAAGCCGGCGGCCGCCGGGAATCAGGACGACCTCCAGGCGATCCGCACGGCCATCGATTTCGAGGCCAAGGGTGCGGCATTCTACGCACGGCTCAGGGACCTGTCGGCAGACCCCAAGGAAAAGGCCTTCTTCGGGCTCCTGGCCGATATCGAACACGAGCACTTCACCTCCCTCAAGGATACGGAGGAGTTCTTCGTCAATCCGGGAGGCTGGTTCCAGAAGGCCGAGAAATCCGGTCTGGACGGCGCTTAGGCCGGCAAGGACAGGCTGCATTGACTCGAACGGGCCGGGGTGATCATCCGGCCCGTTTTTTTATGATCCCGCTTTGACGGCCGGTTCGTTGCGCAGGGTCTCCTCCAGCGCCTCGATCCTGAGGGTCAGGTCGTTCCATCGGTAGTACAGGTCCTCCAGCCGAGCGGAGGTCTCCTTGAGCTCCTGGCTGAGCTGCTTGATCCGTTCCGGTTCACGGTAGATCTCCGGCTCGCAGAGGGTCGCTTCGTTTTCCTTCCGGTTGGCCTCGAGTGCGGCGATTTGTGCTTCGGTCTCGGCCAGTTCGCGTTTCAGAGCCGACGTGGCCCGCGACAGCCGGTTCCGCTCCTCCGCCTCCTGCCTCTTTTCCTCCTTGGTCTTCCGGCCCCGTTCTTCCGGTTTGCGGAGGGTCTCCCCGGCTGCCGGGCGCTCCGCCGGCGGGGCGGCTCCTCCGGCCGGGCGTGCCGCCGGGGCGGGGGGAGGCGGCGGGGCTGCCGCCGCTGTCTGCTCCTCACGGCGTTTTTCGATGAAGTAGGTGTAGTTGCCGCGGTACTCGTGGCAGACACCGCCGCGCAGTTCGAAGACGCGGTCGACGAGACAGTCGAGGAAATAGCGGTCATGGGAGACGATCAGGATCGTCCCCTGGTAGGTGAGCAGGGCGTTCTGAAAAATCTCCCGGGTCTTGATGTCCAGGTGGTTGGTCGGCTCGTCGAGGATCAGGAGGTTCGTGTCCGTCAGCAGGATCTTCAAGAGGGCGAGGCGCGACTTCTCCCCGCCGGAGAGGATCGAGATCTCCTTGTGGATGTCGTCGCCGGAGAAGAGGAAGGCGCCCAGGAGGTTCCGCCGCTCCTGGTCGCTGCTCCGTGTTCCGGCGGCGCTGACCTCCTCCCAGATCGTCCGGTGGTAGTCGAGGTTCTGGGCGCTCTCCTGGGAAAAGAACGCCTTCTTGACGTTCAGCCCGGCGGCCACCTCGCCCGCGGTCGGCGCTTCGGCGCCGCTGAGGATCCGGGAGAGGGTCGATTTCCCCGCCCCGTTCACCCCGACCACGGCCGCCTTCTCCCCGCGGTACAGGGTGAAGTTCACGTCGTGGAACACCGTCAGCTCGCCGTAGGATTTGGCGAGGCGCCGGACGGTGAGGACTTCCTTGCCGCTCCGCGGGCTTTCCGGGAAGCGGATCGTCACGGCCTTGGCGCTCCCCTCCTCCTGGATGAGGTCGAATTTTTCGAGCTGTTTCAGGCGGCTCTGGACCTGGCTTGCCTTGGTGGCCTTGTACCGGAACCGCTCGACGAACTCCTTGATCCGCTTGATCTCGGCCCGCTGGAGCTCCATCTCCTTCTTCAGCGCCTCGCGGCGCCGCTCCTTCTCGGCGAGGTAGTAGGAGTAGTTGCCCTTGTAGATCGTGATCGTGCGGTTGGCCAGCTCGGCGATCACGGTGACGATCTTGTCGAGAAACACGCGGTCGTGGGCGATCGTGACGATCGTCCCGGGGTAGTCCTTGAGCCAGCTTTCGAGCCACTCCATGCTCTCCGTGTCGAGGTGGTTGGTGGGCTCGTCCAGGAGCATGATGTCCGGCCGG
>CAIYSL010000115.1 GCA_903928915.1 uncultured Syntrophobacterales bacterium | reverse complement strand
CTTCGATGACGAGGATGACAGTTTCTTGGCTGGAAAGGAGTCCAGTCAGTTCTTCGACGCAGTCGCCAAAGCTGAAGCATTTGGGTGAATACATTATACTTCTGCTTGTCGCAAGCCCGCATGAGCGGCTCGCAACGAAACCGAGATCCACGGCCACTACTGGGATCGATCTCAGCCGTTCCAAGTCTCCTATCTCAGGAATGAGTATATGCATGAAACGGAACGTTCAACTGCTGTTCTATTCTTGCGTGATGTTTACCATGAGTCTCTACTGGAGTCCAATATGCGCATGAGTCCTACCTGAAGAAAAGGCGCCCGCCCGATCCCCTCTACGATGTCGAGCCGCGGGGAGGGGGACGGTGCGCCAACTGCAACGTCAAATTGGCCGTAACCCCATCACGAAGCGACATGATGAACGCTGCGCGTAGAGGTAGATATACGACTACTCGTCTAATATTTGTTTCACCAGCCGAAAGTGGTACAGGGGTGGTATAAACTGACCAGAAAAGAAAAAGAGGGGTTAAGCTGTTTTGGCTTAACCCCTCGTTACTTATTGGCTCCCCAGCGCGGACTCGAACCACGGACCCGATGGTTAACAGCCATCTGCTCTACCGACTGAGCTACTGGGGAATGTCGTTTCTAAGGGCTTCTTAGTATAAGTGCAGCTGCTTGTCAACAACAGTCTTTCGCAGGGGAAAAATATTCCGATTCCCTCCTATTTATGGGTTGACAGGCAAACGTCCGCTCGTGATAGAATGGCAGCGATAAGGGGAAGGGCTACCGGTCCTAAAGGAGCGCATTCGGGAGGAAAAACGGGGTCATGGGGTTGTGTGAACATCAACCGGGAACCGCTGGTGCGGGAGGGGGACGGGAAGGGCAGCAGGGGCTGGAGGAACAGGTCCTCAAGCCCGGCCTCTGTACCGGGTGCGGCGCCTGCGTCAACATCTGCCCCTACCAGGCGAGTTACCGGGACAAGACCGTAACCCTTCATTCCTGCGATCTTTCCCGCGGGCGCTGCTACGACTTCTGCCCGCAGACCCCCGTGGACCGGGAGGCGCTCCGGCGCCAGCTTGCCGAAGGGGCAGAAGTGACCCCGGAGTTAGGAGCGGCGGCGGGGTTTTTCATCACCCGGGCAACGGACGCGGGAATCCGGCGCCGGGCGCAGCATGGCGGCACCGTAACGGCGCTGATCGCGCTGGCCTTGCGGGAGGGGTTGATCGATGCCGCCGTCCTTGCCGCCGCGGGCGAGGGGCTCCTGCCCCGGGGCATCACCGTCCGTGATCCCGAAGAGGCGGCCGGTTGCGCAAAGAGCCGATTCGTCGTTTCTCCCACCCTGGCGGAGTTCAACCGGGCGGTCCGCACGGACTGCCGGCAGATCGGCGTCGTTGCCACCCCCTGCCAAGCGCTCAGCCTGGCCAAGATGCGCACCCAGCCGGTGACGGCTGCTGACAGCGGCATCGAGAAACTGCGGCTCGTGGTGGGCCTCTTCTGCGGCTGGGCGCTCTCCTGGCGGGAACTGGCCGCGTTGGTGAAGGGTAAAACGGTACTGTCCGGGGTGTCGGGAATGGATATCCCGCCCAGCCGGTACCATACCCTCGAGTTGTACACCGCGGCGGGGACCATTCCGGTATCGCTCGACGAAGTCACCCCCTGCGTCCGCCCTGCCTGCCGTTCCTGCGGCGATATGACCGCCGAATTCAGCGACCTCTCGGTCGGTTCGGCCCGTCTCCCCGAGGGGTGGCAGGAGGCGCGCGGGTGGAACCAGGTCATCGTCCGGAACCGGCGGGGGGGCGAGTTGCTGGCGCTCGCCCGACTGAGGGGGGTTCTCGAATTTAGGGAAGTGCCGGAGGGCAACTGGGACAGACTCAAGGCAGCTTCGCTGGCCAAGAAACGGGCGGCCGGCGGGGTCAGCGGATGAAGGGAAAGGACGGAGCCGGAGCGGATCCTCACCGGACAGCCCCGGCTCCGCAAGGAGAGGGTAATGCCCATCGATAGTTCGCACGGGGCGGGGGACGAGGTCCTCCTGATGGGGAACGAGGCGATAGCCCGCGGGGCCCTGGAGGCGGGGGTGGCAGTAGCGGCTGCCTACCCGGGCACCCCCTCTTCGGAGATCATCGAGACGCTCTCCGGATTCGCCCGGCCGGGGAAGCTGTACGTCGAGTGGTCGACGAACGAAAAGGTGGCCCTGGAGGTGGCGGCGGCGGCCTCCTTTGCCGGGCTCCGGTCGCTGTGCGTCATGAAGCAGAACGGAGTGAACGTGGCCTCCGATTTTCTCCTCCATCTGGTCGGGTCGGGGACGCGGGGCGGTATGGTCCTCGTCAGCTGCGACGACCCGGGGGCGCTCTCGAGCGTCAACGAGGGTGAGTCACGCCATTTCGCCCGGCTCGTGGAGATCCCGCTTCTGGAACCGGCAGATTTCCAGGAGGCGAAGGAGATGACCCGCTGGGCCTTCGACCTTTCGGAGGAGCTGCGGACGATCGTCATGCTCCGCAGCGTCACCCGCATGTCCCACGCCAGCGGAAACGTCCGCCTCGGCGAGCTTCCGTCCGCGGGGGGGAGCGCGGCATTTCTCTGCGACGGACCGGTTACCGACGCAGAGCGAGGGCCGATGATCAGCGCCCCGGTCATCCAGAAACACCGCCTCCAGCAGCAGAAGGTCGCGCAGGCGCTGAAGCGCTTCGAAACGAGCCCCTTCAACGCCTACGAAGGCCCCGCCCGGCCGGAGCTGCTGATCGTGACCAGCAGCGCCTGCGCCCTGTACAGCCGCGAGGCCGTCGGCCTGCTCGGGACACGAGACCGGGTGGGGATCCTCAAGCTCGGCACCACCTGGCCCATCCCGCCTGAGCTCGTGAAGCGCTCCCTGGCGGCGGCGGGACGGGTTCTGATCGTGGAGGAGGTCCTCCCCTTTTTGGAGGAGCAGGTCAAGGTGCTGGCCGCCGAGGCGGCAGGGGAGATCGGGATCAAGACGATCCAGGGGAAGAACGACGGGACACTGCCGATGGCGGGGGAGCTCAACCCGGACCTGGTGGCCTGTGCCGTGGCGGCGATTCTGGGAATCGCACCACCGGCCCTGCCCGCAGCTTATTGCGACACGCTTCGGCAGTACGCGGCTCTTGCGCCCCGGCGCGAGCAGACCTTCTGCCCGGGCTGTCCGCACCGCGCCTCCTACTGGAGCATCCGTGAGGCCCTGCGGCGGGACGGGCGCGGCGGGTTCGTCTGCGGGGATATCGGCTGCTACGCCATGGCCTCGTTGTTTCCCGCGGCCGGGTTCCACACCGCCAAGACCCTCCACGCGATGGGGTCGGGGACGGGGCTGGCATCGGGGTTCGGCAAGCTGGGCGGGTTCGGCATGGAGCAGCCGGTGATCGCAGTCTGCGGCGATTCCACCTTCTACCACGCGGCAGTCCCTGCGCTGATCAACGCGGTACACCAGCAGGCGGGCATCGTCTTCGTCGTCCTCGACAACAGCGGCACGGCGATGACCGGGTTCCAGCCCCACCCGGGGACGGAGACGAACGCCATGGGGGACCGCGCACCGGTGGTGGATATCGCCGCGCTCTGCCGGGCGATAGGGACCGAGGTGGCCGTCGGGGACCCCTTTGCCCTGCGGGAGACACGCGAGACGCTCAACGACCTGTTGGAACGCAAGGGCGGGGTGCGGGTGCTGATCCTGAAGCAGTCCTGCGCCCTCTCCCCGGAAAAGAAGGGGAAGAAGGGGTTCCTGATGCGGGTGGACGAAGGGCTCTGCCGGGGAGACGCCTGCGGCTGCAACCGGCTCTGCACGCGGATTTTCCGCTGTCCCGGGCTCCTCTGGGACCGACAGGCGGCGAAGGCGCGGATCGACGAGGTGATCTGCGCCGGCTGCGGCGTCTGCGCCGGGATCTGTCCGGTCGAGGCGATCCGGAGCGAGGAGGCGCCGAGGCTATGACGAACCGAACGTTGCCGAGGGACCCCTACAACATCGTGATCACCGGCGTCGGCGGGCAGGGGAACGTGATGGCCTCGCGGGTTCTGGCGAATATGCTCGTCCGCCGGGGGTACCGGGTGACGATCGGCGAGACCTTCGGGATGTCCCAGCGGGGCGGGTCGGTGATGAGCCATCTCAGGGTATCGCAGAAGGCCGTCTGGAGCCCGCAGATACCGAAAGGGCGGGCCGACCTGATCGTTGCGATCGAGCCGCTTGAGGCGATCCGCGTCCTGATCGAGTACGGCAACCCCGGCGTGAAGACCCTGGTGAACATGCGGCCGATCTACCCGGTGGGGGTGATCACGGGCGAGTCCGACTACCCGGAGGACGGGCAGATCCGCGCGGCCGTGGGGGAACTCTCGGCAGAGGCCTGGTTCCTCGACGCGACTGCGGAGGCGATCAGCCTCGGCAATCCGATTCTGGGGAACATCGTCATGATCGGGGCGGTCGCCGGGCTGGCGGAGCTGCCGATCGACGGGGAACTGTTCGCGGCGGTGATCGGCGAGGGGATGCCGGCCGGCCGCGTCGAGGCAAACCTGCGCGCCTTCGCCATCGGCGCCGCCGCAGCCGGGAAGGGATGAGGAACCGGTCGGGAGAGCGGAGAGAAATCTGAGCGGGAGGAACGAAGCGATGCAAGGTCCGTACAGGGCTGTCAAGGTGACGGATGACGTCTGGTGGGTCGGCGCCATCGATTGGAACATCAGGGATTTCCACGGATATCGTACCCAGCGGGGAAGCACCTACAACGCCTATCTGATCATGGCCGATAAGATCACCCTCGTGGACACGGTGAAGGCCCCGTTCCGGGAGGAGATGATGGCCCGCATCGCCGACGTGGTCGATCCCGGCAGGATCGCATATATCGTCTCCGACCATTCGGAGGCGGACCACACGGGCAGCCTGCCGGAGGTGATCGCGGCGGTGCGGCCCGAGAAGGTGTTCGCCTCGGCAGTCGGGGCAAAGACCCTGCCGGAGCTCTACGCCGTCGGGGCGGAGATCACCGCGGTCAAGGACGGGCAGACCCTGTCGCTGGGGAATCGCAGCCTCACGTTCATGGAGACGCGAATGCTCCACTGGCCCGACAGCATGTTCGCCTACCTGAACGAAGAGGAACTCCTCTTCTCGCAGGACGCCTTCGGGATGCACCTTGCCTCGTCGGCGCGGTTCGACGATCAGATCGATCCGGCGATTCTGGAGTACGAAGGGGCGACCTACTTTGCGAACATCATCCTCCCCTACTCGCCGCTGGTGCTGAAGCTGCTGGAGAAGGTGCGTGCCGCCGGGCTCTCCGTGAAGCTGATCGCACCAGACCACGGCCCCATCTGGAGAAAGGACATCGGCGGGGTCGTCGGGCGCTACGCCCGGTGGGCCAGCCAGAAGCCCACTGCCAAGGGGGTCGTGGTATACGCGACGATGTGGCACAGCACCGAGAAGATGGCCCGGGCGATCGGCGAGGGGTTTGCCGCGGGGGGACTGACGGTGAAGGTCATGCCGCTGGACGCAGTGCACCGCAGCGAGGTGGTGTACGAGCTGCTCGGCGCCGGGGCGGTCGCTGTGGGCTCTTCGACGCTCAACAACAACATGCTTCCGTCGTTGGCCGATTGCCTGACCTACCTCCGCGGACTCAAACCGCAGAACCTCGTCGGGGCCGCATTCGGCTCCTACGGCTGGAGCGGGGAGGCGGTGCGCCACATCGAGGAAATCCTCGTTGCGATGAAGGTGGAGATCGCCGCGGAGGGGATCCGGGCGAAGAACGTCCCCGCTGCGGAGGTGTTGGCCCGGTGCACCGCGCTCGGGCAGCAGATGGCGCAGAAAGTCGGCGAGCGGCTGGCGCCGTGTTGACCGAACGGATTCACGAACCGAAATCAGGAGGAACGAACCATGGAACGATACGTGTGCAGTGTATGCGGTTACGTCTACGACCCGGCGGTTGGCGATCCCGACAACGGGATCAAGAAAGGGGTCCCCTTTGCGGACCTTCCCGATGAGTGGGTCTGCCCGATCTGCGGGGCGGCAAAGGACCAGTTCAACCCCGAATAGCCGGACGGGGCTTCCGGCGGGGACGAAGGGTAATAGTGCGGCCTGCGCCGGGGAGGAACGTGCCGCGGACGGGAGAACTGCGATGGCGAGTGTACGGGACGCGTTGAAGGAGGCCTTCGTCGGGGAGGCAAAGGCGGCCCTCCGCCTGAAGGTCTATGCCGACAGGGCAGCGGACGAGGGGTATCCTCAGATCGCCAAACTGTTTCGGGCGATCGCCTGCTCGGAAGAGATCCACGGGGCCAGGGCGCTCAAGCTCCTCAAGGAGTCCGGGACGACCGAAGAAAACCTTGCCGCGAGTTTCGCCTCCGAGCATGGGGTGGCCGAGGTCGCCTACGCCGAATTCGTCCGCGCGGCGGAAGCCGAGGGGGACCGGGCAGCGGTGCTCCATTTCAGCCAGAGCCGGGACGTGGAGGAGTCGCACGGGTTTTTGTACAAGGAGGCGATGAGCCATCTGCTGGCCGAACGGGAGACGAGCTACCACGTCTGCCGGGTTTGCGGATACGTGGTGGACGGGGCTCCGCCCGAGGCGTGCCCGATCTGTGGCGCCAAAGCGGATCGATTCGGCCCGGTTGCCTGACCGGGGGGACCCGCTGCGGAGGCGGCTCGATCCGGGGCAGATGCCGGCCGGCGCAGAGCGCCGTCACGCCGCGGGCGCGCGGAGCGGGGCAGGGGGGAAAGAGCGATGAAGGGAGTGCTGCTGCGCTGGTTCGTGCTGACCGCGGCGGTTCTGGTCGCATCCTGGTTCTTGGAGGGCATACGGGTGGAGGGGCTGTTTTCCGCGCTCGCGGCGGCGGCGACACTCGGCATCCTGAACGCCGTTCTGCGTCCGTTGATCCTGCTGCTCACCCTGCCCGTGAACATCCTCACCCTCGGACTGTTTACCTTCGTCATCAACGCCCTGATGCTGCGGATCGTCTCCGCGGTGATTCCCGGGTTCACCGTGCGGGGGGTCTGGACCGCCGTGTTCGGCGCCCTGATCATCGGCGTGGTCAGCTGGCTGCTCAACGGCTTCGTGGGCGAACGGGGGCGGGTGGAGCGGATCTCTGCCATCGACCTTCGGAAGAAGGGAGACCGATGGGAGTGAACGACCTGACCCCGGCGATGCGCCAGTACGCCCAGGTGAAGGAGCGCTATCCCGACTGCATCCTCCTGTTTCGGATGGGCGATTTCTACGAGATGTTCTTCGCGGACGCGGTCAAGGCCTCGGCGCTGCTGGAGATCACTCTCACCTCCCGGAACAAGAACAGCAAGGATGCCGTCCCCCTCTGCGGGTTTCCCTACCATGCCGCCTCCGCGTACATCGCGAAGCTGATCGCCAAGGGGTGCAAGGTCGCCGTCTGTGAACAGGTGGAGGACCCGAAGCAGGCCAAGGGGGTCGTGAAACGCGAGGTCGTCCGTGTCGTGACCCCCGGCCTCGTCCTCGACACGGAGAATCTCCACGCCGGCGAGAACAACTTTCTGGCGACCCTGGTCGTCCGGGAGGGACGGTACGGGCTTGCCATCGTCGACATCTCTACCGGCGAGTTTCGGGTGACCGAGGCCGCGAATCGCGACTATTTTCGCGCCGAGGCGTCCGCGCTCGCGATCCGCGAGCTGATCGTCCCGGAGGACCTGAAGGACGAACAGCTCATCCGGGACATCGCCGGCGATGAGGAGCGCTGCCTGATCGACCGCTTCCCGCCGGAGCGGTTCGATCCCGCTGCCGCGCTGGCCCGCCTGGGCGAGCAATTCCCCGCCGAGCGCCTCGCGGCCATCGGTATCAGGGACCGTCCGGCCATGGCAGCGGCGGCAGGGGCGCTGCTGGCCTACATGGCAGAAACGCAACAGGACCGGCTCGGCCACGTAAACGACCTGGTCTGGTACGCAAGTGGCAGCCATCTGACCCTCGACGACGTGGCCCAGCGAAACCTCGAACTGTTCACCACGATCGTCGAGGGGAAGAGGGCGGGGTCGCTCTGTAACGTCCTGGACATGACGGTCACCTCGCTGGGGGCGCGCCGGCTCCGCTGGTGGCTCGCCTATCCGCTGCGGGACCCCCTCCGGATCCGGGAGCGGCTGGCGGCGGTCGCCGAATTCCGCGAGCAGCACCTCCTCCGGGAGGAGATGCGCGGAGTGTTGCGGTCGGTGTACGACCTGGAGCGTCTGGGCAGCAGGATCGCCGTCGGGCTCGCCAACGGCCGCGACCTCGCGGCGCTCCGGTCGTCGCTGGCGGTCCTGCCGGCTATCCGCCGCCTCACCGGCCGCCTCCAGATGCCGCTGCTCGCGACGATACACGGGGGCATCGATGAGATGACCGACATCCGGGAGCTGCTCGAACGGGCTATCGTGGATGACCCGCCGCTCACGATCCGCGAAGGGGGGATCATCCGCGAGGGGTACGACGCGGAGCTCGACGCACTGATCTCCCTCACCCGCGACGGCAGGCAGTGGATCGCCGCGCTCGAAGAGAAGGAACGGCAGCGGACGGGTATCGCCTCGCTGAAGGTGGGGTTCAACAGCGTATTCGGCTACTACCTAGAGGTGACGAAGGCCAATGCGCGGCTCGTTCCCGCCGACTACATCCGCAAGCAGACCCTGGTCAACGCGGAGCGGTACATCAACGAAGAGCTGAAAGGGTACGAGGAGACGGTCCTCCACGCCCAGGAGCGGCGGCAGGCGCGGGAATACGAACTGTTCGTCGCGCTGCGCGAACGGATCGCCGCTGCCATCCGCCGGATACAGACCACGGCGGCGCGGATTGCCGATCTTGACGGACTGGCGTCGCTTGCCGAGGTGGCCGAACGGTACAACTACTGCTGTCCCGTGGTCGACGACGGGGACCTGATCGAGATCGGTGACGGCCGGCACCCCGTCGTGGAGCGCATCTCCGGGGCCGGAACGTTCGTTCCGAACGACGTGACGCTGGACCTGGAAAAGAACCGCTTGTTGATCATCACCGGACCCAACATGGCGGGTAAATCGACCTACATCCGGCAGATCGCGCTGATCGTCCTGATGGCTCAGATGGGAAGTTTCGTCCCTGCGGCGCGCGCGCACATCGGCGTGGTCGATCGGATCTTCACCCGGATCGGGGCGGCCGACAGCCTCGCCCGGGGACAGAGCACCTTCATGGTCGAGATGACCGAGGTGGCCAACATCCTCCAGCATGCCACCAAACGGAGCCTGATCATCCTCGACGAGGTCGGCCGGGGGACAAGCACCTTCGACGGCCTCAGCATCGCCTGGGCGGTGGCGGAGTACATCCACGACGCGGCGCCGCTGGGGGCGCGGACGCTGTTTGCCACCCACTACCACGAGCTCACGGAACTGGTAGTGACGAAGGAGGGGGTCAAGAACTTCAACATCGCCGTCCGGGAATGGAGGGACCGGATCATCTTCCTCAGGAAGATCATGGAGGGGGGGACGAACCGCAGCTATGGCATCCAGGTGGCGCGAATCGCGGGGGTGCCACCAGAGGTGATCAGCCGGGCGAAGGAGATCCTGCGGAATATGGAGCAGGGCGAGCTTGACGAAGTGGGGATGCCGAAGATCGCCCGGGGCAGGAAGGGTTTCACTAAGAACGCGAACCAGCTTTCCCTGTTCGCGGATCCGAACGGTCCGGTCATCGACGCGATCCGGGAGATCGACCTGCTCAACCTGACGCCACTCGAGGCGATGAAGCAGATCGCGGCCTGGAAGGAGCGGCTGGGATAAGGGACGGACGACCGGCCCGGGATGTGCACGGGCGCGGCCGCCCGGCAGAATGAATCCCGGCGGCCGCGGGGAGAAGACACGTGGGAACGAGGACCGAATCGCCCGGGTATACGCTTGCCGTCGGGAAGCAGGGCACGGAACTGATCCTGACCCTGGCGGGACGCGTCTCGCTGGGTTCGGCAGATGCCCTGCTCGCCGAGCTGGACGCGCATCTCGACGACCCAGCGGTCACAACGGTCACCGTCGATCTCGCGGGAATTTCGTACATGGACAGCGCGGGCGTGTTGACGCTGATCCGCCTGGAGGAGCACGGCAGCCGGAGAGGCCGCGTGCAGCGGTACCTCCATGTTCCGCCCGAGGTCCGGAAGGTGATGGACCTGATCGACCGTGGGGAGCTGAGCAAGCCGCCGCTCCACGGAGACGAGGAGCCCGGCGGGGTTGTCGATGCCATGGGGAATGCAGCCCAACGCATCGCAGCGGATTTCATCGGGATCATGGCATTTCTGGGCGATCTGCTCGCGGCGCTCCTCCACGCGATTCGTCACCCCCGCGACGTCCGCTGGGGAGATGTACTGTTCGCCATGCGGCGGACCGGGACCGAAGGGCTGCCGATCGTCGCCCTGATCAGCCTCCTGATCGGGCTGATCATCGCCTTCATGTCCTCACTGCAGCTCAAACAGTTCGGGGCGAACATCTATGTCGCATCGCTGGTGGCGCTGGCCATCGTCCGGGAACTGGGGCCGATCATGACCGCCATCCTCGTGGCCGGCCGCTCGGCCTCGGCCTATGCCGCCGAGATCGGGGGGATGATGGTCAACGACGAGGTGGACGCCCTCGTCACGATGGGGTTCGATCCGATCCGGTTTCTCGCCGTTCCCAAGCTGATCGGCACCGTGCTGGTCCTGCCGGTCCTCACCTTGTACGCCGATCTGTTCGGCATCCTGGGCGGGATGATCGTCGGGGTAACGGGGCTCGACCTCACCCCGTACACCTACCTCGAGGCAAGCCGGCGGATCATCAGCGTCTATTACCTGGTGTCGAGCCTCGTGAAGGCGGTGGTCTTCGCCTTCATCGTTGCCTGGATCGGCTGTCAGCGGGGGTTTCAGGTGCGGGGCGGCGTCGAGGCGGTAGGTGCGGCGACCACCTCGGCGGTGGTTACGTCGATCCTGCTGATCGTGGTGGCGGATTCCGCCTTCGCCATCGTGCTGCATTACCTGGACAAGACGTGATGAACCCCGGGGGAAGCGCGGTGAATGGAACAGGCGAGGCGGTAGTCGCCGTAGAGGGACTGACCGCGCGATTCGGTGACACGACGGTCCTGGAGGAGATTTCGCTCGAGGTGCACCGCGGGGAGATTCTCTGCATCATCGGCGGGAGCGGATGCGGAAAATCCACCCTCCTCAAGCATATGATCGGACTGCTGCGGCCGGCCGCCGGCAGGGTGCTGATCGGGGGCACCGATATCGTGGCCGCGGATGACGAGCAGCTGAATCGGATCCGGGGGAAAATCGGCGTCCTGTTCCAGTCCGATGCCCTGTTCGGGTCGATGACCCTCGGCGAGAACGTGGCCCTGCCGCTGAGCGCCGTCGACGGGATCTCGCCGGAGACGGCGGGGGCGATCGTCCGGATGAAGCTGGCCATGGTCAACCTCGCCGGGTACGAAAACCATTACCCGGCCGAGCTGTCCGGAGGCATGCGCAAGCGGGGCGGTCTCGCCCGGGCGATGGTCCTCGACCCGAAGATACTGTTCTTCGACGAGCCCTCCGCGGGCCTCGATCCGGTCAACGCAGCGGAACAGGAGGTGCTGATCCGGGCGATCAACGCCGGGCTCGGCACGACGATGGTCATCGTCAGCCACCATGTGGAGCTGGTCCTCGGGATCGCCCATCGGATCATCATGCTCGACGGGAGAGAGAAGGGGATCATCGCGATGGGCACGCCGGAGGAGCTGCGGCGCTCGGCGAAGGATCCGCGGCTCCGGCGGTTTCTGTTCAAAGAGGATGCAAGGAGGATGGGGTAGATGGCGAAACGAGAGGCGAGATTCCTGACCGGGCTCTTCGTGATCGTGGGGCTCTTGACCGGAGCCGCCGCCATCGTCTGGGTGGGGGCCTCCAAGTACTTCGAACGGGGGACGCAGTATGTGACCTATTTCGACGAGTCGGTGCAGGGGCTGCAGGTCGATTCGGAGGTCAAGTACCGGGGGGTGGGGGTGGGAAACGTGAAGTCGATCAAGGTCGCCTCCGATCAAAAGCTTGTCGAGGTGGTGATCAAGATCGCCCTGGAGGGTGACGTGGAGAACTCGCTCGTGACCCAGCTCCGCGCCGCCGGGATTACGGGGATCGTCTTCGTGGAGCTCGACCAGCGGCTGCCCGACGAACAGGTCCTGATTCCCCCGAAAGAGATCGGCAACGGCAGGACGATCATCCCGTCGCGGCCTTCGCAGACCAAGCAAATGCTCTCGGGCATCGACACACTCCTGGAGCGGTTCACCCAGGTGGACCTCAAGGGGATTTCCGACCAGGTAAAGGCCACCTCCCGGGCCGCGGAGACCTTTTTCGACGGGCCGGCGACGAAGAGGATCGTCGCAAACCTTGATTCAACCGCCGTCGGTCTTGCCGGCAGCCTGAAGCGTATCGATGCGCTGCTGGCCGCGGGGGCCCTCCAGGGAATCGTAGACGAGACGCGGCAGGGGCTGCAGGAGGCGCGGCGGGGCATTGCCGAGACGCGCGACCTCGTGGCCACCCTCAAGGAGGCGGTCGTCAACCTGAAGACTGCCGAGCTGTCGGACAAGGCCGCTGCGTTGACCGACAGGGCTGCCTCCGTGACCGGAAGCGCCGGCCAGCTGGTCGACGGGATCGACAGGCGGACGCGGAAGATGGCCACCGACGTCGAGTCGACGACCGAGGAGATCCGGCAGGCGGTAGACCAGCTGCGGGCCCTCCTGGAGAGGCTGCGGCTGAATCCGTCGGATCTGATCTTCAGCAAACCGGAGGGCGACACCAGGGAGACGGGCGAGAGGTGAGACGATGAGGATAGGATGGGGGATCATCCTGTGGGTGGTCGGATTGGCCGGATGCATCGGCGGGGCAACGTCTCCGCTGCTGGTGCGGCAGTACGTCCTCGAATACCCACCCCCGGCGGGGGAGACGGTTTCCGCAGCGGCAGGAATACTCAAAGTAGAGCGGTTTACCGCGGTCCGGGTCCATGCCGGTCCGGCCATGCTGCGCCGCGAGGGCCCCTTTCGGCGCGATGCCTACCACGAACGGCGCTGGCGGGTTGCCCCGGGGGATATGGTGACGGACTTCCTCCGGCGCGACCTGAGGCATGCGGGCCTGTTCCGGGCGGTCCTCGCGTCGCGCGATCCCGAGGAGACGCGGTTCGTGCTCGCGGGAGGGCTGGAGGAATTCAGCGAGGTGGTCGACGGCCGGCAACGGACCGCCGTTCTGGAGGCGACGGTGACCCTCCTGGACCTGGCCGCACGGGAGGCCCCAGACCGGGTGGTGCTGCAGAAAGGCTATCGCTACGCAGAGCCCTTTGCGAGCGAGGGGGATGCAGAGCTGGCCGCGTCGATGAGCCGGGCCATGTCCCGGTTCTCCCGGCAGGTTATCGTGGATATCGACCAGGCCCTGAAGCGGCATCCGCGCTGAAAATGACTACTTGATGCAGACCCGCCGTACCTGCTTGAAATCGGTCACCCCCTGGATCGACTTCAGGATTCCGTCCTGCAGCAGGGTGGTCATCCCCTCGGACATGGCCAGGTCGCGCATCGTCTCGACGGTCTCGTGCTTCTGGATCATCCGTTTGATGCCGTCTGTGGCGACGATCAGCTCGTGGATCCCCATCCGGCCCTTGTACCCCGTCTTGTCGCAGATGTCGCACCCCTTGGGCCGATACAGCATGAACTTGTCGTCGTAGGGGGTGTTCAGCTTGGCGAACTGCTCCTCGCCGTAGTGCTGCACAATCTCGTCGTACTCGGCGCGGTCGGGGTGGTAGGCCTCTTTGCACTTCTTGCAGAGGGTCCGGACGAGGCGCTGGGCGAGGATCCCGAGCAGGGCGTCGGCGAAGTTGAGCGGGTCGATCCCCATGTCGAGGAGGCGGACGATCGTCTCGGGGGCGCTGTTGGTGTGGAGCGTGCTGAAGACGAGGTGACCCGTGAGCGACGCCTCGACGCCGGTCTTGGCGGTTTCGAAATCGCGCATCTCGCCCACCATGATCACATCGGGGTCGGCACGGAGGAAGGCGCGCATCGCCGCGGCGAAGTCGAACCCGATCTTCGACTGGACCTGGACCTGGCGCAGGCCGTACTGGGTGATCTCCACCGGGTCCTCGGCGGTCCAGATCTTGCGGTCGGGCCGGTTGATCTCGTGGAGGGCGGCGTGCAGGGTGGTCGTCTTCCCGGACCCGGTGGGTCCGACGACGAGGATCATCCCGTAGGGTTTGTCCAGGATCTGCCGCAGCTCCCGGAAATTGCGCTCCAGCATCCCCATCGCCGTCAAGGGCAGGGTATCACCGGCCTTGGCCAGGATCCGCATCACCACGTCCTCCACCCCGCCCGCGGTCGGGATCGTGGCCACGCGCAGCTCCATCTCTTCGCCGCCGGGCTTCCGGAACTTGATCTTGCCGTCCTGGGGAAGGCGCCTGACCGTGATGTCGAGGTTCGACATGATCTTGATGCGGGAAACGACGGCCGCACGGTAGTTGTAGGGCAAGGTCTGGTAGATGGCGCAGTCGCCGTCGACGCGGTACCGGACCTCGACGTTCTTCTTGGCGACGTTCGGTTCGATGTGGATATCGGAGGCGCGTCTGGCCTGGGCGTCGAGGATGATCTTATTGACCAACTGCATGATCACGCTGTCCGACTCGTTGACGATCTCGCCGTCTTCCTCGTCCTGAGTCTCGTCGTCCGCGTCGAGCTTGCCGAGAATGTCGGTGATCGACGACTCGTCCTCGGTCGAGTGGTAGAAGTTGTTTATGTATTTAATGATATCGCTGGGGAGGGAGACGTCGTACCGGACTGCCTTCGTCTTGAGGAGGTTTTCGATCATGTCCCGTTTGAGGATGTTGTTCGGGTCGTCGACGATGACGTGGATGACGCCGTCCTTCTTCTCGAGCGGGACCCACAGTTCCCGGCGGAGGTACTCCTTCTTGAGGTTGACCAGGAGGTCGCCGGGGATGGGATAGCGGTCGGAAAAGGGGATGAATTTGCACCGGAAGAACTCCTCGAAGGAGCGGCCGATATCTTCGTGGGAGATCCGGTATTTCTTCATCAGGAAATCATCGATCTGTTCCTTTGCCTCGCGAGCTTCCTCCCAGGCGGCGTCCAGTTCCTCTTCTTTGAGCAGGTCGTGGCTGATCAGGTAATCGAACCGGGTTTTCCGGCGCCGGGCGTACCGCTCCTGGTTGAAGAAGGCGACGCCGAGGACGTCGGCGATCTCCTGGAGGAAGCCCCGTTCGTCGTCGGAAAATCTGCCTGGTCCCCCCTTCTTGTTGAGGATCTGCAGGACCCCCATCAGTGCCTTGTTGTGGTAGATCGGCGCGGCAAGGATCTGCCGCGTCCGGAAACCCGATTTCTTGTCCCAGCTCACGTCGAAGGCGAGTTCATTGTCGAGCAGCTTCAGCTCTGCAGAATCGTAGGCGTCGGCGATGTTGACGATCCTGCCGGTGTTGGCCACGTACCCGGCGATGCTCCGGTTATTGATCGGGACCCTGATCTCCTTCACCTGCGCCCCGGCAAGGAGCAGGGAGTAGATCTCTTTGCGCGGCTGGTCGACGACGTAGATCGTGATCGAGTGGGCATTGAAAAGGGTCAGGATGCCGTCTTTGAGGTCGACGAGGATCTGCTTGATGTTCTGGGCGGCGTGGATGCGGTTGGTTATGTCGACCAGGGCCTTGCGCACCTGGAGTTTTTCTTCCAATTCCAGGACGGATTTGTTGCCGATTTTATCCATTCGCTGTAATTCCGTCAGCATGACCATCCCCTGCATCGTTGGTTCGCTGCGGGTCGCCGCGTGCGGCAACCGATCAGAGGCTAAATCAGAATCGAAAATAATTCAATAGGAACTTTGCCCGGATGGGCCCATGCTCCCCTTCCTGTCGCGGCCACCCGGGGGCGGATCGGCACCGATCGAAGGCTACGCTTCCGTCACGATCTTGGAGAAATCCGCCAAGTCATGGAACAGAGAGGCGATCTCCGCAAGCAGGGTGAGGCGGTTGCAGCGGACCTGTTCATCCTCAGCCATGACCAGGACCGCCTCGAAAAAACAGTCCACGGGCCTGCGGAGCTTGGCCAGCGCGATGAGCGCCCCCTCGTACTGGCCCGAGTCGCACTGCGACCGGACGATCTGGCGGATGTCCAGAAAGGCCTGGTGGAGCTCCCGCTCTTCGGTACAGGTGAAACGATCGGGATGGAGTTGGGCTTCCTGCCGGATGTTCCGGATGATGTTCACAACCCGCTTGAACGCGCCGGCGAGCGGGGCGAAGTCGGGGTGCCGTTTGAACTCCTCCATCGCCCGGATCCGCGCCTCCGCCCGGACGAGATTCCCGCTTCCGGTGGCCAGCACCGCGTCGACGACGTCGTAGGGGTGGCCCTGGGCGAGGAGCTGGTTTTCGAACCGGCTCCGGAAGAATTCCAGGCAATCGGCCTTCGTCTCTGCGGCCGGACGTTTCAGGCGTCCCGCCAGGATGGCGAGTGCGTCGTCGATAAGGCCGTCGAGCGGGAGTGCATAGCCCTTCTTGAGGATGATGTTGATGATGCCCAGGGCCTGGCGGCGCAGTGCGTAGGGATCGGCGGTCCCGGTGGGGACGAGGCCGACACCGAAGAATCCGCAGATCGTGTCGAGCTTGTCGGCGATGCTGACGACGGCCCCCTCATCCGTTTCGGGCAGCTCCCCGCCGGCGGAGATCGGGAGGTAGTGTTCGTAGATCGCCTTCGCGACGATCGGATCTTTCCCCTCGCGCAGGGCGTACTCCCGCCCCATCACCCCCTGCAGCTCGGAAAACTCACCGACCATCTGGGTGTCCAAGTCGGCCTTGGCCAGGAGCGCCGCCTCGTCGACACGCGCGGCAAACAGGGCCGCATCGCCCTGGGACGGGTGCACCTGCCGGGCGATCCGGCCGGCCAGCTCCCTGAACCGCAGCACCTTCTCGTGGGATGTGCCCAGGAGGGTGTGGAAGGTGACCTTCTTGAGGTCTTCCACACGGTCCGCGAGCGGGACCTTCCGGTCCTCGTCGAAGAAGAACCGCGCGTCGGCCAGGCGGGCCCGGATGACCCGTTCGTTGCCCCGCCGGACGACGGCGGGGTCGCGGGCGAGGGTGTTGTTGATCGTCAGGAAGTGGGGCAGGAGATCGCCGTTTCCGTCCACAACCGGAAAATATTTCTGGTGGGAGATCATGGTGGTCACCAGGACCTCGCGGGGGAGCCGGAGATACTCCGGGTCGAAATTACCGCAGATGACCGTCGGGTATTCGGTGAGGAAGGAGACGTGCTCGAGCAGATCGTCGTTCCGCAGTGGACTTCCGCCGACCGCGGCGGCGGCCTCTGCGGTCCGGTCGGCGATGATCCGCGTGCGCTCCGCAGGGTCGACGATGACGAAATGGGTGCGCATCAGGGTCAGGTACTCCTGAAAGGAGTGGACGGAAAAGGTGCCGGGGCTCATGAACCGGTGGCCGCGGCTGGCATTGCTGCTGGCGACGTTTCCCACGGTGAACGGGACGACCCGGCCGCCGTACAGGGCGAGGATCCAGTGGATCGGCCGGGCGAAGCGGACCTCCAGGTCGGACCACCGCATGGACTTGCGGAAGGGGATCGCCGCGACGAGCCGCGCGAGGATTGCCGGCAGCAGCCCTTCGGTCGCTTCGCCGGCGATCTTCCGGCGGGCGCAGAGGTACTCGCCCTTCTCCGTTGTGGCGAACTCCAGGGCGTTCACGTCGATGCACTGGCCCCGTGCGAAGCCCAGTGCCGCCTTGGAGGGGTTCCCCAGCCCATCGAAGGCGACGGACCGGGCCGGGCCGAGTTTTTCGATCAACTGGTCTTCCTGCCGGTCGGCGACGTCGGCCACCGCAAGGAACAGCCGGCGGGGGGTCGCCATCGTCCGGACCTCTCCATGCGGAATCCGACTGTCCGCCAGCTCCCGGCGGATGATCTCCTCCATGTCTCTGAGCGCCTTCAGCAGAAAGGCCGCCGGAATCTCCTCGGTACCGATTTCGAGCAGCAGTTCCCGTTCCATCATCTTCCTCCCCCCCCGGTGGTCTTGGCTGCGGCGGAGGGCTGGGACCCGCAGGGGGGCGGCGCCCCGTGCAGCAAGGGGTAGCCGAGCGCCTCGCGCTGCCGAAGGTACCCTTCCGCACTGAGGCGGGCAAGATTGCGAACCCGGCCGATGTAGCTCGTCCGTTCGGCCACGCTGATCGCGCCCCGGGCGTTCAGGAGGTTGAAGGTGTGGGAACACTTGAGGCAATGGTCGTACGTGGGGAGCACCAGACCCTTCTCCGCCATTCTGATCGCCTCGGCCTCGTACATATCGAAGCGCGTCCTGAGCTGGGCGATGTCGGCGGTCTCGAAGTTGTACACGGACCACTCCACCTCTCCCTGGTGGTGGACATCTCCGTAGCTGATCCCCTTCGTCCATTCGAGGTCGTACACGTTGTCGATTCCCTGGATGTACATGGCGATCCGCTCGGTGCCGTAAGTCAGCTCCGCACTGACCGGGCGGCAGTCGAACCCGCCGACCTGCTGGAAATAGGTGAACTGGGAGATCTCCATCCCGTCGAGCCATACCTCCCAGCCGAGCCCCCAGGCGCCCACCGTGGGCGACTCCCAGTCGTCCTCCACGAACCGGATGTCGTGTTCCAGCGGATCGATCCCGAAGCTCTTGAGGGAGTCGAGATAGAGCTCCTGGATGTTGGGCGGCGACGGCTTCATGACGACCTGGTACTGGTAGTAATGCTGGAGCCGGTTCGGGTTTTCTCCGTACCTTCCGTCCGTCGGCCTCCGGGAGGGCTCCACGTAGGCCGCCTTCCAGGGTTCCGGCCCCAAGGCCCGGAGGAATGTGGCCGGGTTGAAAGTCCCCGCGCCCACCTCCACGTCATAGGGGTGCTGGATGACGCACCCCTGTGAGGCCCAGTATTTCTCGAGGGCAAAGATCAGTTCCTGAAAGGTCACGACTCCTCCTCAGCTGTATGGGTGTTATTTCTTGATATCATGAATATTTTCGGCCGGGTTCTTAACACGGTGGGCGGCGGGTGTCAATACGAATCTGCGGTGCTCGGATACCGAGACGGCGAATTTCGTTGCAGCGCTCCGCAGTGCGCCGCCGCATATCCGCCATCCGGTTCGCGCTCCCTCCTGCGCATCGCCGCATCTCTCCCCCCGGTCACGGATCGGGGGGAAAGGGCCGCGAAATAAATCGCTTGTATTATGCAAACTATCGCGGTAGTATCGTTCCCCGCGTGAGGCCGCCAGCCGTATCCCGGTTCTGCGGTTCGGAGCCGGGCAGGATTTTCGGTCGTGGTTGATGGACCGATGAAATTGCCGCAGGGTCATAACAAGCAAGTCCTCGACACGCTCAGCCAGGTGCAGCTCGCCATAAAGAGCACGGGCGTATACCCCGAAGACCATCCCGCCACTACCGAGATACTCCACAATTCCTACCGCGCATTGGTAGATCATCTGAACGCGAAGAGCGTGCTGACGCTGAGCGCTGACGGCGGAAAATTATTGGCGGACGACGTCCCGCTCGAATCGCCGAACGCCGGATTCGCGAACCTCGCTCTGGAGCTCGATCAGCGGGCAATCGAAAGCATCTCCTTCTATCGGGGACTGTCCCGGCGGGACTACCTGATGTTTATCCGGGCGATGTCGCAGCGGCCCCAACCCAACAGGAAATCCGGCAGCGTCGATTCGTTCCTGAGGCAAAACGGCGTCACGACGATTCGGCTCAACGGGATCAGGTACGGGAAGGTATCGGGAAAGGAAACGGGGGGGGCGCGCGACCACGCGGCAACCGCCGGAATTGCGCAGGAGAAGAATCGGGGAGCGACCGGCAGTGACCCCGACTGCGATCGGCACACTCGACCCGTACACAGCATTGACGATCAGGCGAACGGCGGGACGAACGATCGGGAGGAAGATACCCGCCGACCCGGTCCCGAAGATTCTCTCCTCCCCCCCGAGACGGCGGATCGTCTCCGCGGACAGGAGCCGTCCGCGGGCGACGGGAAACGAATCGCCGCCTGTATCGACGATCTCCTGTCCGGAGGGAGCAGCGACGAGCTGGCAGCGCTGATCGGCGATTTGTCCCGGAAGATGGACGACAAATCCGCCGAGATACGGAAGGGAATCGCCGAAAGCCTACGGGCCGTGACGGCCGCTCTGGATGAATTCGACTGCCTGAAGGATAATTTCCAGAAGACATCCGGTACGCTGATCAATTGGATGAAGAAGGAGAATCATGTCGATACCTATCTCGCCGTTGCGAAGAGTCTGCAGAATCTCTGTTGCGCGCCGGCGCTCAACAAGCCTGAATCCTATCTGATCGGGGACACGATCGGCGGCCGGCTGTTCGAAGCGGACGAAGTGTCCCGGGCCGGATTGCAGGAGGCCCTGAAGGAGCGCAAGAAGAACGGAAACAGCCTGCAGTACAACCTGGCCGCGCTCAACCTCGTGAACGAGACGGTCCTGATCCACCACCTGGCCCAGCAGCACAAGAACTGCCGGATCGCCATCCTGTCGACGATCGAACACATCGATGAGGGCATCCTCAAGATCATCCCGGAAAAATACGTGCGGCGCTACCAGGTTCTCCCGTTCAAGACCGAGTCCGGGAGCCTGTGCACGGCCATGACGAACCCGGACGACTGGCAGCTCACCAAAGACATTCGCTTCGTCACCGGTTCTCCGGTCCTTCCCCATCTGGCCGCGGAATACTACCTCCTGAATTCGATCGAGAAATTCTACAACATCAAGACGGCCAAGCCCTGCAATCACCAGGCGATGACGAAGATGCAGCAGGAGGATTGGAACAGCGACCTGGAGCTTGTGGAAGAGAAACAGGAAGCCGTCGCCTACGGCGAGGAGCTGAAAGACTCGGACGCCCCGATCATCAAGCTGGCCAATGTGATCATCGAGGAGGCCATTAAACAAAACGCCAGCGATATCCATATCGAACCCTACGAACAGGAATTACGGGTGCGCCTCAGGATCGACGGTACGCTGACGACGGTTTTGGACCCTGCCAAGAGCTATGCCAACGGCTTGGCCTCGCGGATCAAGATCATGTCCGGGCTGGACATTTCCGAACGGCGACTCCCCCAGGACGGCAGGTTCAAGGTGCGCAAGGACGGAAAGGTCGTCGACTTTCGCGTCTCGACCTTTCCGGGAATGTACGGAGAAAAGATTGTCCTGCGTCTGCTGGACAGCGCCGGTCCGGGGCTGGATGTACGCAGGCTGGGCCTGAACGAAAACGACTTAACGCTCCTGCTGTCCGCCATGTACAAATCCAAAGGGATGATCCTGGTGACCGGTCCGACCGGAAGCGGGAAGACAACGACGATCTACTCGATGCTGCGCGGATTGAACGACGGGTCCCTCAACATTTCGACGGCCGAAGATCCCGTCGAGTATAATTTGCAGGGGATCAACCAGTTTCAGATGAACACGAAGATAGGGCTGAATTTCGCGCGCGCGCTGCGGACTTTTCTGCGGCAGGACCCCGATATCATCATGGTGGGAGAGATCAGGGATTTTGAGACCGCCGAAATTGCCTTCAAGGCCGCTCTGACCGGCCATCTGGTGCTGAGCACCCTTCATACCAACAATGCGCCCGAAACCGTCACCCGGCTGCTCAATATCGGGATCGAACCGTACATGATCACCTCCTCCGTCAACCTCATCGTGGCGCAACGATTGCTGCGCAAGATCTGCGAACGGTGCAGGGTCGAGGTCGTCCCGACGGACCTGCAGGAAACCGTGTTCAAGAGTTACGGACTGAGGCTCGACGGGCATCGGTTTTTTCGGGGAGAGGGATGCGACGAATGCGGCAATACGGGCTATCGGGGAAGGTGCGCCGTGTACGAAGTCTTGCCGTTGTGGGACAGGGTCCAGGAAACGATCCTGCAGGGAGGTTCCGCCGCCATGATCCGGGCCAGGGCGGAAGAACGTGGATTCGCCTCGCTGCAGACCCAGGGGTTCAGCAACGTGACTGCCGGAATCACCTCGCTTACGGAATGGATGCGGGTGCTGGCATAGGGGGACGGGCGACCCGTCGCGCGGCCGCGTGAATCGCCTGGCGAATACCCTTCCTGCGGACGGCGGGTTCACCGCCTGCGGAAAACGCCTTCCTCATACTCCCAGACGGCGGATTTCGTTCAGGACGTGGACCGATTTCAGCTCCCTCCCGAGGAGATGGCGGATGAACCGGGCAAGGAGCTGGCGGCTTTCCTCGGCGGATTGTGCCGAAAGCACGATCCGGCCCAGCCGATCGATGGGCATGTCGCGCCCCAGGACGAGCGAGCGGATCGTTCCCAGCGAGACGGGAACGGCGTCCCCCCCCTCCGGACGGCAGGACGGGCACACGATACCGCCGTCGGCGGGGACGAAGCGATAGGCGGTCGCTCCCCCCACCGGGGCCTTGCAGAGGAGGCACCGATCCAGCAGCGGATCGTACCCGGCCAGCTTCAGCAGGCGGATCTCGAAGAAGCGCACCAGCGGCTCCGTGGCCGCGGTCAGCTCGAACAGGTCGAGGAAGGTTTTCAACAGGAGGAACACGGCCTCGTTCTTCTTTTCCTCGGGGAGGAACTGGTCGGTGAGGTCGATCAGGTAGGAGGCCTTGAGCGACATCTCCAGCTCGGAGCGGATACGGGGAAAATGCGAGATCACCTCCGAGGCGTCGACCATGGCCAGGCTGTCGGGACCGCGGCGGGTGAAGTTGAGCTGCGACAGGCAGAAGGGTTCGAGCGCGTTGGCGAACCGCTTGCGGCTTCGCCGCGCCCCCTTGGCGATCCCCCGGACCTTGCCGTACCCGGCGGTGCAGAAGGTCACGATCCGGTCCGCTTCCCCGTAGTCCAGCAGGCGCAGGACGATCGCCTCGGTTCGGTAGAGTTGGCGCGCGTTCATCTGCGGCGGTTACAAATCGCGGTGCCGGATCACGCCGCCGACAATCGTCAGGACCGCCTTCCCCGTAAGGGTGCAGCCGTGAAAGGGGGTGTTCTTCCCGCGGGAGCGGAAGGCGGACCGGTCGACGCTCCAGCAGCGGTTCGGGTCGATGACGGTGACGTCGGCGTCGGCCCCCTCGGCCAGCGTCCCCTTCGGGACGTGGATGACCCCGGCCGGCCGGAGCGTCATCTTTTCGATCAGGGCGGGAAGCGTCAGCACGCCGTCGCGGACCAGGGCGAGCGACAGGCCGAGCGAGGTTTCGAGCCCCGTCAGACCGCTGGCCGCGTAATCGAACTCGACCTCTTTGTCGGTGCGCGCGTGGGGCGCGTGGTCCGTGGCGATCACGTCGATGGTCCCGTCGCGGAGCCCCTCCCGGATGGCGGCCACGTCCTCGACGCCGCGCAGGGGGGGGGAGACCTTGGCGTTGGTATCGAAGGCGCGGACGGCCGCATCAGTCAGGGTAAAATAGTGGGGGGCGGTTTCGGCGGTCACGCGGACGCCCCGCGCCTTGGCGGCACGGATCAGCCGCACGGACCCGGCCGTGCTCACGTGGGCGATGTGCAGGGCCGCCCCGGTGTACTCGGCCAGGAGGAGGTCCCGGGCCACCATGACCTCCTCCGCAATCGATGGGATGCCGGCCAGCCCGAGTTCGGCGGACACCAGCCCCTCGTGCATCGCCCCCCCCGCAGAGAGGTGCTTGTCCTCGCAGTGGACGATGACGGGCATCTCCAGCGACGAGGCGTATTCGAGCGCCCGCCGCAGCAGGGCCGCATTCATGACCGGCCGGCCGTCGTCGGAGAACCCCACGGCGCCGGCTTCCTTGAGGTCCCAGAACTCGGCGAGGGTCGCCCCTTCCGACTTCAGGCTGATCGCCGCGATCGGGTAGACGTTGGCGACGCCGCATTCCGCCGCCTTCCGGCGGATGAACTCGGTCACCGAAGGATTGTCGTTGACGGGGTCCGTATTGGCCATGCAGGCCAGGGAGGTGAACCCGCCCGCGACGGCGGCCGCGCATCCTGAGGCGATCGTCTCCTTGTACTCGAACCCCGGCTCCCGCAGATGGGTGTGGATGTCGATCAGGCCGGGGACGATGAGCTTGCCGTCCAGGTCGATCACCTCGGCTCCGGAAGAGCGGAGCGCCTTGGCGGGCGCCTTGCCGCAGGCGACGATCTTTCCGTCTTCGATCTGCAGGTCCCCCTTCGTGTCGAGCGTGCGGGAGGGGTCGAGGATCCTGCCTCCCTTCAGTACCAGTATCATTCGTCGCCTCCTGTCAGGAGATAGAGAAGCGCCATCCGGACGGCGACGCCGTTGGTAACCTGGTCGAGGATGATCGAACGGGGGCCGTCGGCGATGTCCGGAGAGATCTCCACCCCGCGGTTCATGGGGCCCGGGTGCATGATCAGGGCGTCCTCCCGGGCGAGGGTGATGTTCCGGGAATTGAGGGAGAAGTGGTTGGCATACTCGCGCAGCGACGGGAAGATGTTGTTCTTCTCCCGTTCGGTCTGGATGCGCAGCATCATGACGATGTCGGCCCCCCGGATCGCATCGTCGATGCGGGTGTACGCGGCGACGCCGAGCGTTTCCACGCCGCGGGGGATCATCGTGGCCGGCCCGGCCACGGAGACCCGCGCCCCCATCTTGGTCAAGCCGTAGATGTTGGAGCGGGCGACCCGGCTGTGGGAGATATCGCCGATGATGGCCACGTTCAGGCCGGCGATCCGCCCCTTCTTCGCCCGGATCGTCATCATGTCCAGCAGGGCCTGGGTGGGGTGTTCGTGGGCGCCATCGCCGGCGTTGATGATCGACTGCTTGAGCAGCCCCGCCAGCAGATGGGGGGCCCCGGCGGCGCTGTGGCGGACGACGACGATGTCCGGGTTCATCGCCTCCAAGTTCTTCGCGGTGTCGATCAGGGTCTCCCCCTTGACCATGCTGCTGGTCGAGGCGGAGATGTTGATCGTGTCGGCGCTCAGGCGCTTGCCGGCGATTTCGAACGAGGTCCGCGTCCGGGTGCTCGCCTCGTAGAAGAGGTTGATCACCGTCTTGCCGCGGAGCGTGGGGACCTTCTTGATTTCCCGCGTGGAGACCTCGATGAAAGATTCCGCCGTGTCGAGGACCAGCTCGATCTCCGCGACGGAAAAATCCTGGATTCCGAGGATGTCCTTTCTCGTGAGTTTCATTTGGCGACCTCATGGCTGCGGCGGCACTGCCGCCGGAGTCTTACCCCCGCGGGGCGGCGGGTTGGGGTTAGTTTGTTTCTTCGATGATCACCTGGTCCGTACCGCCCTTTTCGGTCAGGTGGACGCTGACCGCTTCCCAGAGCGACGAGGGGAGGTTCTTGCCGACGAAGTCGGCCCGGATGGGAAGCTCCCGGTGCCCGCGGTCGATGAGGACGGCGAGTTGGATAAGCCGCGGCCTGCCGAAATCGATCAGGGCATCCATGGCCGCCCGGATCGTCCGTCCGGTGAACAGGACATCGTCCACCAGGACGACCCGTTTCCCGTCGAGGGAGGCCGGAATATCGGTCTTCCCCAGCCGCGGCTTCCGGTGGGACGTGGACAGGTCGTCACGGTAGAGGGTGATGTCGAGTATCCCTACCGGGACCGCCTTCCCCTCGGTAGCGGCAATCTTTGCCCGCAGGCGATCCGCGAGATATACCCCCCCCGTGCGGATGCCGACGAGGAACAGGTCCTCCACCCCCTTGTTTTTTTCCAGAATCTCAAAGGCGATTCGTGTCAGGGAGCGGTCGATTCCCTCCGCGTCCATGACGACTTTTTGCTGCACCATGGCGTTCCTCGTTGGATGATTTGGGAAAAAAAAAGCCTTCCCCGCGTACGAGAAGGCCTGCCGAACCGATGGTGATGCGATGTGTTGTGTGCACCGGACGCCCCTTTTTAACCTCGCGGGATTCAATTAAAGGGTCTTTTCAACACCGAGAATGCACTATACCGAACGACTGCACGGTGTCAAGCCAAAAGATGGAACCGGCGCGTCAGTTGAGGATGCGGCCGATCCGACTCCAGCGGACCCCGTATTCATCGTTATTCCAGGACCAGTAGATGATCAGGGCCTTTCCCAGGACGTCCTTCATCTCGACGAACCCCCAGAACCGGCTGTCGTAACTCTCGTCCCGATTGTCCCCCATGACGAACAGCGACCCTTCCGGGACCTTGACCGGTCCGAAATTGTCGCGCGGCTGGACTGCGCCGGGGATTACGAGGCTGTCGGAATGAACGCCGTGGCCATCGTTCCAGGGCTTCCCGTTCAAGTAGATCTTTTTCTCGCGAACCTCGACGGTGTCGCCGGGGAGGCCGACGAGCCGCTTGATGAAGTCCTTCGAGCGGTCTTCGGGATAGATGAACACCACGATATCCCCCCGCTGGGGGGTTCCGATGGGGATGAGAGTGGACCGCAGGAAGGGGAGCTTCACCCCGTAGTTGAACTTGCTGACGAGGATATGGTCGCCGATCAGGAGGGTCGGCTTCATCGATCCGGAGGGGATCTTGTAGGCCTGGACGACGAAGGTCCGGATGAAGAAGGCGATCACGATTGCCAGGAGGATCGCTTCGACGTACTCGCGCAGTTTCGATTTCGGACTACTCATGGACCGTTCCTTACGAATAGATGCTGGTTAAGGTGATGATCACCATGATCAGGGCGATGAACCCCTTCACGCATACTCCCGCCGAACGGCCGAGAATGGTCTCCCAGGCCTCCCGGAGCGTCGGCTTCAGTCTGCGGCGGGCCAGCAGTTCCACGGTCAGCATGGCGGCGAAGCCCCCGCTGAAAATCCCGACGATTAGGCCGAGCCCGAACAGGAAGGGGGTCAACAGGAGGGCGCCGACGAGCCCGCCGACCAGAAAGGCCCCGACCCCCTTCCGGGTAGGGCCGATTTTCACGGCACTCGTCATCCCTACCGCGAAGTCCGTTACCTCCGCCAGGGCCGACAGGATGAGCAGCGCGAGCAGGATCTTGAACCCGATCCGCTCAAACCCCGTCACCGCCCCGTACAGGAGCGCATCGACGAAGATGATCACGGTCCCGGGAAAACCGAACAGGATTGAGAACGTGCCGCACAGGAGCACGAGGATGAACAGGGTCAGTCCTCCCACATCCCAGGGCGACAATTCTTATTTCCTCTTCGGACCCGACGGCTTGATCCGCTCGAACAGCAGCACGATCGGGCTGGCGATGAATACGGTTGAATAGATACCGGCCACGGTTCCCACCAGTAGGGCAAAGGTGAAGTCGTGGATCACGGCGCCGCCGAAAAAGAACAGGACCACGAGGACCAGCAGAACCGTCAGCGAGGTCAGGATGGTTCTGCTGAGCGTCTGATTCACGCTCATGTTGATAACGTCGCCCAGCGCCATCTTGATATTCTTGCGCGTATTCTCCCGGATCCGGTCGAAGATCACGATCGTGTCGTTGATCGAATACCCGATGATCGTCAGGAGCGCCGCCACGATGTTCAGGTCGAACTCCTTGTCGAACAGCGACAGGAAGGTGACCGTGATCAGGACGTCGTGGACGAGGGCGACGATCCCGCCCAGGGCGTACCGGAATTCGAAACGCACCCCCACGTAGATCAGGATGCCGATCCAGGAAAAGATGATGGCCAGAAGCGCCTTCTTGGTCAGGTCCCTGCCGACCTTCGGGCCGACGACCTCAATCCTGCGGACCTCGTAGGCGCCCTTGCCGAAGACGGAGGTGAAGGCCTCCTCGATGCGGGCGGTAAGCCCCTTCGGGTCTGCCCCCGACTCGGCCGTCCGGATGATCACCTCGTTGGGGCCGAACTTCTGGATGATGCTCCCCTCGAACCCCATCGGTTTGAGGGCGGAGCGGATCTTGTCCGCGGCCGCCTCTTGCGGAAACTTGATCTGGATCAGGCTGCCGCCGGCAAAATCGATGCCGTAGTTCGGCCCACCGTGCAGGATCAGGGAGGCGATTCCGATGATGATCACGGCAAGCGAGGCGATGACGGCGGGTTTCATCAGCCTGACGAAATTGAAGTTGGTATCGGACTTAATGATTTCCATTGAATTCTCCTCACAACCAAAAGGCGCCCGGGTCCTTCGTCCCGGCGCCGCAGCGACGGCGCGGCGCGTGCCCTGCTAGATGCTGATCTTCTGGATCTTCCGGTTCCAGATGAAGTAGTCGAAAATGATCCGCGTGACGAAGACGGCGGTGAACATGCTGACCACGATGCCGATCGTCAGCGTGACGGCGAACCCCTTGATCGGTCCCGTACCAAACCCGAACAGGAACAGCGCCGCCACCAAGGTCGTCACGTTGGAGTCGAAGATGGTCAGAAAGGCCTTCGCGTACCCGGCCTCGACGGCGGCCCGCGGGGTTTTCCCCAGCCGGAGCTCTTCCCTGATCCGCTCGTTGATCAAGACATTGGCGTCGACGGCCATACCGATGGTGAGCACGATGCCGGCGATGCCGGGGAGCGTCAGCGTCGCCCGGAAGGCGATCATCACCCCCAACAGCAGAACCATGTTTAAAATCAGCGCGACGTCTGCGACCAGCCCGGTCATGCGGTAGTAGAAGACCATGAACAGGATGACCAAGAGCCCGGCGATGATGCTCGCCCAGGTCCCCTTGTCGATGGAATCCTGGCCGAGCGACGGTCCGACCGTCCGTTCCTCGAGGATGTTGACCGGGGCGGGAAGGGCGCCGGCACGCAGGAAGATGGCCAGGTCTGTCGCCTCTTCCATCGTGAACGCGCCGGTGATCTGGGCCTGTCCGCCGGAGATCCGCTCCTGGATCACCGGGGCGGAATGGACCGTGCCATCCAGAACGATGGCGAGGCGTTTCTTGACGTTTTCTCCGGTGATCCGGTCGAAGTCCTTCGCCCCCTGGGCGTTGAACTTGATCGACACGTGCGGCTCGCCGAACCGGTCGCCGATCTGGACCTTGGCGTTCTCCAGGGCGTCGCCCGTGAGGAGCGACTTGTTCTTGAGCAGGACCGGGGTCTGGCTCCTGCGGCCGGTACTGCGGTCCAAACGGGACTCGTAGGCGACGATGTCCCCCTCGGGGACGTTCCCCTTCAGGGCATCATCCAGGCTGCGCTCGTCGTCGACGATTTTGAATTCAAGCAGGGCGGTGCGTCCGATCAGGCCTTTGGCACGGGCAGGATCCTTGACCCCGGGAAGCTGGACGATGATCCGGTCTACCCCCTGGGGGATGATCTCCGGTTCGGATATGCCGAATTGATCGACCCGGTTCCGGATCGTCTCCAGGCTCTGCTCGACGGCCATCTTCTTGATATCGCCGGCGCGCTTGGCGTTGATCTTGAGCGATACGACCCCTTTGCCGTCGGCCATCTCCGAAGTGGCGATTTCCAGATCGGGGAAATCGTTCTTGATGAGTTTTTCGAAGGCGTCCCGCGAAGGAACGTCGGGAAATTCGAAGAACGTAGCGCCCTCTTTGGTACGCTCGCGGAGCTTGAAGCGGACTCGTTTGTCCATCAGGCTCTCCTGCAGGTTGCCCACCTCTCGCACCAGGGTGCTCTCCACCGCTTTGGCAGTATCTACCTCCAGGACGAGGTGCATCCCCCCCTGCAGGTCGAGGCCGAGATGGATCTTGTCGGTCGGGAGGTACTGTTTCCACACCTCGGGAAGGTCGGGTACAACCGTGGGGGTCAGATAGACGAGCGCGGCCAGTATGACTATGACAGTGAAGGCCACCCGTACGCGGATACTCTTAAACATGGTTAACCCCTTTCAGCCTTGCTCGTTCGACGCCTTCTGCAGAACGGCGGCGATGAAATTCCGGGCGACTTTTATCTTGACCTTGTCGGCGATTTCGAGGGTTACCACCGTTTCGGTGAGCCCCGTAACCTTACCCTGGATCCCGCCCGAGGTCATGACGGTGTCGCCGTGGGCGAGATTGGCGATCATGTTCTTTATCTCTTTCTGTTTTTTCTGCTGGGGCCGGATCAGAAGGAAGTAGAAGATGGCGAACAGGACGCCCATCATGACGATAAAACTGAGGTCGCCGCCGCCGGCCGCCCCTCCCCCTCCTGGCGGGGTACCCATTGCATACGCCGTATTCATCACCGTAACACCCTCCCTTTGCGTAAGAATCGCTACCACTGTTGTCGTGTATCGTCGTCGCCGCGGCCGTTATTCCTCCTGCGGCGCGGCCGACCGTTCTTTGAAAAACCCCTTCCTGAACTCCGCGTACCGCCCCTCCCGGAGGGCGTTCCTGATCCGCTCCATGAGGTGCAGGTAATGCCGGAGGTTATGGATCGTATTCAGCACCATGGCCAAGATCTCCCCGGCCACGTACAGATGCCTCAGGTAGGCGCGCGAGTAGTTTTGACAGGTATAACAATCACATCGGCTGTCAAGCGGCGAGCCGTCCTCCCGGTAGCGGGCGTTTTTTATAACAACCTTTTCACCGTTTGTAAACAACAATCCGTTGCGGGCCGATCGGGTCGGCATCACGCAGTCGAACATGTCGATCCCGTGGTACACCCCTTCGACGATGTCCGCAGGCGTCCCCACGCCCATCAGGTACCGGGGCCGGTCCGCCGGCAGAAGCGGCGCTGTCTCCGCCACCGTCTCCCGGAGGAGTTCCTTGGGTTCGCCGACGCTCAGCCCCCCCAGGGCGTACCCGTCGAAACCGATCCCGGCGATCTCCTCCACGCCCCGCCGGCGGAGCTCCCGGTCGCAGCCGCCCTGAACGATCCCGAACAGCGCCTGGCTTGCGTTCTGCCGGCTCGCCTTGCACCGCGCCGCCCAGCGGGCCGTGCGGCCCAGCGCCCGCTCGGTGTCGCGGCGCGGGGCCGGGTAGGCGATGCACTCGTCCAGGCACATCATGATGTCGCTGCCGAGCGCCTCCTGGATCTCGACGGCAGTCTCGGGGGTGAGAACATGACGGGACCCGTCGATGTGCGACTGGAAGGTCGCCCCCTCCTCGGTCATCGTCCGCAGGTTTCCCAGGCTGTAGACCTGAAACCCCCCGCTGTCCGTAAGGATGGGGTGGGGCCAGTGCATGAACCGGTGCAGGCCGCCCAGCCCGGCGATCAGCCGGTGCCCCGGCCGCAACATCAGGTGGTAGGTGTTGCCCAGGATGATCTCCGCGCCGAGAGAGCCCACCTGCTCCGGGGTGAGGGCCTTGACGGTGCCCTGGGTGCCCACGGGCATGAAGGCGGGTGTGGACACCCGGCCGTGGGGCGTGTCGATCACCCCGAGCCGTGCCCCGCAGGCGGGGTCCTGGGCGGTGACGGTAAAAGGCATCATAGGATCAGCATGCAATCGCCGTAGCTGTAGAACCGAAACCGGTTCGCCACGGCCAGCTCGTAGGCCCGCATCATCAACTCCCGCCCGGCAAAGGCGCACACCAGCAGAAACAGGGATGATTTCGGGAGATGGAAATTCGTCAGGAGCGCATCGACGCGCCGAAAGCGGTACCCGGGATAGAGGTACAGCCCGGTCGAGCCGGAGGCAGGCGCGACCCTTCCGGATGAGTCGGCGAGCGTCTCCAGGACTCGGGTCGCCGTGGTGCCCACGGCGATCACCCGATTAGCTGCGTTGATCTGCCGGCAGGTTTCCTCACTCACAGAAAAGTGCTCCTCCTCCATGACGTGGTCCTCCACGCACTGGGTCTCGACGGGCAGGAAGGTCCCGTACCCGATGTGCAGCGTCACCGGGGCGACCTCGGCGCCGCGCTGCCGCAGCCCCTCCAGGACTTCGGGGGTGAAGTGAAGCCCCGCCGTCGGGGCGGCCACGGAGCCGTTGACGCGGGCGTACACGGTCTGGTACCGCTCCAGGTCCTCTGCCGACCGCGGCCGGTCGCGCCGCCGCTTGATGTAGGGGGGGAGGGGGGCCCGGCCGTGGCGGTTGAGAAAATCGTCGAAGGCCTGCTCGGCCGCGAATCGGATCAGCCAGCGCTTCTCCGTAAGACGGCCGACGACCGCGGCGCGGCAGTTCCCGGCAATATCGATCTCGGTGCCGATTGCCACCCGTTTGGCGGGGCGCAGCAGGACCTCCCAGGTCTCCCCTTCGGGCGCCTCGGGTGAACGCTTGAGCAGGAGCAGCTCGATCATCCCGCCCGTCTCCTTCCGGCCGACGAGACGTGCCGGAAACACGCGGGAGTCATTGACGACCAGGAGGTCGCCCCGGCCGAAGTAGCCGGGCAGGTCGCGGAAGGTATGCATCGCGACGCTGCCGCGCTGCCGGTCCACGACCATCATCCGGGAGAGGTCCCGGACCGGGGAGGGCTCCTGGGCGATCAGTTCCTCGGGAAGTATGTAGTCGAACTCTGCAAGTTTCACGGTACGCACCAGCCGCAGGGTATACGGCGATCCCGGACAGGGGCCGGGGATCGCCCGGAAAATCGCGGCACATAACCAGAAACCGCGGGAAATGTCAACTTCTTCCGATGGCGATCATGAGCAGGCCGATGCAGACGGCCGCAAATCCCATGATCCTCAGCGTCGCATCGGGCAGCGCGGTAAGCCTGGCCAGGTAGTTCTTGAGCGCATCCGGGAAGGTAAGGTAGGGGAGGCCTTCGACGACGAATACCATCCCCAGCACGCAGAGAAAGTAGTCCATGCTCAGGGTGTCCCGCGGTGAGGTCCGGTTTTTGCTTCGTTCCAGAGACGGTCCAGCTCGGCGAGTGTCGCCTCGGCGGGCTGCCGTCCCTCCGCCGCCAGCGCCCGTTCGATGGAGGCGAACCGGCGGGTGAATTTTCCGAGGGAGGTCCTGAGCGCCGCCTCAGCGTCGACGCCGGAGAAGCGGCAGAGGTTGACCAGGGTGAACAGGAGATCGCCCGCCTCCTCGGCGATCGCCCTGTGGTCGCCCTGTTTGCGGGCCCTGTCGAACTCGTCGATCTCTTCGGCCAGCTTGGCGAGCACCCCGTCGGTATCTTTCCAGTCGAACCCGACCTTGGCTGCCCGGGCGCTGATCAGCTGCGCCTTTGCCAATGTCGGCAGCGCGCGGGGAACGTCTTCTTCCAGCCGCGAGGTATCGATCCCCTTGTGCTCCTGCTCGCGCTTGATCTGCTCCCAGTTCCGCCGCACCTCCTCGACGCTGTCGGCACGCCCATCGCCGAAGACGTGGGGATGGCGGCGGATCATCTTTTCGGCGATCCCGGCAAGGACGCCGGAGATGTCGAAATCGCCGGCCTCCTCGGCCATCCGGGCGATGAAGAGGATCTGGAAGAGGAGGTCGCCGAGCTCCTCCCGGATGGCCGGCGGGGAGCCGCCGTCGATCGCCTCGACGGCCTCGTAGGCCTCGTCGATCAGGTAGCGGGCCATGTCCGGCAGGGTGCGGGAGCGGTCCCAGGGGCACCCGTCGGCCGACCGCAGCCGGACGATCAGGTCGAGGAGCTTCCGGAAGCCGGTATCGGCGCCGGCGGTAGGTTCCGTCTGGGGTTCGTTCCTCTCCGCGGCGGGGTCGTTCATGCCGGCAGCGCCCGTCCGAAGAGCTCCACCACATGCAGGACCGGCTGCTTCATCCCCAGCTCCCGTACCCCCCAGGCGAGTTGGAGGTGGCAGCCGGGGTTGGCCGTTACGAGGGCGTCGGCCCCGGTTGCCCGGACGTGGGCGAGTTTCCGTTCCAGGAGCTTGCGGCTCGCCTCGCGTTCCTTCAGGGCGAACGACCCGGCCATTCCGCAGCACCAGTTAGATTCCTTCATCTCCCTCAGTTCGACCCCGGGGATCTTCCCGATCAGGTGGCGGGGAGGGCCGGAGAGCCCCTGACCGTGGACGAGATGGCAGGGCTCGTGGTAGGTGACGCTCATCGGTACCGGGCGGAGCTCCTCGGTGCGGATTCCCGCCCCGGCCAGAAACTCCGAGACGTCGCGGACCTTGGCCCGGAAGCGGCCGAGCCGACCGTGGTCGGCGTGCCCCTCCAGAAGCTCCTCGTACTCCTTCAGGGCGCAGCCGCACCCTGCGCAGTCGGTGACGATCGCATCCGCCTCCAGCCCGAGAAACAGGTCGAGGTTGGTGAGGGCGAGGCGCCGGGCGGTATCCCGGTCCCCCTCGGCCAGGTGCGGCGCCCCGCAGCACTTGACCTCCCGGGGCGTTACCACCTCGAACCCCTGCTGGGAGAGGATGCGGGCCGTCTGCCGGGAGACCTCGGGAAACACCAGGCTCATGGCGCAGCCGAGGAAAAAGGCGACGCGCCCCCGCTTCTTCCCCTGAGCCGGGATCACCTCGGGGAGTTCGAGGCGGAGCGGTTTTTCGAGGGCGGGGAGGATCCCTTCCATCTTCGCCAGGGCGCCCGGGAGGAACCGGTTGATCCCGAAACGGCGGACAGCCCACTGGACGCCGAGCCGTTGGTACAACCGCAGGGGGAGAAGCGACCCCTCCATCAGTGCCGGTGAGGGGAGCATTCTTTTGAGGATGAAGTCACGCAGCGCCCCGGCGGGGAGGGAGGGAGGGCGGAACCCCTGCTCCTGGCTCCGGCAGAACTCCATGATCGTGCCGACCCGGACCCCGGCGGGGCAGGCCGTGGTGCAGGCCTTGCAGTCCAGGCAGAAATATGCCTCTTCACCCACGGCCGGGGTGAATTCCAGCCTTCCTTCCGCCACGGCGCGGGCCAGGGCGGCCCGGCCCCGCGGGCTGGAGCGCTCCCGGTTGGTCAGGGCGTAGGTCGGGCAGACGGCCAGGCAGAACCCGCAGCGCATGCACTGCAGGATCGATTCGTAGCTCGGCGAGTCGGCGGGACGGAAGTTGCCCGCCGGGGAGGGCTCAGACATCTTTCCCTCCCGGATGCACGGTCGACGGAGGGGCGGGCGCGTCGAGGAATATCTTGCCGGGGTTGAGGCATCCGGCGGGATCGAAGGCATCCTTGATCCGGCGCATCACCGCAACCCCGCCTGCACCGAGCTGACGCAGCAGATAGGCCTTCTTGGCCGTCCCGATCCCGTGCTCGCCCGAGACCGTTCCGCCGAGGGAGAGGACCTTGTCGTACAGTTCGCTGAAAAAGGCATGGACGTTGGCGATCTCCTCGCGGTTTCGCTCGTCGGTGGCGGCCGTGGGGTGGAGGTTGCCGTCGCCGGCATGGCCGTAGGTGGCCACCCGGACCTTGTATTTCTCCTTCAGCCGTTCGATCTCGGCAAAGGTCTCGGCCAGGCAGCTCCGGGGGACCGTCGCGTCCTCGATGATCGTCGTCGGCGACACGCGGGCCACGGCCGACAGGGCGGTCCGCCGGGCAGCGGCGAGGCGTGCTGCCTCGGCGGCGTTCGCGGCCAGACGGACCTCGTCCGCCTTAACCTCCTGGAGTATCCGCCGGACCCCGTCGGCCTCCTCGGCCACAACCGCGGGGTGGCCGTCGACCTCGATCAGGAGGAGGGCCTCCATCTGGCGGGGAAGCCCGATCGCGGCGTAGTCTTCCACGCAGTTGATCGTCATCTTGTCCATGATCTCCAGGGTCGCCGGAATGATCCGGCCGGCGATGATCCGCGAGACCGCCTCGCCGGCGGTGCGGATGTCCCGGAAATAGGCGAGGAAGGTGCGCTTGTCCTGCGGCGGCGTGATCAGGCGGACCGTCGCCTCGGTGATGATCCCCAGGGTCCCTTCGCTGCCCACGAGGAGGTCGCGGAGCGAATAGCCGGCCACGTCCTTGACGCATTTGCCGCCGGTGAAGAATTCCGTCCCGTCGATCAGCAGGCCGGACAGGGCCATGACGTAATTCCGGGTGACGCCGTACTTGAGCCCGCGGAGGCCGCCCGCGTTTTCCGCGATGTTGCCGCCCAGGGTGGAGACGTTCTGCGAGCCGGGGTCGGGCGGGTAGAAGAGCCCCCGGCTGGCCACGGCGTTGAAAAGATCGACGGTGATGACGCCCGCTTCGACGGTGGCGGTCAGGTTCTCCTCGTCGATCTCGATGATGCGGTTCATCCGGGTGAGCCCGAGGACCATGCCGCCGCGAACGGGGATGCTTCCGCCGGAGATGCCCGTACCCGCTCCCCGCGGGGTGAGGGAGAGCCCTTCGTCGCGGCAGAAGGCCAGCGCGGCCTTGAGCCCCTCGCCGTCCTGCGGGAAGACGGCGACGTCGGGGATGCCCGCGGTTTCGGGGGTGCCATCGTACCCGTACACGAGGAGGTCCTCCCGCTCGTGGTATACGTTTCCTGTTCCGACCTTCTGCCGGAGCCGATCGATTGCGGCCTTCGTCAGCATGATGAGTCCCCGGGATGGAAGATAAAAATGACCGTTGCTTGCAGGTATATAGTGGGTCGGCATGCGGGTGTCAAGACGAAAGTGCCGGCCGGATCGATGTCGCGGCGCCGCAGGCGGCAGGACATCGCCCGGGCGGGAAAAATGGGTTGACAGCTTCGGGAAAGATTGTTAGAGATTCACCGTCGTCATGGGGGGGACCGCCGGTGGCGCCCAGTTATCCACCCCGCCGCGTTCGCATCGGCCGCCGCAGGAAGACCGAACCACACAATCCAGAGCATCATATGCATAGCCGCGCCGTTCAGTCTGCATCGGCGGGATTCACTGCCGGCACAGCCTCGTCCGCGCAGGGCAGGAGTCGCGGATCGCACAAGCGGGGAAGGGGGTACGATGGGTGACGCAAGGGCATTTCTGGAGCCGCTCTTGGCCGGCGAAACGGAGACGGTCGTCCGTCTGACCCAGGAGGCACTCGACGCGGGGAGGTCGGCGGAAGAAGTGCTCAGCCAGGGGCTGATCCCGGCGATGGGCGAGGTGGGCGAGCGGTTCAAGAACGGCGAGGTGTTCATCCCCGAGGTGATGCTCGCCGCGCGTGCCATGAAGGGGGCGATGGAGGTGCTGAAGCCCATCCTCACCCGGTCCAGCGGGGCCGCAGCCGGAACGGTGGTCATCGGGACCGTCAAAGGGGACCTTCACGACATCGGAAAGAACCTCGTGGTGATGATGCTTGAGGGCGGCGGGTTCGAGGTGGTGGACCTGGGGGCCGACGTTTCGGCGGAGCGGTTCGTTGCCGCGGTGCAGGCGCACCGGCCCGCCTTCGTCGGGCTTTCGGCGCTGCTCACGACGACGATGAAGGAGATGCGCCAGACGATTCTTGCCCTCGAGAAGGCAGGGCTGCGCGCGGAGGTCCGGGTCATCGTCGGGGGGGCACCGGTTACGGAGCGGTTCGCCGCGGAGATCGGGGCCGACGGCTACGCCTCGGACGCCACCTCCGCCGTGACGATGCTGCGGTCGCTCCGCTGAGAAGAGCCCCGCGCCGGGGGGCGCTGCGAACAGGGCGCAGGCGCGATACGAGGTGACGGCATGGACATGAAACGCGATTATTACGAGGACGTCAAGCTCTTCGAGAGCGGGGTGGTCCTCTTCTGGACGACGGCGTTGCTCCTGCTGCTGATCGCCGTTCCCTTCGTCGCCCCGAATTACTACGTCTACCTGTTCAACATCATCATGGTCCACGTCATCCTGGCCGTGGGCCTCAACATCCTGGTCGGATCCACCGGCCAGATATCCCTGGGGCACGCCGGGTTTTTCGCCATCGGCGCCTACGGAACGGCCCTGCTGATGGCCAAACTCCAGCTCCCCTTCGCGGTTGCCCTGCTCATCGCCGCCTTCATCGCGGCCTTCTTCGGGTTTATCCTCGGGCTGCCGGCCCTGCGGCTCGAAGGACCGTACCTGGCGATCGTCTCTCTGGGATTCGGGCTGACGATCATGCACATCATCGGGGGGATGGAGGTGTTCGGCGGCCGGATGGGGATCAAGGTTCCGCCGCTCGAGGTGGGGATCCCGCAGCTGGGGGCGAGCTGGGTCCTGAAGACCGACTTTGAGAAGTACTACCTGATCCTGCTTACGACGGTGGTCATGGTGGTGGCCGCCCGGAACATCCTCAAGACCCGCGTGGGGCGTTCCTTCGTGGCGATCCGGGACAGCGATATCGCCGCCGAAGTGATCGGCGTAAACCTGACCGTGTACAAGACCCTCGCGTTCGCCGTCAGCGCCTTCTACGCCGGCGTCGCCGGCGGGCTGTTCGGGTTCGTCCTGGGGTTCTTCGACCCCTTCACCTTCAACCTGATCCTCTCCATCATCTTTCTGGTGATGGTGGTGGTGGGCGGGCTGGGCACCATCCTGGGGAGCATCCTGGGGGCAACGCTGATCACCTACCTGCAGTACGACCTCTTGAAGAACATCGCCGAGGTCCCCTATTTCGGCGCCCTGATGGTGGCCGTATCGAAGCAGTGGTTTACGATGGTCGGGCTGGAAAACATTGGCAGTATCGCCATCGGTCTGATCATGATCGGGATCATCATCTTCGAACCCCTGGGCATGTTCGGCCTCTGGATCAGGATGAAGAAGTATTGGCGGACTTGGCCGTTCTGATTGCGAAGCGAAGGAAGGTACTATGCCGTTTGGACAGCTTCTGGTGGAAGGGCTCGCGATAGGCGCCTGCTACGGTCTGTTCGCCACGGCGGTGGTGATCATCTATAAGACCTCCGAGGTGGTCAACTTCTCCCAGGGTGAAATGGCCATGTTTTCCGCCTTCGTGGCCTACCACATCCTGACGGTGTACGAGTGGCCTTTCTGGGCCGCCTTCCTCTTCACCATGGTATTCTCCATACTGCTCGGGATCCTGATCGAATACCTCTTCCTGCGGCCCGCCAAGCACCCCAGCATCCTGGGGCTGATCGTGATCACGCTCGGCGCGG
>CAIYSL010000114.1 GCA_903928915.1 uncultured Syntrophobacterales bacterium | reverse complement strand
CTGAAGCAGCTTCGTGTTCCGACAATATGTCTCCCATCCCATTGGCTTATCGTCCTCACCAATCCCGAATCCCAGAAAGTGACTGTGGGACCAATACGACCGCCGCTTCCGCGAAAAGCGCCGGCGTATCTTGGTTCGAACACTGAAAAACGGTCATTTGAACCGTGCTTATTTGACCACGTCTCTTCCGCCTGCACGTCGATAATTCTGCGAAAGGAGGATGTGTTTATGAAGAAGGTATTTGCAATTATTCTTTCCCTGCTTTTCTTCGTGACGTTGTCGATGGCGGTTGTTGGTTGCAAGAAAGCGGAAGAGCAGAAGCCTGCTGAGACGGCTGCCCCGGCCCCCGCTCCGGCCCCTGCGCCGGCGCCTGAGGCTGCCCCGGCCGCCCCCGCGGCTCCCGCAGCCCCGGCCGCGCCTGCGGCCCCCGCAGCTCCGGCAGCGAAGTAACGATACGGTAAAGCGATAAGAAAGACGAAAACGGCCGGATGGTTCGCCCATCCGGCCGTTTTTTTGCCCGGCGCCCCGCACGCCGCCCATACCAGCCTCCGGTGGTTTCCTGTTTGCTGCCTGTCCCGGCGAATGTCGGTACCAGTGCCGCTGCCGTTCAAATTCCCTTTGACGCCGACGGACCGCATGCAGTATAGTATTATTGCCATTTTGTCCGGAATGCCGGCTGATCAACGCCGGGGGTACGGGACGACCACCCGGGCGGGAAACGGGCAGCATCCGCGGCTGGTACGGTCGGCCGGAGTGTGTGTTCACAGGTTGCGACAGCAGACAGGGAGGAAAACCATGGACAACAAGGGAGATTTCATGGCGGGGCTGGTTGCCGGCGCGCTCCTCGGCGCGGTCATCGGCATCTTGTATGCGCCGAAAAGCGGCAAGGAGACGCGGGAGGATATCGGCAGGAAGGCCGACGAGATCCTGAGCAAGGCAAAGCTGGAGTACGACCAGGCCGTGGAGAAGAGCCGAAAGGCCTATGAAGCGGCGATCCAGCGGCTGAAGACCCTCGAGGAAACGGCGCGGGAGAAGGCGGAAGAAGCCGGGGAGAAGGTTGAGGAGCTGGCCGAACGGGGGAAGGAGACGCTCCAGGAAGGGAGAGGCCGCCTGAAACGGGCGATCGACGCCGGGGTCGAGGCCTTCAAAGAGGAGCAGAAAAAGACAGCCTGAGCGCAGGGAGCTGACGGAGGGATGCAATGGAGAATGCCCTTTTGATCGCGGTGAGCGTTGCCGTTGTGGTGATCGCCGTCGTGTCGGTACCGGTTCTCTTGCAGCTCTGGCGGACGGCGCGAAACCTGGCTCAGACCCTCCAGACGCTCAATCAAACCCTTCCGGCGATCCTGAAGAACCTGGAAGAGATCACCACTCATGTCAACCGGACGGCGACGATGGTCGACCGGGAGGTCGAGGATTTCTCGGCGACACTGCGGAGACTGCGGGGAACACTCGGCCTGATCGCCGGCGTCGAGGAGATCGTCCGGAGAAACCTGAACCTCGCATTTGTCCGCAGGGTACGGACGTCGGCGGCGGTGGCGAAAGGCGCGCGGGTATTTCTGGAACAGCTTCTGAGCAGACAGCCGGAAAAGACCGATTGCCGGTGAAACGACGGCAGGCGGCGATGCCGCCGTCCGTGGGCTCGTGTTGCTGAGAAGAAGGATGTGCACGTGGCAGGGATAGCGTACGGCAGCAGGGGAGGACGGCTTCGCGTGACGAAGACCGGCGGCAAGACCTCTCCGGCCAGGCCGGTAGAGGAAGTCGTCCGGGAAATCAAAGCGGCGCAGTCCGCGGGCGAATCGGATTACCGCGAGCGCTCGCTTGCCATCCACGGGCTGATCTGCGGCCGCTGCGGCCGGGAGTTCGATGCCGGGCGCCGGCACCTGTTGACGGTGCACCATAAGGACGGCAACCACCAGAACAACCCGCCCGACGGCAGCAACTGGGAAAACCTCTGTGTCTACTGCCACGAGGACGTTCACAGCCGCGGGATCCTGGGGGACTACCTGGCGGGGACGGCGTCGGCGCCCCGGGAGGAGAGCCTGGTCTATGGCGGCGAATCTGCCGGAGCCGGCGGGTTGGGGACCCTCGGCGACCGATTGCGCAAGGCCATGGAGGAGAAGAACCGCCAGCGCTGAGCGGTGAACGGCCAAGTCCCCGCGGCCCGTTATTTTCCCCCTTCGACGCAGTACCACCTTTACCACGCCTTTGACCGCAGGGGGCCGCCGGGCCGCCCTGCCGGATGACTCGTACAGACCATCATCGACGTAAGGGAGGGAACGGCATGGGAAAGCTTTTGTGGACGCCTTCGGAAGAGCGGGTCAAGGCCAGCAACATGCACCGCTTTCTGGAGATCGTCAACGACCGGCATGGGCAGAGCTTCGGCGATTATGACGGTCTGTATCACTGGTCGGTGAACAACATCGCCGCCCTGTGGGAGGACGTCTGGGACTTCGTGGGGATCAAGGCCTCCCGGAGATACGACGAGGTAATCGACAACGTCCGGAAGATGCCCGGGGCAAAATGGTTTTCCGGCGCTCGACTGAATTTTGCCGAGAATCTCCTGCGTTTCCGAGACGAATCGGTTGCCTTGATCTTCCACGGCGAAGACCGCCCGGTCCGGACCATGACCTATGCGCGGCTGGGGACCGAAGTCGCACGGATCGCTCGGGCCCTGCGGGCCATGGGGGTAGGGCCCGGCGACCGGATCGCCGGCTTCGCCCCCAACATGCCCGAGACGGTCGTGGCGATGCTCGCCGCAACCAGTGCGGGTGCCGTATGGTCCTCCTGTTCTCCTGATTTCGGCATCAAGGGGGTTCTGGACCGATTCGGCCAGATCAAGCCCAAGGTCCTGTTCGTAGCCGACGGGTATTTCTTCAAGGGAAGACCGTTCGATTCCCTCTCCCGGGTCGCGGAGATCATCAAAGACCTGCCCTCCATCGAGAAGGTGGTCGTGGTTCCCTACACCACGCAGGATCCCGATATCGGTGCCATTCGCAATGCCGTCCGGTACGACGAGTTCGGAACGGCGCAGGCCGGAGGGGAGATCCTGTTCGAGCAGCTCGCCTTCAGCCATCCGCTGTACATCATGTTCACCTCGGGAACGACCGGGCTTCCCAAGTGCATGGTGCAGAGCGCAGGCGGCATCCTGATCCATCACCTCAAGGAGCTGATCCTCCACACGAACCTGAAGCGCGAGGACACGATCTTCTACTTCACCACCTGCGGGTGGATGATGTGGAACTGGCTCGTGAGTTCGCTGGCGGTGGGCGCGAAGATCGTGCTGTACGACGGGAACCCCTTCCACCCGGACCCGGGGGCCCTGTGGCGGATGGCCCAGGAGGACCGGATCACGATCTTCGGGACCAGTGCCGGCTACATCTCCGCACTGATGACCGCCGGGGCGCGACCGCGTGCGGAGTACGACCTTGCTCCGTTGAAAACGGTCCTATCGACGGGTTCACCCCTCTCCGAGGAGGCGTTCGAATACGTCTACCGGGAGGTTAAAGAGGACATCCAGCTCTCCTCCATCGCGGGCGGGTCCGACATCAACGGCTGCTTCGCCCTGGGGAACCCGCTGGGGCCGGTGTATGCCGGCGAGATACAGTGCCGCGGGCTGGGGATGAAGGTCGAGGCCTTCGACGAGAAGGGAAAACCCGTCCTCGATCAGCAGGGCGAGCTCGTCTGCACGGCGCCGTCGCCGTCGATGCCCATCTATTTCTGGGACGATCCCGGGCACAAGAAATACCGCGCTGCCTATTTCGACGTCTATCCCAACGTGTGGCGCCACGGCGACTACATCCGGATCACCGAGCGGGGAGGGGTCGTGATGTACGGCCGATCCGACGCGACGCTCAACCCCGGCGGCGTCAGGATCGGGACGGCGGAGATCTACCGGCAGGTGGAGACGATCGGCGAGGTCGTCGACAGCCTTGTGGTGGGGCAGAACTGGAACAACGACGTCCGGGTGATCCTCTTCGTCCTGCTGGCCCCGGGCAAGCAGTTGACCGAGGAGCTGAAGGAACGGATCAAGAAGACCATCCGGGTGAACGCCTCGCCGCGGCATGTTCCGGCCAAGATCATCGCCGTTCCGGACATCCCCTACACCTTGAATATGAAGAAGGTGGAGCTGTCCGTAAAGAAGGTGATCGAGGGGCAGGCCGTGCAGAACAGGGACGCGCTGAAGAACCCTGAGTCGCTGGACTTCTATGCCCAGATCCCCGAACTGAAGGAAGAGTGAAGGGGCTATCGCTGCGGGATCAACGGACGCCGGGGGCCGTTGCTGGTCGGTCCCCGGCGTTTCATTTGAGGACGACCCGGAGGTTGTCCCGTTCGGTGACCATCTTGTCGCCGCAGGAGGTCCCGCAGTAGACGCAGGAGTAGTCGTATTTGTCCCCTTCGGCCAGGACCAAGAGCAGCCGTTTTCGCACCGGCACGGCCCGGCGGCAGACAGGGCAGAACAGTTCCGTGGCATCAAAATCGCGATACTGTTGAGCGCTCATCGATCGTCCCTTTCCGGAATTCTCGCCGCATCTGCGATCCAGACCGCGCAGACGCTGTCGCTCGGGGCGCGGTAATCGCCCCGCGGCGAGAGGGACCCCCCGGAGCCGACCTTCGGTCCGTTGGGGACGCAGGAGCGCTTGAACTGGCTGGTCTGGAAGAAACGGGAGAGGTAGACTTCGAGCCAGTGCCGGATCTCGCCGATCGTGTAGGAGCGCCGTTTCGCCGGGGGGACGTCGGGCCAGAGACCCTGCTTGGCGTCGCGCCAGGCGCAGTAGGCCATGAAGGCGATCTTGGTGGGGAGGTAGCCGAAGCGGGTCGTGTAGAAGATGTTGAAATCCTGGAGTTCGTACGGACCGACGACGGCCTCCGTGGCCTGGGCGGGCTGGGTGCATTCGGTGCCCGGGATCAGCTCCGGGCTGATCTCCGTCGCCAGGATGTCGAGGAGGACCGCAGCGGTTTCGGCAGGGGTCTGCGCCGACCGCGCCACCCAGCGGATCAGATGCTGGATCAGCGTCTTGGGTACGCTGGCGTTCACGTTGTAGTGGGACATGTGGTCCCCGACGCCGTAGGTGCACCAGCCGAGCGCGAGTTCGCTCAGGTCGCCAGTGCCGAGGACCAGGGCGTTGCGCAGATTCGCGATCCGAAACAGGTGCGAGGTCCGCTCCCCGGCCTGGATGTTTTCGAAGGCGATGTCGTATACGGTCTGCCCCTTCGCGTAGGGGTGGCCGATGTCCTTGAGCATCTGCATGCAGCTCGGACGGATGTCGATCACGTTCGACTCCACCCCCAGGGCCTTCATCAGCCGCATGGCGTTGGAACGGGTCTGTTCGCAGGTCGCGAACCCGGGCATGGTGTATGCGAGCACGTGGGAGCGGGGGAGGGCGAGGAGGTCCATCGTCCGGCTGGCCACCATCAAGGCATGCGTCGAGTCGAGACCGCCCGAGACGCCGATCACCACCTTATCGATCCCAGAGGCCTTCAGCCGCTGGGAGAGGCCCTGGACTTGGATGTTGTACGCTTCGTAGCACCGTTGATCGCGGGTGGCCGGGTCGGCGGGGATGTAGGGAAAGCGGGCGTAGTCGCGCTCGAGCAGGAGCCGTCCCTTGACCGGTTCCACGGCGAAGGGAACCGTCCGGAACGTACGAAGCGACTGCCGGTGTGTCCGGGCATTGGCGCCGAAGGTGGTCTGGCGCATCCGGTCCTGAGCGAGACGATCGAGGTCGATGTCGGCCCGGATGATCTGGGAGGTGCCGGCGAACCGCCGCGATTCGGCGAGGAGATTGCCGTTTTCATGGATCATGGCGTGGCCGTCCCAGGCAAGATCGGTCGTCGACTCTCCCGGTCCTGCGGCGGCATAGAGGTAAGCGGCGATGCAGCGCGCCGACTGATTCGCCGCCAGACTCTGCCGGTATTCCGCCTTGCCGATCGTGGCGTTCGAGGCGGAGAGGTTCCCGATGACGGTCGCCCCCGCGAGCGCGGCGAAACTGGAGGGAGGAATCGGGACCCAGACGTCTTCGCACATCTCCAGGTACAGGCGGAAATTCCTGATGTTCACCGCCTCGAACAGCAGGTCCGCGCCGAAGGGGATCCCTTCCTGGCCGCAGAGGCGGATGGTCGAGGCGACGGCCTCTTCGGAGGGGCTGAACTGGCGGCCTTCGTAGAACTCCCGGTAATTGGGGAGATAGGATTTGACGGCAACCCCGATGATCCGCCCGCGGTACAGGACGATCGCGCAATTGAACAGCCGGCAATCGATTCTGAGCGGGGCGCCGACGGCCAGGACGATGTTCAGGGAGGCCGTTTCGCGCAGGACCCGCTCGAGCGCCCCGAGGACTCCGGCCAGGAGCGCCTCCTGGTGGAAGAGGTCATCGTTGGAATAGGCCGACAGTCCCAGCTCCGGAAACAGCGCCAGCACGGCCTGGCCCGCCGCAGCCTCCCGTGCCAGGAGGATGGTCCGGCCGGCGTTGTATTCGGGATCGGCAACCTTGAGGCCCGGTACGCAGACCGCTGCCCGGATGAATCCATGGCGGTAGAGGTTGAAAAAATCCGTATCAGTTGTGCGTTCCATGGTCATTCCTTCTCGATGTAGGCATAGGCGTTGTGGTTGTGGATGCTCTCGAAATTCTCCGCCTCCACGCTGTACCAGGGGAAGTTGGCGTCCCGGTTGAGACGGTCGGCGATGTTCCGGACCACATCCTCGACGAAGAGGGGGTTATCGTATCCTCTTTCCGTGACGTATTTTTCGTCAACCCGCTTCAGCAGGGAATAGACCTCGCCGCTGGCGGACTCCTCGATCAGCTTGATGATGTCCTCGATCCAGAAGAACCTGCGGAACCGCACCCGGACGGTGACGATGCCCCGCTGGTTGTGGGCGCCCGCGGCGCTGATCTCCTTGGAGCAGGGGCAGACGGTGGTCACCGGGACGACCATCCCTACGACGAAATCCATTCCGCTCTGGTCGCAGGTCCCGGTGAACTCGCAGTGGTATTCCATCAGGCTTTTCGCCGACGAGCGGGGGGCGGTCTTTTCGATGAAGTAGGGGAAGACGATTTCGATGTGCGCCGCCTCGGCGTGCAGTTTCACCCTGATCTTCTCGAGGATTGTGTGGAAGGTCCGGATGTTGACCTGTTCGCGGATCTCGTTGAGGACCTCCACGAAACGGCTCATGTGCGTCCCCTTGAAGTGGTGGCGGAGGCTCACGTACATGTTGATCGTGGCGTTGACGGGCTGGGTCCCGTGGCTGCGGTCCAGGACGACGATCGGGTACTTGAGTCCCTTGACCCCCACCTTCTGGATGTTGATGTTCCGGTCGTCCTTGAGGTTCTGGATGTCGATCATAGGCTGTAGGTCGCCGACGAATGCTCCGACTCCCAGACGATAACGCGGGAGAGGCGGAGGTTCTCGCGGCCGGTCCGTTCGGAGATACGTTCGTACAGATGCCGGGCGATCTGCTCGGACGAAGGGCTCAACTCTTTGAAGAATTCGAGGTCGTTCAGAAATTTGTGGTCAAGCTCCTCCAGGACGTCCGCGGTCCACTGTTTCAGGAGACGAAAGTCGACCACCAGCCCTGCGGCGTTCAGCCGTTCCGCAGCCACCGCTACCTCGACGAGGAAATTGTGGCCGTGCAGCGCTTCGCATTTGCCGCCGATTTCACTGATGCGGTGGGCGGCAGAAAATGTTTTCTTTATGGATACCTCGTACATGGGTCCCCTCCCCGCGATACAATGCCGATACTATACCATAATTGGCGTCATTGGGAAGCGTGAAATTGACGGCCGCGCTTCGCCCCTCGGCGGGGGGGCTGCCCCGGCCGGTTCAGCCGCGGGGGGGGGATGGAGGAGGCGCCGACCGCCGCCGGGTTCAGGCGGTCCAGACGGTACGGACCGCTCTGTACGAGCCGGGTGCACTCCTGCTGGCGGAATGCGCGGAACAGGTCCTTCTCGGCAGGGGTGAAGGGGCTGGGGCCACCCAGCAGGTACCGCTCGTCGTACAGGAGGTGGGTAAAACCGGCGCGCCGGAGCGCAGCGCCGACCTGAGCGGGGGAGGCAGAACCCCGGAGGATCTTCTGGAGGGTGTGGGTCTCGAACATGGCGTCGGCATAACAGTCGACCTCGCACAGAAAGGTATAATTCTTCATGTAGATCAGAAGGACGCGGCTGTCTGGGGGGAGGTGCCCGTTCACGAACCGGTACAGGGGGTAGGTCGGGATCAGCCGCACCAGGAACGCCTCGCGAGATTCCTGGCCTGACACGACGGCCAGCGGGGCGACGTGCATGAAGTTGCGGAATATATGGTAACCGTTGAACAGGAGCGACCCCGCGGTCACCAGGACGATCAGGGCCAGGAGCGGCCTGCGGTCCCGGTACCGGGTGAGGATCGCGCCGCAGACGATGGCCAGCAGGGCGAACTGGGGGATGAGATAGCGGATCTGTTGCGCCGATGAGGCCCAGAACAGGAACGTTGCCAAGGTGAACAGGAGCAGCAAGCCGACAGGCCGCTCCCAGAGGCGCTTGCCGAGCAGAAAGGGGAGGTTCAAAAAGAAGACCGGACCGAGGATCCCGTCGAACAGCGGGCTGTCCAGCTGGGCACGGAAACTGAGGTTGAAGGGGAGCAGCAGGTAGTCCTGCCAGCCCCGTCCCATCCCGAGATCTTGGACGAAGAGGTCGTACAGGCGTGCCTGCTCGGCGTCCCAATGCAGACCGCCGAAAAGTCCATACAGGAACGGATAGAAGGGGTTGCCCGCCAGGATCCAGTTCTTCAGGTAAAAGGGACTTCCGCTGAGGAGGGCCGCCGCCAGGTACAGGGCGCACGTGCCGAGCGCAGCACCGAGGGGTACGCGACGCCGCGCCATCAGCCAGAGGATCCCCAGGCAGCCCAGCGGCGTAATCAGCAGGGCCGTGTACTTGCAGGCCGCGGCGGCGCCGGAAAAGGCCCCGCAGAGCACAACCCATCCGGCCCTCTCCCGCTCGGACCAGCAGAGGAAGGCGTACAGGGCCGCGAGGGTGAACAGCGTGACGAACAGGTCGTTGTAGGCCATGGGGGAGACGAGAAACACGGAGGGTATGGAGACGAATACGAGCATGCTGACGCCGGGAAAGGCATGCTCGCGCAGCTGATAACGGCTGAACAATCCGATTCCGAGGAGTATGACGCCCAGGACGGCATAATGCATCGACCGGGCAAGGATGTCGTCCTGGAGGAACAGGGCCAGCAGGTAGTGCATCTCGGCCAGCAGGGGGTAGCCGGAAAAGACGTTTCCCGGGATGAGATACACCCCGCGATTGGCGAGGTACAGCTTCGGCACGGCCAGGTGGTAGATGAGGGCGTCTTTCCCGATCTCCGGCGTCAGCGTCTGGACGAGGCCGATGAGCAGAAGGATGCACAGGGGAACTACGGCTGCACGGTCCCAGCCGGACCGAGCGGCCGGCTGCCGGGGATCGCAGGGGAGTTTCCTCGTAAAGCCGGCGAGGGCGAGCAGGGCCAGCAGGATAACGAGCAGGCTCAACAGGGGGGGCGAAAGTCCCTGGACGAGCCCGAGAAAAAAAACGGCGTAGCCGACGCTCGCAAGCCCCATACCCAGGGAGAGAAACAACTCCTCCCCCTGGGAGGCGCAGCGGATGCCGACGATACCCAGCCAGAGACGCCCCGTTCCCGCCGCGATCCCCCCCCAGCCCGCTACGAGCAGGAGCGTTATCCCGTGATGTGCAAGGGTTGAGAGCATCTCAGCCTTCAGACTTATCAGCCGGCAGTCGCCAGGTTTCTTAGCACGGCCGTAATCGCCGGTAAAGGGAAATCAGTCCGGATATGGAAAAATTGAGGATTGATCCGTGAAAATTCCGGAAAAAGGAGATGGCGGACCCTGCGCAGGACGATCCAGCAGGTGGGGAATGTTTCTCTAACAGCCCGATATATATATTGATAGCCTGTACATGCTGCTCTGCTGCCGACACAGCGAGATTATGGTATGGTATTTGCTTATAATAGTGCACCAATGTCTACGAATACCAAAATAGAGGGACACGAGAACCAGGGAAGAGAATGCCCGGTTCTCCAAAGATGGGTCACAGACGACGGAAAAGGGGGTGATGCGGGTCAGGCAACAGGGTTTTTCGCATACGGAGTCATTCAACCCATAACGGAGCGGAATTTATAAATCAAGGAGGAGAGACAATGCTTAGCATACGCAAGAAGGGCCAGAAGGGTTTCACCCTGATCGAACT
>CAIYSL010000113.1 GCA_903928915.1 uncultured Syntrophobacterales bacterium | reverse complement strand
GTTCCGCTCCTTGAGCATCGGGATGTAGGGGACATGGGGCACCCGGGGCGGCGTGCAGCGGACCGCCAAATTGAAGGTCCGCTTGATGGCCGCCAGTTCCCGGTTGATGGTCCCGTTCATCCGGCCCTGCGCCTGCCGTTTGGCGACATATCGCTTGATGGCCGGGGTATCGATATCGACTGCCCTCATATGGCCATACTCCCCTTTCAGGTGCCCGACCACCCCCTCGGCCCGCAACAGGCTCTTCCTGTCGTTAATCCTGAAGTCCGTGAGGTAGTCGTCGAGCAATTCACTGAACATCACCTTCTCGAAGCAGATCCCCGGTAATCGCCCCTGGGCGATCTCCCCTTCCCGCGCGATCAGGAGCTTCTTGGCGACCTCCTTCTTGTCGCTGTGCGCGGATTCGGTGTAGGGCTTGCCGCTCCGGTAATACTTGATCCAATACTTGTTGCCTCGCCTGTAGATGCATCCCACTGATGCGCCTCTCCTTTCCGGGAGCGCTCGCTCTTGACCCGCAGCGGGTCAGAGCCCCGGTCACCGGCGATGTTATGCGCCGATGCCGCCTCCCTCGTCAGAATGTCTTTCAGGCGATTTCCCATCATGGGAAAAAGCGTAGCACTGGACTTACCGTGATTCAAGCATTTATCAACGATAAACCGCCTTGTTCTTCTCGACGAATTGGTCAAGGTCCTGGACATCGAGGAAGATCTTCCGGCCCGCCTGCGGCTTGACCACCGGGATGACGCCTGCCCAGATCAATTCCCGCATCCCCCACTCCGAGCGGCCAAGATAGGTTGCCCCTTCCTTCAGGGTGTAGAGGCGTTTGCTTGCCTGAGCGATGCGCGCCTTGTACCTGTCTTCTCTAAGTGCCTTGGTCGCCATGTCACACCTGCCAATCGTCCCTGCTCCGCGTCTCGAATTCCCGGACCTCTTCCACCGGAATTCGGATACAGTCCCGCAAACGAACCACTTTGAGGTCTCCCATGTCGATGAGGCGGTAGACCGTCCGGTCGGAGACGCCGAAGTAACTGGCCACCTCGTCGACGCGCAGGTAACACCGGTTGGTCAGGCTGAAAGCCGTTGACGCCTTTTCGTTCATCTGGCGGCCGCCTTCGTGATCAGGCAAATGGTTCATGATGGAGACCATCTCTGCGCAGGCATCCGGAAACGGAACCGCTCCCCGGATCGGCTATGGAGCGGTCCTCTCCCCGGCCGGGCACGTGGGTTACCCCTCGCAAAAAGTTTTGACCCGTAAGAGACGCCGTCTCGATACCCCTTTCGGATCAGGACGCGCCGTCTCGACCCTTTTTCAAACCGCCCCCGGACCCCTTCCGGCCGCCCTTTTTCCGGAAGCTGAATTTCCTTAGATGACGCGCCCGGACGGCCCGGTCCCCTTCAAGCTGATCCCGTCGTTCCGGCCGTTTCTGGAACCAGGCCCGCAATTGAGCCTCCTCGGGAAGGTCCGGATCGAGACCGGTGATCCCCTTCCGGACCACGACCAGGCGGCTGAGCATCTCGAGCGTGAAATACCCGGCGCCGCTCCCGGCGACCTTGGCCAACCGCCTCTGCGCCCTGATCCAGGGCCGGCCACCCTGGGAGCGGGAGCGGCAGATCTCCTCGTCGGGATACCAGATCCCCTTCAGGCTCACCGGGTCCAGGGGACAGAGTGGCGCCAGACAGGATTCGAAAAGCGTGCAGGTCTGGTGATGGCCTGAGTGGCCCTGAGCCGGGTCAAGATCCTGCACGGCCCTTGCCCCCTTGCCGAAGAGCCCTTCAGCCATGGGCCTGCCTCCCTGCCCTGACGGTCCGGGTCAGCGAATAGCCATGGGCCTCCAGGTCGGCAAGATAAGCCACGGGCACGCCGTTCAGGTTCGACCGCTTGCACCGGCCGCAGCGGAAGAGGTAGCTGCTGCCCTTCCGGAAGAGGCTGATCAGGCCGTGACCGTCGCAATCCGGGCACTCCTCCTCGGCGGTCCTGTGCGTCCGCCGCTGGGGATGGTCTTCCAGCCACTGCTGCCAAAGCTCCCGCATCACCAGGGGAAGATTCCTGGGGAACGTCTCGTGGCGGCTCCGGATCTGTTCGCTCATCCACTCCACCGGCTCGTCGGGGATGTGCTTCGCGCCCTGAAACCAGAGGTCGAGCGTCTCCTCTCGGGGGTCCCGGCGCTCGTAGTAAAAGCAGAGCCCTTTCACGAATGCGTGGAAGACTTTTTCAACCATCGATCCAGCCCTCCCTCCCCTTCCGGCGGTACACCACGCGGCCCGCCCCGACCGGCCCGGTCCTGGGCCCGGGTCAGCCAGTTGACGATGAACCGCTGCCAGTTCGATTTCCGGTTCACCGGGTTTGCCGACGCCCAAGCCTCCATGCGGCGCAGTTCTGAGAGCACATCGACCGCGGGGTAGGCCTGTCGCCACTTCTCGACAAGTTCCGGGGGCACTTGATCGAAACGGCCGGCGTCGTAATCGAAAACAATGCCTTTTCCTGCGGGACTTGATACCCGCGCCGCAGATTTAGACTGGCGGCGACCAGTTTCGGGAGCAGGAGGATCGGCCGTCTCTTCCCGATTTTCCTTTTCCGCGGGACTCGGTACCCGCGCCGC
>CAIYSL010000112.1 GCA_903928915.1 uncultured Syntrophobacterales bacterium | reverse complement strand
GCTGGAGGAGGGACACATTTTTTACTGGACACAACGGTCATGCGCCTGTATAATAGGCGGCATGACTACTATACACCATTTGGAGTTTACTGACACGCTCATGGCACGGATCATCGAAGCCATAAAAGCGGAACCCCGCATCTCCCGACGCCAACTCTCGCAACGCATCTGCGAGTGGATGGATTGGCGCAGCCCGAACGGCAAACTCCGAGAAGTGAGTTGCCGGAAGGCGCTGGTCGGGCTGCACCGTCGCAAGCTGATCGAGTTGCCCGACTGCGAGGAGTATGCGTTCCGTAGTCGCCGGCCCCGACCTCCGGAGCTTCCATCGCTTTTTTCCGTGGATTGCTCCCTTGCGGATCTGGGTTCCGTGGAGGTGATACCCATTCGCAGCGCTTCCAGCAAAAACTCCCGGATATGGAATGCCCTGTTCGATTCCTTTCACTATCTGCGCAGTGGTCCGCTCTGCGGTGCCCAACTCCGATACCTGGTCTGGAGCGAGCGTTTCGGCTGGCTCGGAGGCCTGAGCTTCAGCGCCTCGGCATGGCGGGTACGCTGCCGGGATGAGTTCATCGGCTGGAGCGAGGAAGCACGCCGGCATACCCTGCAACGGGTAGTCAACAACAGCAGGTTTCTGATTCCACCCATGGTCAAGGTGCCCGGCTTGGCATCTCGCGTTCTTGCCCAATGCTGCAAACGGCTTGCCGACGATTGGCAGGAGCGGTACTCCTATCGGCCGGTCTTGCTTGAGACCTTCATAGAACGGGGCCGTTTTACCGGCGCCTGCTATCGTGCCGCCAACTGGCAACACATAGGCGCCACGACCGGGCGAGGGCGTCAGGGAACCGGAACCACGACCAAAGATGTGTACCTGTATCCCCTCTGTGAGGATTGGAAGTCGGTATTGTGCTCTCTGCCGGACGGCACCGTTTCGATCCGTCCCCCATTGCCCGGACGAGACCCTTCGGACTGGATCGAGGAGGAGTTCGGCTCTGCGGCGTTGGGTGACAAGCGGTTGGTGGAGAGGCTGATGCAACTGGGTGAATCTTTTTTCGCGATGCCCACGGCCAACATTCCCCAGGCGTGCGCCACGAAAGCCGCCGCCAAGGCGGCATACCGGTTCTTCGACAATGATCAGATCAGTATGGATGCCATCCTGGCACCGCATTTTGAGGCGACCGGGCAGCGCGTGCGCACCCAGGACGTCGTCCTGGTTGTGCAGGATACCAGCAGCCTGAACTACACGAGCCACCCGATGACCGAGGGGCTTGGCCCCATCAATACGATTGGGGATAAAAGCATAGGGCTTCTGCTGCACGACACCATGGCGTTTACGCCGGAGGGCACCCCCCTCGGCCTGCTCAATGTCCAGTGCTGGGCAAGAGACAAAGCCGAAGCGGGCAGCCGGCACGACCGCTACAATAAGCCCATTGAAGAAAAAGAAAGCAGCAAATGGCTCAAGAGTTATCGCGCCGTGTGCGAAGTCCAGGCCAGGTGTCCCAATACACGACTTATCGTGATGGCCGACCGAGAGGCCGATATCCATGAGTTGTTCGCCGAACATCTCCATATCCGGAAAAGGGCCGAACTTCTCATCCGGGCCGAGAAGTCGCGGAATCGGAACGTCGCCGACGATGAGGAACAGATCCGGCACTTGTGGCCGTTTATGAATGCCCTGACGCCTGCCGGCCTGGTAGAGGTAATGGTGCCGCCGCGGCAAGACCGGCCCTTGCGCACGGCGAGACTTGAAGTCCGCTTTGCTTCCCTGACCCTCACCCCCCCCAAACGGAAACCCGGCCTGCCCAGTGTGCCGCTCTCCGCCGTCCATGCCAAGGAAATAGACGCTCCTGTCGGCGTTGACGAACCGCTCGAATGGATGCTGCTTTCCACCTTGCCGGTGACCTCCTTGGAGGAGGCAAAAACCGCCCTTGGCCGTTATGCCAAACGCTGGTGCATTGAAATTTACCATCGTGTACTCAAGAGCGGATGCCGCATCGAGGACCGGCAGCTTGGGGCAGCCAAGCGTCTGGAAAACTGTCTGGCGATCGATATGGTCGTGGCCTGGCGCATTCATCATCTCACCTGGCTCGGTCGTGAAACTCCCGATGTCCCCTGCACGGTTTACTTTGACGACGCAGAGTGGAAAGCTCTTGTCGGCTTCATTCATCAGACGCCCATGGCCCCGGCCACACCGCCCACCCTCCGGCAGGCAATTGTCATGGTTGCGACTCTAGGCGGTTTCCTCAACCGCAAATCAGACGGCCAACCGGGGACTGAAACCATCTGGCGCGGTCTCCAGCGCCTCGATGATATAACCAAGGCGTACATCGCCTTTGTTCTTAAACCCCAGCAACCTCCTCCCACGGTCTCATCACCCCCTCGTTATGGGTAAAGATGAGCCTGAGAAGAGGGAGCAGTTTCAGCCCCACCCCGATGCGTTCGACGACCAGGACCTGACCGCCTTTGCCGCTGACATGGACGTCCTGTGCCGACACGCCGAAGGGAAACAGGGAGATTCGCAGCGTCCCCCGGATTCGAACATCCAGGCCCGTCGCGTCGGAGGCGATGGCATCGATCCTTGCCTTGTGGGAGTCGGTGTCGACGAGTGCAAGGGCGAGGATTGTCGCGATGACCAACAGGATGACAACGCCGCCGCTGAAGAGCAGGGATTTCTTCAGGCCCGTGGTCATTGGCGCATCCCCTTACCTCCACCCCGTTACGACGATCTCCCGGGCCTTTCCGTAGGGGTATTTCGTCACCAGTTCCGCCAGGGCCCGTTTCTCATCGCCCTCGCGCATGAAGTGGATCAACACCACCGACGCCCAGTAGTCGTCGTAGTAGTCGGTGCCCCTGAGTTGCACGGGGACGCCCTTCCCGTTGACCGTGTGGCAGGCGGCGCAGGTCACCGGCCCGGCGTAGCTCCCATCGGGGCTGAACTGCAGCGCCTGTTGATGGGAGGTCAGATCGACGGTCTCCTTCGGACCCTCATACCGCACCGGGTACAACCCGTGGATCGATTCATGGCAGGATTGGCAGGCGATACGTCCGTGGGCCTTGGAGTACCGGTACAGCGAATACTTGTTCGGCTGGTCGATGGGGAAATAGCCGCCCCCGGGGCTTTCGACAAAGGGGGCGATGTGGCAGTCGGCGCAATGGGGCACGCCCGGTGCGAGCCACCAGTCGCTGCCCCCGGAAGCCGCGGCGTAGGAGACCGCGTCACCTTCGCGGGCGTTCCAGGGCAGGAGGGTCGTCTTCCCATCCGGTTCCTTCTTTGCCCGGGAGAGTGTCGCCGGCTTGTGGTCCGCATAATAGGCGATGAGCGGATTCCCCGGGGCCCCTGCCGCGGGGTCTGCGAAGTATTGCCTGAACCTCGCGCTGTCGCCGCCGGCCACGACGCCGATGACCTCGGAGATGCTCCGGTTGCGCAGCGTCCTTCCCTGCTGCCCGACAGGGTCGGACAGGTCGTCGGTGGCGTAGAGTTCATGGGTCAGGTGGTTGTGGCAGTTCGTGCAGTAGAGCCCCCGGAGCGCGGTCAGCGGTTTTCCGGTTTCGTCTTTCCTGCTCACCTCGTTCAGGTACCACTTGCCTAGGTCGTTCAGGAAAAAAGGCGGGGTTGCCCCCGGGTTTGCATGCGCGTCCCTCCGCAAATAGCAGCCGCCTCCCGCAGCCCGTACGTCCATGCCCGAAAACCGCGGGTTTCCGTCCTCGTCGGTTATCGCATACGGGTTGGTCTTCAGGTCGTTCATGACCGCGTTCTGCCAGTGCGACGGATGGCAGACCTGGCAGTTTTGCGGCCTTCCCGCCTTGTCGGGCAGAGGGGCCGTTCGCGCGTGCAGGGCGTGGACAGCCTCGGTGAGCGGTCTGGCCCTGGTCACGGTGTAGCCCGTCGCGCCGGGTCTTGGCGATTGGAGGTTTCCCGACATGTTGTCGCCGTGGCAGTCGGGGCCGTTAACCGACCCGACCGTGCCGAGCCTGTTCGAGGGGGCGTCGGGGTTGTAGTCCTCGAGGAAGGCCGTCTTGTGGTGCCGGTCGTGGAGTTCGAGGATGCCGATCATCGCGGAGGACATCCTCGCCATGTATTCACTGACGTCGGGATAGGTCTTCTTCCAGTAGGCGTATTCCTTGTCGAGATGCGCAAGACCGCTCCGCCGTGCGTGGTTGGCGGCCGGTCCCTTTCCCGAGTGGCACAGGTAATAGTTGGAGATGTCCACCGGCTCCGTACCGAAGAAGTCGACGGTCTTCCCCCCGGCCAAGACCGGATTCCCCTCGGCGTCGTGCAGCTCGACCAGGGCGTACTGTTCCCCGTTGCGGATCGCGAACCGCCGTTTCTTCATGACGTCACATCCTTTCCGGTTCGGTGCAACCGCGAATCATCTCTTTTTCAGGGCATCCTGATCGCCAAGGTAATAACTTTTCAAGGCTTTAAGGTCGTCATCAAGCTCATAGACCAACGGAATACCAGTTGGAATATTCACACCGACAATATCCTCCTCCGAAATATTATCCAGGTATTTGACCAGCGCACGCAAAGAGTTTCCGTGAGCAGCAATAATGACCTTCTTGCCCTTGCGGATTTCAGGAGCTATCGTTTCATGCCAGATGGGCAAAAACCTATCGACCGTATCCTTGAGGCATTCACTCAGGGGAATCTCCTCTTCAGTCAAAGTCGCATAGCGGGGTTCAGCACCAGGATAGCGCTCATCACTCTTCTCAAGTGCAGGCGGCGGGGTGTCGTAACTTCTCCTCCAGACAAGAACCTGCTCCTCGCCATACTT
>CAIYSL010000111.1 GCA_903928915.1 uncultured Syntrophobacterales bacterium | reverse complement strand
GAAGACGAACTTGTTCGTGTTCATCACCCCGCACATCATCCGGAACCAGAATGAGGCCGCGGCGATCTACCAGAAGAAGCTCGACGATGTGGGCAACGTCGAGGAGGGGATCATCAAGATGAACGAGGCGCGGACCTTTCAAAAACCGCAGATCGAACGGAAGGAGTAGCGCCGCCGTATGCCTGTCCAGCCAAACCACGCTGAAACGCCCGCGGCGGTGACGACTGCCCCGCCGGGGGGAAACGCGCCAGCCGCGCCGGGGTCTCCCGCCGCCGGTCTCGCGGCGCGCCTGGAGGCCCTCGGGGTCCCGGCCGATGTTCTCGCCGAGGTACGCGGCCTTCTCCGGGAGAACGGCGCCGGCATGGTCGAGCTGCTGATCCAGAAGCGGGTCCTGCCCGAGACGGAGCTGCTGAAGGCCGTCGGCGCCGAGTACTGCATCCCCTTCTGGGAGACGCTTCCCACGGACCATATGGAGACCGAGTTCACCGCCCGCCTGCCGATCCAGTACCTGAAACGGCAGAGGATCGTTCCGCTCGGGACGCCGCAGGGGTTCGTCGTGGCGATCAACGACCCCGCCAATTACCAGGCCGTGGACGACCTCTGCCGCCTCCTCGGGCGCACCGATCGGCCGGTCGTGCTGGCCACCCAGGAGGCGATCCTGGCGGCGATCAACCTCGCCTACGACTTGAGCCGGAGCACCGCCAAGGAGTTCTTCCAGGAGATGCACGACGAGTCCACCGACAGCCTCATCTCCGAAATCGAGGAGACGGGGGACCTGCTCGATGAGACGAGCGACGCCCCGATCATCAAGCTGGTCAACCTCCTCCTCTCCGGCGCGACGAAGGACCGGGCGAGCGACATCCACATCGAGCCCTACCAGGCGAACGTGAAGGTCCGCTACCGCATCGACGGCATCCTGTACGATATCCTCAGCCTCCCCCGGAAGATCCACTCGCCGCTCGTGTCGCGCGTGAAGATCATGGCCAAGCTCAACATCGCCGAAAAGCGGCTTCCCCAGGACGGCCGGATCGAAATCAAGGTGGCCGACCGGAGCGTCGACATCCGCGTCTCCACCATCCCCACGGCCTTCGGGGAGCGGGTGGTCCTCAGGCTTCTGGACAAGACATCGTCGATCCTGATGCTCTCGGATCTGGGGATGGACAGCCGGAAGGTCGGGATCTTCAACCGGCTGATCAAGTCGCCCTACGGGATCATCCTCGTCACGGGGCCCACCGGGAGCGGAAAGACGACGACCCTGTACGCGGCGCTCACGAGCATCAACTCCGCCGAGGTGAACATCATCACGATCGAGGACCCGATCGAATACCAGATCGACGGGATCGGCCAGATCCAGGTGAACCCGAAGATCGACCTCACCTTCGCCCAGGGGCTCCGCTCGATCGTCCGCCAGGACCCGGACGTGATCCTCGTGGGTGAGATCCGCGACCGGGAGACCGCGGAGATCGCGATCCAGTCTTCGCTGACCGGGCATCTGGTCTTCTCCACCCTCCACACGAACGACGCGGCGAGCGCCGTCACCCGGCTGATCGACATGGGGATCGAGCCCTTCCTCGTCACCTCGTCGGTGATCGCGATCATCGCCCAGCGGCTCGTGCGGGTCCTCTGTCCGAAGTGCAAGGAGCCCTACACCCCCGACGAAGAATCGCTGGCCAACCTGGGGGTGGACAAGGCACGGCTCGAGAAGCACCCGGTCTACCGGAAGGCAGGGTGCGCCTCCTGCATGAACACGGGCTACCGCGGCCGGACGGCGATCTTCGAGATCCTCGTCATGGACGATCCGGTGAAAAGGCTGATCCTCAAGACCTCCGACGCGAACCAGATCAACGACGAGGCGATGAAACGGGGGATGACGAACCTCCTGCAGGACGGCGCCCAGAAGGTGCTGGAGGGAATCACGACGATCGAAGAGGTCTTCCGCGTCACCCGGATCATCAAGCGCGAGACCGACCTGGAGGCGTAGGCCCGCCCCTCTTTGGCCCCGCAGGGGGAATCAGCCGCCCGACTTGACGACCGTGTTGGCCATCGCCTCGATGACGGTGATGACGCTGGCCGAATCCAGATCTCCCTTTCCCTGGTTTTTTACCGCCCGCAGCATCTCCAGAGAAACGCCGGCCGCGGGGAGGAAGGCGCCCACCTCGTCGGCCAGTTTCAGGGCCTGGAACAGGTCCTTGTACATGTTGTTCGCGGAAAAATGGGGGGAAAAATCGTGCTGAATCATCCGGCCGCCCCGGGTCTCCATGGCCCCGGTGCGGGCGCCGCCGACGGAGGTGATCTCCACCACCTTTTGCGGATCGATGCCGGCCTTGCCGGCCAGGACGAGGGCCTCCGCCACCGCTTCGATGGCCACCCCCATCACCAGGTTGTTGATCAGCTTCAGGGTGGTCCCGAGGCCGTTGGCCTCGCCCACGTGGATGATCTTCACCCCCATCGCCTGGAAGATCGGCAGGCAGGCGGTGAAGGTCGCCTCCGGACCGCCGACCATGATCCCCAGTTTCCCCTCCGCGGCCACCTTCGGATTTCCCGTCACCGGGGCGTCGAGCATGATCACCCCGGTGCCCTTTGCCCGGGCGGCAATCGTTCGGGACATCTCCGGGGCGATGCTCGCCATGTCGATCAGAACCAAACCGGGCCGGGCCCCCTCGAGAACGCCGCCGGGGCCGCAGATGACCGCCGCGGAGGCGGCAGAATCGGTGACGATCGTGATGACCACATCCGCCTGCCCGGCCAGGGCGGCGGGTGAATCGCCCCACAGCGCCCCTGCGGCGATCAGCTCCTCGGCCTTCGGCCGCGACCGGTTCCAGACCGTAAGCGGGAAGCCCGCCATGAGCAGCCGCCGTCCCAACTGCCGTCCCATCAGCCCCAGCCCGACCAACCCGATCCGCTGCATAGCCCCTCCTCCCGACCGTCCTGAAAAACTGCCGCTGCCGCCCCGAACCGCGGGTGGGAACCCGCAAAGCAGGTAGGGACGTCCCGCCGGCGCGGAACGCCCCTACCGGTGAATCGCGAAAGAAACTCCAAACCCTACTGAACCTTGCCGATGTTGCGCACGGACTTGATCAGCCGGTCCGCATCCTTGTCCCAGAACGTCTTGAACTCCGGGGCGTCCAGGTAGGCGATCGGCGTCTCCATCTTCTGCATCGCCGCTTTGAACTCCGGGGCCTGGACGGCCTTGGCCGTGGCCTCGCGCAGGACCTTGAGGATCGGCTCGGGGGTCGCCGCCGGGGCGAAGAACCCGGACCAGATGTAGAATTCCACATCCTTGTAGCCCAGCTCCTTCAGCGTCGGCACGTCCGGCAGGGCGGCGAGGCGCTTATCCCCCCACCCGCCGAGAACCCGCACGGTGCCCGCCTTCATCTGGGCAACGGCGATGTTCGGGCCGCCGGAGAGGGCGTCCACGTGGCCGCCCAGCAGCGCCGTCAGGGCCGGCCCGCCGCCGCCCGTGGGGATATGGCGCAGCTTGATCCCCGCCGAGTGGGCGAACATCTCCATGGCCACGTGCATCGTCCCGTAGATGCCCGAGGAGCTGTACTTGATCTCACCCGGCCGTTTCTTGGCGTCGGCGACGAAATCGGCGACGGTCTTCCAGGGGGACTTGCTGCTCACGATCAGCACGGTGGGGTCGGCGGAAAGCAGCGCGATCGGAGCGAAATCGCTCAATTTATACACGGGCGGCCGGCCGAACATGGTGTCCACCTCGGGCATGACCGAGATACTGGAGAGGGCCACCATCAGGCTGTAGCCGTCCGGTTTGGAGACGGCCAGGGCCTGCATCCCCACGGCGCCGCCGGCGCCGGTCTTATTGACGATCACCACCGGCTGCTTGAGGTGTTTTTCCAGGGCCGCCACGAAGGGACGGCCGACCAGATCGGCCACACCGCCCGGCGGGAACGGCACGATGACCTGAATAGGCCGGGTGGGATAGGGATCGGCCGCCAGGGCCGGACCCGGCGCGAAAGCGGTTGCCAGGAGACAACCCATCGCCAGAACTGCCAAAAGCATCCTTCTTGCGTTCATCTTCATTTCCTCCCTTGTGTGAAGTCCTTCCGGGGGAAAGAGGGCATCAGCCGCTCTTTTCCGCCTCCGTTAATCGCTCGCGCCAATCCTTCTTTTTGAATACCAGCGGCTTGAGACCCAGCAGGATCATCGCCAGCGCCACCGCCAGAAAGGTGGCGGCGATCGGCCGTTCGACAAAAATGGCGTACTTGCCGTTCGACATGGCCAGGGCCTGGCGAAAGCTGAACTCGATGATCGGCGCCAGTACCGCCCCCAGGACCAGCGGCGCCGTTTCGAAATCCAGCTTCCTCAGCAGGTACCCCAAAAGCCCCATAACGCACATGGCGGCCACGTCGACCATGCTCGAATTGACGGCGTACACCCCCACGATGCAGAACAGCAGGATGATCGGGTAGAGGATCCGGTAGGGGACGCGCAGGAAATTGACGAAGATGCCCACCATCGGCAGGTTGAGCAGGAGCAGCACCGTGTTGCCCACGTACATGCTGGCGATCAGCCCCCAGAAGACCTCCGGCTGCTCCTTGATGAACAGGGGGCCGGGGGTGATCCCGTGGACCATCAGCGCGGCCAGGAGCACCGCCGGGATGGGCCCCGTGGGGACGCCCAGCGCCAGGAGCGGCACCAGGGCCCCCTCGCTGGCGGCGTTGTTGGCCGCCTCGGGGCCGGCCACCCCTTCGATCGCCCCCTCGCCGAACCGCTCCGGATGCTTCGAGAGCCGCCGCTCCATGGCGTAGGCCACGAAGGTGGAGATGATGTGGGCCGATCCGGGAATGATGCCGATCAGGAACCCGAGCAGCGTCCCCCGGCCGATCGGCCCGACGGAATCCTTGAGCTCCTGCCCGGAGGGGAGCAGGTCCCGCAGCCGGGGCTTCAACACCTCGCGGATGTCCGCGCTGCCCGCCGTGGCCAGGATCTCCGAAACCCCGAAGAGCCCCACCGCCACGGGCACGATGCCGATCCCGTCGCCCAGGGCCGTCACGCCGTAGGAAAAGCGGAAATACCCCGACATCTGATCGATCCCGATCATGCCGATCATCAACCCCAGACAGATCATCGAGAGGTTCTTCACGATCGACCCGCCGGTCATGTAGCTCAGGACGACGAGGCCGCAGACGAGCAGGCAGAAGTATTCCGGCGGTCCGAACCCGAGGGCGAACCGCGCCAGGCTCGGGGCCAGGAGCATCAGGCCGATGACGCTCAGCGTGCCGGCGATGAAGGAGCCGATGGCAGCGATCGACAGGGCCGGGCCGGCGCGGCCCTTGCGCGCCATGGCATAGCCGTCGATACAGGTCATGACCGATGCCGCCTCGCCGGGGATGCGCATCAGGATCGAGGTAGTCGAGCCGCCGTACATGGCGCCGTAATAGATGCCCGCCAAGAGGATGATCGCCGAGGTGGGGTGCAGCCCGAAGGTGGTGGGCAGGAGCATGCTGATCCCGGCCAGGGGGCCGACCCCCGGCAGGACCCCGACCATCGTCCCGATCAGACAGCCCACGAAGGAGTACAGCAGGTTGGTCGGCGTGAACACCGTACCGAACCCGAGCAGAAGATTGTGCAGCGTCGATTCCATTAGAACCCCCATCCGCCCCGCGGCAGGGGCACCCGCAGCAGGCTATCGAACAGCCAGAAGGTGCCGAAGGAAAACCCGACAGCCAGGATCAGCGCCAGCCACCAGGGGTTTCGGCGCTCCATGATCCCGAACAGAAATCCCATGACGATCAGCATGGTGATGCGGTACCCGATCGTTTCCAGGAAGACGGTGATGAACAGACAGCACCCCAGGATCGCGGCCGCATGGGGCGCCTCTTCCCAGGAGAGCGACCGCAGAGGTTTCGACCCCTTGCCCTGGGCGATCAGGATCACGCCGAAAATCAGCAGCAGCACCGCCAGGATCAGCGGAACATACCCCGGACCGGGTTGGCTGGCGTTTCCCAGCGGCAGCACCCGCCGCTCCCAGAGGACGAACAGCCCCAGCAGGATCAGCAGCGCGCCGCTCAATCGATCGATGGTCATGGTGTTTCCCCCTGGGGAACGAACCCCGCCCGCCTCCGGAAAGTCTCTCCCGGAATCGGACCTCCGGGTGCCGCTTCTTCCTTCCGACCGGCGGTGCGGCGTTCCCGATGCGGTCCGCCGGAAAGCGGACGTCGCACCTCTCCGAGTGCCTGGTCAGGCGTTCCGTGCGAAGCACCTGCTTATAGCGGATAGCCTCCCTTTTTTCAAGGTCTATATCGCACGAATGTGTTCCGCTTTGGCGCGGCGCGCGGCCAGGTACGCCGGGAATTTCCACTCGTTTTCGGTCCCGTCCAGGGTGCGCGCTCTTTTCGCCGCATGCCAAATTTCGCTTGACACCCCGGGGAGGCATACTGATATACATCTCAATTCTCCCGGTCGGGAGAATGGAGGGGCGCTGCCCCGCAAGAATTCGTCATGAAGGAGAATGCCATGTTCCAAAACATCCTGTTTCAATCGCCAACCATCATCTTCGGCATCAACGCAATCAACCAAATCGGCGAGCAGGCCAAGAAATTGGGTGCCGGCCGGGCGCTGCTGATCACGGGGCCCCGGGTAGAGAAGACCGGCGTTCTGGGCAACGTCAAGGCGCTGCTGGAGTCGGTGGGGGTCGCCGTACAGGTGAACATCCAGGACCGCGACACCCCGGAGCCCGCCACCGACGTGGTCGAGCGGACCGCGCAGGTGGCGCGGGAGTGCAACTGCGACGTGATCATCGGCCTCGGCGGCGGGAGCATCCTGGATGTGTCGAAAATGGCCTCGGCGCTGCTCACCAACCCGGGCAAGACGGAGGATTATTTCGGCAGGGAGAAGGTGCCCAAGCGGGGCAAGCCGACGATCATCGTCCCGACGACCTCCGGGACCGGGGCCGAGGTGACGAAGCACGCCATCTTCCTGGAGCGGGCGAGCAACGTCAAGAAGGTAGTCGCCTCGAGCAACCTGCTGCCGAACGTGGCGATCGTCGACCCGATGCTGAGCATGACCTGTCCCCCCGCGGTGACGGCAAGCGCCGGGATCGATGCCTACATCCATGCGGCCGAGGCCTTTCTGTCGAAGAACGCCAACACGATCACCGACGCGCTGGCCCTGGAGGCGATCTCGATCATCACCAAGTGGCTCGGACCGGCCTTTGCCGACGGGCAGGACCGGGAAGCGCGGTACCATATGTCCCTGGGAAGCCTGATGGCGGGGATGGTGCTGAACAATTCCGGCACCAGTCTGGTCCATGCGATGGCCTATCCGGTGGGCGGAGAGCACCACACCCCGCACGGGGTGACGCTGAGCGCGCTGCTCATCCCCTGCTTCGATTACGTCGCGGTGGCGAAGGCCGACAAGATGGCGGCCCTGGCGCGGGCGATGGGCGAGCCGATTGACGGGCTCGCCCCGCGGGAGGTCCTCGAACGGCTCCTGGAGGCGATCCACTTCCTGCTCAAGAGCGTCAACCTCCCCGCGTCGCTGACGGACCTGGGGATCAGCCGGGAGGCGACCGACATCCACCAGTGGGCCGTGGAGGCCCATAAGGAGCAGCGGCTCCTCACCCGTTCCCCGCGGATCCTGACCGTCGAGGACATCGAGCTGATCTACGAAAACGCATTCGACTGAGAAAGGAAGCGCAATCATGGCGAAGAAAAAACTCTCGCGATTCGACCTCCAGGGCATGAAGGACAAGAAGGAGTCCCTGGTCTGGATCACGGCCTACGACTACTGGACGGCCCGGTTCGCCGAAGAGGCGGGGATGGAGATGATCCTCGTCGGCGATTCCCTGGGGATGTGCGTCTACGGGTACGAGGGGACGGTGCCGGTGACGATGGACCAGTGCATTTACCACTGCGAAGCGGTCCGGCGCGGCGCCGCCAATACCTTCGTCATCGGCGACATGCCCTTCCTCTCCTACCAGGTGAGCGTGGAGGATGCGGTGCGCAACGCCGGCCGGTTCTACAAGGAGGCGCATGTCGACGCGATCAAGCTGGAGGGCGGTCGCCGGGTCTGCGCCCAGATCCGGGCGATCGTGGACGGCGGGATGCTGGTGATGGGCCATATCGGCCTCACCCCCCAGAGCTCCGGCCAGCTCGGCGGGTTCAAGGCCCAGGGGCGGACCGCGGAGACGGCGATGGAATTGATCGTCGACGCCCGCGCCATCCAGGAGGCGGGGGCCTTTTCGCTCCTCGTCGAGGCGGTGCCGCCGGAGGTGTGCCGGATCATCCGCGACGACCTCAACATCCCCGTGTACAGCATCGGGGCCGGGATCGACGCCGACGGCCAACTGATGATCTGCAGCGACGTCCTGGGTGTCTTTCAGGCCTTCACCCCGAAATTCGTCAAGAAGTACGAAAGCATCGCCGACAAGACGATCGCGGCCTTTACCGAGTACGCCAAGGATGTCCGGAGCGGCCAGTTCCCCCAGCCCGAGCATACCTACAAGATGGTGGACGGGGAGCTTCCCAAACTGGAGAAGCTGCTGAAGCGGTAGCACCGCGGCGTCCAGCGGGACGCTGCGTGTCCGCGCCCCGCGCGAGAAGGAGACAAAACGGCCATGCAACTAGCGACCTTTGCGCCGCAGAGCGACCACAGCCTGCCCCGGATCGGCGTCATGGCCGACGGCGCCGTGCTCGACCTGGCGGCCCTGGACCGGGCGCAGCGGCGCGAGGCTCCCGGCTTGCCGCTGCCGGCCACGATGCGGGGGCTCCTGGCGGCCGGAGAGGCCGGCCTCGAGCGGGTGCGCAGCCTGATCGCGTATGCGGCAAAGGCCGGCAGGGCAGCGGAGGGGGAGTGGAGCTATTCCCCGGAGACGGTCATCTTCCATCCCCCGGTTCCCGACGCGGAGAAGTTCCTCTGCGTGGGGAAGAACTACCGGAAGCATCTGGAGGAGCTCCGGAAGAACGACCTCATCCTGGAGACGCCCCAGGAGCCCACGGGGTTCGTCAAGTACAACTACTGCCTTTCGGGCCACGACTGGCGGGTCGTGCGTCCCGAAGGAGTCGTCCTGCTCGACTACGAGCCGGAGCTGGTGTTCGTCATCGGCAGGCGGGCGCTCGGGGTGGGGAAGGCGGAGGCGTTCAAGTACGTCGCCGGGGTCACGATCCTGAACGACCTCACCGACCGGGCCCTGCAGAAGCGCGAGGTGGCCTCGGGCTCGCGCTTCTGGACCGGGAAGAACATCCCCGGGTTCGGGCCGCTGGGCCCCTGCATCGTCACCATCGACGAGATTCCCGATCCCTACGACCTCTGGATGACTTGCACGGTGAACGGTGAACAGCGGATGCGGTTCAACACGGTTGATCAGATCTGGAAGCTGCCCGACATCATCGACCACTTCTCGCGGTACATCCCCTTCGAGCCCGGGGATCTGTTCGCCACGGGGACGCCGGGGGGCACCGCCATCGGCAAGCCCAACGCCGCCGAACTGTTCCTCAAGCCCGGCGACGTGGTCGAGTGCGCCATCGAAGGGCTGATGACGCTCCGCACCCACATCGTCGGACCGGGGGAGTGACGCGAAGCGGACGGCATGCCGGCCGCGGGGGCTTTCCCGCCCTCGGGCCTGCTCGCCGGCCACCCCGGCGGCGATCCGGCGCGGCGGAGCGGATTACCCTCCCCGGGGGGGGCGCCCGTCCCCCGCGAAGGGGGGCTGCGGGCGGCGTCCGGGTACCAGGAGAACAGGGGAAGATGACATCGCGAAGCGTTGCCAGCGGCCTGCCGCCGCTCGATCAGGTGCTCCAGGAACTCCGGCTGGGCGATAACGTCGTCTGGCAGGTGGACCGCCTGGCGGACTATTCCCTCTTCGCCGAGCCCTTCGCCCGGCAGGCGATCCGCGACGGCAGGCGGACGATCTATTTCCGGTTCGCACCCCATCCCCCGATCCTGCCGCCGCTGGACGGCCTCACCACGATCGAGGTGAGTCCCCACGCCGGGTTCGATTCCTTCAGCGGGAATCTCAACCAGATCATCGAGGCGGAGGGGAAGGAGGTGTTCTACGTCTTCGACAACCTCTCGGCGCTCGTCGTCGAGTGGGCGACGGACGAACTGCTGGCGAATTTTTTCCAGGTGACCTGTCCTTTCCTGTTCGAGCTCGACACGGTGGCGTACTTCGCCCTCACCCGCGGCCGCCACAGCCATCGGGCCGTGGCCCGGATCCGCGACACGACCCAGCTCCTCTTGGACGTGTACCGGGTCGACGGGGGCATGTACCTCCACCCCCTCAAGGTCTGGGACCGCTATTCGCCCCAGATGTTCCTCCCCCACAGCATGACCGATCCCGTCTGGACGCCGGTGTTCGGCAGCGGTGACGCCGCCGCCGTCGCGGTCTCGGCGATCAAGAAGCCGCTCCAGGTGCGGACGAGATCGATCGCCCCCTGGGAAAGCGTCTACCGGCGGCTGATGCAGTACCATGAGACCGGGCTGGACCTCGACGAGAAGACGCCCGAGGTGGCCGCCCTCAAGCAGGAGCTCTCCCGGATGATCATCGGGACCCATCCGGAGTTCAACCGGATGGTCGACGCCACCATGACCCTCGACGACCTGTTCGCCATCCGCGACCGCCTGATCGGGTCGGGACGGATCGGCGGCAAGGCGACCGGGATGCTCCTCGCCCGGCGGATACTCCTTTCCGAACCGGGCGAGGTCGATTTCCGGGAGGTCCTCGAACCGCACGACTCCTTCTACATCGGCTCCGACGTGTTCTTCACCTTCCTGGTGAACAACGACCTCTTCCGGATGCGCCTCCAGCTTTCCCGGGCGGCGAACATCTCCCGCGAGGAGTTCGCCGAGGTGGAAAAACGGTTCCTGGCCGGGCGGTTTTCCCCGGAGATCATGGAGCAGTTTCGGGACATGCTCGCCTACTTCGGGCAGGCGCCGATCATCGCCCGCTCCTCGAGCCTGCTCGAGGACAGCTTCGGGAACGCCTTCGCCGGGAAGTACCACAGCGAGTACTGCGCGAACCAGGGCCCCCCGGAGGAGCGGCTCGAAGCGTTCCTCCGGGCGGTGAAGCTGATCTACGCCAGCGCCCTCAACCCCGACGCCATGACCTACCGCCGCAGCCGGGGGCTGGGCGAGAGCGACGAGCAGATGGCGATCCTCGTCCAGCGCGTCTCCGGGACCCCCTACCGGCAGTACTTTTTCCCGACCCTGGCCGGGGTGGCCTTCTCTCGGAACCTCTATGCCTGGACCGACCGGATCGACCCGAAGCGGGGGATGATCCGCCTCGTCTTCGGCCTGGGGACCCGGGCGGTCAACCGGGTCGGGAACGACTACCCCCGGATGATCGCCGTCAGCCATCCCCAGCTCCGTCCCGAGACAGGGGTCCGGATCGCGAAGTATTCGCAGACCGAGGTGGACCTGATAGACCTCGCGCACAACGAGTTCGCGACGCTGCCGCTTGAGGAGCTCCTGGCCGACCGCGACTACCCGAACCTGCACCTGCTGGTTTCGCTGATGAAGGAGGGCTACCCGGCGGATCCCTGGACCAGCCGGCTCGAGACGACGAGCGAGCCGCTGGTGATGACCGCCAACAACCTGATCGGCCGGACGGACTTCGTGAAGATCATCGACGATATGCTCGTGCGCATCGAAAAGGTCTACGGCCAGCCGCTCGACACGGAATTCACCGCCGCGGTGGACGCGACCGGGAGGATCCGGATCAACCTCCTCCAGTGCCGCCCGATGCGGCTCCCCGGGGCGACGGGGCCGATCCGGCTTCCCGAAGACATCCCGCCGGAGCGGCTCCTGTTCCGGTCGGGCCGGACGATCAGCGGCGGCGACACGGGCCCGGTCCGGTATCTGCTGTACATCGACCCGGAGCGGTACTCCGCCCTCGCCTCGCCGGACCTGAAGAAGAGCATCGGCCGCATCGTCGGGCGGATCAACGAGCACAGCGCCGTTGCCGCGGGCCGGATCCTGATGATGGGACCGGGCAGGTGGGGGAGCAGCAACATCGAGCTCGGCGTTAACGTGAGCTATGCCGACATCAACAACACCGCGGTCCTCGTGGAGATGGCGCGGGAGGAGGCGGGACAGGTGCCGGATGTCTCCTACGGGACCCACTTCTTCCTCGACCTCGTGGAGGCGCAGATCATCTACCTGCCCGTCTATCCGAACGACCCGGAGGCGGAGTTCAACGGGGCGCTGTTCTCGTGCCTGCCCAACATCCTGACGGAGCTTGTTCCCGGCGCCGAGCGGTTTCAGGAGATCGTCAGGGTGTTCGATCTGCCGGCGGCGACAGGCGGGCGTTTCGCCCGCGTCGTGGCCGATCCGCAGAGCCAGCGGGCCGTCTGTTATCTGGAATAGTTGTTGGAGGAGGGGCAATGATTGAGTTCACCAAGATGAGCGGGAGCGGCAACGATTTCATCCTGATCGACAACCGGGACGGGTCGCTGGCCGTGGGGGACCTTGCGGCCTTTGCGCGGAGCGTCTGCCGGCGGCAGGTCTCGGTCGGGGCCGACGGCCTGTTCGTGATCGAGCCGTCCGCGAAGGTCGATTTCAAGTGGCGGTTCCACAACGCCGACGGCTCCGAGGCGGAGATGTGCGGAAACGGCGGCCGCTGCGCCGCCCGGTTCGCCTATCTCCAGGGGATCGCCGGCCAGCGGATGTCCTTCGAGACGGGCGCGGGGATCATCGACGCCGAGGTGACGGGCGACGTGGTGAAGCTCCGCCTGACCGATCCCCACTCCCTGGTGATGGACGACCGCATCACGATCGGCAATCAGCTCCTGACCGTCCACAGCGTAAACACCGGCGTGCCGCACGTCGTCCATTTCCTCCGCGACCTGGAGGGGTTCGACGTCTTCACCACGGGGCGCGCGATCCGCACCCACGACCACTACCGGCCGGCGGGGACGAACGCCAACTTCGTCGCCGTCACGGACGACCACAGCCTCCGCGTCCGGACCTACGAGCGGGGCGTCGAGGACGAGACCCTGGCCTGCGGGACCGGCTCCGTGGCCTCGGCCCTGATCGCCAGCCGGAAAGGGCTGGTGCAGTCCCCGGTGGACGTGCGGGTGCAGAGCGGCGAGCTGCTCAGGGTCTACTTCGAGGGAACGGCCGAGGGGTTCCGGAACGTTTATCTTGAAGGAACGGCGACGGTGGTGTATCAGGGAAAGCTATGGGATGAAGCCTGGAAGAGGTGAGGGGTAATCGACTCCCTACGCTCTCAGGAGTTTTTCCCGACCCTGCACCTCCTCGCTGCGCTGCCGGGAAAAAACTCGCGCTAAAGCGCTCAGACAGTTTTCCCGGCGGGCGCTCCGCTGCGGGGGCAGGGTGCCCGGAAAAACCTCAAATCGAGCTTCCGGGAGCCGATTGCCCAGGTATGAAAGGAGAAGATTAAGGTATGCAGATTGCGGAACGGTTGAAGAAGATCCCCCCCTACCTGTTCATGGAGTTGCGCAAGAAGATCGCCAAGGCCAAGGCCGACGGCGTCGACGTGATCAGCCTCGCCATCGGCGACCCGGTGGACCCGACCCCGGATTCGATCATCGCGGAGCTCTGCCGGACGGCCCATGACCCGGAGAACCACCGCTACCCCACGGACGAGGAGAAGGGGATGTTCGCCTTCCGCCAGGAAGTCGCCCGCTGGTACGAGATCCGCTACGGGGTGAAGCTCGACCCGGCCACGGAGGTCCTGGGTTTGATCGGGTCGAAGGAGGGGTGCCACCACTTCGTCATGGCCCGGGTCAACCCCGGCGACGTGGTCCTGATGACCGACCCGGGCTATCCCGCCTACCGGGCGAGCATCCTGATGGGCGAAGGGATCCCCTACAACGTGCCGATCCTGCCCGCGAACGACTACCTGCCCGAGTTCGACAAGATCCCGGCGGATGTCTGCAAGAAGGCCACGGCGCTCTTCCTGAACTACCCGAACAACCCGACGGGCGCCTGCGCCACCCGGGAATTCTTCGTGAAGCTGGTGGCCTTCGCCAAGGCCAACGATATCGCCGTCTGCTACGACAACCCCTACAGCGAGGTGCTGTTCGACGGCCAGGAGCGGCTGAGCTTCCTGTCCTGTCCCGGGGCGATGGACGTGGGGGTGGAGCTCAACTCCCTGTCGAAGCCCTACAACATGACGGGCTGGCGGATCGGGATGGCCTGCGGCAACCCCGACCTGATCGCGGCGATCAGCAAGGTGAAGGAGAACACCGACTCGGGGATCTTCAACGCCGTCCAGTTCGCGGGGATCCAGGCGCTGCGCAACGAGACCGCAAACATCGAGAAGATGATGGCCATCTACGCCCGCAGGCGGACGCGGGTCCTCACGACCCTCGAGCGGATCGGAATCAAGTTCAACCCGCCGAAGGGGACCTTCTACCTCTGGGTGCCGACCCCCAAGGGGATGAGCTCGCTGGAGTTCACGAACCAGCTGTTCGAGAAGACGGCGGTCGTCGTCGCCTCGGGCACCGCCTACGGCCAGTACGGCGAGGGGTTCATCCGGATCTCGCTCACCGTCGCCGACAGCCGGCTGGAGGAGGCGATGGTCCGGATCGAGAAGGCCTTCGGAAAATAGGAGTAAAATGGAAATCGGGATCCTGGGGTTGCCCCAGAGCGGCAAGAGCACGCTGTTCGAGATCATGACCGGCGTGAAGAGTCGGGAGATGCACGGCGAGACCTGCGTGCGGGGGCTGGCCACGGTGCCGGACAGCCGGTTCGATAAACTGGTGGAGATTTTCACGCCGGTGAAAGTCTCGCCGGCCAAGGTCCCCTTCAGCGACGTCAACGCCGTGGGGGAGAAGGCCTGGGAGGCCGTCCGCCAGAGCCTCGCCGGCGCCGAGGGGCTGCTCCACGTGGTCGACGGGTACACCACCGGCGATGCGGCCGACGCCCTGACGGGCTACCGCAAGCTCGCCGACGAGCTCGTGCTCGCGGACCTGATGATCTGCGAGAACCGCCTGGAGCGCCTGGCGAAGATGGCCAAGAAGCCGATGACCCCCCAGGACAGCCTTCACGGCCGGGTCCTGCCCCGCCTGAAGGAGCAGCTCGAAGCGGGCAAGCCCCTGCGGGAGATTCCTCTGGCCGAAGAGGATCGCCACGGCCTCAGGAGCTTCTCCTTCTGGACGATCCGGCCGGAGATGGTCGTCGTCAACACCCCCGAAGAGAATCCCGCCGTCGTCGACGAATTCAACCGGCAGGCCGGACTCGCCGTTCCCGCGATCGGGATCTGCTGCGCCGTCGAGGCGGAGCTGATGGCCCTCCCCCCGGAGGAGCGCCAGGAATTTCTGGATTCGCTGGGCATTCGGGAGGCCGCCTTCGGGCGGGTCATCCGGGGGGCCTTTTCGCTCCTCAAGCGGACGGTCTACTTCACCGTCGGCGAGGACGAGGTGAAGGCCTGGATCATCCCTGTGGGGACCAAGGCCCCGCGGGCGGCCGGGGTGATCCACAACGATTTCGAGCGGGGGTTCATCAAGGCCGAGGTGATCAACTTCGACGAGTTCATCGCCTGCGGCGGCACCAACGCCGCCGCCAAGGCGGCGGGAAAGCTCCGGCTCGAGGGCAAGGAGTACGTCGTCCAGGACGGCGACATCATCAACTTTCGGTTCAACGTCTGACAGCGCCGGTTCCGGAATCCTCCCGCCCGCCCCGTATCTAGAGGTCCCGGTGGACGGCCCTGCCCCGAAACAGGGTCAGCAGGACCTTTGTCCGGCCGATCTCCGCGGGGGGGCAGGCAAACAGGTCCCGCTCCAACAGCGCGATATCGGCATACCGGCCTGCCGTGAGCGAGCCGGTTTCTTCCTCCCTGCGGCCGGCGAAGGCGCTCGCGATCGTGAACCCGTCGATCAACTCCCCGAGTCCCACCCGCTCCTCCGGCAGGAATGGTGATCCTTCTCCTCCGGCAAGGGATTTCCGCGTCAGGCCGACCTGGATGGCCTCCAGGGGATTGAAGGTGCTGAGCCCTCCGCTGTAGGGCCAGTCGCTGCTCAGGCACGTTTGTACGCCCCGGGACAGCAGGGTGCGGAGGCGGTAGAGGGTCGCGGCGCGCTCCGGGCCGATGGCCGGGAGGATCACCTCGCAGAAGCTTTCATCCTCGTAAAACCAGGCAGGCTGCATGTTGGCGATGACGGCCAGCTCTTTCAGCCGATCCATGTCCGCAAGATTCAGCAGGTCGAGGTGGGCCACCTGATGACGGCGGCCGGCAGCCCCCCCGCGCCGCCGGCCGGCCGCAGCGAAGGCGTCGAGGGCCAGAGCGATGGCCCGATCGCCCACGGCGTGGATGTGCAGGTCAACCCCCCGCTGGTCCAGGGCGCCCAGGACGGCGCGAAAATTCTCTTCCGGCCAGACGAGCGTCCCCCGGTGATCCGGCTGATCCGCGTACGGGGCAGACAGGTATGCCGTATGGCTCTCCAGCACGCCGTCGAGGAAGATCTTGGCGGCGAAGGGGTGCACCAGCGCCGAGCCGTAGCGCTGCCGCAGCGCGATCAGCTTGTCTGCCTGTTCCGGACCGGCAGCGGGGTCGCACAGCAGCGAGGCCCCGATTTCCATCGTCAGGGATCCCTCCCGGTCGAGCTCGCGGTAGACCTCCAGTTCCCGCTCCCCGGCGGCCGCCTCCTGGACCGCCACGATCCCGCAGCGGGCGGCCATCTCCATGAACACCTCCATGGCGGCCAGCAGGTCCGCGCGATCCGGCGGGGGGAGGCGGTCGGCGACGAGGTTCATGGCCGGCCACTCCCTGAGCGTGCCGGTCGGTTCCCCGGTCCGGAGGTCCCGCTCGATCCTTCCCCCCAGCGGGTCGGGGGTCCCTCTGTCCAGGCCGGCAAGGCGGAGGGCCCGGGAGTTGACCCAGGCGGAGTGGCCGTCCAGGGCCGTGAGATACACCGGCCGGTCGGGGCAGATCGCGTCGAGCAGCCCTCTGTGCGGCCCCTGCGGCCCGAACAGCCCCTGCCGCCAGCCGTTTCCGCGGATCACCTCCCGGCCCGTATCGGCGGCATGGGCGGCGATCTTCGCCAGGCAGCCGGCAACGGTATCTTCGCCGGCCAGGACGCATTCGACCCACAGAAGGCTGCCGTGGATGGGATGGATGTGGGAATCCCGGAACCCGGGGATGACCAGACGGCCCCGGCCGTCGAGCACCTCCGTGTCCGGGCCGATCCAGTCGGCCACGCCGTCCCGGCCGCCCACGTAGGAGATCCGCTCCCCCGTCACGGCCAGGGCCTCGGCGACAGGGGAAGGCGGGTCCGCCGTGTAGACGGTCCCCCCCCGAATCACCAGGTCGGCGGGCGGCTTCACCCGAGGTCCCCGAGGGGGTCCGTGGCGCGGACATAATCCCTGATCATGCGGGCCTCCTCGGTGTACAGGGCGAGCTTGTCGTAATCGATGCGTACGTTGTTGAGGTACTGGAGGATCAGGGCGTCGCCCACCGGGGTCAGCGGAAGGATGCCGGCGAAGAAGAACCCCAGCTTCTCGAACTCGGCGGTCAGCAGCTGGGTGCACGGGTCCGCCAGCCCCAGGAAGAGCTGGATGGCGGCGATGTTCTTCAGGCAGAGGTCCCGGAGCGTCCTGCGCACCTCGTGCAGGACGTTTTGGCCGTACCGGATGATGTGGATCTCCGCACAGTTTTCCGTGAGGAACAGTTCCGTGCAGATCTCCCCTTCCGCGGGAAGCCCCACGGCGCCGTCCGCCGGGGCAGCGGCAAACAGCGGGGGCGGGGCGCCGATGTTTGCGTACAGCCGTCCTACGATCTCCCGGTGGTGCGCGGGGGGATACAGGGTCTGGGCGGAGGCTGCGCTCAGGTACTTGAAGCTCAAGGCCACACTGATCCGCTGCGAGTGGGCCTCGATCCCCTTGAATATCCAGGTCTCCGGGCTGGAGGCGAGCAGCAGGCCGCAGTCCTTGAAGTCATGGCGGGCCATCCCCCGCTGGGTGAATTCGTGGTTGGTGACGGAGTAGGAGTACAGACCCGCGAGGGGGTTTTGCTTGGGACAGTGGAACAGAAAGTCGGCGAGCTTCTTCATGCAGCCCTGGCCGCGGTACTCCTGGTTCACGAACACAAAGGTGAATTCGGCGATCTGCGCCTCCGGTGCGGGATAGACGAGGGCGGAATGGCCCATGAAGACGTTGTCCTCGGTGACGGCGACCGCCGAGATCATCTGGCCCGTCGCGTTGAGTTCGATGATCCGTTCGGGATAGTAGATGTGGTCGTCGAAAAAGGTGTAGCCGTGGGACTTGTAGGCGCAGCGGGCGATTTCCACGGCTTCGGCGGGGGCCATCCGCCGGACCCGGTAGGGGATCTCCTTCGCAAGCGGCGGCTTCTCCGCAGCGGGTTTTTCCCGGGCCTCGGCCTTGTCCCGGTCGGTAAGGTAGGTTTCGATGTTCCGGCTGGGCAGGTACTTGACCAGGCGCGTCTCCTTGCCGCCCATGCCGAGGTTGAGGAAGGTCACCTCGTTCATCGCCTGTTTCATCAGGAAGACGCCGATCCCGGAGATCGACATTTGTTCGAGGTCCGCGCCGGGATGGTAGTCGGGGATCTGGCCGGGATCGAAGGGCAGCCCCTTTTCCCTGATGACGATCCTGAGCCCCAGGGGGACGCGTTCGCACAGGATGTCGAAGGCCTCCTCGTCCTGATCGGCATAGGCGTTGACCACGTTGGTGATCGCCTCCTCTGCGGCCAGCTCTACCTGGTAGAGGTCGTCGCCGGCAAACCCGATCCTTCCGGCCATCTCCCGGAGGGCATGCTGGATCAAGGGCAGGTAGGACAGGTCGGGGGGGACGGTCAACTGCACAAACTCGCGCTTCTTCGCCATGGCAACCTCGGTGCTCCGGGATGTGATACTCCTTCGCCACTCGCGGGAAAGGTCCTTATAGCATCACTTCGCCCGATGTTCAATGGCCGTGGGGAGGACCCAGTGCATCGGAAGAGTCGCCGTTCTCCCTATTGATACGGGAACCGGTGGGGGGTATAAGGGGGCGGTTCAGGTCCGGGCAGCGGCGGAGTGCGGCCCTACCCAGGGTCGACGGAAACGGAAGCGTGACTCTACAGGAGGAGGGAGATATGGCGACGGCGGAAAACGACGGCGTAACCGTGCGCAGGATGAGTCGGCAGGAGGTCGACCTGGCCGTGGGCTGGGCCGCCGAGGAGGGGTGGAATCCGGGGCTGAACGACGCGGAGTGCTTCTCTGCCGCCGACCCGCAGGGGTTCTTCCTGGCCGAGCTCTCCGGCGAGCCGGTGGGCTGCATTTCCGCCGTGGCCTACGACGAGCGGTTCGCCTTTGCCGGGTTCTACATGGTCAAGAAGCAGTGGCGCGGCCGGGGTATCGGGAGGCTCCTGGTCCGCGAGGCCTCCGCCTACGTGGGCAGCAGGACCGTGGGCAACGATGCGGTCCCTGCTCAGCAGGAGACCTACAAGCGATACGGATTCCTGTTCGCCTACCGCAACATTCGCTACCGCGGTGTCGCCCCATCGGCGGGCGAACGGGCGGCGGGGGTCGTCGCCCTGGAGTCAGTCCCCTGCGAGCAACTCCGGGCCTATGACCGGGGGCTCTTTCCTGCCGACCGGACGGCCTTTCTGGGATGCTGGATCCGCCAGCCCGGCGGGGTGGCCCTGGGGATTCTGCGGGACGGGCGGCTCACCGGATACGGGGTCCTGCGCCCGTGCCGGCAGGGGTGGAAGATCGGCCCCCTCTTCGCCGACGCTGAGGCGATCGCCGAGGGTCTCCTCGGGGCGCTGACCGCCGCCATCCCGGGAGGGGAGTTCTTCCTCGACATCCCCGCGCCGAACCCGGTCGCCCGGCTGCTGGCGGGGCGCCACGGGATGACGCCGGTGTTCGAGACGGCCCGCATGTACGCAGGCTCGGCACCGGCGCTCCCGCTGGAGCGGATCTTCGGGGTTACCAGCTTCGAGCTGGGATGACCGGCCTCCGTCCCGAAGACGTTTCCCCGGGGTTACCCGCCGCTGCCGGTTCCCTGCGGGTACTTCCCTGCGAGGACGGACGCAGGAAGGATGAGGAGGTAGCTGGTCATCGACCAGGCGGGGCTGATGAAGGAGAACGCAAACCCCAGCGCGGAGACGGCCGGCACGATCAGGCACCGGCGCATTCCGTAGGCGGCATCACGGTCGCTGATCGCAGCGGTCGTGATGTCCGGGGTCCTCGTCAGGTACCACCAGTGGATGAGGAAGAGCAGTCCGAGACAGAGCATGTTGCCGTGGAAGAGTACGACGGCGACCTGCACCTCTGAATAATCCCCGCTGACGTTTGTCGTGAAGGGCATCAGGACCACACCCGCCAGGATGAGCAGCGTGATACTCAGGATGCCGCCATCGACCCGGCGGATGAAGTGAAACTGCCGGTTGTGCACGTGCCAGAAGGAAGCGAGGACGAAGAAGGCAACCAGAAAGGATATGAGCTCGTGACGCATGCCTGCGATGGTGCCGGCAAGCGCCGACTGCGCCTCTGTTTTGGATAGGTTCGGGATGACCAGGCCGGTGACGAGCAGCGTCATCGCAAAGGCAAAGATACCGTCGACGAGGGCTTCGAGTCTGTTCTTGTCGATGCGAGTATCTCTCCGGTCATCGGTCATGATTGCGCTTCCTTTCCCTCCTGTCCGCCGGCAGGGATACCGCACGCGGCCGCCCGCCCCTCCGTCTTCCGGCCTCCCTGTGCGGTGATGGGGATGGCTGATCCGGCGCGGGCCTGCGCCTGCCCCTTCTTGCACAGCCGGATGACGATCCCCCGGATCAGCACCTCGGAGGGGTCATCGGCGGGCCGCAGCGGGTGCGAGAAATTCCTGGCCAGGCTGTCCGTGTAGGAGAATTCGACCCGGTCGAGCTTCAAATCCTGTTTGCAGAGGTCGAATTCCCGCTGGTCCTTCAGGACCTCCCAGAAGCTTCTTCCCCCGGTATGGAGGGCCGAGACCGTCAGGCCCGCGGCAAAAGTGAGGATCGGCAGGGTGGAGATGACCATGCCGCCGCTGAAGTGCATCGCATCGGCGAGCTGCTTGTCGGCCTGCCTGGCCGCCGCCCGGTCGGGGGAGGCCTCCAGGATCAGTTCGATCTCGATCTGGTCGCCGTCGTCCTTGATGTATTTGCGGTAGTCGGTGGCGATCTCCTGGAGGATCGGCAGGGCCTTCTGGATTGCCTCCACCAGGGCCCCGACGTAGAAATGGCGCGGCAGGGCGAACTCGCCCCGGTCGCGTTGCGCCTTGGCCGCCCGGAAAAAGTTGGGCTGCTCCTCCTCCAGGCGAAGCCGGACGTGGTACAGGATCCGGCTGAACAGCACCACCGTGTCGTCGCCGTACAGCGCGAAATCGGCCTCCAGCTCGATCCCTCGGCAGTGCTTGAAATTGGTCTCCAGGTTGCAGAGGGGCACCCCCGGCTGGACCGGGAGGTACAGCTCCGGAAAGGCGGTGCGGAAGAGTCTTATCAGCCCCGGGGAATCGAGGCCGGCGAGTGCGGGATTGGCGGTTCGCTCCCGGGCGAGATATTCGGCCAGGGTGCCTCGGCCGTCCGGGAACAGCTGGAGACGGTAACTGCCCGGCTTGCCGAGGCCGGCCTCCCTGTAGATCCGCGGGGCCGGGGTCGGGGCCTTGACCGCGCAGCCGAGCGCCAGGCCCAGCAGCAGGATCGGCATCAGCAGTAGCCTGGCTTGTCTGGTCAACCGTGCACGCCTCCCGATCGGTGACGGCCGGACTCCGGCCGCGATGCTTACGCCCCCGCTATACACCATTCGGCGCCTGATTTCACCCCCGGATTGGGGAGCAGCTAACATCTTCCCGGCTTGACAATATCGGCAAACTGCTCTACCTGAAATGCACGGGAAGAACTCTCCGCCGCCGCGGCGGGTGCGGACCCTCGCCGGAGGGACGCCTGAGGCCGAGGCCGAACCGGCGTCCTGCCTGACGGCCGGCAAGAACGGGAACGCGAATGGACGGACTGAAATTCATTCATCAGTTGATCATCATTCTCGGCTTTTCCCTGCCCGTCATCTACATCTTCAAGCAGGGAAACGTTCCTTCGATCAGCGGGTTTCTGATCGCCGGCATCCTTATCGGGCCGTTCGGTCTGAAGCTGATCGACGATACGGCCGGTATCCATTTTCTGGCGGAGCTCGGGGGTGCCTTTCTGCTGTTCTCCGGCGGCATCGGAATGCAGTTTTCCCGTTCCGTGAAGAACGTATCAGAAGTTCTTCCGAGCGATCTTGTGCTTCAGCCTGCCGACCAACTCATTCTGTTCGGCAGTCATAGCGCAATCGATTCGGCGCTGAAGATACTCGGCGGCGAGCCATGACGACAAACAGGCGGTCCCGGGCGGTCCTGCTGCTGGTGACGGCGGCGGTTCTCTGGAGCCTGGCCGGGGTCCTGATCAAGGGGGTCTCGCTGCCGGCGCTGGCCGTGGCCGGGTACCGCAGCGCCATCGCGCTGCCGGTCCTGCTCGTATTCTTCGGGCGCAGGGCCGTCGATTTTTCCGCGCCCCAGTGGGTCGGCGGGATCTGCTATGCGGCCACGGTGACCCTGTTCGTGGCGGCAACCAAGCTCACCACAGCGGGGAACGCCATCCTGCTGCAGTACACCGCGCCCCTGTACGTGACCCTGCTTGCGGGATGGCTGCTCAAGGAGCGGATCCGGTGGTTCGATTGGGTGACCATCGCGGCGGTCCTCGGCGGCATGGCGCTTTTCTTTCTCGACCGTCTCAGCGCCGGCGGCATGGCGGGCAACGTCCTGGCGATCTGCTCCGGCGTCGCCTTTGCCTCGCTGATCGTCTCCCTGCGCGGCCAGAAGGACGCCGCGCCCGCCGGTTCCGCCATCCTGGGGAACCTCCTGACCGTTCTGGTCTGTCTGCCCTGGATGGTGCAGGCGGCGCCGGGCGGGTCGGACTGGATCGGCCTGGTCCTGCTGGGCGTCTTCCAGATCGGCCTCTCCTACGTCTGCTATGTGGTGGCCATCAGGAACGTGACGGCCATGGAGGGGGTCTTGATCCCGGTGATCGAGCCGATCCTGAACCCCCTCTGGGCACTCCTCTGGATGGGGGAACGGCTCGGCCCCTGGGCCCTCTGGGGCGGTGTCGTGGTGATTCTCGCGGTTCTCTTCCGCGGCATCGCCGGAGCCCGTTCGTCTGCCGACTGACGCCCCTGCCCCCAAGCCGTCCGCCTCCCTCAGTACTGCGGCAGGGAGATAGGTAATCGCCTTCGCGCCGGGCATGCCGGAGCCGGTCCGGGCCGGCACGAAGGCCGGACCGCGCCGCTATGCGGAAAACCCGGGCAGGGCGATGCGCCGTTCCAGGCGCCGCGCCGCAACCACGATCAGCGCAACGAGGGCGAGGTAGACGAGGCCGGTGAAGAGGTAGGCCCGGAAGAACTCGAAGTTCGTCGCGGCGACCTCCTGGACCTGGGAGAAGAACTCCTTGTACTGGATCAGGAAGGCCACGGAGGTGTCTTTGAGGTTTTGCGTCGCCTGATTGGTCAGCGCGGGCACGGCCAGGCGCAGCGCCTGGGGGAGGACGATCAGCCGGAAGGTCTCCGGTTCCGTGAAGCCTGCGGCCCGGGCGGCCTCCAGCTCCATCCGGTCCAGGCCGCGGTAGGCCGTCATCAGGTGGCGCGCGTTGTAGGCCGAGATGTTCAGCGTGAACCCGACGGCGGCCGCGGCCAGCGGGGAGATACGCAACCCGAGTTCGGGCAGACCGTAGTACATCAGGAAGAGGTGGACCAGAAGCGGCGTGCCGATGAAGAAGGATATGTACCCCTCGGTAATCGACCGGCAGAGCCTGCTGCGGCTGAGCGTCAGGGAAAAGACGACGATGCCGCCGCAAAACCCGGTCAGCGACACGATCGCGGCCAACAGCAGGGTGTTCTCCAGGCCGGCCAGGATCTGGGGCGCATAGGCGATCAGGTCGTGGATCAGAACGTTCATGGCCGGTCACCGCATGTCGATCACGCCCAGGAAAAACTGGCGGATCCGCGGGTCCGGGTGGTCGTAGAACAGCCGCTCGGCCACGTCTTCGGCCAGGACCGCCCCCCCGTCCAGAAAGACGACGCTGTCGGAGATGTACTTCGCCAGGAACGCGTCGTGGGTGACGCAGAACATCGTCACGTTGTCGAGAAACAGCTTGTTGATGACGGAGACCACCTCGCGGGACATCTCGGGGTCGAGCGAGGAGGTCGGCTCGTCGAGAAACAGCACCGCCGGGTCCATGGCCAGCGCCCGGACGATGGCGGCCCGCTGCTTCTGCCCGCCGGAAAGCTGGGCAGGGTACTTGTCCCGGTGCTCGTACATCCCGACCCGCTCCAGCTCGCAGACGGCCTTCTCCCGGGCCATGCGGCTGCCCATCTTCCTGATCTTCCTGAGTCCCAGCGTGACGTTTTCCTGTACCGTCAGGTGGCGGTACAGGGCGAAGTGTTGAAACACGAACCCGATGCTCTGGCGGAGCCGCCGGACGTCCACCCCCGGCCGGGTGATATCCTCGCCCCGGAAGAGGATGCGGCCCGACGTGGGTGGGTCGAGCAGGTTCAGACAGCGCAGCAGCGTGGATTTGCCGCATCCCGACGGCCCCATGATCACCTTGACCTGTCCCTCGTTCAGGACGAGGTCGATCCCCCGCAGAACGGGCTTACCGTCGAACTGCTTCACGAGATTTTCGCATTCGATCAGGGGCATGGTCACCTCTCCTGCGCGGACAGCCCGGGGATGCGGAATCGCTTCTCCAGCGCCGAGAAGATCACCACGCACGCCTTGTAGATCAGATAGTACACGATCCCCACGGCCAGGTAGACCTCCAGACCGCGCAGGATCACCGGGGTCAGGCTCATGGCCCGCTTCATGATCTCGGGGATCCCCACGGTATAGGCAAAGGGGGTGTACTTGAGGATCGCGGTGAACTCGTTGATCATGCCGGGGATGGAAAACCGAAACATCTGCGGGAGCAGGATGTACGTAAAACCCTGCGCCCGCGTCATTCCCGCCGCTTCGGCGGCCAGGACCTCCTCGCGGTTCACGGCGTTCATGGCGCCCCGGAAGATCTCCGCCAGGTAGGCCCCGGAGACGAGCCCCAGGGTCAGGACCAGGGAGAGGAACGGCGGAACCCGGAGGCCCAGCCCCGGGAGGCCGAAAAAGACGAGAAACAGCAGGACCAGGACCGGGATGCCGCGAAACACGAAGGTGAACCCAACCAGCAGACGCTGCACGGGCGCCCAGCGGGACCGGCTGAGCAGGGCGACCGCCAGCCCCACGGCCAGCGCCGCGGCCATACAGGCCACGCTCAGCAGGAGCGTGATACCCGCGCCTGCCGCCAGCACCGCGAGGATGTCCCAGAAGCTCATCGGCCCGTTACCCGCCTCGCTATCCCAGCCACTTGCCGATCAGGGCCTTCAGCTTCTCGGGGCCGAGTTCTTTGAGGTAACGGTCGAAATCGTCCCTGAGCGGAGAGCCTTTCGGAAAGGCCAGTCCGAAGGTGTCGAACCCGGTGAAGACGTAGCTGTCCTGGATTTCGAGCTTCTTCTTGTACACCGAGGCGACCGAGCCGTCCAGGAAGGCCAGGTCCAGGTTGCCGTTCTGCAGATCGGCGAGCACCTCGTTGTAGGTGGGGTACATCTTGGCGGCGTCCAACCGGTAGATCCCCTTGGGCTCCAGGTCGTCTTTGATGAAGGCGCTGTAGGCCATGCCGCGGGGAAAGCCGAGCGAGTATTTCTTCAGCTCGCCGAGGTCCTTGATCAGGATGTTCCGCTTCTTCATGCTGACCAGGTTCCAGGTGTTGTCCATGTAGGGCGCGGAGAAATCCATCTTCTCCTTCCGTTTCTCGGTGATGGAAATGCCCGAGAAGGCCACGTCCGCCTGTCCTGACATCACCGCGCCGAGCATGCCCTGCCAGTCGTAGGCGGTGACGGTATGGCGGTACCCCCGGGCTGCGCAGAACCCTGCGAACAGCTCCAGGTCCAGCCCCAGGTATTTCCCGTTTTCCTCGTACAGGTTGGGGGGCGAGGTGGGACACACCGCCACCCGGATCGTCTTGACCTCCTCTTTCCTTGTGCATCCGCACAGGACCAGCGAAAGAAGGCAGAAAAGGAGCACGATTTTCTTCATAACGAGCCATCTCCTTCTTCGGAAGCAAGCTTCCCGTGATACGTGGTTGCTCCGGCTGAGTCGGCGCATAAGTTGCCGGAGTAATGATAAGAACGAATGTTTCCTGCCGCGGAGGATAGGGGAAGTAGCCGGGGCCTGTCAAGGAGATTTTCCCGCCGGCCGGTGCGGCCGGTGCAGCGCCGGGAATGGACGGTCGAGTGCATGGTTGACTTGCCGCTCCTTTTCGGGGAGAATCGCCATTCCGCGGGACAACCGTTTCCCCGGGGTGAAGGGCCGCATCTGCCATGGACTACATCGCCGATCTGCATACCCACTCCCCCTTTTCCCGGGCCACCAGCCCCGAGGGAACCCTGAATGGGCTTGCCGCCTGGGCGCGCATCAAGGGGATCCAGGTGATCGCCACCGGCGACTTCACCCATCCCGGCTGGTTCCGGCGCCTGCGGGAAGAGTTGAAACCGGCCGAGCCCGGGCTCTTCAGGCTGAAAGACGAATCGGCGGTCCGCTCGCCCCTTGCCGGTATTGCGCCGGCATCGAGCCCGGTGCGGTTCCTGCTCTCGGCCGAGATCAGCGGTATCTACAAACGCGCCGGCAAGGTGCGCAAGGTCCACAACCTGTTGTACGTGCCCGATTTCGCCTCTGCCGAGCGGCTGAACGCAACCCTGGCGGGGATCGGGAACATCGAGTCCGACGGTCGTCCGATCCTGGGGCTCGACAGCCGCGACCTCCTGGAGATCGTGCTTACGCAGGCGCCGGAGGGGTTCCTGGTGCCGGCCCACATCTGGACCCCCTGGTTTTCGCTGTTCGGCTCCCGGTCCGGGTTCGACGCGATCGAGGAGTGTTTCGGCGACCTCACGCCCCAGATCTTCGCCCTGGAGACCGGCCTTTCCTCCGACCCGGCAATGAACCGGCTGATCTCCGGCCTGGACCGCTTCAGCCTGATCTCCAACTCCGACTGCCATTCCCCGGCCAAGCTGGGGCGCGAGGCGAACCTCTTTTCCACGGAGATGGATTTCTTCAGCCTGCGGGAGGCCCTCCGCGCCAACCGGGCCGACCGGTTCCGGGCGACCGTGGAATTCTTCCCCGAGGAGGGAAAGTACCACGCCGACGGCCACCGCGCCTGCGGCGTCTGCCTCGACCCGCGGGAGACGCGTTGGCTGGGACTCGCCTGCCCGGTCTGCGGCAAGCCCCTGACCGTGGGGGTCCTGCACCGGGTGATGGAGCTCGCCGACCGGGAGCGGCCGCTGCTTCGTGAGGATTCGCCCGGGGTGATAAGCCTGATCCCCCTGCCCGAGGTGCTGGGGGAGATCCTGGGGACGGGGCCCGGTTCGAAGAAGGTGCTGGAGCAGTACGGCCGCGCCATCGCCCGGTTCGGCTCGGAGTTCGGCCTGCTCCTGCACGCGTCGCTGGACGAGATCCGTCAGGCCTCCCCGCTGCTGGGGGAGGCGGTGGCGCGGATGCGGAGCGGCCGGGTTATCCGCACGCCCGGGTGCGACGGCGAGTACGGCGTGATCAGGGTGTTCGCGGAGGGGGAAGCGGCGCGGCTGGCCGGGCAGGAGAGTCTGTTCGGCGACTGGCCGACGGCGCGGCGCGCCCGGCAGAAGGCGACCCGGGCCCTGGCGCTGCCCGCCCTGGCAAAGGCCGGAGACGGGCAGGACGATCCCCCGGCGAAGACCGGCGGTCCCAACCAGGAGCAGGCGGCCGCCATCGCCTCCGGCAGCCGCCATACCCTGGTGACCGCGGGCCCGGGGACCGGCAAGACCGCCACCCTTACGGCGCGGGCGGCCGCCCTCCTGGCGGCGGGCCACGCTCCGGAGCGGCTGGCGGCAATCACCTTCACCGTCAAGGCGGCGGCTGAGGTGCGCGAGCGGCTCGTGCATGCGGCCGGACCGGCCGGCGGGCGCATGTTCGCAGGCACCTTCCACCAGTTCTGCCTTGGCTGGCTGCGCCGCAGCGCGCCCGGCCTCGCCGTGGTCGGCCCGGAGAGCCGGGAGCGGCTGTTCAGGCGCCTCTTTCCGGGGAGGGGCAAGGCGGAGCTGAACCGTCTGGGCGAGGAGCTGGCCGCCCATTTCCGCTCCCCCGGCCCGGAGGCGGCAGGCAGCATCCGGCCCTACCTGGAGGAACTGCGGCGGCTGGAGGCCATCGACCTGGATTGCGTCATCCCGGAATTTCTGCGGCGGCTGGGGGCCGATGCGGCCCTCCGGCGGCAGGTCACGGGCTCGCTGGATCACCTCTTCGTGGACGAGTTTCAAGACCTGAACGAAACCCAGTTCGCGCTGGTGCGGATCCTGGCGGAAACCGCCCGGGTCTTTGCCATCGGCGATCCGGACCAGGCCATCTACGGGTTTCGCGGGAGCGACCCGGCGTTCTTCTTCCGCTTTGCCGCGCTGCCCGGCGTGGAGCAGGTGTCCTTGATCCGCAACTACCGCTCTTCCCGCGCGCTCGTCGCGGCAGCCGCGGCGCTGATCAGCCATAACCGCCGGCCCGGCGGGCCGGCGCTCGTTGCCGAATTGGAGAGCCAGGGGGCAATCGAGCTGTACCGCGCCCCAACGCCGGCGGCCGAGGCGGAGTTCATCGTGCGGCGGATCGAAGAGCTGCTGGGCGGCATCGAAAGCTTCTCCTTCGCCTCCGGCCGGGGGGGCGAGGGTGGATCGGGGCGGGGGCTGGGCTTCGGGGACATGGCCGTGCTCGTCCGCCTCGGCAGGCAGGCCGAAGAGATCGCCGCCGCCCTGGAACGGCGCGGCATCCCCTGCCAGCAGGTGGGCGGAGTCCCGTACTACCTGGCGCCGGAGGTGCGGCCCGCCTACTATTTCGTGCAGGCCGCCGCCGGGACCGAGGTGATCGCGGAGTGGCTTCAGCTCAGCGGAGGCCTGCCGGGGATCGGCAGCGCCGCCCTCGAGCGGATCGAGGCGGCCCTTCCGCTGACCGGTGATTTCTGGGCCTGCCGCAGCCTCCCCGGGCTGCCGCCGGCTGCGGGTCGGGCGCTGACCGAGCTCGCAGAGGCGCTTGCGCGCTTCCGGCAGACCGCAGCCGCAAGCGGGCTCGGCGCCGCCCTGTCCGGCGTCCTGCCCTATCTGGGCGTCGGCCCTGAGCCGGCGGCAGCCAAGCGGCTCCTGGAGCTGGCCGGCAGCTTCGGCGGCGATCTGGTGGCCTTCAGCGGCCATCTGCGCCGTTTTGCCGACGTTGCGGTGTACGACGAGCGCGCCGAGGCCGTGGCCCTGATGACCCTGCACAGCGCCAAGGGGCTGGAGTTTCCGGTGGTCTTCCTGGCCGGGCTGGAAGAGGGGCTCCTCCCCTGTTCGCTCTGGCGCGACGTCGACGTGGAAGAGGAGCGGCGGCTCTTCTACGTCGGCATCACCCGCGCCAAAGAGCGGCTGCTCCTGAGCGCTTCCGAGCGCCGCAGCTGGGCCGGTCCTTCGCCTCGCCCGCTTTCCCGCTTCGTAGCCGAACTGCCGGCCGAACTGCTGACAGCCGCCCCCGCCGCGCCACTCAGAAAGGCCAAGGGGCCGAGTGGCTCCGAGCAGATGGAGCTGTTCTAGTCTTTCGCGGTCAGTACGGACCGTGCGATCTCCAGGAACAACAGGGCGCGAACAAGGATGGCGGCGCCGGCACTGCTCCTGCAGCGGACAGCGGCAATTGCCACGGGGGCAGTATCGGACCGTACCTATTCCGGGGGCGACTTTCTTCCCGCCCGCCCCCGGGTTGAACGTGGCCGTCTTCGCACCGGTGTCGCCGGTTCTTGCCCTTCTTCCATCGGCAGGACGATGGTTCTGCTGTCGCCAATAAATTGACAGGAACCGCACCTGTCATGTTATGCAATCGTTCATCAACGGGCGACCGGTGTCGCGCCCGGTCGCACCCGCAGCAACATAAGCATCAGCAATGAATGACATTTCATCATCCCGTGATCGTTCCTTGCACTGAAATCGTTGGCACGCTTCTTGTATTGTTCACAGAGATCACCGCCTCAAGGATGGAACCATGGAAAAGAAGATGCGTGCTACCGTGTGGTTCATCGTCGTCCTCTGTCTGGTGCCCGCCGCTGTCGGGGCGGCTGCTGGTTCTCAACCGCCCGGCCCGCCGCTGGTCGCCGCGGGATCGGGGGTCAACCTGGGCATCACACGCCTCCTGGCCGAGGCATTCATGAAAGGTAATCCGGCAACCGCCATCCAGGTTCCCGGAAGCATCGGCACGCGGGGCGCCATAAAGGCGGCCGCCGAGGGCGCCATCGCCTTCGGCCTGGTCTCCCGGCCGCTGTCCAACGATGAGTCGGGCTTGGGGTTCACGGTACGATCCTATGCGCGGGTGCCCATCGTCGTGGCCGTCCATCCGGGCGTCCAGGAGGAGGGAATCACCTTCCAGGAGCTGATCGACATCTACCGGGGCACGAAGGTACGGTGGAAAGCGCGCCAGGAGATCATCGTTCAGGTCAGGGAGAAGTCCGACAGCGGCTTCCTCGTGCTGCAGAGCCAGATTCCGGGCTTCCGCGAGGCCTACCAGGAGAGCCTGCAGGCCAACCGCTGGACGGTCTACTACAACGATCAGGAGGCGAACCAGGCTATCGTCAAGACCGCGTACGCCATAGGCGTTTCGGACCTCGGCATGATCAGAACCGAGCGGCTGGCCATCAAGCCGCTCAAGCTCAACGGGGTGGCGCCCTCTCCGGAGACGCTCTCCAAAGGGACCTATCCGCTGGGCCGCGACCTCGCCTTCATCTACCAGGAGAAGAGACTCACGCAGCAGGGAAAGGCGTTCTTGGACTTCGTTCGCTCCGATAAGGGCGCGCAGATCCTCAAGTCCCACGGGTACATCCCCGGCAATTAGGAGCGATCCGTGAGCTAACCCATGGCGCGAAACCCGCTGACCAGAGAACTTAACCGGAAGCTGCTTCCCGTGGCGCTTGCGATCGGCGTTATCATCGCCCTGATACTTCCGGGAATCTATGTCTACCTCCAATACGCGCAGGTCAAAGGCGATGCCGAAACCTATGCCCGGATGCTGAGCCTCAACATCCGCAAGCTCGTTGCAGACTCCCCCGACCTCTGGAAGTATCAAGCCACCAAGTACTCCAGCATGATCGAGATGCTCCTTCCCCATACCGACATCCTGCATGTGATCATCACCGACGAACAGAACGCCGCACTCCGTCAGTACGAGCACCGCGTGGAGCCGAAGAAGCGCCGGGGAGAGTTCCTGATCTACGGGGAGTCCGTCCCGGTCGTGTTCAACAACCGGAAGATCGGAGAGATACGCATCGGACTGTCCGGCTATGCGGTGTTTCTCTCCGGCATCATTGCCCTCCTGATGTGCGGGGTCATCGGGACCAGTCTGGCGTTCGTGGCCCATTACGTTCCGCTGCGGGTGACCGCGGCCCTGGAAGAGGATCTCCTGAAGTACCAGGCCAGCCTCGAAGAGCGGGTGGCTGAGCGGACGGTGGCCCTCCAGGAGACCACCGAAAGGGCGCTTGCGCTCAGCGAGGAGGCCCGGCGCGCCAGTGAAGCAAAGTCGCAATTCCTGGCCAACATGAGCCACGAATTGCGGACCCCGCTGAACCACATCATCGGTTTCACGGAACTACTCGTGGACAGGAATTACGGCCCGATCAACAACCAGCAAGAGGAATTCCTGGGCGACGTGCTCCAGAGCAGCCGCCATCTTCTGGAGTTGATCAACGAGATCCTGGACCTGGCGAAGGTGGAAGCGGGGAAGATGGAGCTGCAACTCGCGCCGGTTTCACTGCGGCCCCTGGTGGCGAACAGTCTGGTCATGCTCAAGGAAAAGGCGCTCAAGCACCGGATCAGGCTTACGGCCGAGATGTCCGGAATTCCGGAAACCTTTCCGGCCGACGAACGCAAACTCAAGCAGATCCTGTACAATCTGCTCTCCAATGCCGTGAAGTTCACGCCCGACGGAGGATCGGTGTGCCTCCGGGTCGCGCCGGAACGGGCGTTCAACCCGGAGGCGAAGGCAGGGCTGCGGTTCAGCATCGTGGATTCGGGCATCGGGATCGCCCCGCAGGACCTCAAGCGGATCTTCGAGCCCTTCGAGCAGGCGGACAACTCAACCTCCCGCAAGTACGAGGGGACCGGCCTGGGACTGACGCTTACCAGAAAACTGGTCGCGTTGCACGACGGTCTGCTCTGGGCCGAGAGCGAAGGGTTGGGCAAGGGGAGCCGCTTTCATTTCACCCTCTCCGAGGAACCGGGTGCGGTCTCCCGGCAAGAGGCAGCGGCGATGGCGTCGACCGCACCGGATGAGTTCTCGGAGAAGCGGGGCGGGGAGCGGGCATGACTGCAGCCAAGATACTGGTGATCGAAGACAATCCGTTAAACCTGAAGCTGGTGCGCAGCATCCTGAACCTGCGGGGATGGGAGGCGTTGGAGGCGACTGATGCGACGACCGGGCTCGCACTTGCGACGGCGGAGCGGCCGGCGCTGATTCTGATGGACATTCAGCTTCCCGATATGGACGGCCTGGAGGCGACCCGGATCTTGAAGAGCCGGCCGGAGACTCGGAGCATCCCTGTCGTGGCCCTGACCTCCTATGCCATGCCCGGCGATGAAATCAAGGCCCGGCAGGCCGGTTGCTCGGGCTACATCACGAAGCCGATCAACACCCGGACATTCGGCGAGGTCATCGCCAAGCACCTGGGCCGCCCGTCCGCCGTCCAGGACCGGCCGTACGAGGAGCGGCACCACAGGAATCGGATCCTGATCGTGGACGACGATCCCCAGAACGTGAGATTGATGACCGCCAAGCTTCCGGCCGGGCGGTTCGAGGTCCTTACCGCCTTCGACGGCAAGGAGGCGGTACGGCGGGCACTCCAGGACCATCCGGAATTGATCCTGCTGGACATCATGATGCCGGAAATGGATGGGTATGAGGTGAGCCATTGGCTGAAGACGAACCCCGCGACGGAAAGCATCCCCATCATCCTGGTGACCGCCCTGGAGGGGGCTGAGGAGAAGATCCGCGGGTTCGAGGCCGGAGCCGACGAGTTTCTCAGCAAACCCGTCAACAGCGTCGAACTGCTGACGCGCATCAACTCGTTGCTGCGCATGAAGCAGTACCGCGACCAATTGCTTTCCCGGTGCCAGTCCGAGCAGGCGCTGACCGAGCCTTCCCGCCAGGATGGCTGGGAGGGCGGGATCGGGGCCGCACGGGTCCTGCTGGTGGAAGATGACGAGCGCGACGCGGCCATGATCCGGGCCATGTTCTCTGCGGAGCCCTATGTCCTCGAGACGGTGAACAGCGGCGAAGCGGCCCTGGAGCGGATTCGGCAGGGCCCCTACGACGTCATCCTGCTCGACATCCTCCTGCCGGGGCTCAGCGGGTTTGACGTCTGCCGGCAATTGAAGGGCCTGCACCAAACGCAGGAGATCCAGATCATCATGATCACCTGTCTTTCGGACCTCGACAGCAAGGTCCGGGGGGTGGAGTCGGGGGCGGACGACTACCTGATCAAGCCGGTCAACAGCCGGGAGCTCAAGGCCCGGGTGAAGGTGCTGCTGAGAAAGAAGTACTATTTTGACCAACTGCGCAACAAGTTCGAGCAGGCGGTCAACTCGGCCATTTACGACGGCCCGACCGGCCTGTACAACCAGACCTACTTCAAGAACTTCCTGAGCAGGGAAGTCAAGCGCGCGGAACGCCAAACATATCCGATAGGCTTGATGATCGTCGATATCGACGACTTCAAGAAGATCAACGATCGATGGGGCCATCTTACGGGGGATCTCGTCATCAAGGAACTGGCCCAGATCGTGCGACAGAGCATCCGGGACATCGACCTGTCGGCCCGGTACGGCGGAGACGAATTCGCGGTCGTCTTGCCCTACACCGGCACCGGCGAAGTGGCCCGGATCGTCGAGCGCATCCAACTCGCCCTCGCGCAGTGGCGGTCCCTGGCGGAGCTCCCCCCGGGAACCGATGCGCTGAGCGTGACCTTCAGCATCGGGGTAGCCTTCTATCCCGAACAGGGGACGACGATGGAGGAGTTGATCCGGAGGGCCGACGAGGCGCTGTACCGGGCCAAGAAGGAGGGGAAGAACCGCTGTTGCTTCTCCGGGGAAGGTGCGGCAGCGGTGGCTGTCCCCCTAGTGAAGACATGCAGCGATGTTCCTGGGGAGTAGTCCGGATTTCCTGCGCGGCGGGTACGATGATCCCCCGGTTACCGCAGCAGGCCTTCCAGCCCGGCGACGCCGGCGAAGACGTAGTCGGGCTGGAGGGGGGATGCCTCCAGAGTCTTCGCGTCGGTCACGCCGGTCATGACGAGGGCGGTCTTCATCCCCGCCTCTTGCCCCATGCGGATGTCCGTCTCCAGCCGGTCGCCCGTCAGGAGGCAGTCGGCCGCTGCCAGCCCCATCGCCTCCAGCGCAACCTGCACGGTGATCGGCGAGGGTTTGCCCACGACGACCTCCACCTTCTTCAGGGTCACCGCCTCCAGAGCGGCGATGATGCCGGCGCAGTCGGGGAGCTCCCCCCCCTCCACGGGACAGGTCCGATCGGGGTTGGTGGCGATGAAGTGCGCCCCCCGTTTGATCGCCTGGAAGGCGATGTTGTACTTGCGGTAGTCGAAGGTCCGATCGAAGGCGGCCACGACGTATTCGATCTCTGCGGGGTTCTCGGTCAGCCGGAAACCGGCCCGGGCCATCTCCGCCACAAAGGGTAATTCCCCCATGACGAAGACCTTTGCGTCCGGCGCCGTCCTGGCGAGGTAGCGGATCAGGACGAAGGTGGAGTTCACCACCTCCGCCGGGGCTGTGGGGATCCCCAGGGCGGTGAGCTTCGCCGCGTAGTCTTCGCGGGTGTACAGGGGCTTGTTGGAGAGAAAGACGACCTTCCGACCCCGTTCGCGCAGCAGGCGCACCACCCGCTCCGCGCCGGGCAGGAGCCGCTCGCCCAGGTAGATCGTCCCGTCCAGATCGAAGATGAATCCCTTGAACATCTAGCCGAAGACCCCTCCCATCTTGGAGCCGGCCATCCGGTTGATGATGAACAGGCACGCGGCGCCGAGGATGATCAGGATGAACCCGAGGGCCGCGGCCTCGTTGACGGACCCGCCGATGTAGAAGTTGAAGATCCCCACCGTCATCATCTCGTGGCCGGGCACGACCAGCAAGAGCGTGGCCGACGCCTCCTGGAGGGCCAGGATGAAGGAGTACAAGGACCCCACCAGGACCCCCTTCCAGATCAAGGGCAGCGTCACGTCCTTGAAGGTCCGGGGTTTGGTGGCGCCGACGCTCTCGGCCGCCTCCTCGAAGGAGCGGTGGACGATCAGGAGCGACGCGAAGGTCCCCCGCACCGTGTAGGGGAGCCGCCGCACCGCCAGGACGATCGGGATGACGACCCACATGCCGATCAGGGCCGTGGTCATCAGCGGGAAGGGGTCCCGGAAGGCGCGCATGTAGGCGATCCCGATCCCGGTCCCGGGCAGGGCCAGGATCAGCGTGGTCAGGGAGTCGAGCACCCCCCGCCCCGGGAGTCTGGTCCGGGACATCACCCAGGCCACGGGCACCCCCACGGCGATACAGATCGCCACCGAGATCCCCGAAAAAAGCAGGGAATTGATGATGAACTTCGGGGTCTCGAAGGCCACCCGTTCGAAGTACTGGAAGGTGTAGTTGACCGGGAAGGGGGTCAACGCCCACCCCTTGCCGAAGGAGTCGAGCGCGAGCCCCAGGTAGGGGATGAAGGCCAGGATCAGGATGAAGGCCAGGAAGGCGATCGCCCCGGCCTGCCCCAGCGGGGAGAGCTTCTTCCGCTCGATCACCGAGTAGGAGAGCGAGCTGTAGTCCTTGATCGACACGTACTTCTTGGCGATGATCAGAAACAGGATCGCCAGGATGACCATGATGGCCGAGATGACGATCCCCATCTTGAACAGCCGCCGGTCGACGAACTGGACGATGTTCAGGTAGGCCTGGGAGGCCAGGAGGTCGGAGATCCCCACCACCAGGGGCGTGGCGAAAT
>CAIYSL010000110.1 GCA_903928915.1 uncultured Syntrophobacterales bacterium | reverse complement strand
GGCGGCCAGGCCTTCTTCCTCCACGACCGGGTCCGGTCGATCTACACCATGGCCCGCCTGATCCAGAAGCTCGTGCCCGAGGCCAAGGTGGGGGTGGTGCACGGCCAGATGAAGCCCGCAGAGATCGAGGAGGCCATGGCCCGCTTCGTGCGGCGCGAGGACAACGTGCTGGTCTGCACCACCATCATCGGCTCCGGGCTCGACATCCCCACGGCCAACACGATCATCATCAACCGCGCGGACCGCTTCGGCCTCGCCCAGCTGTACCAGATCCGGGGCCGCGTGGGCCGGTCGAACCGGGAGGCCTTTGCCTACCTCCTCGTCCCAAAGGGGGCGATGCTGTCGCGGGACGCCCAAAAAAGGCTCCAGGTGATCATGGACTTCACCGAGCCCGGCTCCGGTTTCCGGATCGCCTCGAACGACCTGGAGATCCGGGGGGCGGGGAACCTCCTGGGGTCCTCCCAGTCCGGGCATGTCTCCGCCGTGGGGTACGAGCTGTACACCGAGCTGATGGAGAAGGCGATCCGGGAGATCAAAGGGGAGGCGCCCGCCGAGGAGGAGGTCAAGCCGGAGATCCATCTCGGGGTCCCCGCCTTCATCCCCGAGACCTACATGGCCGACGAGCACCAGCGCCTGGTGACCTACAAGAGGGTCTCGCTCGCCGAGACCGACGAGGAGCTGGCCGGGATCCGGGCGGACCTCCTGGACTGCTACGGCCTGGTCCCCGCCGAGGTGGAGAACCTGCTGGCGGTCATCTCCGTCCGCAACCTCCTCAAGACCCTCAAGGGCAAGAAGATGGGCTACGACGGAAAGGCGATGTCGGTGTTCCTCCAGGAGAAAAGCCCGGTCGACCCGGGCCGGATCATGGAGCTGTACCGGCGGAAGGTGCGGGGGGTGCAGCTCACGCCGGACCTGCGGCTGACGATCCCCATGCCCGACCTGGCAGGGGCGGCGATCATCGCCCGGGCGCGGGAGCTGCTCCAGGAATTGCGGTAGGGGGGACGGGTGATGAAAATAGCTGTGCTTCGCTCCGCTGCTTCTTCGAACTCACGCGCACGGGTTCGACCCGTCGTTGCGGACATCCCCTCACCCTTCCCTCCCCCGGTCCGGGGGAGGCGGCAGGGGGCTTTGGCCCCCGGGCGGGCGGGGCGCGCCGGCCGGGGCCGGCCGGGGGCGGCGCTTGCCGCGCTCCTGCTGCTTCTGCTCGCGGCCTGCCAGAGCCAGGATGTCCCTTCGCTCGTGACGCGGCCGGTGGCAAAGGTGAACGGGGAGGGGATCGACCGCGGTGAGTTCGAGCGCAGGCTGGCGGCGGAGGCGGCCTTCGCCAAGGCTGAGACGCCTCTGAAGCCCGAGCAGTACGAGCGCCTGAAGGAGGATGTCCTCGGCCGGCTCGTGGAGGAGCGGATCATGCTCCAGCGCGCCCGGGAGCTGCTGATCGCGGTCGGGGACGCGGAGCTCGAGGCGCGGATCGGGGAGATCCGGAAGGACTATGCGGGCGGCAGCTTCGACGCGCTGTTCGGGAACGACGCGCTGGACTACCCCGCCTGGAAAGAGGCGCTGCGGAGGCGGGTACTGCTCGAGAAGGTCATCGCCGCCGACGTGAACGCCCGGGTCCGGGTGACTGAGCCGGAGGCGGAGGCCTACTACAAGGCGAACCGCAAGCTCTACACCGCGGAGCGCCGCGTGCGCGCCGCCCAGATCGTCGTCCGCGACCGGGACAAGGCGGAGGCCCTGCTGAAACGGTTGAAGGCCGGGGAGGAGTTTGATAAGGTGGCGCGGGAGGCGTCGATCGCGCCGGAGGCTGCCCGGGGCGGCGACCTCGGTTTTTTCGAGCGGGGGGTCATGCCCGAGGCGATCGACCGGCTGGTCTTTTCGCTTGCCGTCGGCAAGCTGAGCGACGTGGTGCAGACCCCCTACGGGTTTCACATCTTCAAGGTCCTCGACCGCGAGGCAGGGGGCGGCGGGACCTTTGCGGAGGCCAAGGAGCGCGCGATCGCCGACCTGAGGAGACTCAAGGAGGCAGAGGCCTACGAGCGCTGGCTCGAGGGATTGAAGGGGCAGGCCCAGATCGTCGTCAACCGCCCCCTGCCGGGCGGACCCGTCCCGGCGGGGAAGGGAAGCGCGACTCCGGCAGCGGAAACGCGGTAACGGCGCAGCGGCCGGACCTGCGCGCAACCGGGAATCTCCCCCCGAGCGCATGCCGGGGGCAACTTCGGGAGACGATTATCAGGGACCCCGCTGCGGCGGGATCGGCTGATCAAACAGTGTCAAGGAGCGGAGCATGGGTATCATCAAGGCGGTGCTGACAGGGGCGGCGGTGCTCTTCCTGAGCGCCGCGGCACAGGCTGCGGAGGGGGACCGGATCGTCGCCGTCGTCAACGACGAGGTCATCACCCTGTCGGAACTGAACGGGGCCTTCGCGCCCTACCGGGAACGGGTGGAGGCGGGCACCAGGGGGGCGGAGCGGGAACGGGTCCTGGCCGAATCCCGGCTGACCATCCTCAACCGGCTGATCGACGACCTCCTGATGGAACAGCAGGCACGGAAGGCCGGGATCGTCATCCGGGATGAAGACGCGGAGGCGGCCCTTGCCGATCTGCTCAAGCGGAGGAACATCTCCCGGGAGGAGTTTCTGAAGGCCCTCGAACGGGACGGGCTGACCCTGGAGGCCTACCGCAAGGGGATGCGGGACCAACTGATGCGGATCAGGCTGGTCCAGCGGGAGGTAAAATCGAAGGTGGCAGTCAGCGACGAGGAGATCGGGGGGTACTACCGCAAGCACCGCGATCAGTACGAGGGCAAGGAGGCCGTCCGGATCATGCAGATCCTCCTGCTCCTGCCGAAGGACCCCTCGCCGGCCGTGCGGGAGCGGATCCGCGCCGAAGCCGCGGCGCTCCATAGCCGGCTGCTGGCGGGCGAACCCTTCGAAGCGGTCTGCGCAAACCATTCGCAGGGTCCGGCCAAGGAGACGGGGGGGGACGTGGGGTTCGTGGAAAAGGGGATGATGCTCCCCGAGGTGGAGGAGGTCGCCTTCAGCCTGCCGCTCAACCGGATCAGCCCCGTGGTCGAATCGCCCGTCGGGTTCCACATAGTCCGGGTGATCGACCGCCGGGGGGCGGGGCTCAAGGCGATCGAGTCGGTCCGCGAGGAGATCCGGGAGAAGCTCGAGATGGAAAAGGTGGAAAAGAAGTTAGAGGAGTGGCTCGCCGCTCTCCGGGGAAAGTCGCACATCGAGATCAAGCTTTGATGGACACGATCAGGATCAAAGGGGCCGCGCAGCATAACCTCAAGAACATAAGCCTCGACATCCCGCGCGACAAGCTCGTGGTGATCACCGGTGTCTCCGGGTCGGGCAAGTCGTCGCTCGCCTTCGACACGATCTATGCCGAGGGACAGCGACGGTACGTGGAGTCGCTGTCCACGTACGCGCGGCAGTTCATCGGGCAGATGGACAAGCCCGAGGTGGAGTCGATCGAGGGGCTCTCCCCGGCCATTGCCATCGAGCAGCGGACCGCCGCCCACAATCCGCGCTCCACCGTGGGCACGGTGACGGAGATCTACGACTACCTCCGGCTGCTGTTCGCCCGGGTCGGCGTCCCCCACTGCCACCTCTGCGGCAAAGAGATCCGTTCCCAGTCGATCGACAAGATGCTCGAGACGATCCTTGCCTACCCGGCGGGCGCCCAGCTGACGATCATGGCCCCGCTCGCGCGGGGGAAAAAGGGGGAATTCCAGAAGGAGCTGAAGAAGCTCCTGAAGGAGGGGTACGTCCGCGTCCGCATCGACGGCGCGGTGCGGGAACTCGCCGAGGAGATCGTCCTCGACAAGCACAAGCGCCACGACATCGACGTGGTGATCGACCGTCTGATCGTCAAGGAGGGGATCCGGAAGCGCCTGCGCGACTCCCTGGAGACCGCGGCCGCCCTGACCGACGGCCTGGTCCGGGTCGCCCTGGCCGGCGGGGGGGAGCTGCTGTTCAGCGAGAAGTACGCCTGCCCGGACTGCGGCGTCGGCATCACCGAGCTCGCCCCGCGGATGTTCTCCTTCAACAGCCCCTACGGCGCCTGCCCGGACTGCGGGGGGCTGGGGACCCGGATGTTCTTCGACGAGGAGCTCGTCGTGCCCGACGGGGGACTCTCCATCCGCGAAGGGGCGATCATGCCCTGGGCGGGCCGCCACTCGCTCCATTACTTCCAGACGATCGACGCCCTGGCCGACCACTACAAATTCGACATCAACACCCCCTACCAGAAGCTTCCGGCGGCGATCCGGCAGGTCCTGCTCCACGGTTCCGGGGACGAGCAGATCCGCTTCTACGCCGACCGGGGCGGCCGGCGGTTCTTCTACACCCGGCCCTTCGAGGGGGTCCTGAACCAGCTCGACCGCCGGTACAAGGAGACCACCTCGCTCCACGTCCGGTTGGACCTCAGCCGGTACATAAACCTCAGGGACTGCCCCACGTGCCAGGGCGCCCGGCTGAAGAAGGAGAGCCTCTCCGTGCGGGTGGCGGGGAAGAGCATCGCCGAGGTGTGCGAGATGCCGATCGGCGCCTGCCTCGACTTTCTCCGGACCATCCCGTTCAGCGCCCAGGAGGTGCAGGTGACCGAACGGGTGATGAAGGAGATCCGCCAGCGGCTCCGCTTCCTGATCGACGTGGGGATGGATTACCTGAGCCTCGCGCGCTCCTCGGGGAGCCTCTCCGGCGGGGAGGGACAGCGCATCCGGCTCGCTACGCAGATCGGGTCGGGGCTGGTGGGGGTCCTGTACGTCCTGGACGAGCCGACCGTGGGGCTCCACCAGCGCGACAACATCCGGCTGATCGCCACGCTGAAAAGGCTCCGCGACATGGGGAACACCGTCCTGGTGGTGGAGCACGACCAGGACATGATGATGGAATCGGACCAGATCATCGACATGGGACCCGGGGCCGGGGTGGACGGGGGCGAGGTCGTCTGCCAGGGGACGCCGGCGGAGGTCTGCGCCAGCGACGTCTCACTGACGGGCGCCTACCTCTCCGGCCGGAAGTCGATCGTCCCGCCCCAGCGGCGGCGGCCGAAGACGGGCCGGTGGATCGTGCTGGAGGGGGCGCACGAGCACAACCTCCAGGATATCGACATCCGGATCCCCGTGGGGATCTTCACCGCGGTGACCGGGGTCTCCGGGTCGGGAAAGAGCACGATGGTCATCGAGACCCTGTACAAGGCGCTCGCCCGGCGGATCAACCAGGAGAAGACGGCCAGCGGCAAGCTCAGGCGGATCGTCAATCTCGGGGGGATCGAACGGATCATCCTGATGAACCAGCAGCCGATCGGGCGGACCCCCCGCTCCAACCCCGTCACCTACACCGGGATCTTTTCGCACATCCGCGACCTCTTCACCGGCCTGCCCGAGGCGAGGCTGCGGGGCTACAAGCCGGGGCGGTTCAGCTTCAACGTGAAGGGGGGGCGCTGCGAGGCCTGCGAGGGAAACGGCCTGATCAAGATCGAGATGCACTTCCTGCCGGACGTCTACGTGACCTGCGATGTCTGCCGGGGGAACCGGTTCAACCTGGACACCCTGGATGTGCGGTACAAGGAGAAGAACATCGCCGAGGTCCTGGACATGACCGTCCAGCAGGCCCTCGGGTTCTTCGAGAACATCCCGGCGATCCGGTCAAAGCTCCGGCTTTTGTACGACGTGGGGCTGGGGTACATCCGCCTGGGCCAGTCGGCGACGACCCTGTCGGGGGGCGAGGCGCAGCGGATCAAGCTGTCCCGCGAGCTGGGAAAGCGGACGAACAGCAATACCCTGTACGTCCTCGACGAGCCGACCATCGGCCTGCACTTCGCCGACATCCAGAAACTCCTGGACGTGCTGATGCGGCTCGTGGACATGGGGAACACGGTCGTGGTGATCGAGCACAACCTCGACGTGATCAAGTCCGCCGACTACCTGATCGACCTCGGTCCCGAAGGGGGGCCCGGCGGCGGCCGGATCGTCGCCGCGGGCACGCCCGAGCAGGTGGCCGCGGCGGAGGGGTCCCACACGGGGCGGTTCCTCCGCGAGATCCTGCGGTAGGGTCGGGGCGATCTGTACGCTACTGGCGGACCGCCCGGTAGTTGATTTCCTTCCAGGTGCCGCAGGCGTCGATCCCCTGGCTGCGGTGGGTCTCCACCAGCTGCTCCATTTCCGCCAGCAGTTCCTTGCGCCGCCGCTCGTCCCGCTCTCTGGCCATCGGCTGCGTCCGCAGGGCGTCCACCATTGCGGTGACCGCGGCGCGGCACTGCTGTTCCGACGGTTTTGCCGCCGCCCACAGGGGCTGCGCGCCCGCGAGGGCGCCGGCGAGCAGCGCTGCGGCCAGCAGGATGCGGCCGATCCCGGCGGCCTGCGGGCGCTCCGCCGAGCTCACGGGCGTTTCCGCTTCTTGAGCTTGGCGATCTCCTCCTCGACCTCCTCGGCCCCTTCGGCATAGAACTTCGCCTCGTCGGGGGCCAGCTCGTGCAAGAGCCTCAGGAACTCGCCGGCGTGCACCCGCTCCTCGTCGGCGATGTCCTTGAGCACCTCGGCGGCGAGCTTGTTGTCCGTCGCCTCGGCGAGCTGCATGTACATCTGCACTGCCTCGTACTCCGCGGCGACCATGAAGCGGATACCCCGGATCAACTCCTCCTTCGTAGCCTTCCGTGCGTTTGCGAGACCCGCAAAGGGTGAACCAAATTCCGGCATCTGTACTCTCCTTTCCTCTGTAGGGTGTCCTTCCCGGCGGGGCCGGGTACCACCTGCCAGCTCCCGGATGACCGATCGCGCCTGCCCGGCCCCGGTTGTCCGCGGCCCGGATTCCGGGGAGGGCGCAGCGATCGACCGGGTATCTCAGGGGCCGGCGACGGGATCCACCCGGATCTCCACGTCCAGGCGGTGCGCCGCCTCCGCGAGGGCCTGCCTCCATCCCTGTTCGGACAGGGTCGGCGGCACCGCGATCAGCGCGGTCATGGTGAACAGCGGGGCGCCGCTTATGGGCGCGCGACCCGTGCCGGTATCCAGCGACTCGATGGTGATCCCGCACCCCGAGAGGGTATGGGCGACCTCATGGATGATCCCTTCGTGATCGGCGCCCCGCAGCTCCACCTGGTAGGGGCGCCAGCCGGCGTACGTCCCGGCGGCGCGGCCGTCGGTCGGCGTGGTGGTCACCTTGTACCCCTCGGCGACGAGGCGGGGGAGCGCCCCTTCCAGGGCCGCGAGCCCGTCCGCCGGCAGGGAGGCGAGCAGCAGGATGGCGAATTCTCCGCCGAGCCGGGTCATCCGGCTGGTTTCGATGTTGCCGCCGCTTGCCAGGAGCAGGTGGGTGACTTCGTCGACGATCCCGACCCGGTCGGTGCCGGTCAGGGTGAAAACGATCGTGGTCCGCACCGCGCACCATCCTTTCGTTGCGTATGCAAAACCTTGACATAAGCCGGGTTGTCTGTCAAATGAAAACCCAGGGGAACAGGCGGGCTGCCCGCGATGAAGGCGATGCGGGGCCGCGCCCGGGGACGGGGAGGGCAGATTGGAAGGGGAGGGGCCGTTCGGGCAGTGTTCGGATTCCGCCGCCGGGGGCGAGGTTTCCTACCGGGTCCGGAGGTCGGCGCGGGCGAAACGGGTGCGCCTGGAGCTTTCGGCGGACGGCCTGACCGTGGTCGTGCCCCCGCGGTTCAGCCTCCGCGGGATCCCCGCGATCCTGGAGCTCGAACGGCCCTGGATCGAGGCCCAGGGCAAGCGGCTGGCGGCCCGGCCGGCGGAGCCCCTGCGGACCCCGGTCCCGCTGCCCGACCGCATCGATCTTGCCGCCCTCGGGGAGTGCTGGTCGGTGGAATACCGGCCGGCGCGGACGCGGAAGGTCGGCGTGTTCCGGGAGGAGCCGGGGAGGCTTGTCGTGTACGGCGCCGTCGCTGACCGCGCCGCCTGCCGCGCGGCACTCACGCACTGGCTCGTCTGCCGGGCGCGGGAGGCGCTCGTGCCGCGCCTCGACCGTCTGGCCCGGGAGTACGGGTTTCGGTACGCCGAGGCATTCATCCGGGGGCAGCGGACGCGCTGGGCGAGCTGCTCGTCCACCGGGAAGATCAACCTCAGCTACAAGCTCCTCTTCCTCGAACCGGAGCAGGCCCGCTGCGTCCTGCTGCACGAATTGTGTCATACGCGGATCATGAGCCACTCGCCGCGGTTCTGGCAGCTCCTGGAGCGCCACGAGCCGGCCTGCCGGGCCATCAACCGGGCAATGCGCGAGGGCGGGAAGCGGGTGCCGGCCTGGGTGGAGGAGCGGCCGGAAGGCGCAGGGGGATAGCGATGCTCACCAAAGGGCAGATCGCGGATAGGGCCCGCGAGTTCGGGTTCGCCGACGTGGGGTTCACCACGGCGGAGCCCTTTTCGTCCCAGCGGGAACTCATCGAGCAGCGGCGGGAGGAGTACGAATGGGCGATCCGGTCGGGCCTCGACCTGATCGCCGGCACCGATCCCCGCACGGTCCTGGCGGGGGCGAAGGCAATCATCGTCCTCGTCGAGCCCTACTTCCGGGAGGCCTTTCCGCCATCGCTGGAGCGCCATTTCGGCCGCTGCTACCTCGACGACGACCGCGTGACCGGCGACCGTCTGGGCAGGAGGGTGAAGGCCTTCCGCGCCTTCCTCCGGGAGAACGGGGTCGATTCGAAGGTCCCCTTCCACCTGCCCCATCGGCTGGCGGCGGCCCGGGCGGGGCTGGGGACTTTCGGCAGGAACTGCCTCTTCTATTCCCGGCGGGCGGCCGCCGGCGGGTCCTGGGTTACCCCGATCGCACTGGTGGTCGATGCGGCCTTCGAGCCGGACGAGCCCACCCTCGCGGTCGGCTGCCCCGCCTGGTGCCGGAACGCCTGCATCGCCGCCTGCCCCACCCAGGCCCTGAAGGGGCCGCGGCACATCGATCCGCGCCGCTGCATCTCCTATCTCACCTATTTCGGCGCCGAGCTGACGCCGCGCGCACTGCGGGAGCCGATGGGCCTCCACGTCTACGGGTGCGATCGCTGCCAGGAGGTGTGTCCCCGGAACGCCCCCTGGCTCGGCCGGGACCTCCCGATGAACGAGAAGGCCGCGGGAATGGTCGAGGCGTTTCGGTTGGAGCGGCTGCTCCATATGGACAGGACCTACTTCAGGGAGAAGGTCTGGCCGCACATGTTCTACATGGCCGATGCCGATCTCTGGCGGTGGAAGGCGAACGTGGCCCGGGTGATGGGCAACTTGCGCGACGAGGCCTCCGTTCCCGACCTGGTGCGGGCCTTCGGCGCCTGCGGCGACGACCGGATACGCGCCATGATCGCCTGGGCCCTCGGCCGGATCGGTTCCCCGGCGGCGAAGGCGGCACTGGAAGGGTTCCTCCCCGGGAGCGCTTCCCCCGTGCGGGAAGAGATCCTGGCGGCCCGGGAGGCCGCGGCGGGGTGATGGCCGGGGCTCCCGGGGAACAAGGGCTGCGGGGCGCTGGATGCCATCCGCGCGCCCGGACCGGGAGGGGAGGTTCCCGCGGCTGCATGATGCCGGATTGCGCGGGACGCGGAACGATGCAAACGGGAGGGCATGACCGGTGACGTTTCTGAAGATCGCCTGGCAGGTGCTGTGGCGGACCCTGGCAGGCGCTGTCGTGGGCCTGGTCATCTACGGTATCGCCGGGTTCACCGCGAAAGGCACGCTCACGCGGCTGCCGTGGCAGCTGTATGTCTTGCTCGGCATCGGCATCGCATACTGGGTCTGGCTTGCAAAGCCCGCCCCGCGTGAGACACGACCTGGTCCCAAGGCCGGGACCATCCCCCGCGGGAAACCGAAACCCGCTCCGGAACGGGCGCCTGCTCCCGATCCCCCGGGCGTCCCGCCGGTCGTCGGCGAATTCATCGCCCAGGTCGCCCGGGACCAGGAGTTCGTGGCATGGTGGACGAGAGCGGAGGGCGACCCAAACTGCGTTCTGACCTGGCACCCCGCCCTGGCGCGCTACGAAATCACGACCTTTCCCGCGGTCGTGGGGCACTGGGGGCATGACACCGGCGGCGCGGCATACGCCCCGGATGAGATTCTCGGCGCCCTGGCTCTCCCGGGATGGGCGGCGCCGGCGGCGGTTGTGGAGCGCGTCACGCGGCGTCTGCGGGCAGCCTGACGCCCTCCCTACGCCGGCAGCACGCAGTGGAAGGAGCTCCCCCGGTTTTCCCCCCCGCTGGCCGCGCACAGGTATCCGCCGTGGAATTCGGCGAACCGCCTGGCCAGCGACAGCCCCAGACCCGTCCCCTGGTACCGCCGGCCTATCGACCCGTCGACCTGCTCGAAGGGGTTGAAGATCCGCGCCAGGTCCTCCTGTCTTATCCCGATGCCGGTGTCGGTCACCGTGATATCCACAACCTCCGCGAGGCGGATCGTCTCGTGACCCGCGGGCGGTGGCAGCGCGATGATCGTTCCCGATTCGGTCAACCACTGCCCATCCCGCCGTGCAAGGCGGCGAGCGGCGAGGGTTACCTGCCCCCCGGCGGGGGTGAATTTTACGGCATTCGCCAGGAGGTTGCAGACGATCTGCTTCAGCCTGAGTTCGTCGGCGTGGACCGTTGCGGGGCACTCCTCCAGGTCGGTGGATATCCGGATCCCCTGCTTCGCGGCCTCTTCCCTGAACATCACCACGCTCCCCTCCAGAAGGGCCGGCAGAGGGACCGCCCGCGGCGCGATTTCCATCTTCCCCGCCTCGATCTTGGAGATGTCGAGCAGGTCGCTGATGATAGCCAGCAGATGCGTCCCGCTCTGGTTGATGGCCTGCACGTACTCCCGCTGGGCCTGGTCCATTTCTCCTGCGTATTGGCACTCCAGAAGTTCGGAAAAACCGATGATCGCATTGAGGGGGGTGCGCAGTTCATGGGACATGTTCGCCAGGAATTCGGACTTGAGGCGGTCAGACTCGCTCGCCCGTTCGAGCGCCTCCCGGAGGCGGTCGGACTCGTTCGCCTTCCGGAGCGCCAGCCGCAGCTCCTCGTTCTGCCGGCGCAGGAGGTCCCGGTTCCTTTTCCGCAGCCCGGCCGTGTAGGAGGAGATGAACGCCACCACGAACAGCAGGCTCCCCGTGGTCAGCATGATCATGATCTTTCGCTGGAGGGGTACGCCGAGGGAGGGATGAAAATGGGTGTTCCCGAGGATGCCCAGATGTTCCAGCACCACCATGCTGTCGAAGCAGATGATGCATAAGGCCGCAACGATGAAGGGGAGCCTGCGGGGGCCGATCACCCCGACGTAGACGATCAGGGCGGCGTAGATGGGCAGCAGAAAGGTTGCCTCGATGCCTCCGGCGTAGTGGATGATGGCGGTGTACCCGATGATTTCCAGGAAATTGACGAAGATCGAGAATCGTCCGAACAGCCGCTTGTTCGGGATGCGCTTAAGTATCCAGAGCGTGGGGGGGTTGAGCAGGATGAGATACAGGACCGCGTAGCTCATCCCGGCAAAATTCCCGCCCGTGATGTCGCCGATGTAGTAGGCGACCCAGCCGCAGAACCACATGATGACGCTGGCCCCGGACCGGACATAGGCCCCCTGCACGTGCCTGTTGTAGGCGGGTGTCAGTTCGGCGGCGTGAGAGCCGGCGGGGTCGCGATCCCCAGCAGCGGGCATCTGGCATCCTCCTGTGCCGGTGGCGGTTGCCGGAGAGGAGAAGGCAGGACCGGCCTGTCCTCTGCGGGCCGTGGCATTACGCCTTGTCGATGCGGATTGTCCGGGCGCCGCTCGCCTTGCGCAGCGAGGTCGCGTCGCCGGTGATCCGGCCGATCAGACAGACCGCGCTCGCCGGGACGGGGTCGGCGCCGCTGCTCATCGGCGTCGGGCCGAAGAAGATGGCCATGGCGTTCCCCGGCGGCCAGAACCCGATGTCGCCGACCTTGATCCGAGCGGTGGCCGTGTCGTCGAGGTCCGACCGGACGGAGAGTGCGAAATAGAATTCGTCGCCCCATTCGTTGGGGCGCGTTTCGATCGGGAGTATTCCCGCGATGCGCTTGGCCAGGGGCGTATCGGCCAGCTCCGCCGCAACGGTGACCGTTCCGGCGGTGATCGTGATCGGCGTGGGCATGCTGTTCCCTCCTGTGGTTTTTCCCGCCGTCAACGCCTGCGCTGCGCGCCGGGGTGAGGCCGGGCGGGGATGGATCGGTGCGCGTGCTGCGGCTTGTGCAGGGAATCATAAGCCTGCCGTGAAAAAAGTGCAACCCCGAAGCGGGGCCCGGGGTAAACATTCCCCATTGACGGACGGGCGGGTTGAGATTATGAAAGCGAGGGGAAAAAGCAGCGGCAGGGCGGCGGACGAAGGAGGAAGCATGGCAGGGGCATTGGCAGGCATCCGGGTGGTAGACCTCAGCCACGTGCTGGCGGCGCCGACGACGACGATGTACCTGGCGGATCTGGGGGCGGAGGTGATCCACGTGGAGCCTCCCCAGGGGGACGATTCCCGGGAATTCGGCCCCTTTGCCGGAGAGCCGGACAAGAACCGCAGCGGCTATTTCATCAGCCTCAACCGCAACAAGAAGGGGATGGTGCTGGACCTGCGGCAGGAAGAGGGAAAGGAGATCCTCCGGCGGCTGATCCGCATTTCCGACGTGGTCGTGGAGAACTACCGCCCCACGACGATGCGCAAGCTGGGGTTCGGCTGGGATGAACTGCGGGGGATCAACCCCCGGATCATCTACTGCTCGATCAGCGGGTTCGGCCATGACACCCTGCCCGGGTACGCCCAGCGCCCCTCCTATGACATGGTGGCCCAGGCCTACAGCGGGATCATGAGCATCACCGGTCCGGAAGGGGGCCCCCCCTGCCGGGTCGGTTCCTCGATGGGCGACATCGTTGCCGGGACCCAGGCGGTGGTCGGGATCCTCGCGGCCCTGTGGCATCGGGAAAAGACGGGCCGCGGACAGCATCTGGACATGTCGATGATCGACGGCCTGTTCGCCACCCTGGAGAACGCGGTGGCCCGCTACACCATCAGCGGCGAAATCCCCGGGCCGCTGGGCGGGACCCACCCCTCGATCGCCCCCTTCCAGGGGTATCGGACGGCGGACTCCTGGATCATCGCCGCCGCCGGGACGGACCAGCTGTTTGCGCGGCTATGCAGGGTAATCGGCCGGGAGGGGCTGAGCTCCGATCCCCGCTTTGCCACCAACCTCCTCAGGACCCGGAACCTCCGGGAGCTCAACGCGATCCTGGAGCCGGTACTGAAGACGAAGACGACGGCCGAGTGGGAAACACTGTTCGAGGAGGCCAGCCTTCCCTACTCGCCGATCAACGACATCCGGCAGATCTGCGAAGACCCCCACATCCGCTATCGGGGCATGCTCGCCGAGATCGACCAGCCGGCCGTAGGGAGGATGCGGATCGCCAATTCCCCGCTCCGCCTCTCAGAAACGCCGGGGGAGGTGTACGCCCCGGCGCCGCGCCTGGGCGAACACACCGAGGCGGTGCTGCGGGAACTGCTGGGGTATCCCCCGGAGGAGATCGACCGGCTCAGGACGGCCGGCGTGATCAACCGCTCCGTTTGATCGCGGTCCGCGAGACGGGCTGCCCGCCGGGCGGGGTCGAGCAGAGATCAGCGCCGCGGATTTTCTTATGACGAACGATTCCGACTCCCCGTTGAAACACAGCCCCTTTGGGGAACTGCGCAGACACCTCAAAGACCGGGCCCTCCCGCGTGCGATTCCCGGCAGAGAATCCGAAAAGAAATCCGCGCCCGTCGGCGAGGCGGATGGCGACGCCGGCGCCTTCCGGGATGCGATGCAGGGGGTCAGGCCGATCGCCGCGGACAAATACGAACGGAAATGCGGCGGGGGCAGCCGGCCGGCTGGCGGGGCCCCGGCGGGGCCGGAGGCGGACGTGACGGCCAGTCTGGAGAATCTGATCAGATCCGGCGAGGGGTTCGTCGTCTCGCGCACGCCCGAATACATGGAAGGGACCGCCGCGGACGTTCCGCCGGAGTTCGCCGAGCGGCTGCACCGGGGGGATTTTTCGCTGCAGGCCCATATCGATCTGCACGGGATGGGGGTGGCCGAGGCGCGGGAGGCGGTGGAGGCGTTCCTGACCGGGGCGATCATGTCGGGCAAGCGGGCCGTCCTGATCGTTCACGGCCGCGGCCTTTCTTCCCCGGGCGAACCGGTGCTGAAACATAAGGTCCGGGAGTGGCTGACCCGCACCTCCTGGCGCAAATGGGTGATCGCCTTCGCCAGCGCCCAGTCGTACGACGGCGGCGCGGGTGCAACCTATGTCCTGCTGCGCAGCCGCCCGGCGCCGAAGAAATCGGCGGACAAGCGTTCTCCCTGAGGTACCCCGCGCCGCGCGGCGGCTGCGTCACGTGCCGATGGTTTCCTGCACGACGGCGGCGATCTGCCGGCAGTAGCGCTCCGTCGCCTCGATCGACGGCCCTTCCACCATGACGCGGCACATGTTCTGGGTGCCGGAGTACCGGACCAGGACACGCCCTTCGTCGCGGAGTTCCTGCTCCACCTGCCTGATGACCTCCCTGATCCGGGGGACTGTGGAAATGTCGGGTTTGCGCGTGACGTCCACGTTGATCAGCTTCTGGGGATAGACATCCATCCGGCGGGCCAGTTCGGAAAGCGGCTTGCCCTCCCGGATCATGGCGGCGATAAGCTGCATGGCGGCGATGATCCCGTCGCCCGTGGTGTGGTGCTCGAGGAAAATCATGTGCCCCGCGTCTTCGCCTCCGATGATCGCGCCCAGGCGCTGCATGTCCTCCAGCACGTACCGGTCCCCGACCTTGGCGGCGTGGTGCCTGATGCCGTACCTCCGGCACGCGACGATCAGGCCGAGGTTGCTCATCACCGTGCTGACGAGCAGGTCGTTCCGCAGCCTGCCGTCCCGCTGGAGCATGGTGGCGCAGATCAGGAGAATCTGGTCCCCCGTGATCTCGCGGCCGGTTTCATCCACGGCGATCAGGCGGTCGCCGTCCCCGTCGAAGGCCAGCCCGATGGCGGCCCCCCGTTCGAGCACCCGCGCTTTCAGACTCTGGGTATGCTGGGAGCCGCAGCGGTCGTTGATGTTGGTGCCGTCGGGCGTGTTGTGGATGACCTCCACATCGGCGCCGAGCTCGCTGAACGCATCAGGCGCCACCCGGTAGGTGGCGCCGTTGGCCGTATCCAGGCAGATCTTCATCCGTTCCATCGAAAGGGTGCGGGGAAAGGTGTTTTTCAAAAAGACGATGTACCTGCCGTTCACGTCTTCGATGCGGGCGGCCTTTCCCATTTCCCGTGCCGGCGGCAGGAGGTCGTTGAGTTTCCGGTTGAGGATCAGGTCCTCGATGACCTCTTCCTGGGCGTCGGTGAGCTTGTACCCGTCGCCGCTGAAGATCTTCAGGCCGTTGTCCTGGTACGGGTTATGGGAGGCGGAGATGACGACGCCCGCGTCGGCGCGCATGCTCTGCGTGACGAAGGCGATCCCTGGGGTGGGCAGCACGCCGACCAGATAGGGATATCCCCCCATGGAGGTGATGCCCGCCTCCAGTGAGCTTTCCAGCATGTAGCCGGAAATGCGGGTGTCCTTCCCGATGATGACCCGGGCGCGATGGCCGTTCTTCCGGAACAGGTGCGCCATGGCCTGGCCGACGCCAAAGGCGATCTCCGCGTTCATGGGATAGCGGTTTGCTTCTCCGCGTATTCCGTCGGTGCCGAACAGTACCCCCATACAGCGTCTCCCTCTCCGCTCCCGGCTCTCCGGGAGCGTCATCTGAACAGGTTCAGGGCCGGGACCGCCCCCGATACCTGCGCGCACCAGTCGGCCACGATCCCGTGCAGCCAGGTCACGCCCTGGGCGGATACCGCGGGGGGCAGCCCCTGGATCGCTTCGATGTAGCTCCCCCTGCCGCTCCCGGCGGCCCGGTGAAAGGCCCGCAGAAATTCCTCGGCCGCCCTGTCGGTTGCCTCGCTGCGGAGGCCCTCGGCCGCCAGACCTTCCAGCCGGCGGACCGCTGCGGCAAACGCCTGCCGCTCCTCCTGCCGCGCGGGCTGCCCCCGCTCGGGGGAGGACGGCGACAGGAGCGTCTCCGCCACGTCCCGCAGCCGCGTGAGCCGCTCCTGCCGGGCGCGGGTAAGCTGCTCCCGGGCGCCTGCCGAGACGAGCGCACCGAATTCCTGCGCCGCAAAGTACGATTCCCGGACATGCAGGTACCATGCTTCGAGGGCCGCCAGGTTTGCCAGGTACAGGCAATTGTTCCCGAGGACGCGTCCGCTGTCGGGATAGGACCCCGGGATGAACTCCGTGGTCTTGCCGACGGAAGCGGGGGCGGTGATCAGCCGGTTCTCTTCCGGGCAATCCCTCCGCAGGATCGTGCCGGCGGCGACGACGTTGCCGTACCCGATCCTGAGCGGCCCGACCATTCCCCCCTGGCCGCCCAGAAATATCGGCGGCTGATTCAGCATGACCCCCCGGGGCACATCGCCGATCAGGGAGGCCGTTGCCTTGTCCTGATTGGGCGTGTAGTTGAAATGGACGTAGGAACTGCCCACTTCGCTGTGGTTCCTGCGGCTGGTGCCCCCGGCCATCAGACAGTCGCAGAAGTTGATCAAGCTCCCGAGGGTGACGAAAGGGAACAGAATGGTCTGCTTCAACCCGACGCACTGTGCGCCGCTGGCCTCTTCCTCGAGAATCGTTCCCTCGCGCACCTGGGCGCCGATCCCCATGCGCGCCTTCTCGAGAAACACGGCATTGCTGAAGAAGCCGCCCCGCAGCTCCACCTGCGGCCCGAGCAGGCAGTCATCCACCGTCGCCGGGGCCTCGGCGCCGAGCTGGCAGCCGGCGGATATCACCGTCTTCGCCCCGGTGATCCTGCATCCCGGATAGATCCTCACCCCCCTGCCCGAGATCCGATCGATCTGCACCTCCTCCCCGATATGGACCGTCAGGGGATTGGGGATATCGACCGCCTTGTGCAGCAGCAGGCGTATCTGTTCCGTGGATTTCGGCGCACCGTCCATTTCGCCTCCTGAGGGTGACGCGTTTCTGGAAAGAAATTAGCCTCTTCTACTAACTACCTGCCGGCAGGTCAACAGAAAAATGTTCTCGTTCTCCGCGGGGAGGCTGTGCGGGCGGGGGGCGGGTCAGGCAAGAAACCGGGACCCTGCTTGCGGCTATCCCTGACCGCTCAATTCCCGCCGCTCCAGCAGCAGGATCTTCCTGCTCAGGATGGGCTGCATCTCCCTGAGGGTGTTCAGGAATGCCACCGCGACCCGCCGCGCCCCGGCCGCTTCCACCACCCTGACCACGCGGACCGTAAGGGGATACCGCTGCCCGTCGATCGTGAACCGTCCTTCCAGCGGTTGGGGGGCCTTGAAGGCGGGCTCCGCGAGCGGCTGGATGAAATTCATCCCCGTCAGGGAGATGTCGTAGATGACGTACCGTCTCCCCCCGATCGTGAGGCTAAGCCCGCTGTCGCTCGGTGTGCGGATGCGAAATCCCTTGCGGAGGCTCGCCTCTTCCGGCTTCCCCTTCCTCTCCACGATGACGGCGGGTACCTGCGTGCCCGACGCAAGGGCGTACCGCTCTTCCAATGCCGAGACTGCGGCAGAAAAGCCCATGCGCCGCGCCTTGTCTCCCTGTTCGACCACATAGGTCACATACAGACCCCGGGGAGGGGTGATCGGCGGCGTCGTCTGGGAGAGGATCAGCCGCTTCCCCTCCACTTCGTACACATGGGCGCGCAGGGGTTCTCCCTCCTCAGACGAGCGGTCGAGCGTTATTTCGACCGAAGTGCCTGGTTTTATGGACATCTGCACATTCCTCCGCTGCGAACCGGTGAGCCCGCCGTGCGCGGCGGCACGAGCGCTCTTGCGGGGAATACTGACAGAGAACCGCGCCTGCTGTCAACCCGTATCGGACCCTGGCGGTGACCCGGGTTCTCTGCGGAGAGCAGCCGCACCGCGCGCCTGGCCTTCCTGCGACCGAAAAACGGCCGGGCCGCGCCGGATCGGCGGTGCGCACGGCCTAACCGGATCGCCACCCGGACCCCGGCTTCAGGATCGGATTGACAACCGGGACCGGCGGCGGTAAGGACCGGAACGGAACGAGGCGGTCACGACGGTCCGGGGGGCCGGGAAAGGGGTGTGCGTCATGCGGGTTGCGGTCGTCGGTCTGGGGGGGGTAGGGGGATATTTCGGCGGCAGGCTGGCCCGGGCGTACGCCGGAACGCCTGGGCACAGCGTGGCCTTCATCGCCCGGGGCGTCCACCTCGCCGCGATCCGGCAGCAGGGGCTCCTGCTCAAGACGGTAGCGGGGGAGGAGCGGGTCGCCCCCGATGCGGCGACGGACGACCCGGCCGAGGTGGGACCCTGCGACCTGGTCCTGTTCGCGGTGAAGGAGTACGACCTGGAGGCTGCCGCAGCCCGGCTTGCCCCGCTGCTCACTACGGCTACGCTGCTCCTGCCGGTCCTCAACGGGGTGGATATCGCGGAACGGCTCCGGGCGATCGTCCCGGCGGGCGACGTCCTGAGCGGGCTGGTCTACATCTCCTCCTTCGTCGAGGCCCCGGGCGTGGTCCGCCAGGTGGGCGGAAGCTGCCAACTGGTGTTCGGGCCCGACGACGGTCGGATCGACCGGTGCCGGCCGCTGGAGTCCTTTCTGCGGGATGCCGGGATCGATTGCGCGCTTTCGGATGCGATCGCCGTTCCCCTCTGGACGAAGTACCTCTTCGTCAGCCCGATGGCCGGGGTGACGTCGCTGACGGGGCTGAGCTTCGGCGAGGTGATGGCCGACGCGAAGGCCGGGCAGATGGTCCGGGGGCTGATGGCGGAGGTGGAGCGCCTCGCCCGGGCAAAGGGGGTTGCCCTCCCCGCCGACAGCGTCGGCCGCGGCATCGCCACGGTGGAGAAGTTCCCGCCGGCGACCAAGTCGTCGCTGCAGCTCGACTTCGCCAAGGGAAGGCGAAACGAGCTGGAGCTGTTCATCGGGTTCGCCGTCCGGGCCGGGCGCAGCCTCGGGGTCCCGCTGCCCCTGCACGAAGAGCTGTACGCCGCGCTGAAGAGTAAGACGACGTGATGCCGCCGTTACCGCAGCTTATCCCCCATGGATACCCGCGCGACCGCTGGAAATCGCAATCTCTCCGCCCGCTGGACATTTTCCGACCCTGCGCCTCCTCGCTCCGCTGCGGGGGCAGGGGGCCCCGAAAAATCTCCAATGCGTGCTTCCGAGATGCGATTTCCCCGTCGCAGGCTGTGGCTATTGGGAGGATTGGAATCCCTCCCGGCGTCAGTCCTTTTCCATCCTGCGGTGGCGTTTGTCAGTGACCGTCAGGGCTCCCGGTAGAGCGAATTCTTGACGATGTAGTGGCGGACGGCGTCGGGGACGAGGTAGGTGATCGTCTTCCCCTCTCCGGCGCGCCGGCGGATGGTGCTCGAGGCGATGTCGAGGAAGGTGACCTCGCGGAAGAAGATCGACTGTCCGGCAGGCCCGCGAAACCCCCTGGTTGCCTCGTCATAGGTGAACCGGGAGGCGAATTCCGGCGTCAGGATCGCGTCGAGCCCCTTGTTCTCGTACCCGGGGCGGGTCATGACGGTGAAGTTGCACATCGTCAGAAGCCGTTCCCAGTCCTTCCAGGTCCGGATGGCGTGGAAGGCGTCCTGCCCGAGGATGAAAAACAGTTCGAGGTTTTCCAGCCGGTACTTGTCCAGGAGGTATTCCACCGTCTCCACGGAGTAGGAGGTCCCGGCCCGCCGATTTTCCACGTCGGAGAAGGAGAAGGCCGGATTCCCCTCGATGGCCAGCCGGATCATCTGTTCGCGGTGGTAGAACGCCGTGATCGCGGCGTTGATCTTGTGCGGCGGCCGGGACGCCGGGACGAAGATGATCCGGTTGAGGTCGAACATCTCCATCACCTCCTCGGCGCACCGCAGATGGCCGATGTGGATCGGATCAAAGGTTCCTCCAAAAAGTCCCCACTTCATGCGTTCATACCCTCACCTGGCCGTTCCCGTAGATGATGAATTTGGTCGTCGTCAGCTCTTCGAGGCCCATCGGTCCGAAGGCGTGCAGCTTGGTCGTGCTGATGCCTACCTCCGCCCCCAGCCCCAGTTCGTAGCCGTCGCTGAACCGGGTGGAGGCGTTGACCAGGACCGTGGAGGAGTTGACCTCGCTCAGGAAGCGCTGCGCGCGCTCGTAACTCTCGGTGACGATCGCCTCCGTATGGAGAGACCCGTAGGCCTCGATGTGGGCGATCGCCTCGTCGAGATCGCGGACCACCCGCACCGCGAGGATCAGGTCGAGGTACTCGGCCGACCAGTCCGCCTCGGTGGCCGCCTCGGCATCCGGCAGGATCGCCCGCGTCCGCTCGCATCCCCGCAGGCGGACGCCGGCCGCCCGCAGCTCCTTGGCCGCCTCCGGCAGGAAGCGGGGGGCGATCTGCTCGTGGACGAGCAGCGTCTCCATGGCGTTGCAGACCCCCGGCCGCTGCGTCTTTGCGTTCAGGCAGATCCGCAGGGCCATCGGGATATCCGCCCCCGCATCGACGAAGACGTGGCAAACCCCTTTGTAGTGCTTGATCACCGGGATCCGGGAGTCCCGGACCACGGCGCGGATCAGCTCCTCCCCGCCGCGAGGGATGATCACGTCGATGAACTCCTCGAGTTTGAGCAGTTCCGTGACGGCCTCCCGGTCGGTCGTGGGGACGATCTGGATTGCCGCCTCGGGAAGCGAAAGGTCCCGGAGAACCTCCCGGAGGATGGCGCCGATGGCCAGGTTCGAATGGATCGCCTCGGAGCCGCCGCGGAGGATGACGGCGTTGCCCGACTTGAGGCAGAGGGCGGCTGCGTCGGCGGTGACGTTCGGGCGGGATTCGTAGATGATGCCGATCACCCCGAGCGGGATCCGCATCCGGCCCACGGTCAGGCCGTTGGGCCGGCGCCAGAGGGAGGCCACCGTTCCCACCGGGTCGGGAAGCGCCGCAACCTCGGCGATGCCCCGGGCGATCCCCGCGATGGTTGTGCCGGTGAGGGTCAGACGGTCGATCAGCGCGGCGGAGAGACCGCCCGCGCGGGCCGCGGAGAGATCGCGGGCGTTTTCCCGGACGATCACTTCCGTCCGGGCGACCAGGGCGTCGGCCATCGCCAGGAGCGCCCGGTTCTTGAGGGCCGTGGAGGTCTTCGCCAGGAGCGTGGATGCCCGCCGGGCCTGCCTGCCCATCTCGGCGATCTGTAATCCGATCTCCGCCATCAGTCGTTTCCTTTATTCGCTCTCCCGCAAGCGGGGCCTGTCTCGGCAGCGGCCGGGAGGAATCTGGCCGTCGCGCGCTGAGCCGGGCGGAGGGCCACAAATCCGTTGACAAACCCGAAGCGGTTCGGATACAAACCGCCATCGGCCGGGCGGCGGACGGCGATAATCTACAAGACGCCTCCGGCCCTGTCAAGGCCATTTGCGGGAACGAACCGGCTGCGGCAGGGCACGGCGACGGTACGCGGATCCGCTCTGCGGGAGCCTTCCCGCTCCGCGACGGGCTTACCGCCTTCGGGAACAGGGGATATGGATAACATCCGTGTCAGAGCGGGCCGGACTGCCTATGAGCTCATCCGGGCGGGCGGTTTCAGCCTGGACCGTATCGGGACCTATTTCGGCCCTGCGGGAGGGCCCCGGTGGCTGGTCGCGAGCGGGTTCGATCTCACCCTCCTGCGGGAGGAAGCGCTGGGAAGGGTACGCCCGGTCTGGCTGGTCGGCGCCTCGGCAGGGGCCTGGCGGTTTGCGGCGTGGCTGCAGCCGGAAGCGCTCAAGAGCTACCGCGCCCTGAGGGAGGCCTACATCACCGCCCGCTACGGAAGGCATGACACCCCCGCCACGGTCCTCCAGTCCCTGATCGGGATCGTCAACGCCTACGTGGAGGACGACGCCCTCCCGTTCGCCCTGGCGAGCAAGCGGTACCGCCTGGCGGTCCTGACCTGCCGGGCCGGGCATCTGACGGCTGCGGAGCGGCCCTGGGTGCAGAAGGCGGGGTTCATCCTCGCCTTTTTGGCCAACGCCGTTCACCCTGCACTGCTGCACTGCATGGCCGAGCGCGTCGTCTTCTACTGCGGCCCCCAGCCCCCCGATTTCTGTCAGCGCAAGGGATTCCGCGGCCGCTTCGTCCCCCTGTCCGAGGTGAACTTCAAGGCGGCCGTGATCGCCTCCGGCGCCATCCCGATCGTGGTGGCGGGGGTGCGGGATATCTTCGCTGCCCCGGACGGGGTCTACCGCGACGGCGGGTTGATCGACTACAACATCAACCAGGATTATGCGACGCGCGGCGGGGGGCTGGTCCTGTTCTTCCACCATCAGGAGCGGATCGTTCCCGGCTGGATGGACAAGCGCCTCGCGCGCCGACGCCCCCCCGAGCGGTTCCTCGAGAACGTCGTCATGGTCAGCCCCTCCGAGGGGTTCGTGGCGCGGCTCCCCGACGGCAGGATACCGGACCGCGGTGATTTCACGACCTTCATCGACGACCCGGCCCGGAGGATTGCGAACTGGCGGCGGGCCGTGGAGTTGTCGGCTCCGCTCGGCGAGGAGTTCCTCGAGTTGGTCGCGAGCGGGCGCCTGAAGGACGTAGTGGCGCCGCTGTGAGGACGGTGTATGAACGCTGATGCGGATGCGGCGCGGCGGGTCGAGGGGCTGGGCAGGAGCCTGAGGCGGTGCGTCCTCTGCCCGCAGCTCTGCCGGGTCGACCGGACGGCAGGCGAGCGGGGGTTCTGCGGCCTCGGGACCGAGATGGTCATCCACTCGGCGCTTCCCCACTACGGCGAGGAGCCTCCGCTGTCGGGAACGCGCGGGGCGGGGACGATCTTTTTCTCCTCCTGCAACATCCGCTGCGTCTACTGCCAGAACCACCAGATCAGCCATTCCCCGTCGGGCAGGGCGGTGTCCGCGGATCAACTCGCCGCGGTGATGCTTGATCTCGAGGCCGCCGGCTGCCATAACGTCGAGCCGGTTACGCCGACCCCGCACCTGCCGGGGATCATGGCGGCGTTTCTCACTGCCCGCCGGCAGGGGCTCCGCCTGCCCCTCGTGTTCAACTGCGGCGGCTACGAACGGGCGCGGATCGTCCGGCTGCTCGACGGGATGGTGGACATCTACCTGCCCGATTTCAAATACGGCCTGGCCGAGGCGGGCCGGAACTTCTCCGCGGCGGCGGACTACCCGCGCCACGCCCTGGCTGCGCTCAGGGAGATGGTCCGCCAGGTCGGCGACGGCCTGGAGACCGTGGAGGGGGTCGCAACGCGCGGCGTCCTGGTCCGCCACCTCGTCCTGCCGGGATGCGGGGCAAACAGCCTGGCGGTCCTCAAGCTGATCCGGGAGGGGGTCTCGGCCTCCGTGCCGCTCAGCCTGATGGCCCAGTACACGCCCGTCGCCGCGGTGCAGGACCATCCCCTCCTCGGCCGGCGGGTTAGCCGGGCGGAGTACGAGCGGGTGGTCAACGCCGCCCTCGATATGGGGTTCGAGGAGGTCATCACGCAGGAAGTGGACGACCGGGAGCTCACACCGGATTTCGCCCGGGAGCGTCCCTTTGCCTGGGACCCCGCGGAGCAGTAGCGGCGCTGACGACATCGCCCATCGTCAGCGCGGTCTCCTCACCCTGATCCTCTGGTTCATCAACCGCCGGCAGCTCCCCCGGGCCGCTGCGGTCGGCACGGCCGCCTCCCGTCCCGGCGGCGGAAAAAGCGCTTGAAAACCGTACCGCTTTAGGTCAAGGTAGCGGAAATTCCTGCGGGCGATACCTCGTCTGGGCAACGGGAAATCGGGCCCGGATGCGCGCGGACGGGTCACGATGTGCAGGGAGCGTCCCGCCGGCGCGGCACCGGGCGGAAGGGGAGCGCGGAAAGGGGAACGGGCGTGGCAAAACGCGAGCCGATCGAAAAGCAGGCCTGGAAACCGGGCAACGTCCTGTCGCCGGCTCCGGCGGTCCTGGTGAGCTGCGGCGCCACCCGGGGGTTCAAACCGAACCTGATCACCGTCGCCTGGACCGGAAACGTGTGCAGCGAGCCGCCGCTGCTGTCGATCTCCGTCCGCCCCGAGCGGTACTCCCACGGGATCATCGAAACGACGCGGGAGTTTGTGGTAAATGTCCCGTCGCTCAGGCAGGCGCGGGCCGTCGACTGGTGCGGCGTGGTATCGGGGCGGAGCGAGGATAAATTCGCCGGTGCGGGCCTCACCCCGGCCCCGGCCCTGAAGGTCGGCTGTCCGATCGTCCTGGAGTGCCCGCTGAACATCGAATGCCGGGTGCGGAAGTCCATGGAACTGGGCTCGCATACGCTGTACGTGGCGGAGGTGCTGGCCGTTCAGGTTACGGCGGCGCTGATCGACGGCCGGGGGAAGCTGCGCCTGGAGAAGGGGGGGCTCCTGGCCTTTGCCCACGGCCAGTATTTCGCGCTGGGACGCTGCATCGGCCGGTTCGGATTCTCGGTGCAGCGACGGAAAACCGGGACCCGCCGCTGAGCCCGGGGCTGCCCGCGGCGCAACATTCCTTCTTGACCGGATGGCGATATTATGAGAAATAGCGCTGCAAAGAGCTGCGCAGCTGTCGGCAGGCCGTGCCGGTGTGTCGAAGGGAGACAATCAGATCCGATTATGGACCTATGCAGACTCATAACCTGAGATTACCGAAAAACTACCGAGACACGGCAAGCGATTTTTATATCAGGGTGGGAATCGGTCTGATCGCTATTCTGCTGATCCTCAATATCGCCCTCCTCGTCCTGTTCCTGAAAGAGATAAAGGTCAACCGGAGCGCCTTCCGGGTAATCCAGGATACGGGCAAAACCCTGGCCCTGCTCCAGGATTCCCTTGCCCGGACCGACATGCAGAAGGCCTTCGTTCAACTGGCGGAGGCCCGGCGGCAGATCGGGACCGCCGTCCCGCCTGCGCCCGCCGTCCCGCCCGTGCCCGCCGCGAAACAGGTTGCCGAAGCCCCGCTGCCGGCTGCGAAGGCCGCAGCCGAACCCAAGGCCCCGCCGGCGCCCGCTGCGGCCAAGGCGGAGGTGAAGGCCCCCGGCGGTCGCGGCCAAGGCGGAGGCGAAGGCGCCCGCGCCCTCCGGTAAGGCGGCGGTGTTGACTATCCCGGCCGGGGAAACCCCGGTGCCGCTCATCTCGGTGACCGCCGGCGAGCATGCGCTCATCGGCGAGAAGGAGAGCAAGCTCCTGCACCTGTTCAAGTTCCAGGACGAGCGGTTCGTCCTCGTGAAGTCCTACCCCTCGATCTTCGGAGCCAACGGCGAAGACAAGAAAAAAGAGGGGGATTTTGCGACGCCGAAGGGCAGCTACTTTACCCTGCGGTACACGCCGGGGAGCGCCCTGCCCGAGATCTACGGGGAGGGGGCGTTCGTCCTGAACTACCCCAACTTCCTGGATCGGAAGGACCGCAAGGACGGGACAGGGATCTGGATCCACGGGCATACCCCCAGCAAGGTTATCGGCGCCGGGGACCTCGTCAACACCAAGGGCTGCATCGCCCTTTCGAACGACCACATCAAGGAGCTCAAAGGTCTGCTCCGGGCGAGCGGCACCCCGGTATCGATCGTCGACCGGGTGGCCTTCGTCAAGGAGGGGAGCCGGAAGGAGTCGCAGCGCGAGGTCCGTGCGTTCATGGATAGCTGGCGGCTGGCCTGGGAGAGCGGCAACACGGGGAAATATCTGGCACATTACTCAAAGGATTTCATCAACAGCGACGGGATGCGCTTTGAGGCCTTCAAGCGGCACAAGGAGCGCGTCAACAGCAATAAGAAGTTCATCCGGGTCGCCGTCGACCAGATGGCCGTTCTGTTTCCGCAGGAGCGCGAGGGGCAGGTCGCGGTCGTGCGGTTCGTGCAAAAATACCGTTCCAACAATTTCGAGAGCAATTCCAAGAAACTTTTCTACCTGAAGAAGGAACGAGGGGGATGGACAATTTTCGGCGAGTCTGCCTTTTAGCCGTCTCGGTTTCCCTCGTTCTGAGCCTCGGGTTTCCCGAGCTTGCGGCCGAAAAGGGCAGGCCGCTTGCGGAATCGCAGATGACTGCGTACTTCCGGGATACCCGTCAGGAGTTGACCGTCTATCACATCCGGGGGAAGGAGCCGGGGCCCACGCTGCTGATCGTCGCCGGGGTCCACGGCGACGAGGCGGGCGGGTACCTCGCGGCGGAACGGTACGTCAACGTAAAACTGAACAGGGGAAACCTGATCGTCGTCCCCCGCCTGAACGGACCGGCCGTGGAGGCCGGGAAGCGCCGGGGGCTCGGCGGCGACATGAACCGCCTGTTCAGCCTCCCTGCGAACAGCGCCAACCCCGACACCAAGGTCGTCAATCTGGCGAAGCAGCTGATCGGGCAGGCGGACTATGTCCTGAATCTCCACCAGGGGTCCGATTTCTACAGTCCGCGCTGGATCTCCCGCAAGCGGAACCCGTCCAAATGGGGACAGTGCAACGTCATCGATACGGCCACCTACCACCTGCCGAGCGGACAGAAGCTGGAGCTGGGGAATTACGCAAAGCGGGTAGTCCGGCGGAGCAACGACCGCATCCCGGACCGGGACTACCACTTCACGGTGAACAACACCGACACGGCAAACAAGTGGTCGCGGCACAAGGAGCAGAAAGGTTCGCTGACCTACTACAGCCTCTACCGGCGGCAGAAGATCGCCCTGGGGGTGGAGGCGACCAAGAGCTGTTCCCTTGCCGAGGCCGTTGCCTACCTGACCATCGCGGTCAATGCCGCGATCGAGGAGGCGGGGATCAGCGCCGAGTCCCTCCCCGCCGAGTCGAGCCAATCGGTGGTGGACGTGCAGACGGCCAAGTCGCGGGGCCTGGCGAAGACAAAGGACAAGGGGTAGGCATGCGTGGTTCTCTCCATCCGCCCCGTCCCGGATGTGCCGGGGAGCGAATCTCCCGCGGCGGTCCGCGGGGGGATGCACCGGGCGAAGAGCGATGAAGCAGGATCAGGAGACGCTGGGCAGGTACCTCAGGCGGGAGCGGGAGAAACGCCATGCGAGCGTGGAGGAACTGGCCCTGTTCCTCGGTATCCGGAGGTCCTTCGTCGATGCCCTGGAAGCCGACGACCTGGAATGCTTTCCCGGTAAGGCGGACGGTCTGCGGCTGGTCAGGCAGTACACCGCCTATCTGAACCTGGATCGGAGCGAGGCGGTGCGGCGCTTCGAGGGGCAATGGAAGCAGAGCGCCGGGGTGAAGCGGTATCCGAAGCTGACGCACTATGCCGACGATCAAGCCCCGCGGAAGGGGGGTGTGTTCGGCGGGAAGCTGCGCGTTGCCGGGGTCTCGGCCGCGAAGCTGGCGGTGTTCTCGCTTGCCGCCGTGATCGTCCTTGCGGTTCCCTTCCTGGTGCAGTACCTTCCCCCCGTTCAGCGGGAGCGGGAGCCGCCGGAACCGCCGGCAGTGGCGGCGTCCGAACCGACGCAGGCGTCTACGATCCGACCGGCGCCGCCGCCGAGGCCGGCCGGGCCGCAGGTGCCGCCGCCGGAGCCGCGGTCAGCGTCCGCGTCCGGGGTCGTGAAGAAGGAGGCGCCGCCTCCCGGGGTGCGGGGCGCTCCGCCGGCGGCAGGCGGCGCGGTCAAGGCGAGTCCGCCGCCGCGTCTCCCGGCAATCGATCCCCTGTACACCCCTCCGGGCCGGGCCGAGCGGAAGACGGTCGCCCCGTCCGTGAAGGGCGCAACCGCCCCTTCCCCGCCGAAGGGCGGCCGGGTCGTGGGGAATCGCGATACGAAGCGGTATCACCTGCCGGGAATGAAGTACTACGATAAGGTCAAGGAGTACCACCGGGTGGTATTTCAAACCGAGCGGGAGGCCATCCGTGCCGGGTACGTCAAGGCCCCGCAATAGCGGGCCGGTTCCGAGCCGGCCCGCTCACCCCCCGGCCCCTCTGCCCTCGCCCTCGTCCTCGGAGGGGGAGAGGTCTTTCAGGTCGGGGTAGGCCCCTCCGGCAACCTCGACGAACTTGCCGTCCTGCCACTCGCCGACAAATTTTTCACCGCTCGGCGTCGTCATCGTCCCCTGGCCGTGGTACTCGTTGTCCCTGAACTGGCCCACGTATTTCGATCCGTTGGCGAACAGCACCGTCCCGTGGCCGTGCTTCTTGCCGAACTTGAACTGTCCCGTGTACTGTCCGTCCGGCCGGGTCATGGTCCCCTGGCCGTGGGGCATGCCGTTTTCGAACTGTCCCACGTAGGTGCCGCCGTCGGGATAGGTCATGGTGCCCTGGCCGTCGAAGAGGTTGTTCTTCCACTGCCCCGTGTATTCCCTGCCGGTGGCGAAGGAGGCCGTTCCCTGGCCTTCCAGCGAACCGTCGCGGAACTGGCCGGTGTATTTCCGGCCGTCGGGGTAGGTCATGGTCCCCTGGCCGGTGAGCGCGCCGTTCTGGAATTGCCCGGTGTACAGACGGCCGTCGCTGAAATGGGCCGTGGCCTGGCCGCTCAGGATGTCGGCTTTCCAGTCGCCCGTGAACTCGCTTCCGTCGGTCAGGGTAAGCGTCCCGCGTCCGTGCCGTTTGCCCTCCCGGAACTGCCCGGTGTACTTCCCTCCGTCCCGGTCGACCAGCGTCCCCTGACCGTTGAAGCGGTTGTCGGCGAACTGCCCCTTGTAGGTCCGGCCGTCCGGGAAGGTCATGGTCCCGTTGCCGTCCATCTTGTTCTCCTTCCAGTCGCCGCTGTAGTGCACGCCGTCGCGGTCGGTCATGGTGCCCTGGCCGTGAAACAGGCTGTTCTTGAACTGCCCCACGTAGGTCCGGCCGTCAGGGAAGGACATCGTCCCCTGGCCGTGGAAGGCGTTGCGGCTGAACTGGCCGATGTACTTCGTCCCGTCCGGGAAGGTCATGGTGCCCTGGCCGTGCTGTTCGCCGTCCTTCCATTCCCCCACGTAGGTCTTCCCGTTGGAGAAGGTCATGGTCCCATGACCGTTGTACTCGCCGCCCCGGAACAGGCCCACGTACTCGGCCCCGTCGGGGAAGGTGACGCTCCCCTGGCCGTCCAGCTTGCTGTCCTTCCATTCACCCGTACTGGTCATCCCCCCGGGGTAGGTGAGGGTCCCCTGGCCTTCCCAGCGGCCGTCGCGCCATTCCCCGATGTACTTCATCCCTCCGGGGTAGTTCATCGTCCCCTGGCCGGTCAGGGGCGGCTTCTTCCCCGGTCCCTCCTCGCCGACCGATCCCTTGCGCGCCGTTCTTCTCCACAGGTTCTTCCACAGTCCAGCCATAGCGCTCCCTCAAGCGTTTCCCGACGGTTTGGCTACCCCCAGTACACCAGCCCGGTTTCCTGCTTCGTGGCGAGATGCCGGTGATAGGGCAGCGTCCGGATTCCGTAGGCGTACGCGCCGTTCTGCCGGACCGTGTAGGAGACGGAGAAGGTGAGGACCCCGTCCGGTGTCCGGCCGCCCAGCTTCAGCGGGACGCGCTCCGGCTCTTCGGCGAACCCCGAGCCGTCGCGCTTGCCGATGATCATCTCCACGAGGATCTCCTCCGGCTCCATCTTCCCGGGGTCGATCCGGATCGTCACGCTCAGCGGTCGTTCGACGAGGATCGTGTCGCCGCGGACCCCGTCGATGCTCACGTCCAGGAGGCGCAGCGAGGAGAACCGCATCGGGACCTTCCGCTTCCAGTCCGCCAGTTCCCTGGCCATCCGGTAGGAGTGCCCGTACAGCTCGTGTTCGCGCCGCGCCGCCGGGAGGTAGAGATCGCGGTAGTAGTCGACCAGCATCCGTTCCGTGTTGAACCGGGGGACGAGGGTCTCCAGCGACCGCTTGATCATGGCGAGCCACTTCTCCGGGATGCCGGACATCTCGCGGTCGTAGAACAGCGGGACCACCGCGTTCTCCAGGAGCGAGTACAGGGACTGGCCGTCTTCCTCGTCGGCGTTCTCCGTCTCGTCGGCGTACCCTTTGACCACGGGACCGACGGTCCAGCCGTTGGCCCCGTCGTACCCCTCGACCCACCACCCGTCGGAGACGCTGAGGTTGAGCACGCCGTTGGCGACCACCTTCTCGCCGCTGGTGCCGCTCGCCTCCAGCGGCCGGCGGGGGGTGTTCAGCCAGACGTCGACCCCCTGGACGAGGTGACGGGCGATGCGGATATCGTACCCCTCGAGGAAGAAGATCTTTCCCCGGAACCGCTCTTCCTTGCAGACGCCGATCACCTTCCGGATCAGGTCCTTCCCCATCTCGTCGTTCGGGTGGGCCTTGCCGGCGAACACGATCTGGACGGGCCGGGTGGGGTGGTTGAGGATCCGGTCCAGGCGGTTGAGGTCGGAGAGGATCAGGTCGGCCCGTTTGTACGGCGCGAAGCGCCGGGCGAACCCGATCATCAGGGCCGCCGGGTTCATCCGCGCGAACAGCTCCTCCTGCCAGCTCTTGGAGTAGCCGAACTTCATCCAATTCCGGGAGAGGTCGTCCCTAAGGAAGTCGAACATCTTCTGCCGGATCTCATACCGCGTCCGCCAGAGGACCGTGTCGGGGATGTCGCGGACGCGGGCCCACCGCTCGGGATCGCTGATGTGCCGGTCCCAGTCCATGCCGAGGTAGGTGTCGAGCAGCTCCTTCATCCGGGGGGCGATGTAGGACATGACGTGGGCGCCGTTGGTGACGTGGCCGACGGGGATGTCCGACTCGTCGAACCCCTTCCAGACCTCCCGCCACATCCGCCGCGAGACCTGTCCGTGGAGGCGGCTGACGGCGTTGCTCTTGTGGGCCATCTTGAGGGCCAGGATCGTCATGAAGAAGGGTTTCCCCTCGCCGCTCTCCTTGCGGCCCAACTCCCAGAACTGAGACCAGGAGATGCCCGTCCGCTTCACGAACGTGGCGAAGTAGTGCTCGATCAGCTCCGAGCTGAATCGCTCGTTTCCCGCCTCCACCGGGGTATGGGTCGTGAAGACCGTGCTGCCCCGGACGATCTCGCTCGCCTCGTCGAAGGAGAGCCCCTCCTCGGTCATCAGGGAGCCGATCCGCTCGAACAGCAGGAAGGCCGAGTGGCCCTCGTTGATGTGGTAGACGCGGGGGCGTATCCCGAGGCGGTTGAGGACGCGGACCCCCCCCATCCCGAGTAGGATCTCCTGCTCGATCCGCGTCCGCGGTTCGGCGGCGTACAGCCGTTCAGTGATCTTCCGGTCCTGCGGGGTGTTCCGGGGGACGTCGGTGTCCAGGAGGTACAGCGAGACGCGACCCACGTGGACCTCCCAGATGTTGGCGAACAGCGTCCGCCCGGGCAGGTCCAGGGAGATCTGCACGGCGTTTCCCCGGTCGTCCTGGACGACCTGGACCGGCATGCTGGAGAAATCGTTCTCCGGGTACTCCGCCAGCTGGGTGCCGTTCTTGTCGATGACCTGTTTGAAGAATCCGTTCTTGTACAAAAGCCCGATCCCGACCAGGGGGATGTTCAGGTCGCTGGCGGTCTTCAGGTGGTCGCCGGAGAGCGTGCCCAGGCCGCCCGAGTAGATGGCCAGGGTCTCGTGGAGACCGTACTCGGTGGAAAAATAGGCGACCGGCTGCGACCACTTGATCCCGTCGGGCGGTCCGATCAGCGGCGAGGGGGTCTTGTCGCCCATGTAGTCGTCGAACTGCTGGAAGATCTGCCCGTACAGGCTCATGTAGCTGGCGTTCTTCGTCGCCTCGGTGAGCCGCTCGGCAGAGACGGTCTCCAGCATCCGGACGGGGTTGTTGTGCATCCGCTCCCAGAGCTTCGGGTCCAGCGCCGAGAACAGTTCCCGGGCGCGGGGGTTCCAGGTCCACCAGAGGTTGTAGGCGAGCTCCCGGAGCCGGGAGATCTTCACCGGGAGGTTTGCCACCGCCGTGAAGCTCCGGAAGTGGGGCGAGACGGAGACCATGCCGGTGAAGACGTGCTTCATTTCGGCCTGGTACTCCTCGACGGTGAGTTTCTCCGCCCGCTCACGGGAGGCCGCCAGCGCCCGGTCGTAGGCGGCCAGGTAGTGCCGGAAGAAGTCGTTCCAGTTTGCCCGGGACGCCACCGCCCGGGCGTTGGCCCGCATGCACTGGAGGTCGGACTCCGTGAGTTCGAGGACATGCCGGAATATGGCGTGGAGGTTTTCGGCGATCGCATCCTCCTGCTGCCCCAGGCGCTTGAGCAGGACGATCCCGTTGCAGTCGCCCGCCCACTTCTCGGCCCAGAGACCGAACCCGGCCTGGTCGGTCGTGACGGTGGGGACCGCGTAGGCGGCGCTTTCGAGCGGCGTGTACCCCCAGGGCTCGTAGTACGAGGGGAACACCCCGAGGTCGCAGCCGGCGAGGGCCTCGTAGTAGGGCATGTTGACGAACCCGTCGTGGCCGTTGAGATAGGCCGGGACGAAGATCACCTGGACCGGGTTCTGGGGATGGTTCCGCAAGCCCAGGCGTTCGCAGGTCTGGATGATCGGATCGAAGGCCGCGTTCTGCAGGCGGTGGGTGGAGATCTGCGGGTTCGTCGGGTCGGGCCTCCCCTCGCCCTTGAGGCACGGCATCAGGTCGGTGTAGCCGCTCAGGACGAACAGGAAGGCGAGCACGGTTTGGTCGGGCCTGAGCTCCGCGTTCAGACGGGCAAGGGCGGCGAGGAAGAGGTCGATCCCCTTGTTGTGGAATTCTCCCCGCCCCGAGATGGCCATGATCCGGGTGTCGGCGGGCAGGTCCCGGAGCAGAAAGCGGCCCGCCGCGGCGAGGAGTTCGTTGCGGGAGGTGAGGGCGGGCGCGCGGTCCTGGGCCAGGTCGGGGATGTTCTCCATGTCGAGCCCGTTGGGGGTGATCAGGTCCGGCTGGCGGCCGAGGAAGTTCTTCGCTTCCCGGGCCGTGATCTCGCTCACCGTGGTGAAACAGTCCGCCTCGCGGGCCGATGCCGCCTCCAGCGAACATTTGGCGGTGATGTTGTGGGCGCTCGCCTCCCGCTGCGGCGCGATGTGGTCCATCGTCGTGTAGATGTCGATCCCGGAGGAGGCCAGGGTCCTCCCGAGGATCGTGGCGTGGGTGGTGAACACGCTGCCGATTTCGGGGACCCGTTTCTTGAGGCCCAGCATGCCCGCGCCGGTCATCCACTCGTGAAACTGGGCGATGGCGCTCATCCCCCGGGGCTTCACGAGGATATTGTAGGCGGTTTCGATCACCTCGCTGGCCGCGTAGCTGAACATCACCGGCTCCACATAGTCCCACCCCCCGGCGATCGAATCGACGCCGTAGTCCTCCCAGATGCGGAAGAGGAGCTGGTCCTTGTCGTATTTCTTTCCGAAGCTCACCAGGATCGCCTTGGGTTCGCCGGGGATCTTCCAGCGCCCGAAACGGCAGGGGATCTCCTTGATCGCGACCGCTTCCCGGATGCGGTTCCAGCTCTCCTCGTCGGTCTCCTCGAACTCGGCGTTGGTCTTGAGGTCCGGGCCGAGGAGGATGTAGTTCTCCCCGTAGACGTTCGTCGCTGCGGGGACCTTGCTGGTGATGACGGTGTAGATCCCCCCCACCTTGTTGCACACCTCCCAGCTCACCTCGAAGAGGTAGTTATCGCGCGTCTGTGCCATGGCTGTTCTCCTGTGTTCCCGTCAGGGTCTGCTCGAAATCATCCAGGATGTTCATGTAATTGATGTAGGCCTCGTAGGGCGATTCAAAGGGGTTGAAGTAGCGGTGGACGTCGCCGTCGGCGAACCATTTCGTACACATGTAGTAGAAATGGTCGGAGGTCTGCAGGGCGCGCCAGGTCGCCAGGAGGCCCGCATCCGCCCGCCGGCGCACCTGCGGCTCCAGCGCGTACAGCGCCCGGATGGCATCCTGCTGGATGGCGTTGCCCAGCCAGGCCGTGGTGTCCCGCTCCTCGTCGGCCCAGGAGACGAAACCGGGTGAATCGATCTCCCCGGCGGCCGCGTGGGCTTCCGCCGCCTCGGCAGGGGTGCGGAAGCAGAAGTCGCGGTTCCGCAGGACCTCCCCGGGGAGCTCCCGGAGGAACGGGAAGATGCCCGTCTCAGCCCACTGGTGCTCGCCGAAGGTCTCGTAGTCCATGAACAGGTTGATCACCGCCTCCTCCTGCGCGGCCCGGTGGAGCCAGTGGGCGTACTTCGCCGCGGTGAGCGGGTAATCGGCCCAGCTCCGTTCGGAGAAGCGGAACGCCACGTCGTCGGAGAGGCGGTAGTTCCTGAGCAGGAGCTTCAGCCCGTCGCAGCCGGCGGGGCGGTAGGGATGGTTCGGACTCCGCCGGCCGAGGAGCTTTTCCGTCCCCTCGGCGAGGATGACGCGGTAGCCCATCTCTTGTACGGCCTCGGCCAGGTCGTTGTTGTAGATCAGCTCGGTGTTGCGGAAGGTCCGGCCCTGCTGCCCGAAGAGCTCGCGGATCCGCCCTGCGTGCAGCAGGACCTGCTCCCCGAACTCCTGGGCCGAGAAGAGAAAGGCGAGGGAGTGGCTGTCGGTCTCGGCGAGGAACTCGACGCACCCCGTTCGGGCCAGCTGCCGGAAGCTCTCCAGCACATCCGGCCGGTACCGCTGGAGCTGATCGATCAGCACGCCGGAGAGGGAAAAGGCCAGCCGGAATCGTCCCCCGTACGCCCCGATCAGCTCCGTCAGGATCGCATTCGCGGGGAGATAGCATTTGTGGGCAATCCGGTCCAGGAGCCGACGGTTCTCCGCTTCATCCTCGTAGTGGTGGATGCGGCCCACGTCGAAAAAGGAGAACCTCCTGAGGCGGCGCGGCTGGTGGACCTGAAAGTAGAGACAGACACTGGGCATCGGTTCTGGCTTTCTTACCTGTGCGTTCGCTTCACGCGTTTGGGCCGGACGGGACCGCCTGCCGGTAGACCTCCGCGATCCGTTCGGCGGCGGTTTCCCAGCGGATCTTCCGGAGCTCTTCCCGTGCCTCTTGCGCCATCTCCCCGGCGAGGACGGGATGCTTCAAAACGGCGATGATCTTGCCGGCTAAATCCGCGACGTCCCAGAAGTCCACCTTCAGGGCGTGCCGCAGGATCTCGGCGACGCCGGATTGCCGGGAGATGATCACCGGGACGTCGTACAGCATCGCCTCGAGCGGGGCGATCCCGAAGGGTTCGGAGACGCTCGGCATGACGTACAGGTCGCTCAGCGAGAAGATCCGCTCGATCTCTTTGCCCTGGAGGAAGCCCGTAAAGTGCACCCGGCTGCCGATTCCCCGGCTGCCCACCAGTTCGATCATCTGTCCCATCATGTCGCCCGCGCCGGCCATGACGAACCGCACCTCGGGGAGGGCCTTGAGGACCAGGGCCGCCGCCTCGATGAAGTAGTCCGGCCCTTTCTGGAAGGTGATCCGGCCAAGAAACAGGACGACCTTGTCCGTCCGCGGCATTGCCCGCCGTTCGACGCGGTAGACGCCGCCCGCCTCGGAGCGGCTGACGGCGTTGTACACCACGGAGATCTTCCCCGGGTCCGTCCCGTACAGCTCTTCGATCATCCGGCGCGTCCGGTGGCTTACGGCGATGATCCGGTCGGCCTGGGCGAGGCCCTCCCGCTCGATCGCCCGGATCTCGGGGTTGACCCGCTCCCCGCTCCGGTCGTACTCGAGGGAGTGGATGTGGAGGACGAGGGGCTTTCCGCTGAGCCGGCGGGCGTTCAGGGCAGCGGGGACCGTCATCCAGTCGTGGGCATGGATGACGTCGCAGGCGGCCTCCCGGGCGATGGCGCCTCCCGCCCGTCCGTACCGCATCACCTCCGCAATCAGGTCGGGGCCGTAGACGCCGCAGCCCTGGCCGAAGCGGTTCTCTTCGGCAAGGTAGCGCTGCCGGTAGTCTCCTCCGGTGAGGTACGGGCCAAGCAGAGCGGGGACGGGCCGGAACGTGAATCCCGGCGGCGCCGGTTCGCATCCCTCCGAGCCGGGCGCGCTGCGATCCGCTGCCGACAGGAGCTCGAGAAAGGGGGCCGCCGCTGCCTCGCCGGGCTGCGGCAGGACGAAGGTGATGCGATGTCCAAGGCCGGCCAGGGCCGCCGTCATGCCGAAGCAGGCGGTGCCCAGGCCGCCGCTCATCCGGGGGGGGAACTCCCAGCCGAACATCAGGACGCGCATGGTTTGCAACCTCTCTTGCCCTTGCCCCCGCCCGTCGGAGACGGTCGAACGGGACGGGCAGCACTCGCAACAAATTGGTAAAGAGGGGGCACGGGGAAAAGCCGCGTGCCGGATGCGCAAGATCCTGTCATATTTGCGGACGAAAGTAAACCCCATTCGGGGTTACCGGAGGAGCAGAAAGAGGCGGATCAGTTCGGCGACGCTCCATGCCTGGGCGATGCATCCGCCCGGCCGGTGCGGGGCGTCGCCGTCGAACACTTCGGAGACGCTGCCGATTCCGGCCTCGGGAAGGTGGCCCCGGAGAAAGGCGCACAGGCGGGTGCGGAGCGTCGCCTTTTCGGCCTCGCGGTCAGCGGCGACCTTCAGGGAGGCCTCGCCGTACAGGCCGAGCAGCCAGGGCCAGACCGTGCCCTGATGGTAGGCGGCATCCCGTTCGGGGCCAGTGCCGCGGTAGCGGCCCCGGTAGGCCGGATCGCCGGGGGCGAGGGTCCTGAGGCCGCAGGGGGTCAGGAGTTCCTCCCGTACCTTTCGCACGACGTCGGCCTGCTCCGGGGAGGTGAGCGGCGAGAAGGGCAGGCTGACGGCGAACAGCTGATTCGGCCGGACGGCCGGGTCGAGGGTGCCGCCCTGCACCACGTCTCCCAGGTAGCCGCCGGCGGGAATCCAGAAGGCCTCCCGGAAGGAGGCCCGGGTGCGGGCGGCGACCTCGGCGAAGCACGCCCCGGTTTCCGCGTACAGCTCCGCAAGGTCGCGGGCAAAGCAGAGGGCGTTGTACCAGAGGGCGTTGATCTCCACGGGATACCCGTCCCGGGGGGTGACGGGTGTCCCCCCCACGGTGGCGTCCATCCAGGTAAGGGCGTTTTCCCCGTCGCCGGCATGGAGGAGTCCCCGCTCGTCCATGCCGATGGCGAACCGCGTCCCGATCATGAAGCTGCGGATGATCCGGGTCATCACGGGCCAGAAGCGCTCGCGGATGAGCGCGGCGTCGCCGGTGACCCGGTACAGCTCCTGGACGGCCCGGAAGAACAGAAGCGAGCTGTCCACCGTGTTGTAGGCCTCGGGCCGTCCGTCCCCGGAGAAGAAGTTCGGGAGAAGCCCCTCCCGCTCGTGCCGGCCGATCTCGGCGAGGATCTCGACCCCTTCTCCGATCCGGTCCGTGCAGAAGGCGAGGCCGGGCAGCGAGATCAGGGTGTCCCTCCCCCAGCTTCCGAACCAGGGGTAGCCGGCGATGACGGCCGGCCGGCCCGAGGGGGTCCTGATCAGAAACTGGCGGCCGGCCCGCACCAGGGCGGCCAGAAGCTCCGGCCCGTCGCCGGGGCGTCCGTCCCTTTCCCCGTCCCCGGCTCGACTTGGCCCCTTCCGGGCCCCTCCCGGCGGGATGCTGCCGCCGGTCAGATCCCGATCGCTGACGATCTCCCGCTCCCGCCGGGCCAGCTCGGCGTCCCACAGCGCGGCCGGGTCATCCCCGGTCGGGTCCGCCGAAACCAGGAGGATCACCGTCTCCCCCTGTTCGCAGGGCACCTCGATCACCCCGGGCAGGAAGAGGTCCTCATGCCAGTCGAACCCCCGCTCCCGCTCCTCGGTGTACTCGAACCGCCGGTACCAGAGGGGGGAGGGGTGAAAGCGGGACGCCAGGGAGGTCCGGAGGCTGAGCGGGGGCATCCCCGCGTAGGGGTCGATCGCAAACCCGTTGGCGATCCCTTCGGTCTGGCTGCGGAGGAAGGTGTTCTCCCGGGCGAGTTCGTGATACCCCCGGTAGGCCAGAAAGGGCTTTAGGCGGAGAAGCCCGCCCGCGGGGGCCCGTTCGAGGTCGTACCGGACGAGCAGATCGCCGGTCCCCTGGACGAGCATCACCCCTTTGTGCAGGAGGAGGGTGCCGGTCCGGTAGCTGAAGCGTGGAAACTGGGCGAGGGTGAACTCCCCGAGGAGAGGCGGCCCGGGCGGAAACTGGGCGCCCGGGTACCGGTGGGGGGTGAAGAAATGTTCCTCCTGGCCGCAGGCCAGCGAATCCTCCAGTTTGGAAAGGAGGCAATGCCTGCCCTCGGGCATCCGGAGGTTGGCCACCATCAGGCCGTGGTAGCGGCGGGTGTGCCAGCCCGCCAGGGTGCCGGCTGCGTAGCCGCCCCGGTCGTCGGTGTCGAGCCATTCCCGGTCGAGCTCGGCGGCGGTTCCTGGTGTGATGCGGATCATGGCCTTTCTCCCCTCGCGCAGGCGGTCGATGATCGAAAACAGGAGCGGGGGCGTACGGCCGCCGGGCCGGCGGCGCTCACTGCGGCATGCTGACCTCTTCGACCCCCGGCGGCGCCGTGAAGGTGAAGAGCTTGTCCGGTACGCCGGTGTTGATCCGGATGTCGCTGAAGCGCAGACGGGTGGTGTTCCCGAAGGAGTCGTTGAACCGGCACTGGACGATCTGGAAGGTCTTCCCGTCGACGATCAGGGAGAGCTTTTCGATGCCGCTCCCCGTCTCCCGGGAGGTGAGGGTGAGATGGTAGTTCCCCTCCGCGTCGACGGGGTTATCCTTCGTGAACCGGATCTGAAAATCCTCGGCGAGCTTGCCGATTCCCGAGAGGAACTTGACGGCCATCCGTGACCGGTAGACGTCTTCGGCGTTCTGGACGTAGACCATACGGTCCTCGGGGACGTACAGCCAGGCCTTCGCAGCGCTGATGATCAGCTTTTTCGCCTTCGGCTTCAGGTAGTCCCAGTACATCATCCGCGGGTTCTTGAAGGTGACCACCCCTTCTTCCCGTTCGGTCTTCTTCATCGATTTTATGGTGACCTCCTGGATGAACGAGGCCTTCAGGTCGACGGTCTTTTCGTACAGCTCCTGGGTCCTGGCCGTGAGCTGTTCGAGCGAAAGCGGCTCGGCGCCCCTTGCCGGGGAGGCAGACATCAGCAGTGCAAACGAGAGGATCGCGAGCCCCCCCCGCCGGAGGGTGCGCACCAGGGGACCGCGGGGAGAAAATATATCCCGTGAGGGGTGAGACAATGGCATGACTTTTTCCGAAAGTTCATAACTGCGGGCCAAACAGGCGTAACTATCCGAGGCAGCGGTATTTAGTTTCAAGTTACTGTTTTTACAATACATATTTACTGCCCAAAGGTTATGCAAATCGGTATAAAATCGAAACATACGATGAGTTACGCAAGTTATCAACAGGATTGTCAACAGCCCTTTCCACATCTCTGTGGATTCGCTTTCCAAGTTCCCGAATCACATGAAATATCCCATCACCGGCGCCGTTCAATCGGCGACCTTGACCCGCCAGCCAAAGGGGTCGTCCTTCTCGCCGTACTGGATCTGGAGGATCTCGTTGTACAGCCGTTCCGTGAGGTTACCCGTCTTTCCCCCGGCGATCGGGTATTCATTTCCCCGGTAGTAGATCTGGCCGACCGGGGAGACGACGGCGGCCGTTCCCGAGGCAAATGCCTCGCGCAGGGTCCCGTCGGCGATCGCGGCCATCACCTCGTCCATCGCGAGGCGTCGTTCCGGGACCGTGACCCCCCAGCTTCTTGCCAGTTGAATCACCGAATCGCGGGTGACCCCGGGAAGGATGGTCCCCTGCAGCGGGGCGGTGATCAGTTCGTCGCCGATCAGGAAGAACATGTTGCTCGTCCCCACCTCCTCGACGTATTTCCGTTCAGCCGCGTCCAGCCACAGCACCTGGGTGTACCCCATCCCCTTGGCGATCTGGCCGGCGTACAGGCTCGCCGCGTAGTTGCCGCCCGCCTTGCAGTAGCCGGTCCCGCCGGGAACGGCCCGGGAGAACTCCTCGGTGACGAAGATCTTGGTCGGGCCGAACCCCTCGGGGTAGTAGGCCCCGACCGGGCCCGCGATGATGAAGAAGAGGTACTCGTCCGACGGATGCACGCCCAGGGCCGCCTCGGTGGCGATCATCGTCGGCCGGATGTACAGGGAGGTCCCGCTGCCGTGGGGGATCCACTCCCTGTCGAGGATGACCAGTTTCTTGAGCGCCTCGAGGAACACCTCCTCATCGATCCGGGGCATGCACAGCCGCTCGGCCGAGACGTTCATCCGCCGGATGTTTTCCAGCGGACGGAACAGGAAGAGGGCGCCGCCCTTTCCCCGGTAGGCCTTCATCCCCTCGAAGATCTCCTGGGCGTAGTGCAGGCACATGGCGGTCGGGTCGAGCTGGAGCTTCCGGTAGGGCTCGATCAGCGGATCATGCCAGCCCCGGCCGGTATGGTAGGTCATGGTGAAGAAATGATCGCTGAAGATCTTTCCGAAGCCCAGTTTCGATTCGTCGGCGGGCTTCGCCTTCCGCTGTGCGGGAGGGGCCTGAACAATCTTGATTTCCATAGTTGTCTCCTTCCCCATCCTCCTGGATATGGCGAGTTGGTGGGGTGACCTTTATCACTAAACGGGGCGGCGATCAAGGTTTCCGGGAACTCCCGCGGGCCCCTGACCGACGGACCCGGCAGTTACCGCCGGGCCTGCAGACCGGGCATCGCAAAGTCGATCGCGGTGAGCTCGTCGACGAGCTTTGCCCGCTGGCCGGCGTCGAGTTCGACCAGGGGCGGACGCGTAGTGCCCCAGGCCGGATCGCCGGCGTAATGTGCCACCGCGGCCTTCAGCGCCGGGATCATGGGGTATTTGGCGAAGGTACTGCGCACCCGGTTGAGCGCGTCCTGCTGCGCATCGGCGTCGGCGTTCTGCCATTCCGTGTACAGCTTGTCGATCGCCGCCGGGTTGACGTTGGCCGTCGCCGAGATGCAGCCGGAACCGCCGTTGCGCAGACCGGCAAGCAGAAACGACTCGCTGCCGGGGAACACGGAGAACCCGGTCTTGGCAAAATTGTCGAGCACGGCCTTGGTGTTGTTCCAGTCGCCGGAGCTGTCCTTGAGCCCGACGACGGTGTCCGGATAGGCCTTGATCAGCCGCTCGATCAGCGGTAGGGTGATCGCCACCTGCGACACCGGGGGGATGTGGTACAGGTAGATGCGCAGCCGCGAATCGCCTACGCGCTGGATGATTTCGGAATAGTTCCGGAACAGCCCCTCGTCGGGAACCCCCTTGTAGTAGAAGGGGGGCAGCATCAGCGCGCCGGCACACCCCAGTTTGACGGCATGCGCGGTGAGCTTCACCGAATCGGACAGCGCGCAGCAGCCGGTGCCGGGCATCATGCGGCCGGGATCGATCCCGGCCGCGACCAGCGCCTCGAGCAACTCGACGCGCTCGGCCACGGACAGCGAATTTGCCTCCGAGTTCGTGCCGAAACAGGCCAACCCGACGTTTTGGGAAATCAACCATTTGCACTGCTTCACGAACCGTTCGGTGTCCGGCGCGTAATCGGCCTTGAAGGGCGTGACCACGGGCGAGAGCACCCCCTTGATGCGTATTGCTGCTGCCATGAACCATCCTCCTTGAATATGATAAGAACTTGATTTTATGGAAATATGCATTATACCGAATGCCCGGCCATGTCAAGATGATTCCGCAGTTCGGTGATGGTCGCCCGGCAGGAAAGGAGAGGCTCCGCCCCTGCGGGCGGCGGCGTGACCCGTCGCTACAGGATCCGCCGATCGAGGCTCCGGTACTGGATCGCCTCGGCGATGTGGGAAGGCAGAATCCCGGGGAGGCCCTCGAGGTCGGCGATGGTCCGGGCGACCCTGAGGATCCGGGTGTGGGCGCGGGCGGAGAGTCCCAGCCGGTCCACGGCCATTTCGATCAGCTGCCGGGAATCCTCGTCGATCGCGCAGAACGCCCGGAGCTGGCGGCCGGACAGACGGGCGTTCACCAGGGTCTCGTCGCCCCCGGCGCGGTGCTTCTGGATCGCCCGCGCCCGCTCGATCCGGGCCTTGATCGCCGCCGACGGCTCGCCCGGCTCCCGCGCCGCCAGGTCTCGGTACGGGACGGCGGGGACCTCCACGTGGATGTCGATCCGGTCGAGCAGCGGCCCGGAGATCCGCCCCTGGTACTGGCGGACCTGCGGGGGGGTGCACCGGCAGGGGCGGTTCCGCTCGCCGAAGAAGCCGCAGGGGCAGGGGTTCATCGCCGCGACGAGCATGAACCGGGCGGGGTAGGTGGCCGTCAGCGCGGCGCGGCTGATCGTGACCCGGCCGTCCTCGACGGGCTGGCGGAGCGCGTCGAGGGTGTTCTTCCGGAACTCCGGCAGCTCGTCGAGGAACAGCACCCCGTGGTGGGCGAGGCTGATCTCGCCCGGCCGCGGGGTGTGCCCCCCGCCGACGAGGCCGGCGTCGGAGATCGTATGGTGCGGGGAGCGGAAGGGGCGGGTTCCCAGGAGGGCCTCCTTCCGGTCGAGCAGGCCGGCGACGGAGAAGATCTGGGTCGTCTCGACGGCCTCGGCAAGGGTCAGGTCGGGAAGGATCGTCACGAGGCGCTGGGCGAGCATGGTCTTGCCGGCGCCGGGCGGGCCGATCATCAAGAGGTTGTGGCTGCCCGCGGCGGCGACCTCCAGGGCGCGCTTGGCCTGCTTCTGGCCGCAGATCTCGCTGAAGTCGAAGGGATAGTCGAGGCTCCGCCGGAACAGCTCCTCCGCATCCACCGCGAGCGGGGCGATCGACGCTCTCCCCCCGAGAAACTCCACAACCTCGGCGAGGCGGTCCACGGGGATGACCTCGATCCCGGCCACGAGGGCGGCCTCGCCGGCGTTTGGCCGGGGGAGAATCATCCCCCGGATACCCAGTGCTTTCGCGCCGAAGGCTGCGGAAAGGGCGCCGTGGACCCCCTTCACACTGCCGTCCAGGGAGAGTTCCCCCAGGGTGAGGTAATCGGCCAGCGGCGCCGCAGGGAGGATGCCCTGGGCGGCCAGGATCGCCACGGCGATCGGCAGGTCGAAGGCGGTGCCTTCCTTCCTGATGTCGGCGGGGGCCAGGTTGACGGTGACGTGATGGCCGGGGAAGGGGTAGCCGGAGTTCTTGATAGCGGCCTTGATCCGGTCCTTGCTCTCCCGGACGGCCACGTCGGGGAGGCCGACGGTCGAAAACAGCGGCAGACCGGCGGCGAGGTCGACCTCGACCGTGACGGGATGGGAATCGATGCCGATGACGGCGGAGCTGATTGCCTTGACAATCAATCGAACACCCCCTGCGGCTTCAAGAAAGACCCCGCTGCGGTGCAGCCGTGCCTGCGGGTCTTTCGCAGCCTTCCTGGTTGAGGCGGTCTTTTCGATCCGATTCCCGCTTTTGAGTGTAAACGAGAAGCACCGCTGCCGCAAGCGATTTGTTGCCGGAGGCTGTTTGCTGATTTTCCCCGTCGTCCACCTTGACGGGGAAAAAGGGCTGTGCTAAGTTCCCCCAAAACTTTCCCGACGACCTCATTCCGACGCGGCATGATCATGAACAACGTATCCCCATCACGAAGAACGGGCGTGCGCGCAGGGCGGGAGGTGCGAACCGCCGCCATCCGTACGAACGGGCCGGGCGGGGGAGCTGTCCGGGACAATCCGGAATCGGCCTTCCCCGACGGTGGCGGAGGCCCGTCCGCCGGCCGGCGCATTCCGACGGCGCCGCGGGGATGAAGGGTTGAGCGCGGGGCCGTCATGCCGGGAGGGGAGAGATATGCCGCAGCGTTTCTACGGGGTTCGAAGGGCATTGCTCATCCCCCTGGGGCTGGATGTAGCCCTCCTGTTCGTTCTGATGACAAGCGCCCTGCGGGTGCCGGGAGAGACGGCGGAGAAGTTCGTCTTTACACTGTTTTTTCTGATCACTCTGGTCCTGTTTCTCCGGTTGTACCGTCGCCGGGTTGCCGTGAACGAGGGGGGAGTGGTCATCAGGAGGCTGGGGGGCGGTACGCAGCTGGCATGGGATGAGATCACCCATGTGGGGTGTCTCACGCTCCGCAGGAAGAGGTACCTCCTGCTCACGACCGTCAAGGGATTTTTCATCATCTCGAGCGTCCTCGCCGGATTCTCGGAACTCGCGGAAGCGATCATCGGCCGCGTCAGTGCGGAGAGGGTCGAAGAGGAGTGCCGCCGGCAGAGGGAGAACGTCCCCGCGGGAATCGCGGTGACCGCCCCGGCGTGGATCGCGGCCGGTGCGATGATCGGGATCATCGTCCTGAAGCTCAGCACGTGATCGTCAAACCAGAAAGGAAAACGGTGATTCATGCGTCCCAGACGTTCCGGTGGTAATGCGACCGTGGTTGCGGCACAAGCGACGCCGGCCCTGGTGGCCGAAAAGGTCCTCGAGGACAAGCTCCAGGACATCGCGACGATCCTCGCGACGACCGAGGTCGGCAAGAGCCGGCTGTACGAGGAGGTGCTCGCCATGGTGGAGCGGGGTCTCTTCAGGATCGCCCTCACGCGGTCGAACTACGTCAAGAGCGCCGCAGCCGCCTACTTGGGAATCAACCGGAATACCTTCCAGAACAAGATGATCAAACTCGGGATAGAGAACAATCAGGCAAGCGAAGAGCGGGGGGCGCGTCCGAACCGGAAGGGATAGCCGAGGCGCGGATGGACAGGGGAAGGATGCGGAGTGCGGGCGGACCGGATATGCCGTTGCCCCTGCCCCCGTCCCCGGTCCGCGCGGAAGAAACCAGGGAACAAGATGCGTGCAGGTGTCTGCTGAGGTGGCGGGGTTGAAGGGGGTTGGCCGAAAGATCGTATCCGCGCTGCGCTGCTGGAAGGTCGTCGTCGGACGCGACCCGCACCGCGTAGCGGCGCCGGCGCTGATCCTCTTTCCGCTCCTGCCGGCGACCCTCTGCTGCGGGCTGGCGGGCCTTCTGGTCCTCCGCCGGAAGGGGGCGCCGGACGCGCCGGGGGCGGACCTGCCGCTGCTGTTCGAGCGGGCCTCCGGGTGTGACCTGGCCGCGCTTCTCGCCGGCAGGATAACCGCCGCTCAGTACCTGGGGGGGGAATCTGCCCTGACGGAGCTGGAGGGGGAACTCCAGCGCCTGAAAGGGGAGGATGCCTTCCGGGAGCTGTTCTTCGCCGAGCGGGCCGCTCAGCGCCTGGCCGGTTGCGCCGCAGGGATGCGCGCCTTTCTCGCGGCTGAGGAGGCCCTTCTGGAGGAGCAGGCCGGCTGCTTTCCCACGACGGCGATCGAGGCCGTCAACCGCGGCCTCGTCCTCATCCGCGATCTCATCTGGTCCCTGGAGCAGGATATCCTGGGGAACGTCGCGCGGATCGTTCAACTGGCCGGGGCCCGCGGGGTCGCCGAGGTAGCCCCGGAAGCCCTTCCCAAATACCGCAAGCTCAACACCCTGCTCAACTGCCTGGACCGCCTGGAGGTCCGGGGGCGGGATTCGGCGGGGGTCGAGATCTCCTTCGTCCCGGCCGATCCCGGGTCGGTCGGTGGACTCCTCGCCGACCTGGAGCGGCGCGGGCTCGACGGAGAACTGCGCCGGCGCACGAAGGCCGGGGATCTGGTGGACGGATCGATCACCGGCGCGCCGGAAGCGGCGCCGGGGACGAACCGGGCCGGCAGCCGGTCGATTACCTTCACCTACAAAACCGCCTCGATCATCGGCGAGCTGGGGCGGAACGTCCGGGAGCTGCGGGCCCATATCGCGGGGGATCGCCTGTTCCATGCCTTCGCCCGTCTGCCCGTCGCCGGCGAAACCGCCTTTGCCCATACCCGCTGGGCGTCGGTGGGGTCGATCACGGAGGAGAACTGCCACCCGCTCAGCAATTATACCCGCAGCGCCGAACCGGGCGGCGACGGCCGGGAGAAGCACTATCCCGCCTACGGAACGGGGCCCTGGTCCATCCACGTCGTTCTGAACGGAGATATCGACAACTACCAGAGCCTCCTGGATGCGCATGCCGTCGGGAGGGAGACGATCTCGCCGGAGGTGACGACGGATACGAAGATCATCCCCCTGCTGGTGGAGAAGCACCTCCTGGCCGGCTACGACCTGACCGAGTCGTTCCGGCGCGCCGTCGGCGAGTTCGAAGGCGCCCACGCGATCGCCATGGTGAGCAATGCGGAACCGGGGAAGGTGTTCCTCGCCCTCAGGGGAAGCGGCCAGTCCATCTACATCGGGATCGCCCCCGACCGCTACCTCTTTTCCTCCGAACTGTACGGCCTGGTGGAAGAGACCTCGCTGTTCGTGAAGATGGACGGCGAGAAACCGTCGCGGCCGGACCGGCCGGAGGCAATCGGACAAATCTGCGTCCTCTCCCAGGACGCACCCGGCGGCGTGGCCGGGATCGCGGGGTGCTTCTACGACGGGACCCCGCTCGGCATCGGGGCGGAAGCGGTGAAGAAGGCCGAGATGACCACCCGGGACATCAACCGGGGCGACTACCCCCATTTCTTCCTCAAGGAGATCACCGAATCGGTCCTCTCGGTCCGCAAGACCCTGCGTGGCAAGTACCGCATCAAGCGGGGCAGGAACGGAGAAACGGTTGTGTTCAACCTCGGGGAGGACGTCGTCCCCGGGAGGATCCGGGAGGCCCTGACCGGCGGGGCGATCCGGCGGATCGTCGTCATCGGTCACGGAACGGCAGCCGTGGCCGGCAGCGCCGTGGCCGACGCCCTGGAAAGCCGCCTCCGGGGAAGCGGGGTGCGCGTAGAGGCCACCGTCGCCTCCGAACTGAGCGGATTCGGGCTGGAGCGCGACCTCAGCGACACCCTGATCATCCCGATCACCCAGTCGGGGACGACGACCGACACGAACCGCGCCGTGGCGATGGCTGCGGAGCGGGGCGCCGGCGTGATCGCCATCGTCAACCGGCGGCAGTCCGATATCACGGCGAAGGCCGACGGGGTCCTGTACACCTCCGACGGCAGGGACATCGAGATGGCCGTCGCCTCGACCAAGGCCTTCTACTCCCAGATCGTGGCCGGCCGCATCCTCGCCCTGCACCTGGCCCAGATCCTGGGGACGCTGTCGGGCGAGCGGATCGCGATGGAACTCCGCCGGCTCGAGCAGACGCCGGCACTGATGGAGCGAGTCCTGGCGCGCAAGGAGGAGATCCGCCGTGCCGCGGAGAACCTGGCGAAAGCGAAGCGGTACTGGGCGGTCGTGGGGAGCGGCCCGAACCGCGCGGCTTCCGAGGAAATCCGGATCAAGCTGAGCGAACTCTGCTACAAGACGATCTCTTCGGACATCATCGAGAACAAGAAACATATCGATCTCTCCGCCGAACCGCTGATCATCGTCTGCGCCGCGGGAAATCCCGAGGCGGTGACCGGGGACGTGGTCAAGGATACGGCGATATTCAAGGCGCACGGGTCGAGCGTGGTAGTGTTTGCCGACGAAGGGGAGCAGCGCTTCGACGCGATCGCCGACGCGGTGATCCCCATCCCGAAGGCGCCGATGCCGCTTCCAGTGATCTTGAACACCGTCGCGGGCCACCTGTTCGGGTATTACGCCGCCTGCAGCATCGATGAGGAGGCGGTGTTTCTGCGCGCGTTCAAGGGCCGCCTGAACCTTCTGATGGTGGAGCAGGTCAGGCAAAACGCCACCGTCTACGAGACCGTCGCCGATCAGCGGCTGCGCCGTCTGGTGAACGATTTCGCGGTTCGCTTCAACCGGCTGCGGGGCAGCGGCGCCTTCTCGCTCACCGGCACCCGGACGATCGCCGACCTGGTTGTCCTGCTGAAATATGCCGCCGGAAGACTCCCGCTGCACGACTTTCGGCGCGACTTCCCCGCGGCGGGAGAGCAGACCTCGCCCGTCGACCTCCTGGATGCGACGCTCGGTCGCGCCGTGGACGAGCTCTCGCGGCCGATCGATGCCATCCGGCATCAGGCCAAGACGGTCACCGTGGGGACCAGCCGGCGAGAGACGCCGCTCACGGGGATCATCTTCGACCTTCTCGGGGAGCTGGAATTGTCGGCGAAGTCCACCCTCGGCACCAACGTGCCGGCCGTCGGTCTGATCCAGCGGGCCCTGTCGGCCGTCAACGGGTATACCCTCTACGCAGTCGATCGTCTGGACGGCGAGGGGAAACCGGGTGAGGATTCCACGATCGCCATCGTGGGCCGGGGCGGCGTTTCCACGGGGATGACCTCCCGGGCCGAGACGTCGCTGCGCCTGATGGGGACGAAAAAGGGGATCGTCGCTTCGGGGCAGATGTACGTGGGACGGGGAAAGACGGACGGCGCCCCGATCGTCATTCTGCCGCTTCAGGGGGAGAACGATGCCGTCCGCCATCTTCTCCTGATTCACGTGACCTTCAATGAAACGATCACCGCGGAGGTACGGAAGGAGATCCTGGGAGAGCGGGTGACCGGTATCCGCGACCTCATCCAGGAGTACAACCTGCGCTGGGAGGACCGGTACCTGGAGGAGATTCCGCTCGGGGTCCTGCTCGGCGAGCCGGTGGAGGTGATCGCCGGCAGGATCCGGGAAGAATTCGGACAGGGGGGCTGAAGAACCGACCCGTATCCTGCCGGGCCTGTCCGGCAGCGGGGACACTTGAAAGCGATATAAGGGGCACTATGAAGACAAAGTTCATATTCATCACGGGCGGCGTTCTTTCCTCGCTGGGGAAGGGACTTGCGGCGGCATCGATCGCGGCCATTCTCGAGTGCCGGGGACTCAGGGTGACCAATCAGAAACTCGACCCCTACATCAACGTCGATCCGGGGACGATGAGCCCCTTCCAGCACGGCGAGGTGTTCGTCACCGACGACGGCGCGGAGACCGACCTCGACCTGGGCCACTACGAGCGGTTCACGGGCACGCGGATGGGGAAGGGGAACAACCTGACCACGGGCCAGGTCTACTTCTCCGTGATCACCAAGGAGCGGCGGGGCGACTACCTGGGCAAGACCGTGCAGGTGATCCCCCACATCACCAACGAGATCAAGGAGTACATCCGGGCGACCGCCGAGTGCTTCGACGTGGCGATCGTGGAAATCGGCGGGACCGTGGGCGACATCGAGAGCCAGCCGTTCCTCGAGGCGATCCGTCAGTTCCGCAACGAGGTGGGGCGCGAGAACGCGATCTTCATCCACCTGACCTGGGTCCCCTTCATCAAGACCGCGGGAGAAGTGAAGACGAAGCCGACGCAGCACAGCGTCAAGGCGCTCCGGGAGATCGGCATCCAGCCCGACATCCTCCTGTGCCGGACCGAGAACTTCCTATCCGACGACATCAAGGCGAAGATCGCGCTGTTCTGCAACGTGGAGGTGAAGGCGGTGTTCACGGCCAAGGATGTGGCGTGCATCTACGAGGTCCCCCTCGTCTTCCACAAGGAAGGCGTGGACCAGAAGATCGTCGAGCTGCTCAACATCTGGACCGGCCAGCCCCACCTCGAGGCCTGGGAGGAGGTCGTGAACAAATTCCTCCATCCGGCCCGGGAGGTCACGATCGCCATCGTGGGGAAGTACGTCAACCTGACCGATTCCTACAAGAGTCTCAACGAGGCCCTCTGCCACGGGGGGATCGCCAACGACTGCCGGGTTAACCTCCGCTTCGTCGATTCCGAGAAGATCGAGACGGAGGGGCTGGGCAAGGTGCTGGAGGGCGCCGACGGGATCCTCGTCCCCGGCGGGTTCGGAAACCGGGGGATCGAGGGGATGATCACCGCCGTCGAACAGGCCCGCCGGAAGAAGATCCCCTTCTTCGGGATCTGTCTCGGGATGCAGATGGCCGTCGTCGAGTACGCCCGGAACGTCTGCGGACTCGCCGGGGCGAACAGTTCCGAATTCGACGGGATCGGTCCCCACCCGGTGATCGATCTCCTGCCCGAACAGAAAGCGGTCACCGAGAAGGGGGCGTCGATGCGTCTGGGGGCCTATCCCTGCGTCGTGGCGGAGGAGTCCTTCGCCCGCAGGGCGTACGGCCTGCCGGAGATCAGCGAACGGCACCGCCACCGGTACGAATTCAACAACGCCTTCAAGGAGACGCTCACCCAACAGGGGCTGCGGATCACCGGCGTCTCCCCCGACGGGCGGCTCGCCGAGATCGTCGAGATCGGGGAGCATCCCTGGTTCCTGGGCTGCCAGTTCCACCCGGAGTTCAAGTCCCGGCCGACGAAGCCCCATCCGCTGTTCACCCACTTCATCCGCGCCGCCCTGCGGCATAAGTCGTGAGCGCTGTGCTCCTGCGGGAATGAGAGCGCGGCGATAAATTTGCTTGACACACCCGGGGGCTCTCCATATACTCGGCGCTCTCACACCGGGGAGCTGCGGGGCACCGCCAACCCCTGCGGGAGCAGGCAGCTGCGCTCCCCGGCGGGCTGCGGGGGAGCTTCGCTCGGGTATGCACCCGCTGCCGAATCAATCGACCGTGCCGATCGGCTTTTCGCGGAGGTGACGCGGTGCGTATCCCTTCGGGGGGGCCGGAAACCATTCATCTTCAACCAGGAGGAGGAACACATGAAAAGAATCTTGATTTTCCTTGCGATCGTGTTGTTCGTCAGTGCAGCGGGACCCGGCGGCGTCCTGGCGGCCAATCCCGACAAGATCAAGGTGGGGATCCTGCTCCCCCTCACCGGGCCCTTCGCGGCGGTGGCCGAGACGCAGAAAGAGGGGGCGCTCTTGGCGGTGGATGTGATCAACAAACGGGGCGGCCTGAGCATGCCCTGGGGCAAAGTGACCGTGGAAGGCGTTGTCGCCGATGACGAAGCGAAGCAGGATGTGGGCGTCCGGCGGTACCGCTACATGGTCTCGGAAGGGGTCAAAGGCGTAGGCGGCCAGACCTGGGCGCCGCTGGCCTTTGCCATCAACGCCATCGTCTCCAAGGAGCCGATGCCCTATTTCCCCGTCTGCGTTCTGGCCAAGGACGCCTTCAAGAAGGGCACGCTGGCCCAGACCACCTTCGCGACCGCCTTCAGCCCCTGGACGGTCGGCTACATGGCCGGCGCCGCCGCCACCAAGAACCTCGGCAAGAAGAAGATCTTCTTCCTGGCCCGCGCCGACAGCTGGGGCTGGGACATCCGCGACGGCGTCTACGCCGCCGCCAAAGAGGCCGGCGCCCAGATCGTGGGCTACGACGAAGTTTCGCTGGGCACCAACGACTTCACGACGATTCTCCAGAAGGTGAAGGCGGCCAAGCCCGATGTCTTCATCTCCGCCCAGTTCGCCGCCGACGCCGTGGCGCTCCTGAAGCAGTGCCATCAGATGGGCCTCAACAAGGAAATGACCATCTTCAACTCCTTCATCACCAACGTCGTCGCCAAGGGGCTTCCGCCCGAGGCGCTCCAGGGCGTCTACTCGATGCATTACTTCTACTACGACCTGGCCGGGTTCGAGGACAAGACCGTGGCCGCCAGCGCCAAGGAGATCAACGACGCCTACCAGGCCAAGTACAAACGGCCGATGGACGCCTATGCGGCCATCGCCTACATCGCCTACATGGAGATGTTCCGCGGCTTTGAGCAGGCCAAGAGCTTCGATCCGCTGAAGGTGGCGGCGGCCCTGAAGGCCAACAACGGCCAGTTCGAGACCGTCAAGGGGCCCGCCCGCTGGCGCGAGGATCAGTCGGCCGTGTACAAGTACGGCGCCTTCCTGGTCAAGGGGAAGGGACCCGGCGAGCAGAAGCATCCCTGGGATCTGTTCAAAGTCGAAGGCTACCAAGGCGGCGATTCGATCATGCCGAACCTTAAGTCGCTGGGGTACTAAAACCGTTTTCCGTCCCGGCGAAGGGTTTGCCCCTTCTGCCGGGACGGAACTCAAGAAAAGGGCGGGCCGTGAGCACAACAGAACTGGGCGCAGAAATAATCAAGGCCGTGGGGGTTACGAAGCGATTCGGCGAGCTGGTCGCCGTGGACCGGGTGGATTATCTGCTCCACGAAAACGAGGTGGCGGGTATCATCGGCTCCAACGGGGCCGGCAAGACCACCTTCTTCAATCTCGTGACGGGGTATTACCCGCCCGACGCGGGGGCCATCTATTACAAGGGGGAGGACGTCACCCGCACCACCCCCGAGCAGCGCGTCGCCCTGGGGATGATGCGCACCTTTCAGCTGACCTCCACCTTCGACAACCTCAGCGTGATCGACAATCTGGTCCTCTCCTTTTTTCGGGCGCACAAGCCGCACTCGCTGTTCGACCTGTTTGTGAACACCTGCAAGAGACATCGGAAGGACGAAAAGATCCAGGCGATCCTCGCGACTTTCGAACTCCAGGACGTTGCGGGCCGGGAGGTCAGGAACCTCAGCCTGGGGGAAAAACGGCGGCTCGAGATCGCCATGGCGATCCTCGCCGAGCCGAAGGTGTTGATGCTGGACGAACCGCTGGCGGGTCTTGCCGAAAACGAGATCAAGGCGGTCCTGGGCGTGCTGCGCCGCCACATCGGCAGGCAGACGATCCTGATCGTGGAGCACAAGATTTCCCAGGTGGAGGATTTTCTGCAGCGGCTCACCGTCATGCACGAAGGCAGGATCATCGCGGACGGCGGGTATGAGGAGTGTCTCCGGAATCCGGAGGTCCGCAGAAGCTACTGGCAGATCGACGTCTCCGCCGACGGGGGCGCGGGCGCCTGCGCATAGCAAGAGGGGATCCATGACGATGAATCAGACCGACATACTGACCGTTCGCGGCCTCAACGCTTCCTACGGCGAATCAAAAGTCCTGTTCGATGTCGACATGTGCGTGAAACCCGGGCAGGTGGTCTCCTGCGTGGGGCGCAACGGCGCCGGCAAGTCGACCCTGCTCAAGAGCATCGCGGGGTTTGTCAAGAACTGCTCGGGGGAGGTGACCTGCGACGGCAAGAGTCTCCTCGGGGTCAGGTCCTACGATATCGCCACCATGGGCATCAAGTACATCCCCCAGGACAAGAAGGTCTTCTCGGACCTGACCGTCCGGGAGAACCTGGAAATGGGCAGCTACGCCACGAAGGATTACAACTGGGACATGGTCACCGACTATTTCCCCAAACTCAAGACCCTGATGGAGCGCAAGGCGGGGTTTCTCTCCGGCGGCGAACGGCAGATGCTGATGATCGGCCGGGCGATCCTCGGGAGCCCGAAGGTCCTGCTGATCGACGAGCCGACGGAGGGACTCGCCCCCAGCATCGTCGCCCATCTGAAGACCGTGTTCGGGGAGCTGAAGAAGAAATCGGCGCTGGTGATCGTCGAGCAGAACCTCCCCCTGGTGTGCGCCATCTCCGAGAAGGTCTACGCCATCAAGGAGGGACGGATCGTCGCGGAACTGGTCGGGGATTCGATCCAGGCAAACATCTGCGAGGGGCATCTCTAACAGAAGGGGAATTTTTCATGCTGAACGCATTCCGGTGGTGGTGGGGTATTCTGCTGGCCTTTTTCCTGCTGGCGCTGATGCGGGTGTTTCTGCCCCTGCCCTTTTCGAACGAGGTCGTCATTTTTTCCATCTACGTGCTGGCGTGCAGCTTCCTGTTGGGCCGCGTCGGGTTCATCTCCTTCGGGCAGCCGGCCTACCTGGCGACGGGCGCCTACGCGACGGCCTTCTATCTGTTCTACTTCGGCACCAACCCCTTTGTCGGCATTCTGGTCGGGATCGCCGCGGGGTTCGTGATGGCCCTGATCATCGGCCCGCTCTTTGTCCGGCTCAGGAGCGACTATTTCGCCCTGGTCAACCTGGCCTTGGCGGTGATCATCTTCTACATGATGCAGAAGGTGCTGGCGCCGATCACCCAGGGGGACAATGGGCTGTGGTTCCTGACCAACATGAAATCCACGCCCATCCTCGACATCACCCGGCCGAAGGAGTTCTTCGTCTTCGCCTTCCTGGTGGCGTTCGCGATCTGGGCCCTGTATAAATACCTGAATGACACCCTCTACGGCGCCCTGGCCCTGGCCTCCAAGGTAAACGAGGACAAGGTTCAGTTTCTCGGCTACAGCAACTTCAAGATCCGCTTTCTCGGGTTCATCATCGCCAACG
>CAIYSL010000109.1 GCA_903928915.1 uncultured Syntrophobacterales bacterium | reverse complement strand
GTGGCGCGTGGTCGAGATCAACGACCAGGCCCTGCGGTATTTCGGGAAGCGCCGGGAGGAACTGCTCGGCCGGAGCATGGGGGAGGTCTATCCCCAGTTCATCGGGTCCGCCTTCGAGGAGCAGTTCAAGCGTACGGCCTCCGAGGGGGCGCCGGTCGAATTCGACGCCCACTCCCTCGCCGTGGACCGGTGGGCGGAGCTGCACGTCTATCCCGCCGGAAACGGCCTTGCCGTCTATTTCAAGGACATTACGGAGCGCAAACGGGCCGAGGAGGCGCTTCGGGAGCGGACGGCCGATCTGGAGGCCGCCAACCGCGAGCTCGAGGATTTCTGCTACACCATCGCCCATGACCTGCGGGCGCCGCTGCGGGCCGTCGACGGGTACTCCGTCCTGCTGGCGCGGCGCTGCGAGAACGGGTTCGATGAAGAGTCACAGCGCCGGGTACAGCTCATCCGGGCCAACATCCGGAACATGGGCCAGTTGATCGACGATCTGCTGGCCTACGCCGGCCTTGGCCGGAAGGCCATGACGTCCTGCGCGCTGGACATGGAGGCCCTGGCCGGGGAGGTCTGGCGGGAGCAGTGCGCCATAAACCCCGGCCGGCGGATGGAACTGCGGATGGGGAGCCTTCCCGGGGCATGCGGAGACCGGACGCTGATCAGGCAAGTCCTGGCGAACCTGCTGTCCAACGCCGTCAAGTTCACGAGCCTCCGGGACCCGGCCGTCATCGAGGTCGGGGGGCGGGAGGAGGGGGCGGAGACCCGGTACTTCGTGAAAGACAACGGCGTCGGGTTCGACATGGCCTTCCACCACAAGATCTTCGGCGTCTTCCAGCGCCTCCACGGAGTCGATCAGTACGAGGGAACGGGGGTGGGGCTGGCCATCGTGCAGCGCAGCATCCACCGCCACGGCGGCCGGGTCTGGGGCGAGGGGCAGGTCGATGAGGGCGCGGTTTTCCACTTCACCCTCCCGCGGAAGGGGAGCGAATGCTCCGGGTGAGGCAAAGCGGGATGGCCGGTCGGCGGGCAGATGGCATGCCCGGCGGAGATCATCTCTGCACGCGCCGGTCGTAGAACCCCTTCTCGAAGGTGAGGACCGTCGTCAGGTCGGCCTGTTCGCCGATGGTGACCACGACGGGAGTCCCCGTGTCATCGTCCCTGCCGGCAAGGCGGTACGTTCCGGACTTTTCCTCCAGCAGGGTGAAGCCGTGTTCCCTGAGGCGCGCGGCCGCCTGCCGCGCCACGTTCCCCTGGAATACGTAGGCATGCCCGCCCAGGCGGCCGTCCTCCTCGTACAGATACCCGGCGCTGACCAGGTGGGGCGTGCCGGCCGGGGTGTACAGATCGATCTTCAGACCCTCCGCCATTTCATGGGTGGAAGTGGGTTTGCCCAGGATCGATACGACCGCGGACTGGGGCATCCGGACGCTCACCCGGTCCATGGCCTCGATGTTCGCGGCCTGCGCCGCTGCCGCCGGGGCGATGACAACCAGCATCACCGCCGCGATACTGACCCAAGAACTCCTCATGCCAACCCTTCCTTTCGCCTGATCGCGGGGCCGTCGGGGACAGGACGGCCCGTTACTTGAACAGCAGGTCGAGCGCGTCGACCAGCCCCGCGGGGTTGATCCCCACCCCGACCGAGGTGCTCGACTTTTCGTGGACGCGCGTGCCGTCGGGGGTGACGTATCTCCGCTCCGATGAGGAGGTCTCCACCTTCTTCTCCAGGGGACGGGCCTGGCTGAGCGCGGCGCCTGCGCCGAGCTTGAGGACTTCCCGGGCCAGTTCGCCCCGCTCCAGCGAGGGCGCCTCGGCCTCGGCAGCCGACTGCCCGCGGGAAACCGGTTGGGCGGCGGGAGTTCTCCCGGCGGGCGGTGTCCCGGGCGGAGCCGCAAGCGGGGCGAGCGTCACCGTCACGGCGGCCGGCGTCAGGATGTACGCCTCGCCGGTCTCTTCCTGGTCGGAGACGGCGCTCATGCTGCTCTGGACCCCCATCGCGGGATTCTTGAAGAACAGCCCCGAATTGATCCCCGACTGGATCGCCTTCAGGTATACCCGATCCTTCTGGTACCGCCGTTCGATCACCACGTCCTCCTGACGGTAGTCGTCCTTGAGCAGCGTCAGGACGTGATTGCGGTTCCGCTCCAGGGAGACGCTCGCGGGCGTTGTCCCGACAAGCTGGCCGTTGGCTAAGATCCGGGCGCCCAGCGGGTTGGTGGTCACCGGGATGTCCTGTTTCAGGACCGGCCTGGTGCAGCCGCCCGCCAGCAGGACAACGAATCCCAGCGCCATGGCCTGTTTGATCGTGATCTTCATCGCTTTTCTCCTGGTGGAATGGCTCCGTACCCTGGTGACGGCGGAGTACATACCACGGCGTCGCAAAATAGTCCAGCCGCGCCGGGGCGGTCTTTTCCCGCTGGCCGCGTCCGGCGGAGCTCCTTCTCCGCTGCCGGAGGGGTTCGGGCCTTACGCGGGGGGTCCGATGCGGCGGATCGCCCGTTCCATGGCCCCCCGGAAGGTCCGCCAGTAATCGGCGAAGCAGGCGGCCCGCGTCAGGTAGGGGGTGAGGATGCAGGAACGCAGAACCGAGATCGACCCCAGGCGCTCCCACTCGGCCGGGTCGATCCCGAATTTCCCCCCATAGGAGCGTGGCGTCTCGCCGTACTCTTGCCGGGTCAGCGCCGTTTTCGAGGTGATGAAATCGTTGACGTACAGAGGGCCGGACTTGTACGAGCACTGCTCGTACAGGGCCTGGTTCAAGCGGTTCATCGCCTCCAGGCTCGGGTTGCCCTGCTCGTGGAACGCGTAATCGACGATGTTGAGGTCGGGCCGGGCAAGGGGAATGACCTCGAAGGATCGGCCGTCGAGGGCGAGCGGGGGATCCGCCAGGAGGGAGCGGTAGAACCGGTAGGCCCCCTCGATGCTGGCGCCGATCAGCCGTCCGTACCCGGTGATGTTGAGCGGCACGACCCGGTGCGCCATCCAGACCGCCGCGACTGCGGCCCCTGCCTTGGAACCCTCCATGATGTAGCTGCCGAGCAGCATCGGGTTGTCGTCGGTCGCTTCGAAGACGTACGCGGCAAAATAGGAGATCAGTTCGATGATGCGGCGGTCCTTCGCAACGATGGCGCCGGCCGCGTAGGGGGTGTAGCCCAGTTTGTGCGGATCGACCGTGATCGAATCGGCCTCGGGCATGGCCTTGAACGCCTCGTACACATCGACGGTGAGCCACTCCGTATCGTCATGGAGGATGCCCTGACGGCTATGCTGCCGGCTGACCTCCGTGAAGCCCAGGAACCGGTCCTCCCCGTCGAGGAACAGCGATCGCGCGTACCCGCCGTACGCGGCATCGACGTGGAGGTAGAAGCAGACGCCCCGGTCTTCATACCGGTCGCGCAGACGGACGATCTCGTGGAGTTCGTCGACCGATCCCTCTTCCGTGGTCCCGACCACGGCGACCACGGCGAGGATCGGTATCCGCTCGGCGATCAGGCCGTCGATGATGGTCTTGAGGGCGGCGACGTCCATGCGGTAGTCGTCCCCTACGGGCACGGACACGAGGTTTTCCTGGCCGATGCCGAAGATATCCACCGCCTTGGTCCAGGAATAGTGCTTCGATTGCGGGACCAGGACCTTTCCGAGGCCCTTGTCCCGCATCCCTGCGCCGCGCACCGAGTGCCGGCGTACCTCGTCGAATCGCCCCGCCTCCTTCGCCCGGTCGACCAGGTCGAGGATCGCCCCGGTCGGCAGGTTGAGGAGCTGCCATGCGTCGAGACGGGCCACGAGCTCGGGCATGACGCTGCGGATCGCAAGCGGAATCGACTTGAGGTTGCGTGCCAGCCACAGCCCCTCGTAGTTCGCCACGGTCCCGCCGGAGGTGATGTGTCCCCACGCTTTTTGCGGATCGTATCCCATCAGCTTTGCGAGCTGCCTGCCCACCTCGATCTCGAGGGCCGTCGTCGCCGGCGAGCCTTCGTAGGCGCAGTTGTTGGGGTTGTACAGGATGGTGAGCATGTAGCCGAGATTGGCGGCGATCAGCGTATCCGTGGCCATGTGCCCCAGGTACCGCGGAGAGAACCACGGAGTGGAGCAGAGCTGGAGATTGCCCGCCAGCTCGATGAGCGCCTCCCGGGTCTTTTGGAGGGTGGCGAGAAATTCCCGCCGGCCCTGGTCTTCCGGGGTGACGACCGGGTTGTCGTCGGGATGGAAGTGGCGCCGCCATTCGGCGTGGTCATCCATCAGGAACGCCAGCATCTCCCGGAAGAAGAGGTAGTTTTCCGCTTTCGGCCCCAAAAACAGGGCATTGACGTCGATCTTCTCGTCCATAGGGTGCCTCGCGTCGTCGACAGGCTGGTGCCTTCTTACCAATACCGGCGGGAAAAGGCCAGCAGAAAAGGCGTGGAAAAGCTGTCGCTGTTGACATCCCGCGGGGTCTTTCGTATACTCGCCCCACCGAACGCGCCGTCCGGCAAGGCAGGAACCGGGACAACCGGGCGGGAATTCATCGGGTACACGGTGCAGCGTTGATCGAAATCAAGCATCTCTCCAAGTCCTACGAGGGGAAGCCCGTCCTCGACAACGTCAGCCTGACGGTGAAGCGCGCCTCCATCCTGGGGCTCCTCGGCCCCAACGGCGCGGGAAAGACGACCCTGCTTTCGATCCTCGCGGGCGTGACCGCCAAGGACGCCGGGGAGGTCAAAGTCGGCGGCCTCGACCTCGGGAGGGAGCCCGGCCGCATCCAGCGGATGTGCAGCTACGTCCCCCAGAGTCTGGCCTTCTATCCCCGCCTGTCGGCCCGCGAAAACCTGGAGTACTTCGGTTCGCTCTGGGGGCTGAGAGGGGCGAAGCTCAGGGAGCGGACGGCGTTCTCTATCGACGTGGGGAGCATGGCGGCCTTTGCGGACAAGCGGGTGGACACCTTCTCCGGCGGGATGAAGCGGCGGCTGAATTTGGCCATCGGTCTGATGAACGAACCCGAGATCTTGTACCTCGACGAGCCCACCGTGGGCGTCGACACCCAGTCGCGGAACTACATCCTCGCGACGATCGCGCAGCTCAACCGGGAGCGGAAGACGACGGTCGTCTATACCTCCCACTACCTGGACGAGATCGAGCAGGTGTCCGACGAGATCGCCGTGATCGACGCGGGCCGGATCGTCCTCCACGACGCCAAGGAGGCCGTGCTGCTGCGCGCCGACGCGGTTCTGCTGCGGGTCGCCAAGCTGGGGAAGGATGCCGCCGCGGCGCTGGAGCGGCATCAGGGCATCCGCGTGGAAGCGGGGAGCGTGCACGTCAAGCGGGACGAACGGTTCGGGGAGAACATGGCTGCGGCATTCACCGTGCTCAGCGAACACGGGATTGGCGTGACCGACATCGTGTTCGGCCGCAGGACCCTCGAGGAGCTGTTCCTCAAACTGACCGATGTCCGGCTGCGTGACGGGGAGTGACGGTGATGGCGGCGATGAGCAAGCTCCTGTACACGCTGAAGAAGGAGTTCCTCCTGATCACCCGGGACGTCCACGCGGTGGCGGTCCTGTTCGTGATGCCCGCGGTGTTCATCATGATCATGTCGCTGGCGATGCGGGACCTCTTCGACAGCCACGGCGGCGTGACGATCGACGTGCTTACGGTCAACCGCGACGGGGGAAAGGATGCGGAGACATTCCTGAAGGCGATCGGCGGTCTGCCGGCCTTCCGCTTCCGTGCGTTCGAGCGGGACGCCGCGCCGGAGCGGCTCAGGGAGCGGATGCTCGCGGAGGACACCAAGTTCGCCCTGATCGTCCGGGAGGGGTTCTCCGCCGCCGTAGAGGCTGCCCCCGGGGGGAAAGGGGAGGCGCCCCTTGAGCTGCTGGTCAACCCCGCGGTGACCGTGCAGACGCAGATGGTGCTCAGGGGCGCGCTGGAGGCGAAGCTGGCGATGCTCAGGCGGGACGCCTTTGTCGCGCGCCTGGGCGACATCCTCGTGGCCGCCGGCATCGACGGGGAGTCGCTGCGGAAGGACGGCGGGAGCCCCGTCGCGGTGACGTACGCCACCCGGGGCGGCGGGTCGGTCAAGGTCCCCTCGGCGGTGCAGCAGAGCGTCCCCGCCTGGCTGGTGTTTTCGATGTTCTTCATCGTCATCCCCCTGTCCAATACCTTCATCTCCGAGCGGGCGCAGGGGACGCTGATGCGCCTGAAGAGCATGAACGTGTCGCGCGTCGCGCTGATTGCGGGAAAGATGGTCCCGTACCTCTTGATCAACGGGGTCCAGGTCCTGATCATGATCGCGATCGGCGTCTGGGTCGTCCCGCTGTTCGGCGGGACCGCCCTGACCCCGGGGCGCTCCCCGGCCGGCCTGGCCCTGATCGCCGCCGCGGTGAGCTTCAGCGCCATCGCCCTGGCCCTGTTCATCGCCTCCCTGGCCCGGACGTCCGAGCAGGCGACCACGATCGGGGGGGTGCTGAACATCATCTTCGGCGCCCTGGGGGGGATCATGGTGCCCACCTTCGTCATGCCCCGGTTCATGCAGGAGCTCGCCAACCTCTCCCCGATGGCCTGGGGGCTCCAAGGGTTCCTCGACATTTTTCTCCGCGATGGCGGCGCCGCCGACTGCCTGCCGGAGAGCCTGGCGCTGGGGCTGTTCGGGACGGTCATGCTGGCGCTGACGGCGGTCATCCTGCGCAGGCAGAGGGAGGGGTAACGGCGATGAAGGGATCGCTCGACGAGCGACTGAAGACGGAACTGAAGCGGCTGATCGTCGCGGAGTGCGACATCGCGATCGACGCCGCCGAGATCGGGGACGAGGAGGCGCTGTTCGGCAGCGACTCCCGGCTCGGCCTGGACTCGATCGACGCCCTGCAGATCTCGATCGCCGTCCAGAACAGGTACAACCTGCTCATAACCGACAGCAAGAAGATGCGGAAGGTGATGCGGTCGCTCAACAGCTTCGCCGATTTCATCCAGCCGGAGTAGCCGATGAGGGAAGGGGCGTTCGTCACGGGAAAGGCGATGATCTGCGCGCTCGGGGAGACCCCGGGGGGGCTGGTCGAGGCGGTGCGCAGCCGGCGGATCAACCCGGCGCGGCTCTCCTTTCCGCTGGCGGGCCTCCCCTACACGCGGCCGTACTACCTGATCCTGCGGGACGAGGGGGACCGGCCGGAGAACCGCCCCGCGGGGTATTTCAGCGAACTCCTGTTCGCGACGGTCGGCCGCGCAGTGGCCGACGCGGGGCTCGGGCCGGACGAGCTCGCGGATACCCATCTGTTCTTCGGCTCCACCTCGATGGATGTGCCCGTGTTCGAGGGGAAGCACCACCCGAGCGGCGCGGCCGTCTCGGAGCTGTTCCTGATGTCCTCCGCCGGCTACGGCAAGATCGCCTCGGCCGTGCAGGAGCGGTTCGGGATCGGGGGGGGCAGCTACACCTTCACGACGGCGTGCACCTCGAGCGCCAATGCCCTCTTGTACGCCGCGGAGATGATCGGGCAGGGGCGGATCGGGCGGGCCCTGGTGATCGGGTACGACCTGTACAACAACCTCGGGTTCTACGGGTTCGAGGGGCTCAAATCCCTCGCTTCCGAGACCTACCGCCCGTTCGACCGCGACCGGGACGGCCTGATCCTCGGCGAGGCCTGCGGGGCCGCGATCCTGGAGGCCGGGCCCCGGCGGGGCGGCGACTTTCGGCTCCTCGGCGGGGCGAACCTCTGCGACGTGTACAGCGTGACCAGCCACGACGAAGAGGGCACGGCAGTCGCGGAGACGATGAACCGGGCCCTTGCCCAGGCGGGGGTCGAGCCGGCGGCCGTCCGCGCGGTCAAGGCCCACGCCACGGGGACCGGGAACAACGACCGGACCGAGTCCGCGGCCATGCGGTCGACCTTCGGAGATGCCATCCCCCCCGTGACCTCGGTCAAACCCTACATCGGCCACACGGTGGGCGCCTGCGGCGTCTGCGAGCTGATCCTCTTCACCGAGTCGGTCAAGGCGGGATTCATCCCCTCCACCCCGGGATTCCGGGAGAAGGACGCGGAGTGCGACCTGATCCCGCTGACGGAAAACGCGCGGGCGGCGGAGGGTGCTTACATGCTCAACTATTTCGGGTTCGGCGGCAACTGCACGACCCTGATTGTCGAAGGCGGGAGCGGGGGAGAATGAGCGGCCTTTTCATCCACAGCGCCGCGGCCTTCATCGGCGAGGCGGACGCGGACGTGAACCTCCTCAAAGAGGAGCTGCGGAAATACGCCCCGGAGAATTTCCGCCGGGTGAACCGGTTCATCCTCCTGGCCCTGCTCGGCGCCCGCAGGTGCGTCCAGGGGCAAACCCTTGAGGCGGACACGGGGCTCTACCTGACGACCGAGCACGGGAACCTCGGCGACACCGTCGCCGTCCTCGACGAGATCTACGCC
>CAIYSL010000108.1 GCA_903928915.1 uncultured Syntrophobacterales bacterium | reverse complement strand
GGTCGTGAGGCTTGACCATAATATTGCCTTAATCATGATGCACTCAGTTTTGTCACAATATGCAATTGTAGTTCTTATTCAGGATATTTCGGTGGCTATAGCGGAGAGGACCCACCCGTTCCCATTCCGAACACGGAAGTTAAGCTCTCCAGCGCCGATGGTACTGCACGGGAGACTGTGTGGGAGAGTAGGTGCTGCCGGAATTTAAATCGAAGCCCCCTCCGGAAGGAGGGGGTTTTTTTTGTTTTACAGAATCCCTGCGCCTGTGTTATGAAGCAGGCGTTTTACAAAACATATCAACAGGGGAGATGAGCTCATGTCTGGGCATTCAAAGTGGAGCACGATCAAGAGAAAAAAGGGTGCCATCGATTCCGCGCGTGGCAAGCTCTTTACCAAGCTGATCAAGGAGATCACCCTGGCGGCACGGCTGGGGGGCGGGGATATCGAAGGGAACGCCCGGCTCCGGACGGCGGTGCTCGCCGCCAAGGAAGTGAATATGCCCAAGGACAACATCGAACGGGCAATCAAGAAGGGTACCGGCGAATTAGACGGGGGCGCCGCGTACGAAGAGGTTACCTACGAAGGGTACGGCCCCGGGGGGGTCGCGGTTATCGTAGAGGTAATGACGGACAACAAGAATCGCACGGTAGCCGAGATTCGCCACATTCTTTCCAAGCACGGCGGCAACCTGGGAGAGAACGGGTGCGTTGCCTGGATGTTCGATAAGAAGGGGAGTATCGTCCTGGACAAGAAGACGGTCTCCGAGGACGAACTGATGGAGGTCGCCCTGGAAGCGGGCGCCGACGATGTCCGGGATCAGGAATCGGAATGGGAGGTGATTACCGATCCGCTGGCCTTCGAAGGGGTCCGCAAGGCGATCGAGTCCAAGGGGTGGAAATCCCTGGAGGCGAAGGTCGGCCTGATTCCGCAGAACACGGTGAAGATTGAGGTCCCCACGAAGGCAGAGCAGATGCTCCGGTTGATGGAGAAGCTCGAGGACAACGACGACGTGCAGAACGTCTACGCAAACTTCGACATCTCCGACGAGGTGATGGAGAAGATCGGCTAGGCGGGGCGTGTTCCCGCGGAAGAGTTGTGGCATGTCGGTGTCGGACGGAGGAACGAAGGGAGATGCGATCGCGGGGCGCAGAGGCACGTTCAGGGTACTGGGCGTCGACCCGGGTAGTCAGGTGACCGGCTACGGGGTGGTCGAAAAGGCACGGGGCGGCCTCCGTCACGTCGTACACGGGGAGATCCGGCCGCGGAGGGGAGCGACGCTCACCGTGTGCCTGCAGGCGATCTACGAGAACCTGTTCGCGGTGATCGGGCAAGCGGCGCCGGATGCGCTGGTCATCGAAAATATCTTCTACGGGCAGAATGTCAAGAGCCTGATCAAACAAGGGCATTGCCGCGGCGTGGCAATCCTGGCGGGGAAACTGCAGGGGGTAACGGTATACGAATACAGCCCCCTGGAGATCAAGCAGGCGGTCGTCGGCTACGGCCGTGCGGAAAAGTCACAGGTCCAGATGATGGTCAAGGCGATTCTGAATCTTGCGGAGCTTCCGCCGCCCGATGCAGCCGATGCCTTGGCGGTATCCATCTGCCACATTAATTTCGGGAAAACGGAATCCATCTGACATGATCGCCCGATTGAGCGGGACCCTCGTCGAGAAATCGGTAACCCAGTGCGTCATCGATGTCCACGGCGTCGCGTACCGCGTCGTCGTCCCCCTGAGCACCTTCACCGAACTGCCCGAAGTCGGCCAGCCGGTGGTCATCCACGTCCATACCCATGTCCGCGAGGATGCGATCCAGCTGTTCGGATTTCATGTGCCGGTGGAGCGGGAGGTGTTCGAGCTGATGATATCGGTGAGCGGGATTGGCCCCAAGCTGGCCGTAAACATACTCTCCGGAATAGCCGCCGGCGAGCTGATCCGTGCGGTGAAGGAGGAAGACCTGCGCCGGCTCACGGCCATCCCGGGCGTGGGCAGGAAGACAGCGGAGCGGATGGTACTCGAGTTGAAAGACAAGGCCGCCAGGATCGGCTGGGAACCGGCCACGGGCCAGCCGGTCACGGCGGAAAGGGGTGGACAGGTGAAGGAGGACGCCCTCTCGGCGCTCGTTAACCTCGGATACCGGGGAGCGGCCGCCAAAGAGGCGGTAGAGAAGGCGATCCGGGAAGCGCAGGAGCCCCAGTCGCTCGATCGGCTCCTGAAGCAGGCACTGCGTTTCCTGGCAGGTTGAGCACCACGAAGAGCCTGTTCCGCGTCTGCCGGTGGGGTTTGTTTCCGCAGTGCGGCCGATCAGAGGCGAACAGCGAAGGGAGGCAGCCCCTCCCCTGAGGACCGAAGCCCGAGGGTGAGGCGTTGCTCGACCATGGCGGTGCAAAGGAGACGGGCCGGTGACGGGTAGGATCCCCCGCGGCGGCCTGGGAGAGCTTCTGACAGCAAGGAAAGGATGCCGTGAAAAAGTCCGATGCCGGCAGCGTTTCGGCGAAGAATCCGCTGACGATGCCCCAGGAAATCGAGGATGACCTCGGCTACGATGTTTCGCTCCGCCCGAAAAGCCTTTCCGAATACATCGGCCAGGACAAGATCAAGAAGAATCTCTCTCTGTTCATCGAAGCGGCACGGCAGCGCCGTGAGGCCCTGGACCATGTACTCCTGTACGGCCCCCCGGGGCTCGGGAAGACGACCCTGGCCTACATCATGGCCCGGGAGATGGGCGTTGACATCAAGGTGACGTCGGGACCCGTGGTCGAGAGACCGGGAGACCTGGCGGCGATCCTGACGAATCTGCATGAACAGGACATCCTGTTCATCGACGAGATCCACCGCCTGTCCCACGTCGTCGAGGAGATCCTGTATCCGGCCATGGAGGATTTTCACATCGATATCCTGATCGGTCAGGGGCCGTCTGCCCGTTCGATGAAGCTGGAGATCCCGAAATTTACCCTGATCGGGGCCACGACACGGGCGGGGCTGCTGACCTCACCGCTTCGGGACCGCTTCGGGATGAGTTTTCGCTTCGATTTCTACACCCCTGCGGAACTCGGGATCATCATCCGCCGGTCCGCGAAGATCCTCGCTGTGGACATCGACGAGGGAGGGGCGGCCGAAATGGCGTGCCGCTCGCGGGGGACCCCGCGGATCGCCAACCGCCTGCTCCGCCGGGTCCGCGATTACGCCCAGGTCCGGGCCGCAGGAAGGATCGATCGGGAGGTAGCGGTAGGGGCGTTGGCGATGTTCGAGGTAGATGAAAAGGGGTTCGATCACATGGACCGGACCATCCTCTTGACCGTGATCGACAAGTTCGACGGCGGTCCGGTAGGGATCGACAACCTCGCATCGGCGATCGGGGAGGAGCGAGCGACGCTCGAGGACGTGTACGAACCCTTTCTGATCCAGGAAGGCTACCTCCAGCGCACGGCACGGGGCCGGATCGCGACGCGGCGGGCCTACGAACATTTCGGCAGGCCCTGGGCGGGAGGCGGCCAGAAGGAGTTGTTCTGAATATCTTACTCCATACCTGCTGCGGCCCCTGTACCATCTACCCGCTCCGGGTGCTGAGAGCGGAAGGGGGAGAGGTTTGCGGCCTCTTTGTTAACCCCAACATCCACCCCTATCAGGAGTATCGCAGGCGCTGGGACACTCTGGCGCAGTACGCAGGCCAGATGGGGCTCTCGGTCATCCGGGAGGAGACCTATCCGCTGGAGGCGTTCCTCCGGCAGGTCGCCTTCCGTGAACAGGAGCGGTGCCGCCACTGTTACACCCTGCGGCTTACCCAGACGGCGAGGATTGCGCGCGATCGGGGGTACGACGCGTTCACGACGACCCTCCTGTACAGTCGTTTTCAGAAGCATGCCCTGATCCGGAGCGTAGCGGAAGAGGCGGCCGGGAGCGAGGGGGTACCGTTCCTCTACCGGGATTTTCGTCCCGGCTGGTCGGAAGGGGTCAGGCTCTCAAGGGAGATCGGGATGTACCGCCAGCAGTACTGCGGCTGCATCTACAGCGAAAGGGAGCGATTCCATTCCCCGCACGGGTGAGGACCGTCGGGCGGGGCCGCCCGACCGAACCGGGGTAGTGTGTCGCTTCCGCCACAATCAACTAGTCCCCCTGACCGTATTGCCACAGGAGAGGGGACGGCGTTTCCCCATGGAGATGTTATTTTCTAATCATTATAGCTAAATAGCTCTTTGTGGAGGAGTCACCGGTAATGGTACGGATATTGCTGAAAGAAGGATCGGTAGGGTAACAGATCGGTTCAGTATCGGTAAAAGGAGCGTACGTTGTTCCAAAGGACAGTCAAGCACGAAATTGGGTGCAAGAGCATAGGGTTGCATTCCGGCAGAAAAGTCGGCATGGTGATTAAACCTGCCGGCGTTGACGAAGGGATCGTTTTTGTCCGCAGCGATCTGCGGGGCGACAACCGGATCAAAGCGGACGTACACAACGTGAGGGATACAACCCTGGCAACGACCCTCGGTCTCAACGGGGTGACCGTATCCACGGTCGAGCACCTGATGTCCGCCTTCAGCGGGATGGGAATCGACAATGCGGTCGTCGAGGTCGACGCCCCGGAGGTGCCGATCATGGATGGCAGCTCCCGTCCCTTCGTGGAACTCCTCAAGAGCGTAGGCACGCAGGTCCAGAAGAAGTGCAAGCCGCTGCTCGTGATCAAAGAGATGATCTCCGTTTCCGAGGGGGAGAGCACGGCGATGCTGCTGCCTTTTCCGGAATTCAGGATTACCTACAAGATCGAATTCGACCATCCCTCGATCGGCGTACAGTCCCACGATATGAAGTTATGCGACGTATCCTACGAAGAGGATATATGTGCCGCACGGACCTTCGGTTTCCTGAAAGACGTGGAATATCTGCAGGCAAAGGGGCTGGCCCTGGGTGGGTCGCTGCGCAATGCCGTCGTTCTGGACGAGCACCGGATCATCAACAAGGGCGGCCTGCGCTTTCCCGGTGAATTCGTCCGCCATAAGATACTCGACGCGATCGGGGACCTGTCGCTCCTCGGCATCCCGATCATCGGTCACTTCATCGCCTTCAAATCCGGCCACCGGCTGAACAACCTTCTCCTCAAGGAACTGATGGCCCACACGGAGTGCTGGACGATGGTGAGCCGGATCGGCCATGAGGGAAGCGCGGGGGAGTATTCGTCACTGCGCATCCCATCCTTTCGCGTCCTCGATTCGGAACCGGCGCCGGTCTCGCTGATGTAAGCGCCGTTTTCTCCTCCGCTTCCCCCCTCGCCCCGGAGAAATAGGCCTTGCTTTTTACCGTGCAGTTTCTTAGTATACCTGCCAAACGCTCAGAATAACAAAAAAAGTGCTCTATTGCACCACGGACGGGCGTGTCCCCAATGCCGTGTTGGCGGGCGGTGTGGTCGGGTAAGGGATATCGATGCAGCGAAGGACCAGGTTTGGATCCGTATGTCTGATCCTCTTGTATTCTCTTTCAGTTCCCTTCCAGCTCCAGGCACGTGAAGCGACGATCAGTTGTTTTGTCACCAACGATGCGACCCATGTCCTGGTATACGCCCGGTTGACGAACAGTTTCACCAAAGACATGGAAGCCGCGATACTGGCCGGTGTCCCGACTACTTTCACCTTCCTCATCGATCTCTACCAGGAACGCCGGTACTGGGTGGATAAGAAGATCGCCGGCCTGACCGTCAGACGCACGATCAAGTACGACATCGTCAAGAAACTTTTTTCGGTCTCCTCTGAGGGGGAAAAAGAGGCGATCACCTTCTCGGACTATGAAAGCGCCAAGCGGGCCATGGCCGAGCTCAACGGGTTTCCCGTAGTGCCCGTGAAGTCGCTCCAGAGAAATGAGTTTTATGCCGTCCAGATCAAGGCAAAGCTAGAAAAGGTCCGCCTGCCGCTCAATATGGAATACATCTTTTTCTTCGTTTCCCTGTGGGATTTTGAAACCGACTGGTACCGGGAGGGATTCTTTTACTGATGAAAAAGGACAGCCGGCCGGTCGAACTCGAAGGACGAGAGGCGAGACGCCGCAAGCGCGAGCGGATCATCATCGCCGTGACGGTGGCGCTGATTGCCGTTGTGACCTACCTGGAGAGCCGCGTGTTCCGCGGCGAGATGATCCCGCTGCCCCTTTCCAGCAACGCCCTCGTGTTCGGATTGATCAATATCAACATCATCCTGATCATTCTGCTGATCTTTCTGATCGTCCGGAACCTGGTGAAGCTGATATACGAACGGCGGCGAGGGGTGGCGGGATCGAAACTCCGGACCCGCCTGGTGGCGGCGTTCGTCGGCCTGTCGCTGATCCCGACGGTCCTGCTGTTTCTCGTCTCGATCAACGTACTCTCCTACAGCATCGACAACTGGTTCAGCATCCGCATCGGCGACGCCCTGAACAGGACGCTTGAGGTTGCCCAGCTGTACTACCAGCAATCGGCCGATCAGGCGAAGTATTACGCCCGCCAGCTCAGCGCCGATATTTCGAAGAACGGTCTGTACGAGGGGGAGAAATATCTCTACCTCAAGGCCCTGGTCGAACGACGGCACAAGACCTACAAGCTCAACATGATCGAGGTCCACATTCAGAACCAGAAGGACCATGTGACGATCCGGGATGAGGAGCACCCCCAGATGACCCCCCGGCCCCTCTCCGCCAAGGCGCTCGAAGACCTGTACGTCGGCAGAGAAGTGGCCACGATCGAACAGGCGGGAGGGGGCGATCTGATCCGGGCGGCAGTGCCCATCTATTCCCAGGCGACCCCGAACACGGTCATCGGGTACGTGACGGCGAGCTACTACTTTCCGGATGGGCTTGTCGACAAGATCGCGGTTATTTCAAAAACATCTGAGGAGTACCGGCAGCTCGCACTGCTCAAGACGCCGATCAAGTTCGGGTACATCGTCACGCTGTTCATCGTCATGCTGCTGATCATCTTTTCCGCAACCTGGTTCGGCCTCTACCTGGCAAAGGGGATCACCGTTCCGATACAGGACCTTGCCGCAGCGACGCGACGCATCGCCCAGGGGGACCTGAATCATCAGATCGATATCGTGGCCGACGACGAGATCGGCATCCTCGTCAATTCCTTCAATCAGATGACGCGGGACCTTAACCGGAGCAATCAGGGCCTCGAGCAGGCGAACGCAGACCTCGAACAGCGGAGAAAATACACGGAAACGGTCCTGCGGAACGTTTCGGCGGGCGTCATATCGGTGGACGGCAGCGGGGTGATCACGACGGTCAACCGCGCTGCCGAGCGGATGCTCGGCATCCGGACACAGAAGGTTCTCCACAGGCGCTTCGACGAGGTGCTCCTCCCCGAGCACCGCCTGTTAGCGGAAGAGGTCCTCCGGGAACTGCTCGCCCGGGGCGAAGGGTTCATCGAAAAGCAGATCGATCTTACCCTGCCGGATCGGGCGATGATCATCCTGATGACGATCACCCTGATCCGCGACGACGAGGGGAACAACATGGGGATGGTCGTCGTGTTCGAAGACCTGACCCATTTGCAGCGCGCGGAGCGGGCAGCTGCCTGGCGGGAAGTGGCGCGGCGGATGGCCCATGAAATCAAGAACCCCCTCACCCCGGTAAAGCTGTCCGCGCAGAGATTGCAGAAAAAGTACGGCGAGCGGATGGGGGCTGATGGCGCCGTCTTCCAGGAGTGTACCAAGACGATCATCGACCAGGTCGATGTCCTGAAGAATCTCGTGGACGAATTCTCCCGCTACGCCCGGCTGCCGGTTACGAATCTGGCACTCGACGACCTGAACGGGGTGGTCCGTGATTCGGTGATTCTGTTCCAGGACGCCCACAAGGATATTTCCTTCGAGTTCACGCCCGATGCCGATATGCCGAGCGTGATGCTCGACCCGGAGCAAATCCGGAGGGTGATGGTCAACCTGCTGGACAACGCCGTGGCAGCGGTGGATAAAAACGACGGCAGGATCGAGATCAGGACCGCCTGCGACCGGGGCGGGAGGAGGGCGACGGTGGAGGTTGCCGACAACGGCTGCGGCATCCCGCCCAATGACAAGCTGAAGATGTTTGAGCCCTATTTTTCGACGAAACGGTCCGGGACGGGACTGGGGCTGGCGATCGTCAGCTCGATCATCGGCGACCATCACGGCAGGGTGAGCGTGGTGGACAACCACCCCCGGGGAACCGTTGTGGCCTTCGAATTTCCCCTGCCGAACGGGGGATAGCGACGACGAGACCGGACGGCAGCCTTCGTGTCCGGGCGGGACGGAAAGGAGCGGGGAAAGGACGGCGATGGGCAAGGCGATTCTGATTGTCGATGACGAGGAGAGCATCGGTCAGACCCTGGGGGGAATTCTGGCCGATGAAGGACACGGGGTCATCATATCCGCAAACGGCGAGGATGCGCTGCGGGTGGTGGAAGAGGAATTGCCCAGTCTGGTTCTTCTCGACATCTGGCTCCCGGGGATGGACGGAATGGAGGTCCTCAAGGCACTCAAGGCGGGACATCCCCAGATTCCCGTCGTGATGATGTCGGGTCACGGGAGTATCGAAACGGCAGTGAAGGCGACGAAACTCGGGGCGTTCGATTTCATCGAAAAACCGCTGTCGCTCGAGAAGGTGGTCCTGGTCGTCAATCATGCGCTCGAGATGGTGCGGCTGGAAGAGGAGAACCTCTTCCTGAAGCAGAAGGTCAGCCACGAGTACGTGCTCACCGGAGCGAGTGGTCCGGTCCAGGAGCTCAAGGAGATGATCGGTATCGTGGCACCGACGAATGCCTGGATCCTGATCATGGGGGAGAACGGAACGGGCAAAGAACTGGTGGCACGCTCGATCCACCGTCAGAGCAGGAGGGCGCAGCGGCCCTTCGTCGAGGTGAACTGTGCGGCGATTCCGGAGGACTTGATCGAGAGCGAACTGTTCGGCCATGAGCGCGGGGCCTTTACCGGTGCCACGGCCATGAAACGGGGGAAATTCGATCTGGCCAACGAGGGGACGATCTTTCTCGACGAGGTTGCCGACATGAGCCTCAAGGCGCAGGCGAAGGTGCTGAGGATCCTGCAGGAGAAGAAGTTCGAGCGAGTGGGCGGAAACAAACTGATTCCCACCGATGTCCGCGTGCTGGCCGCGACGAACAAGGATCTGGAAAAGGAGATGGAAGAGGGCCGGTTCAGGCAGGATCTGTACTACCGCCTGAACGTCATTCCGCTCAGGATCCCTCCTCTGCGCGATCGAACGGAGGACCTCCCACTCTTGGTCGACCGGTTTCTCAAAGACTTCGCCGCGAAGGAGGGTGAGCCGGAAAAGCGGGTAACCGAGGAGGTGCTGGCCGTGCTGACGCGGCACAGCTGGCCGGGAAACGTACGCGAACTGAAGAACATCATCGAACGGCTGGTGATCATGACGCCCTCCGACACGATCTCCGCCGCCGACCTCCCCCCGCTGTTCGGCGAAGAACGGCGGGAGGCCGTACCTCCCGGGCCCGAGGGGGACGGCGATTCCTACCGGACGGCAAAGCAGAATTTCGAACGGCAGTACATCATCCGGAAGCTCAGGGAGTTTGACGGCAACATCTCCCGGACCGCAGAGGCGATCGGCCTCGAACGGAGCAATCTGCACAAGAAGATCAGAGCCTACGGCCTGGAACTCAAGGGCGACCCCTGAATCCCCGGGGTCGCGCCCGCCCGGCGCGGGCCGATCGGGAGTGGGTGGACGTCTACGACGCCGACTGGCGGCTCAGATCGCCCAGGGAAAAGCGGTTGAAGGGGAGGAAGAGGAGCCCGAGGACGATCACCACCGCCACGGAGAGGATGTGGTAGATGATCGCGAAGGTGAGGGCGTCCGTTTTCGGCACGCCGAAGAGGCCGAGGCCCAGAATACAGGAGTAGTGCCAGTTGCCGATGAATCCCGGCGCCGTGGGGATGGCGATCCCGATGATCAGGATGATCATCAGCACGAAGGCTGCGACGACGGGCAGCTGGAAGTTCACGGCGCGAAACAGGAGATAGATGGCATACACGTCGACGAGCCAGATGACGATCGACAGCCAGGCGACCGACAGCAGCAGCGCCGGATCGGCCATGATCCGGAATCCGTCGAGGAACTGGCAGATGAGGCGCTGCGTTGCTTCGGCATACCGCGGGGGGAGCTTCCCGATCAGCGGGCCGAGAACCCGGAGCGACGCCTCGCGCCTGACGATCAGCAGGATCATGACCGATACGAGGGCAAGCGTCAGGAGCAGGAACAGGATGCTGGAACGGACCAGCCAGGCCGGCAGCGGGGTGAAGAGCAGGACGAAAACCGCGATGAACAGCACGGTGAGGCTGTCGAGCACCCGCTCGACGACGATCGTGCCTACGGCCGAACTCATTCTGATGCCGCTCTTCTTCGTGATGAGATAGGGCCGTACCACCTCCCCCAGGCGCGCCGGGATGGCGATGATGGCGAGGAAGCCCACGCTCGTGACGGCAAACAGTGACAGCTGATCGACCCGCTCCAGCGGGCGGAGAATCAGCCCCCAGCGGTACGAGCGCAACAGCTGCATCAGGAGCATGACGGCCAGAATGGCAGGGAGAAACCCGTAGCGGAATGCCCGGAATCCCCCGGCAACATCCGCGAAATCGATCCCCCGGATCGAAAGGTAGACCAGAAGGGCGGAGAGAAGCAGGCCTGCGCACAATTTTTTCTTCATCAGCCTTACCCGTGTTCCGGGAACCGCAGTGCCGTACCCTCCGGAGACCTGCTGCGGCCTACTTCTTGGTCAGGTTGTCCAAGATCTTATCGTGGATCAGCTGCGAGGAGAGTTTATTCCCGAACAGACCGATGCGAATCGACACCGTCGTCACGTTCTTGGCCTTGTAGGTCACGATGAATTTTACCTGTTCGTTGTCGATGGCCGCATCGATCGTTCCACTGGCGAGCGTCCTGTCCCGCTGTACGTCCAGACCGCGCATGTCCGCCACGGTCTTTTCACAGGCGGCCCAGACCGCGTCGAAGGAGGCGTAATAGTCGGTCTTCATTTCGCCGTTTATGTAGAAGTACGTGCCCGTACCGGCACCCGCCGCTGCGCCGCCCACCACGAGCGCCGCGCAGCCGGACTGCAGAATCAGGCCCGCAACCGCCAATAGGATCCCCAACCGTTGCTTCCGCATGACCCCCCCCTTTCTGGAAAGCAGTACAATCGACTGCGCGTTACCTGGTCGCCGCTTCACTGCTCAGCCTGTCGAACTCCTTAAGCAGTTCCTCCTGCCTCTTCGTCAGTCCCGTCGGAATGGATACGACCGTTTCGATCAACTGATCCCCGCGCCCATACCCCCGCAGATGGGGGATTCCCTTCCCCTTCAGCCGGAACACCCTTCCCGACTGGGTCCCCCGCGGTATCTTGAGTTTTTCCGATCCGTCGAGCGTCGGTACCTCCGCCGTTCCCCCGAGGGTCGCCTGCACGAAACTGATGGGGACGCGGCAGAGGACGTCATCGCCGTTTCGTTCGAACAGATCATGTTTTTCCACTTCGATGAAGACGTACAGATCGCCGCTCGGACCACCGTATTCCCCCTCTTCGCCTTCACCCCGCAGCCGCAGACGGGAGCCTGTCTCTACCCCCGCCGGTATCTTGAGCTGGACGGTCTTTTCTTCCACTGCCTTGCCCCTTCCCGAGCATTCGGTGCAGGGTGTGGTGATCATTCCCCCCTGTCCCTGACACTGGGGACAGGTAGAACTGATGCTGAAAAAGCCGCTGGATTGCGTCACCTGCCCCCGTCCCTGGCAGAGCGTGCAGACCTGCGGTGAGGTCCCCGGGGCGCACCCCGTTCCCCGGCATGACGCGCAAGGGATGCGCTTCCGGATCCGGATCTCGGTGGAAGCGCCGAGAGCGGCGTCCATGAATGAGATCGCCAGATCGTACCGCAGGTCGGCGCCTGCCCGGGCTCCCGTACGGGTTCGGGAATGGCCCCGCTTGAACCCGAAGACATCGCCGAAGATATCGCCGAAGCTCGAGAAGATGTCCTCAAAACCGGAAAAACCCCGGTAGCCGACGCCGTTGAGCCCTTCATGCCCGTATCGACTGTAGATCTCCCGTTTCTCCGCATCGCTCAGGACCTCGTACGCCTCGGCCGCTTCCTTGAATTTTTCCTCCGCTTCCCTGTTCCCCGGATTGCGATCCGGATGGTACTGCATGGCGAGCTTGCGGTAGCTCTTCTTTATCTCTTCTTCCGAAGCGGTTGCGTCCACTCCCAGGACTTCATAATAGTCACGCTTTGTCATTCACCCGTTCCCGTTCCTCCCGCGGTGATTGTGCTGATCTTCCGCCCGGCGGCGCCGCCGACTCCGGTGAAGTCATACACTGACGGTCGCCCCACCGTCGATCTGCGGTCCCGGCTCCCCGGCGGCCGGCTATCAGTCCTTGCCTGCGCTCACCGGGAGATGGTTCCCAAGCTGCGTTAACATAACCATGTTTTGCTCCCTGTCAACGGGCTGCCTACCGCACCAGGAGGTTCAGCGCCTCCCGGTACTTTGCCCCGGTCTTTTCAATGATCTCCCCGGGTAGTTCCGGGGCCGGCGGTCGCTGGTTCCAGTTGATCGACAGCAGGTAGTCCCGCAGGAACTGTTTGTCGTAACTCTTCTGGGGCCGCCCCTCTTCGTAGTCATCCATCGGCCAGAACCGGGAGGAGTCGGGGGTGAGAAGCTCGTCGATGAGGATCAACTCGCCGTCCAGGAGACCGAATTCCATTTTGGTGTCGGCGATGATGATTCCCGCTGCCGCGGCGATCCCCACGGCCCGCTCATAGACGGCAAGGCTCGTGCGGATGATGCGGTCGGTCAATTCCGCGCCGATGATCCCGGCCATCTGCTCGCGGCTTATGGGCATGTCGTGCTCCCCGTCGGGGGCCTTGGTGGAGGGGGTAAACAGGGTCTGCGGGAGCCGTGAGGATTCCTTGAGACCTGGCGGGAGCGTTATCCCGGAGACGGCCCGTCCCTGGGAGTAGTCCTTCCATCCCGAGCCGCTCAGGTAGCCTCTGACCACGCACTCCACCGGGAGGGGTTTTGCCCGTTTCACCAGCATGCTCCGCCCCCGCAGGGCTGCGCGGTAGGGCGCACAGGCTGCGGGGTATTGATCGGGATCGGTGGAAACGAGATGATTGGGTACGATATCCGCCATCTTCCCGAACCAGAAGGCGGACATCCGGGTGAGCACCTCGCCTTTCCCCGGGACCGGGTTCGGCATGATCACGTCGAAGGCGGAGATCCGGTCGGTGGCGACGATGAGGAGGTACGGGTCGAGGGCATAGATGTCGCGAACCTTGCCCGTACTGGCAAGGTTCAGCCCGGGGAAACTGGTGTTCATCAGACCTGAGCGGATCATACTGCCTCCTTCCGTGTCGATTACCGTAAAAAGGGGTTGTACTGCTTCTCGTGACCGATCGTGGAGGTCGGGGCACTGCCGTAGTTATGGCCCGGCAGGACCATCGTCTCGTCGGGGAGCGAGCAGATCTTTCGCTGGATGGAATCGAACATCACCTCTCCCGAACCGCCGGGAAGGTCGGTCCTGCCGACAGCCTCCACGAACAGCGTGTCCCCGGTGAAGGCGTACCCCTCCGTATACAGGACGATGCTTCCCGGCGAATGGCCGGGGGTGTGGATGACCCGGAGGCTGATCCCGCCGACGGTGATCGAATCGCCGTCCCGCACCGTCCGGTCGGCGGGGGGAGACTGCTTCGCACAGAACATCCTCAGAACCGCGGCCGGTGTGGAAACGAGCATGTCGGCGTCATCGGCGTGGATGACGATTTCTGCCCCTGTCCTGGCCTTGATGTCCACGTTGCCGCCTGTATGATCGACATGCCCATGGGTGTTGACGATATGGGTGATCTTGACCTTTCTCTGTTCTGCCGCTGCCACGATTCCATCCGCGTCCGCTGCCGGGTCGATGACGACCGCGACTCCCTGCTGCTCATCGCCCACCAGGTAGGCGAATACGGCCATCTGGCCGACCTGCCGCTGTTCGATAAACATCATTCCCCCCTGTAGTGAGGCACCGGCGTCTGCCGGCCCTGCGACCATGCGACTGTGTTCGGTTCGGACACAGACGACGGGATGCTCCTATCATTTTTTCCTTCAGCGCGTCAATGGGATTCGCGCTCCAGGTGAGGCTCAGCCCATCCGTTTCTGCGCGACCGGCGCTCAGGCGCCGCGGAGGAGGGCTGCGGCGAAGAAGCCGTCGGCCCCGTGGAGGTGGGGTGCGCTCCGGAAGTATCCGGCGGCGTTGAGCAGTGCCGGGGAAACACCGCTCAGGGGAAGCAGCGTGAAGTCGGCACGGAGCCGCAGGAAGGCGCCGATGACCTCCTCGTTTTCCTCCGGGGTGACGGTGCAGACGCTGTAGACGAGGCGGCCGCCCGGCCGGACGTATCCAGCGGCTCGTGCCAGCAGGGCATGCTGGAGTTCGGCACACCGGCCCACATCGGCCAGGGTCACCCGCCAGCGGATCTCGGGGTTACGGCGGAGCGTGCCGAGCCCGGAACAGGGCGCGTCCAGGAGAACCCGGTCGAAGGTCTCCCGGAGGGGGACGATTGCCGCGGCCGCGTCGCCGGCCCGCGTCTGCACAATCGTCACCCCCAGACGGTCGGCCTCGGCGCGGAGCATGGCGAGCTGCCGCGGTTCGCGGTCGACGGCAGTGACACTCCCGCGGTTTTCCATCAGCGCCGCCAGATGGAGGGTCTTTCCCCCCGCACCGGCGCAGAGGTCGAGGACCCGGTCACCCGGCGCGGCTGCGACGAGATGGGCGATCAGCTGCGAGGCCTCGTCCTGGATGCGGAGCAGCCCCGATCGATAGGCAGTGCTCTGCCTCAGCGCGGCGGCAGGGGAGGCGAGGATGACGCCGTCGGGGGAGAAGCGGGCCGGCGCGGCGGAAATCCCCTCCGCTGCCAGCGCCGTGATCGCCTCTTCACGCGAGGTTTTCAGCGTGTTCACCCGCAGCGTGGCAGGCGGGATGGCGTTGTTCGCCCGGCAGATCGCGACGGCCTCTTCCACCCCGGTGTCGGCGAGGAGGCGTTCGACCAGCCAGCGGGGATGGGAGTGGCGGACCGCGATCGCCTGTGCGGGATGCTTCGCCATATCGGGCCAGGCGATCGACTCCCCACGCCGGAGGAAGGCCCGGAGCACGGCGTTTACCAGCCCCGCGGCCGCGGGAACGAGTGCGCGGGCGAGAGCCACGGCCTCGTTTACCGCGGCGAAGGGGGGGATCCGGTCGGTGAACTGCAGCTGGTACAGCCCGGTGCGGAGGATGTTCAGGACTGCCGTATCCAGCGCCGCTGCGTTTCCCCGGTACAGGGCGGCGACGACCCAGTCCAGGCTGCCCCGCACCCGGAGCGTGCCGTAGACAAGCTCGGTGAGCAGACCCCGGTCGGCAGGCGTTCTGAGCCCCGCTCCCGTCAGGGCGGCGTCCAGCAGGGGTTCCGCATGGGCGCCCTCTGCATCGACCCGGTTGAGGATATCGACGGCTATCCGCCGGGGGTTCGCTCCGTTCATCCACCGTCTCCCGTTAGCCTAGGACCTCTCCGGGCATGATCCGGATGCCGCGCAGAAAATCGCGGGCGGCAAGGCGCTTCTTCCCCTCGATCTGCAACTCGCCGATCAGGAGATGTCCCTGGCCGGCAGCCACCCGCAGTCCGGCGGCCGTCTCCCCCGTCACCGTTCCCGGCGCTGCCGTTGCGGGGGCGGTTTCGGCCGCTGCCGTGAACACCTTCAATTTCCTGCCGCCGAGAAAGGTGTAGGCCGCGGGGGTCGGGGAGAGCCCACGGACGAGTGCAGCGATTGCGCGTGCATCGGCGTTCCAGCTGATCAGGCCATCCCCCGGGCCGAGGCGCGGGGCCAGGGTGGCGAGGCGGTGTTCCTGGGGTCGGGGCCGGAGCGTTCCCGCCTCCCGCAGCGCAAGCGCCTCCAAGAGCAGCCGCGCCCCGAGCGCGGCGAGCCGATCGTGGAGCTCGCCGAAGGTCTCCTGGCTGCCGATTACCGTCTCTTCCTGGAGGAGGATATCCCCCGAATCCACCCCCTCGTCCATCCGCATGATCGTGACGCCGGTCGTGGTTTCGCCACGGATCAGCGCCCAGTTGATCGGGGCGGCCCCTCGGTACTTCGGCAGGAGTGACGGGTGGATGTTGATGCACCCGCTCCGAGGCCCCCGGATGATCTCCGTCGGGAGGATCTGACCGAAGGCGGCAACGACCACGACGTCGGGGGAGAGGCTGCGGAAGGTTTCGAGAAAATCCGGCGTTCGCACCCGTTCTGGCTGGAGAATAGTCAGACCGAGCGTCTGCGCGGCGAGTTTGACCGGTGGGGGGGCGAGTCCCCGTCCCCGTCCCTGGGGGCGGTCGGGCTGCGTGACGACGCCGATCAGGGGATACCCTCCTCGCACCAGCCCTTCCAGGGCCGGGACTGCGAACTGCGGCGTCCCCATGAACAGAATGCGCGGTTTCGGCATGAGAACCCTCCTACATGAAGTTGAGGGGATCCACATCCGCCTGGATCTCCAGGCCGGTGCGTCCGGATTCCCTGAGGAGCGTTTGCGCCAGGGCCAGAAGCGGGCGGCTCTCCTTCCCCCGCAGCAGGAGCTGCCAGCGGTACCGGCCCCGGATCCGGGCAAGCGGCGATTCGGCGGGACCGATCACATCCAACGCGGCGCCAGAGCTCGCGGCCAACTGCCGAGCCCGGACGCCGATGCCGTCGACTTCCCGTTTTCCCGTCCGCCGGTCGAGGCTGGAAAAATGGAGACCCACGAGCCGGGAAAAGGGGGGGTAGCCGAGTTGGCGGCGCAGGGGCAGTTCGTCCGCGTAGAACCCGGCATAGTCGTGTTCCTGCGCCCGGCGAAGGACATAATGGCCGGGGTTGAAAGTTTGGATCAGGACCCTTCCCGGCTGATCCCCTCGTCCTCCCCGGCCCGACACCTGCGTCAGGACCTGAAAGGTCCACTCGGCTGCCCGGAAGTCCGGGAGGTTCAACGAGGCATCGGCGGCGATGACGCCGACGAGGGTGATCCCGGGGAAGTCGTGCCCCTTGGCGATCATCTGCGTCCCGATGAGGATGTCGACCTCGGCCCGGTCGACTCCCCGCAGAATCCGCTCCGATTCTCCCTTTCGGGCGGTCGTATCGCTGTCCATCCGGGCGATGCGCGCCGCGGGAAAGAGCCGCGTTGCCTCCTGTTCGACCCGCTCCGTACCGGCGCCGTGGCTGTGGATGGTGCACCCCCGGCAGCGGGGGCAGGAGGCGGCGATGGGTACGGTGAACCCGCAATGGTGGCACTTCATCGCCCCCTCGGCCGCATGATGGGTGAGGGAGATCGCGCAGTTGGGACAGGAGAAGGAATGACCGCACTGTGCGCAGACGAGGAAGGTGTGAAATCCCCGTCGGTTGAGGTACAGGAGGGTCTGCTTCCCCGCGGCCAGGGTTTCGCCGATCGCCGTGATAAGGGCGCGAGACAGGAGCGGGGTGAGACCCTGTTCGTTCCGCTCCGTCCTCAGATCTACGACGTCTACACGGGGAAGGGGCCTGTCGTCGATCCGCCGGGGGAGAGCCAGGTAGCGGTACTGCCCCTCGCTGGCGCGATGGTACGTCTGGACGGCCGGCGTGGCAGAGCCGAGAATCACCGTTGCGCCGCTGAACCGTCCCCTGACCAGGGCAAGATCCCGGGCGTTGTAGCGCAGCCGTTCGTCCTGCTTGTAGGAGGCGTCATGCTCCTCGTCGACGACGATCAGCCGGAGGTTGCCAACCGGTGCGAACAGGGCTGAGCGGGCGCCCACGACAAGGCGGGCCTCTCCCCTGCGGATCCGCTTCCACTGATCGTACCGGACGCTGGCGGTGATGCCGCTGTGGAGAACCGCCACTTCTCCCCCGGGGAATCTGCTCCCGATGCGTGCCAGGAGCTGCACCGTCAAAGCGATTTCCGGGACGAGGTAGATGGCACCGCCGCCGGCCCGGAGCGCCTCCTCGATCGCCCGGAGGTAGACCTCCGTCTTGCCGCTGCCCGTCACGCCGTGGAGCAGGCAGGGAGAGAATTCCCCCGAGCCGAGACACCGGTTGATCTCCTCGAGAGCGGCGGTCTGCGCCCCGCTCAGCGCCACGACCGTACGCCCCTTTCCGATTCCCGGCGCCGGGGCATATCCGCGGCAGACTTCCTGCTCGGAGATGCAGGCGATTCCTTTCCTCACGAGGAGGCCAAGCGTTGCGGAAGAATGGGGAACCAGCGCGCGCAGGGTAGCGACCGGCATTGCCCCCCGCTCCTGCAGAGTCTCCTTCAAGGAGCGTTGTTTCGCCGTGAGGGTCACCGCCGGGGCCCCCGCGCACGGGCCGACCCAGCGCTCCGTTTTCGGCCGGAGAAGCGGCCTGGTCAGGCGCGCCTCTGAACAGACGATCCCTGCTTCCTCAAGCAGACGGAGATCCCGGGAGAGGGTGGTCGTTCCCAGAGCCTCGCGAAGGCTCTCCAGAAAGAGCCCCCGGGGGGAGGATGCCATCTCCGCGAGGATCCTCTTCTGTCCCGGGGAGAGCCGACAGGCAGGTGCGGCCACTCCCTCGGCGACCGAAACCCACCGGTCGCTTTTCGCGCCGATCCCGCCGGGCAGCAGTTCAGCCAGGGTCTTTCCGAAGGGGGAGAGGTAGTAGCGGGAAACCCATTCATAGAAGGGCAGGTCCCCGGAGTGGAACAGGGGCTCGCCGTCGGGCAGATCAATGATCTCCTTGACGGTCTGATCGCAGTTCGCCTCGGCCATCGCTTCGACGATGAAACCGGCTACCCGCCTCTTTCCGAAGGGGACGATGCAGCGCATGCCGACGGCGACTGCGGGGACGAACCGTTCGGGGACGGCATAGGTGAAGGTCTTGTCGGCGGGGATCGGTATGGCAACCCTGACAAACATCCGTCGTCTTCCTAACAAAAACCCCCTTCCTCCCCCGGGAGACAGGGGATCGAAAGGGGGGCAAGTTCGCGTCGCCGTGCGGCGCGGAGGGGGCGTTATTCCCCTTTGAGCTTTTCCATCTTTTCCTGTTTCATCTTGCAGTCGATGCAGAGGGTAGTGACCGGTCTGGCCATCAGCCGTTTTTCCGAGATCGGCCCCCCGCAGACTTCACAGACCCCGAACACTCCATCGTCCATCCGTTTGATGGCCTCCTGCATCTTCATGATCAGTTTTCTTTCCCGATCGCGGATCCGCAGTTCAAAATTCCGGTCCGATTCGAGGGATGCCCGGTCGTTGGGGTCGGGATAGTTCTCTTTTACGCCGCTGGTCATCTCCGAGACCGTCTTACCCGCCTCATCCAGGAGCTCGTTGATCTTCTGCGTCAGCATGTAGCGAAAAAATTCGACTTTTTCAGCCTTCATCGTCGTTTTCGGCACTACGCTCATCATCTCCTATCCGATGTTCGATTTGGGGAACACTCCTTACATGATGGAGAGTGATTTGTAAAGAAAAAAATGAGCATCGGGAGAGGGTAATATATTCACTTGGTTCCGTAGACGCGCAGGACCTTCTCCACGATATTGGTCGTCGATGCTCCTGCAGTCAGGGGGATGATCGCCACGCGCCCTCCCCACGACCTGACCGCATCGCTCCCGACGACTGTCTCTTCCTGCCAGTCTCCCCCTTTGACCAGAACATCCGGTCGCAGGTACTCGATGAGACTGAGCGGCGTCTGATCATTAAAAATGGTAACGTAATCAACGCTCTCGAGCGATGCTACGACCTCGGCGCGCTCCCCCTGGGGGACCAGCGGCCGCCGTTCCCCCTTGATCGCGCGGACCGACGCATCGCTGTTCAACCCCAGGATCAGGAGGTCGCCGGTCCTGCGCGCCTCGCGCAGATACTGGACATGACCCACATGGAGGATGTCGAAGCAGCCGTTCGTAAAGGCGACCCTCTTGCCTTTGCGGTGCGCCTCGTCCACCCGCTCCTTCAGCTCATTCCAGTCCACTATCTTGTCCATGTTACTGCACCTCCTCGGCGGGGGCTGTGGCGTCCGGGGCGACATCGGTGCCGTCGAGCGCCCGGGCAAGGGTGAGGACTGCCACCGCCTCGGCCTCTCCCTGGTTCAGCACGGCGGCACATTCGCTCACCGTGCTCCCCGTGGTGGTGACATCATCCACCAGCAGGACCCTCTGTCCGGCGATCGCATGCGGTTTCCGTACCGCGAAGGCCTTCCGGACGTTTTGCGATCGCTCCTCCCGCCCCAGGCCGACCTGTGGCGCGGTGAAGACCTCCCGGCTGAGGGCCATGAACTCCAGCGGGAGCGAGAACCGTTTCGCCACCTCGCGCGCCAGGATCAGGGCCTGGTTGAACCCCCGTTCCCGAAGCCGCTTCCGATGGAGCGGAACGGGGATGACCACGGAGAAGGCATCCCTGCCCCATTGTCCGCCGGCAAAATCGGCCAGCATCCGGCCCAGGACCTCGCCGATCCCGATCCTCCCCCGGTACTTGAAGAGGTGAATCGCCTTCAGGAGCGTCCCCTCGTACAGCCCGAGCGACCGGGAGATTGCATAGGGCCGCTTGCCGGTCAAACACCCCCCGCAGAGGTGGTCTTCCCCGCCGTCCGCGGGAAAGGGGACGCCGCACCGGGGGCAGAGGGGGGAGCGGATGGCGCGAATTCCCTCGCCGCAGGCGGGGCAGAAGGGGAGGCAGGGCCGCTCACCGAGAACCGCCCCGCAGGTTATGCACAGCGGAGGGAACAGCAGGTCGGCCACCCCGGTGATGATTTCGCGCACGCTACAGTTCCTTGGACAGCGTCTTCAGGACGACCGTTTCGTCAGGGACGTCCATCCGCGGCGCCTCGGACCACAGCCGTTCTAGGTCATAGAATGTCCGGACCTGTTCGAGGAAGATGTGGATGATCACATCGTCGTAATCCATCAGAACCCACTGTCCCGCCGCTTCTCCCTCGACGCCCAGGGGGCGGATGTCGGCCATGCTCAGGGTCTCTTGGATGGAGGCCGCGATGGCCCGGACCTGGCGGTCCGAGGTCCCGCTGCAGATGATGAAATAGTCGGCAAAGGCGGATATCTCCTGCACCTTGAGGACGACCAGGTCCTTTGCCTTCTTCTCCAGGGCCGCGTTGACGGCCCGAAGTGCCCGTGCCCGCGAATCGGGTTCCTTTCGTCTTATCAATCCGCCCCCTTTCCTCCGCTGTATCGGGCGGCCATCGGCCTGCGCTGCCCGCCCGATTCCATAATAACCATTTTAGGTTTCATAGCAGAGCAGGGGGGGGCTGTCAATACCGATCGGAGCGGAACTGGCCGTTGTGAAAAGGAAACGCCTGTGGTAAAGGGGCAGTTCAGGGAGGCAGTGAGGTACACATGCGCGAGATATGGGAAAAGATCCAGGTTCATGTGCCGTTCTATCGCCTCCGCACGGACCTGATGGCGATGGTCCTGCGGGAGGGGATCAACCCGGAGATCGCCTTCAGCCATCGGGACCTCGACCGGTATGGCCCGGACGATTTCCGGGAGGTCGCGGACCGGCTCGCGGCTGCGGGGCGTTCGGTGACGTTTCATGCGCCGTTCCTGGATCTCCGCCCGGGGGCGATCGAGCCGCGGATCCGGCAGGTGACCGTCGATAGGCTTCGCCGGGTGTTCGAGTTGATCCCCCTGTTTCTGCCGCGTGCCATCGTCTGCCACCCCTCCTTCGACGAGAAGTACTACATCTCCTGCGAACAGGCGTGGCTCGAGAACTCCCTAGAGACGTGGCGGTCGCTCCTCGGATATGTCCTCGGTACGGAGACGATCATCGCCATGGAAAACGTCTATGAGCGGGGCCCCCACCAGATCCTGCCGCTGCTCGACGCCCTGGATTCCCCCCTTGTCCGGTTTTGCTTCGATGCCGGGCATGCAAACGCCTTCGGGGGGGCAGAGTACACGGAGTGGCTGGAGCAGCTCGGAAGCCGGCTCGGCGAGGTTCACGTCCACGACAACAACGGCGTCACCGACGAGCACCTGCCCGTGGGCGAGGGGAACTTCCCCTTTCGGGAGTTTCTTGCGGAGGTGCGGCAGCGGAACCTGGCTCCGATACTGACGGTCGAGTCACACTCCGAGGAGAGCCTCCTGCGGATGGGGGGCAATATCCGGGGCATGGGGCTGCTGGAGTTCCTCTGACCTTTCTCTCCCTTCCGTGGCGCCGGTCCTGGCTGGGGGTCGTCCCGGGGGCAGGTCAGTGCAGAGTGTCCGGCTGGCCGTCCGCCGGTTTTTCGATCCGGGTGATTTTCACCTTGAGGATGGCCGTCTTGGTGACCTCCTCGCAGGTGAGCAGAAAATCCTGCCACTCCAGCGTTTCACCCTTCTCGGGTATTCGTCCCAGCCGGTCCAGGATCAATCCGGCCAGGGTGTCATAGGGCAGAAAATCCCCCAGTTCCACTTCGAGCAGTTCCTCGATGTCGTTGACGGGGATGAGTGCGTCCACCAGCAGGCTTCCGTCCGGGAGTTTCTGGTACCGGCGCGTTTCTCCCACATCGTGCTCGTCCTCGATCTCCCCGACCAGTTCCTCCAGAAGGTCTTCGGTCGTGGCGAGGCCGCTCAGGATGCCGTATTCGTCTATGACCAGCGCCATCTGGATCCGTTTGCGCTGCATCTCCTTGAGAAGGCTGTTGATCTTTTTCCCCTCGGGCACGAACAGCGGGGTGCGGATGATCCCCTTGAGGTCCAATGCGTTGTCGGGGCAGAGCCGGCCGAGAAGGATATCCTTGGTATGGACGAACCCGACGATGTGGTCGAGGTCGCCCCGGTAGACCGGGTAGCGGGAATACAGGTTTTCCCGGACCATCCGGAGGATCTCTTCCCGCGGGAGCTCCAGGTTGAGGGCGACGATCCGGGTCCGCGGCACCATCACCTCGCGTACCGCCGTGTGGGTGAACTCGAAGATGTTTTCGATGTACCGGTGCTCGGTCTCGGTCAGGGCGCCCGCTTCGCTCCCCTGCGAGAGGACCTGCTGCACCTCCTCCCGGGTCACGAAGGCGTGGCCCTCCTTCGGCTGGATCCCGATCAGCGAGAGGACGGCACGGTTGGAGAGGGTGAGGAACCTGACCACGACGACCGCAATCACCGACAGGAAATGGATCGGCTTGGCAACCCGCAGGGCGATCCGGTCCGCGTACTGCAGGCCGATCGTCTTCGGGGCCAGCTCGCCCAGGACGAGGAAAAGATAGGATATCCCCATGACGACCGCGGCGATGGAGAGCGGCTCGGCGGCACGCCGGATGAAGGGGACGGGGGCGTCTTCCAGCAGCGGTTTCAGGACTTGAACGGCAGCGGCGCCGCCGACGGCCGAGGCAAGTGACCCGACGACGGTGACCCCGATCTGGACGGTTGCCAGAAAACGGTGCGGATCCTTCTGGATCGCCTCGACAAGCCTGGCCCGCGGATTGCCCGCTGCGGCGAGGCTGGCAATGTAACTCTTGCGGGCGGAGATCACGGCCAGTTCGGAGCCCGAGAAAAAGGCGTTGGCCAAGATCAACAGCAGGATGATGACGGCTTCATTGACGAGTACTTCCACGGCTGTCTGCCTCCTTAACAGGACACCGCTCTCAGGTATCCCCCCTCCTGGAAGGTGCGTTCCGTGAGCGCATCACAGGAGAAATAAACGGAAAAACTCCGGGACCGCTATCCCGATCATCGCGGCCGCCGAAAGCCGCAGGGGCGAACGGCGGGTCAGCGGCATCGAATCGGGGACCCCGGGCGACACTCCACGCTCAGGGGTTCGGCTTTTTCCGTACCCGGTGGAGGAGCTCATCATGGTAGTAATAGGCCAGGACCACGATCAGGGTGCTGATTGCGAGGATTGCCGCCAGGGCAATGGGCTGATCGTTGCGGGCACAGTTTCCGCTTACGGAGAGCATGATGGTGCCGAAGAGGCGCCCGCCCATGCAGAGCATCAGGAAGGTCGTGGTCTTCATGTGGCTGAGGCCGATGATGTAGGAAAGGGCGTCCTTCGGGAACCCGGGGATGAGGAAGAGGATGAAGGTGATCGAGGTACCGCGGTGCTCCATGAAGTGGTCGTACTTCCTGAGGATCTTTTGATCGAGCACCTTTTCCACGAAAGGAAGCCCGAGCCACCGGGCGAGCGAGAAGGCGATCCACGAGCCGATGGTAAGCCCGATCGTGGAATAGAGCGTACCCAGGACAGGGCCGTACAGGTATCCTCCGATAAAGCCATTGACTTCTCCCGGAATCGGCGCGACAATCACCTGCAGGATCTGGAGGCCGATGAAGATCACCACCGAAAGGGGGCCGAAGGAGTTTACGAATTCGATGATCTTCTGCCGGCTGAGGAAGAAGGTAGCGAGATTGTAGTGGAAAAACAGAAATACGCACAGGGCGATCAGGCTAAGCAGGATCGCGATCTTGATAAAGGCCTTACCGTTCATGAGTGGGTAACCTGTGGTTTTCCCTATCCGGATTCCGTCCTACCGTCCGGTCCCGTAGCGGTTCTCCGCAGCGGTGATTTCCCGCTTTAATTAGCAAAAGGGCAGGTTCTTGTAAAGCGGGATATTTTGGCATACAACAAAGAAAGGATGTCCTATGACTGTACAACACGCAAAACTGAAGGAGTGGGTCGACAGTACGGTTGCCTGGTGTCGGCCCGATACCGTTGTCTGGTGCGACGGCAGCCCGGGAGAATACGAGCAGTTGATGAACCGGATGGTCTCCAGCGGCATGGCCATCCCCTTGAAGAAACGTCCCCAGAGCTTTCTCTTCCGGTCTCAGCCGAGCGATGTGGCGCGGATCGAATCGCGGACCTATATCAGCACTGCCAACCGCGACGACGCCGGACCGACGAACAACTGGGTTGCCCCGGAGGAACTCAAGGCGACGATGAAGGGGCTCTACCGGGAGTGCATGCGGGGACGGGCGATGTACGTGATCCCCTTTTCCATGGGGCCGATCGATTCGCCGCTCGCGAAGGTCGGCATAGAGATAACCGACAGCCCGTACGTCGTCTGCAACATGCACATCATGACGCGAGTCGGCACGAAGGTCCTCGAGAAGCTGGGGGCCGACGGCGAGTTTATCCCATGCCTGCATTCGATCGGCGCCCCGCTTGCCCCGGGGGAAGCGGATTCAGCCTGGCCCTGCGCACCGCTCGAAAAGAAGTACATCAGCCATTTCCCGGAGGAGAACCTCATCTGGTCCTACGGCAGCGGTTACGGTGGCAACGCGCTGCTCGGAAAGAAGTGCCTGGCGCTGCGTATCGCTTCGGCGATGGCGAGGCGTGAAGGGTGGATGGCGGAGCACATGCTCATCCTGCGGTTGACGAACCCCGCGGGGAGGCGATTCCACATCGCCGCCGCCTTTCCCTCCGCCTGTGGAAAGACCAACCTCGCCATGCTCACGCCGACCATTCCCGGGTGGAAGTGCGAGACCATCGGCGACGATATCGCCTGGATCAAGATCGGTCCCGACGGCAGACCCTACGCCATCAACCCGGAAAGCGGGTTCTTCGGGGTCGCACCTGGCACCTCCTACTCGTCAAACCCCGCGGCGATGGATACCCTGAAGGAGAACACCATCTTCACCAACTGCGCCCTGACCGATGACGGCGATATCTGGTGGGAAGGGATGGATGGGGCCCCGCCACGGCACGCCATCGACTGGAAGGGGCGGGACTGGACCCCGGCGAGCGGTGAGCCGGCGGCCCACCCCAACGCCCGCTTCACCGCTCCGGCCCGGCAGTGTCCGTCCATCTCGCCGGACTGGGAGCTCCCCCAGGGGGTGCCGATCGACATCTTCGTGTTCGGCGGTCGCCGCACGGGAGTCGTGCCGCTGGTCCACGAAGCCGCCGGCTGGGACCAGGGGGTGTTCATGGGCGCTACGGCCTCATCGGAGACAACCGCCGCCAACATCGGCGCCGTGGGCAATCTCCGCCGGGATCCCTTCGCCATGCAGCCCTTCTGCGGGTACAACATGGCAGATTATTTCGGGCACTGGCTGGAGATGGGCGATCGGTTCGGGAATAAGGCGCCCCGCATCTTCTACGTCAACTGGTTTCGGAGAAACGCGGACGGCAAGTGGCTCTGGCCGGGATTCGGGGAGAACAGCCGCGTGTTGAAATGGATGTGCCAGCGGCTCGAGGGCGAGGTCGGGGCGGTCGAAACCCCGATCGGCCTGATGCCCCGCCAGGAGGACCTCGACCTTACCGGCCTCGCCCAATCGGCAGTGGACCTCCAGGAACTCCTGCGCGTCGATCGCGAGGCCTGGAAGGGAGAGGTCGCCGATATCGAGCGGAGCTTTGCCCAGTTCGGCGACCGGCTTCCCGAGCGGCTCCGGCATCAGCTCGCCGAGCTGGGAAGGCGCCTGGGCTGAGGTGAGGAGCGCCTTCATTGCGGAGTCCGAGAGCAGCGCCCGTAGCAGTGATCTCGCGGTACCCCGGGCTGGGAAGGTGATCCTGCTTCGGTAATATTTTCTTCATAATATTTTCTTGACAAAGGGGATAATCCCGTCATAAGCTGAAGCCGTTTAATGGACAGACCATCATGCCAGCAGCCCAATTTATCGCAACCGTTCTGTATCCGAAGTCCCTGAGTGCCTAGGAACCGGCGAAGCAAGGCCGGAGTTCTGCGGAGCATAAGGATGTTCGCCACTCTTTACGGTTCGTCGTGACCGTTTCCTTCATTGTGCAGAAGCTCAACGCTTCTAGAGGGACGCTTTGTAAACCAGTGTCAGGAGACAATCGTGATGACTGCTGAGCCTACCCCGTGTGAGCTGAGACTGAAGGTTGCGGAGATCTTCATCGAGGATGTGGGAAAGGGGTTGGCGCGCCTTGATCCCGCCGACGCCGGATCGCTGGGTGCTTCGCTGGGGGACGTGCTTGAGATCACCGGGGAAAGGAAGACCGTTGCCCGGATATCGGGAATCTTTCCGGAATTTCTCGGCAAGAAGATAGTCCAGATCGACAGCATCACCCGTGAGAATGCACGGGTGCAGGTGGGGGGGACGGTAACCCTGAGGAAAGCCTCCCGGCAGACCGCGACGGCCGTCGTGCTTTCGCCCCTGGATTCTGGCAACTGGTGGCCCGACGACAGCGAATTGGGCTATATCGGCAAGATGCTCCAGGGCTTGGCGGTCATCTCCGGCGACAAGCTGAACATCCCGCTTTTCGGTGGCAAGGATCGTTTCTTTACCGTCGACGGCACATCGCCGACCGGTCCGGTGATCATCAACCAGCAAACCCGGTTTAAGGTGAACCGGCCGGATTATACGGAAAAAGGGGAATCTCGGGTTTCTTACGAAGACATCGGCGGTCTGGAGCGGGAGCTGCGGACCGTGCGGGAGATGGTGGAGATCCCTCTGCGGTACGGGGAGATCTTCGACCGCCTCGGCATCGAAGCGCCGAAGGGGTTGCTGCTGTACGGACCGCCGGGAACGGGGAAAACCCTGATTGCGCGGGCCATCGCGAGCGAAGCGAAACTCCACTTCATCCGGATCAACGGGCCGGAAATCATCCAGAAATTTTACGGCGACAGCGAGGCGAGGCTGCGCGAGATATTCGAAGAGGCGACGCGCAAGGCCCCGAGCGTGATCTTCATCGATGAGATCGACGCCATCGCCCCGAAACGCGCCGATGTGATCGGGGATGTGGAAAAGCGGGTGGTGGCGCAGCTTCTGGCCCTGATGGACGGCACCGTGCCTCGCGGGCATGTCCTGGTGATCGGCGCCACCAACGTCCCGGAAATGATCGACCCCGCCCTTCGGAGGCCGGGGCGCTTCGACCGCGAAATCAGCATTTCCGCACCCCACGTGGAAGGGCGTCTGGCGATTCTGAAGATCCACAGCCGTCGGATGCCGCTGGCCGCGGACGTGGACCTAGCGCACATCGCGCAGATCACCCACGGGTTCGTGGGCGCGGATGTGGAGGCGCTGTGCAAAGAGGCCGGCATGGCGGCAGTGCGGAGATACCTGCCCGTGGGCGCCATCGATAGCGCAAACCGGCTTCCGGTGACACCGGAGCACATGCAGGTATCCCGGGAGGATTTCATGACCGCCCTTCGGGAGGTAGAACCGACGGCAACCCGGCAATTCTTCAATGAGCGGTCCACCCTGAAGCTCAGCGACGTGGGAGGACTGGCCCGGATCAAGGAAACGCTGATCGCCATCGTCGATTGGCCGTTGAAGTACCCGGAACTGTTCAATGCAGGGAAGATCTCGTCCCGCGGGATCCTCCTGACCGGACCGTCGGGCACCGGCAAGAGCCTCATCGTCAAAGCGCTTGCCGGGGAAACGGGGCTGAATTTCATCCCCATCAGCAGCTCCATCCTCTTTTCGAAATGGCTGGGGGAGTCGGAAAAGGCGTTGCACGAGATATTCAAGAAGGCCAAGCAGTCAGCTCCGACGATCCTGTTCTTCGACGAGATCGACGCCCTGGCGACCCGGCGCGGCGCGGAAACAGATTCGGGGGCGGTTGAGCGCGTGGCCAGTCAATTTTTCAGCGAGTTGGACGGGCTAAACGATCTGTCCGAGGTCATCGTGATCGGGGCCACGAATCGGGAGGAGATGCTCGACCCCGCCCTGACACGCCCGGGCCGCCTCGACTTCATCCTCAGGTTTGCCGCTCCCGACGAAACGGAGCGGTTGGAGATTTTTCGGATCAACACCCGGGGGAGGCCCTTGCACCGCGATGTAGAACTCGCGGCGTTGGCGCGTCAGACCGAAGGAATGGTGGGCTCCCACATCGCCTCCATCTGCCAGCGGGCGGTCATGATGGCCATCGCCGAGATCATCCATTCCGGGAGGGAGAAGACAGCCGCCAGCCTGACAGTGACTGCGGCCCATTTAAGCACAGCGCTGGAGGAACTGAGGGAATCCGAGGCCTCTCGGGTACAGAAGGGAAACGGGAAAGGATAGCATTCCGGAGGACGAGCCCCTGCGGAGGAGGAAAGGAGCAGAAACGATTACATTATGCGGCAGTCGCTGAAGGTCGTCGAGAAGAAACGCGCATACGAGAGTATCGTCCATCAGGTCATGGCGCTGATTGAGAATGGAAAATTGAAGCAGGGCGATCAACTCCCCTCGGAGCGGGAATTGACGGAAATCTTCAAGGTATCCCGTACCACAGTCCGGGAGGCCATCCGTACCCTCGAGTCGATGAAGCTCCTCCAAAGTCGCCAGGGGAACGGTACGTACGTCCTGGCTACGAGCGAAGAAGAGTTGGTCCAGCCGCTGGCCGCAGCGTTGTTCAACGCGGAGGATGACATCCGGGACATCTTCTATGTGCGGAAGATCATCGAACCTCACGTCGCCGAACTCGCGGCCGAAAACGCCACGCCCCGCGAAATCGCGGAGATGGAAGAGATCCTGAAAAGGCAAGAGCGCTGTATCGATCGTAACGAAAGCATCATCGAGACCGATTCGGCGTTTCACAGCCTTATGGCCTGTGCCTCAAGGAATCAGGTTGTGGAACGGATCAGTGTAGCTCTGGTCGATTTCCTAAAACAGTCGCGGGAGTTCTTTCTCCCCGAGGATGATCAGAACAATAGGCGGCCGAACCGATCGCTGGAAGGCCATAAACTGGTCCTTGCCGCGATCAAGGAAGGGGATGCCGGCGGCGCCAAACGATCGATGCTTCAGCACCTGGAGGATATCGAGGATATCGTTTTTAAGAACAAGGGGAAGGGGGGAGGTGATTGACGGTCGGGGCTTGTTGGGTCGGTGGCAAGCAGCAAATGCGGAAACGAGTCGATATTCATTTACCGGAACATCAAGGAGGTGTGTATGGCAAAGGTACACGAAATCACTGTGTGGGCGCGGGGCGTGATCATGGACAAGGAGGGGCGCGACGTCATCAATATTTTTGCCAAAGCCGCCCAGATGGATGGCAAGCACGCGCAGGCCTTTGATAACTACGAAGACCTGCCCGACCGCGTCCTCGTTACGGTCCGCAAATACGTCCGGCTGAGCGACGCGGAGATCGAACACAAGTACGTCTACACGAACGACAAGCCCGAATTGGTCGTCGTCATCGAGGAGTCGATCATCAAAGGCATCGACATCCTGCGCGGTATGGAGAAGGGCGGCACCCTGATCGTCAACTCCAAGCGTCCGATAGATGACCTGCTGAAGTTCATACCCAACTCCAATCTGCTGGCCACGATCGCCACCGTGGACGCCGACGGCATCACCGGGGTCAGGACCGTTGACTTCTCCGGGTCGGAAGGCGGCGTTGACGTATCCGGCATCGGCAAGGGCATTGCGGCGCCTGTCTGCGGCGCCATCGCGAAGGTGACCGGGATGATCAAGAAAGAGCATCTCGCCAAGGTCGTCAGCGACGTCTCCGGTATGGAGCGGGGCTACAACGAGGTCGTGATCAAGAAGTTGGCCTGATCCGCGCGATACGCGCACTGCGGGATGGGCGGTACGAAGAGAAAATAACCCAGATGCTTAAGGAGGCTACCATGGCAAAAGAACTTCCCGGGTACGGGACCATCAACGTTCCCAAGGATAGAGAAGTGCCCTTCGGCGCCGTTACCCCGGCGCCTGTCTGCACCCAGGACCTGTTTCAGACATCGAACTGGCGGATGAAGCGTCCGGTCAAGGAAGACGAGAAATGTACCCGTTGCCTCGTCTGCTACATGAGCTGTCCGGACGCCTGCTGGGAGTACAAGGAGGCGGAAGACGAGATGTACTGGATCGCAAATTTCTGCAAGGGGTGTCAGATCTGCATCCAAGAGTGCCCGACCGGGGCGCTCACCGCGGCGCCCGAGCTCGACTTCCCGGATGGTGTGGTTCGCTTGGAGAAACCTTTCTAAAGGAGGAGCAAGACTATGGCGAAAGAACAAATGATGACAGGTTGCCGCGCAGCCGCAGAGGGCGCGAAGGCGGCCGAGGTGGAAGTGATCTGTTCTTACCCGATCCGTCCCTACACGGCGATCATGATGGAACTCTCGAAAATGGTCGCCAACGGCGAGTTGAATGCGGAATTCGTCCACGGCGAAGGCGAGCATGCCCAGGTATCGGTGGTGCTGGGGGCCTGCGCCTCCGGGGCCCGCGCCTTCACGGGGAGCTCCGGGGTCGGCGTGACCTATGCGATGGAGGTGTACAGCCCGATGGCCGGCGGCCGGTACCCCGCACAGATGTCCATTGCCGACCGGACGCTCGACCCGCCCGGTGATTTCGGCTCGGAACACACCGATGCCATGTCGACGAGGGACCAGGGCTGGCTTCTGGGCTGGGCCTGCTCCCCCCAGGAGGTGTACGACAACACCCTGATCGCTTACCGGGTCGGGGAAGACCACCGCGTGATGCTCCCCCAGATGGTGTGCCAGGACGGCTATTTCATCTCCCATATCCCGGACAAGGTTACCCTGGGGGACCAGTCGCAGGTAAAGGAGTTCCTGCCCCCCTACCGGCCGATTGGCCCCCTGAGCACGACCCACCCCGTTTCCCACGGTCCCCAGATCCGGCCGGACCAGGGCGCCCCGATGGATGCCATGCGGGCGCAGACCTTCCTGGCGGTCCCCAAAGTGATCGAAGAGGCGACTGCTGACTTCAATCGCATCTTCGGGAGGAACTACGATCCCTTCGTCGAACAGTACAAGCTGGAGGACGCCGAGATCGCTTTCTTCATTCAGGGCGCCCATGCCAACACCTGCCGGTCCTCAGTGGACCGGCTCCGTAGCCAGGGGGTCAAGGCAGGCATGGCGCGGCTGCGTTGGGTCCGTCCCTGGCCGACCCACCAGCTCGCCAATGCCCTCGGACACGTCAAGGCCGTAGGGGTGATCGAGACGAGCACCTCGTACGGAGGGGCGATGCGGGGCGGCAATCTCATCCATGAGCTCCGGGCGAGCCTGTACGATCTCGATGAGCGGCCCCTGGTCACCTCCTTCATGGGAGGTCTCGGCGGCGAGACGATCTGGCCGAAGGATTTCGACTACATGGCAAAGGTCCTCTTGCAGGCGGTCAAGGAGAAGAAGATCCGGACGTATGTCCAGTGGCTCGGGATGTAGGAAGAACTCGACCCGTTATACTTTCAAGGAGGAACCATGCAAGCATTCGACTATAAGTTTCAAAAATTCGAGCCGTTGAAGTCGTTTAAGAAAGCGCCTGAGCTCGAGGTATACGTGCCGGGACATCGCACCTGCGCAGGCTGCGGTCCGGCGCTGAACTACCGGCTGGTGGCGAAGGCGGCGGGCAAGGAGACCATCTTCATCGGGCCTACGGGCTGTATGTACGTGGCCAACTCCAGCTACCTGTGCACTCCGTATGCTTGTTCCTGGATCCATGCGCAGATCACCAACGGCGGTGCCGTCGCTTCGGGCATCGAGGCGGCGTTCAAGGTTCTCGCGCGCAAGGGAAAGCACACCGGGGCGTTCCCCAACGTCATCGTCATGGCCGGTGACGGTGGAACGGTCGACATCGGTCTGCAGGCCATGTCGGCGATGATGTACCGCAACCACAAGGTCCTGTTCCTCTGCTACGACAATGAATCGTATGCCAACACCGGGATCCAGACGTCGCCGACGACCCCCTACGGCGCCGCCACCACCTTCACCCCGCCGGGCAAGGAGATCCCCGAGGGCAAGGTGCTGTTTCCCAAGGACCCCCCGCAGCTGGTGATCGGTGGCCATCCGGCGGTGAAGTACGTGGCAACCACGACCGTTGCCCATCCCCTCGACCTGATGAACAAGGTCCGGAAGGCATTGACCTACGAGGGACCGACTTTCCTGCACATGCTGGCCCCCTGTCCCAAGGGGTGGCTGTTCGATGAAAAGCTGACGCGGGAAATGGCGCGGCTCGCCGTGGAGACCGGCATGTGGTCGATGTACGAATGGGAAGACGGCGTGTACAAGTACACGAACGTGCCGAAGAAGTACAAACCGGTCAGCGAGTACATGAAGCACCAGGGACGGTTTGCCCATCTCAAGCCGGAGCACATCGCCAAGATGCAGGCCTTCATCGACGAGCGGGTCAAGGCGGTGAAAGAACGGGTGGCGATACCGATCCCGACGCCCAAGCAAACGGCGTGAGGCGGGCGGCGCGGGGCAGCTTTTTTCGCCCGCATCGATACTATCTCACAGGCCCTCCCCGCGTGCGGGGAGGGCCTCTCCTACCGAAGGAGGATTCGCGTTCCAAGGACCGAGTTCAGTTATAGCGCTTCAAGGTATTTGGCTGGAAGGATCAGTTTCCAACAATTCAAGGAGGTGCTGTATGCAGAGAATGTCTTGGACATCGAAACTCGTCGTGACGCTCGTCTTTCCGCTCCTTCTGCTCGCTTTCTCCGTCTCCACGACGAACGCCGCCTGGCAGCCCACGAAGCCGATTGAGTTCATCATTCCGGCTGGCGCGGGGGGCGGCGCGGACGTGATGGCGCGGTTCATCGCGCCGATCATCAGCAAGTACAATCTGTCACCGAAACCCGTGATCGTGATCAATAAGTCCGGCGGCGCCGGGGCCGAGGGGTTTCTCTACGTGAAGGGAAACAGCAAGAACCCCCACGTGATCATCATCACGCTCGACAACCTGTTCACCACACCGCTGGCGACCGGGGTCCCGTTCAACTGGCGGGACATGACCCCGGTGGCACGAATGGCGCTGGACTATTTCTGCCTCTGGGTCAACGCGGAGGCCCCGTACAAGACGGCCAAGGAGTATTTCGAGGCGGTGAAAAAGGAGCCCGGTAAGTTCATGATGGGAGGCACGGGTTCGGCCCAGGAGGACCAGATCATCACCGTCATGTTTGAGCAGGCCTTTGGCGCGAAGTTCTCCTATGTGCCCTTCAAGGGCGGTGGGGACGTGGCGGTACAACTCGTGGGGAAGCACGTCAACTCCACGGTGAACAACCCCGCCGAGGCGGTGAGTCAATGGAAGGCGGGAAAGCTCAAACCCTTGGCCACGATCGATCACGAGCGGATCAACCTCCCCCTCTGGAAGGATATCCCGACCATGAAGGAGTCGTCGGGAACGGACATGAGCTATCTGATGCTGCGCGGCATATTCACGGCGCCGGGCGTCACCAAGGATCAGCAGGAGTTCTACGTCAACATGATGAAGAAGGTGACCGAGACCTCCGAATGGAAGAAGTACATCGAAGACATGGGGTTGAAATCCGCCTTTCTGACCGGACCTGACTTTGTCAAATGGCTCGAAGATAAGGAAACGTTGACAAAGGACCTGATGGCCAAAGGCAACTTGCTGAAGAAGAAATGACGATGGAACGAGGGGGTGGCGCGGGGGGAAATGCCCGCGCTCCATCCCTCGTTCCCGCAGGGTCTGCCACGTTAGCGACCTTCAAGGGAGGAGTAGGTATATGAGAACGGCTGATATACTGATCGCCTTGTTCTTTCTGGTCGTCGGGTGTCTGTTGATCTTCGACGCAGTTAGGCTCGGTTTTGGATGGGGGGTGACCGGTCCGGAAGCGGGGCTCTTCCCCTTTTACCTTGGTTTGGGGTTGATCGTGTGCTCCCTCCTAACGTTCTGGGGCATCTACGGAAAGTATAAAAAGGACGGCTACGGGAAGCGCCTCATGCCCGTGGGGGCACTGAAACCCATCCTCTGGGTTCTTATCCCTTCGACGGGCATGATCATTCTTACGGAACTGGTCGGGCTCCACATCGCCGCCGCGCTGTTTCTGGGGTTCTACATGCGGACCGTGGGAAAGATCGCCTGGGTGAAGACACTGCTCGTGAGCTTCCTCGTTCCGCTTTCGCTCTACATCGCTTTCGACAAACTCTTTCTGGTGCCTCTCCCCCAGGGACTATGGGGAGATATGTTGATCCCGTTTTGAGAACATGATCTGTGGTATTCCGATCCTTGATTGAGACAAACAAAGAAGGGGGCGTGTACCATGTCATTCCTTGCAGACTTCAATAATCTCCTGATGGGGCTTGGTGTTGCGTTTCAGCCGTACAATCTGTTGATCGCATGCATCGGGCTGATCCTGGGCATCATCGTCG
>CAIYSL010000107.1 GCA_903928915.1 uncultured Syntrophobacterales bacterium | reverse complement strand
CGCGGGGATGGCCACGGCGGGGTCGGGGGACGTCCTGACCGGGACGATCGCCGCCATGGCGGGGCTGGGGCTGCCGCTTGCGGAGGCGGTGCGCAAGGGGGTGTTCATCCACGGCCTGGCGGGCGACCTGGCCGCCGCGGACAAAGGGGAGGACGGGATCACCTCCCAGGATATCCTCAACTACCTCCCCTACGCGATGAAGGCGGACCGGGAGGGGATCGACGAGTCGCTGGCCGGGCGGTACGAAGGCCCGGCCCTGGTCTGACCCGGATCATACGGTATCGCTCGCGGCTCGTTCGGCATGCTGTGGGCAGCCGCTCCGGTCAAAAATCCTTGCGCGTCCCGGCGCCGAGGGAAAGGGTCCGCTTCGGGCCGGCGGCCCTCCCGGCGGCCTTGCCGCGGTAGGCAGGGCGCGCGGCGGCCGCGGGCGGCGGCAGGGCCCGCAGGGGCGGTCTGGTGTCGGCGGCCAGCCTGCGCTCCGGACGGTCCTGCTGCCCCGGGCGCGCCTGACCGCCGTCGACGACGCGCACCAGCTCTTCCACGTACCCCTTCATCTGCTCCGCCTGGGCGTTGAGCTCCTCGGCCGCCGCCGCGGACTCTTCCGCGTTTGCCGCCGTCGACTGGGTCACCGTATCCATCTGCGTCACGGCGATGTTCACCTGCGCGATCCCGCGCGACTGCTCTTCCGAGGCGGTGGCGATCTCGTCCACGAGCTGGCCGATCTTCCGGGAGATGGTCGCGTTCTCCGCGAAGGCCTGCCGGGTGGCCTCGGTCAACTGATTCCCCTTGCGCACCGCCGTGATGGTGTTCTCGATCAGGACGTTCGTGTTCTTCGCCGCTTCCGAGGCCCGGATCGCGAGGTTCCGCACCTCGTCGGCCACCACGGCGAAGCCGGCCCCCGCCTCGCCGGCCCGGGCCGCTTCCACGGCCGCATTCAGGGCCAGGAGGTTCGTCTGGAAGGCGATCTCGTCGATCGTCTTGATGATCTTCCCGGTCTCTTCGCTCGACTTCGATATCTCCAGGACGGCGCCGGCCATGTCGTTCATGTGGCGATCCACCTTCTCTACGATCTGATGCGCCTCCGTCATCATCCTCCGGGCCTGGTCGGCATGCTCGGCATTCTGCTTGGTCATCGACGACATCTCCTCCAGCGACGACGACGTCTCCTCGAGCGACGAGGCCTGCTCCGAGGTCCCCTCTGCCAGGGCCTGGTTCGACGAGGAGACCTGGCCGGCCGCCGCGGACACCTGATCGGCCCCGTCCGTCAGCCCGGCGATGACCCGGTTGAGGGGGCCGGTGATGCTGCGGGTGATGAAGAAGGCCAGCCCCAGGGCGAGGAGGATTCCCAGCCCGGTCAGGACGACGGATACGCGGACCGCTCCGGCCCGAACATCGTCAAAGCGCTTGTCCGCCGCATCGCTCTCGCTGCTGATCGACTTGCGGTAATCGCCCAGATACTTTTCTATGCCGTCCCGCACGGCGTCGATCTTCCCGTCGAGCTTGGCAACCTCTTCCAAGGGGGCGTTTTTTTCCAGGAGCGGCAGCAGCTCATTTTCGATCAACGCGATGTAGCCGCCGTAGCCCTCGGCGATCTTTTCCGCCCACTGCCTTTCCTCGGCCGTATCGGCGATCTTCCGCATCTCGTCGATGTCCTGCAGGATCTTCTTCCGGTCCGCCGTCAGCTCCGCGCGGAATTTTTGGAGGTCCCGGTTGATGATCGCGTCGGCGATCATGCCGTACATCTCCTGGAGGTCTGTTTCATTCTCCACGATATGCAGGGCATCCTTGGCACGGGCGCTCCCCTCGTCCTGCAGTCTGCCGAGGGTCATGATGTTGAATATGAGATAGGCCGTCAACACCGCAAATACGAGGACGACGGCGATGAACCCCGCGTACAGCTTCGTTGCCACCTTTACGTCGGACAGTTTCATGGGACCCTCCTTTGTGCGATTCCGTCGGGAATCGCCTCTTCTGCATCCCGTATTGCAATATGGGGGCCAATCTGTCCGGTGTGCCGTGTTCCGGGGGGGATGGATGTACAAGCCGCTATTTCCCCAGGGGATACCGGTGGGCGTCGCAGCGGAACAGCAGGCGCCGCCGCGCGGCGTGCCCCGGGGTCGTCAGAACGGGGATTGCTTCGTCAAAAGTTTGTCGCTTGCGGCAGGCCTGAGCCGGGCGGCGGCCGTCTATATCCAGAGGTCGGGTTCTGCGGCCGTTTGCTCGCTCGATTCTACGGTTTTCTGCCAGTAGCGGCGCTCTTTCTTCAGGAGCGTGGCGCCGTCGAGCCTTCGCGCCTTCGCTACGGTCACGGAATAGTCGGCGGAGGCGAAACGGATCGTTCTTCCCCGGTCTCCCCCGAGGTCCTCCGCCACCAGGGGGATGCCGTCGTTCCTGAGGAATTCGCGAATGAAGCGGGTGTTCACTTCCCCCACGCAGGAGAAATTCTTCTCGTCGTCATGGGCGCGGAAAAGGGAGCTGCCGCCGAAGGCCTTGGCCTTCAGGTGAGCCCGGTTGGCCCCCTTCTGGAGCATCCCGTTGATGACCAGTTCCATCGCCTGGATGCCGTACCGTCCCGCATCGGTGATGCACAGCGGCATCTGTTTGGCGTATCGTCTGCTGCTCAGCAGGAAATGGTTCATCCCCACGACCCTGCGGTAGGGGTCGTACAGGCACGCCGAGACGCACGAGCCGAGCAGGGTCGAGATGACGACCTCTCCGGCGGAGACATAGTACTCTCCGGGATGGAGGGTTACGTGCAAAATGGTGTCCCGTTTCGTGATAACCATATTCCCGCTCGCGACCCGCGCCCCCGGACCGTCAGGCAGACGCAGCCGCTCTGTCCAATTCAGTCCGGATCGCCACGCCGATCTCTTCTCGCAGGTAGGGCTTCCGGACATAGGGGCCCGCCCCCATGCCCTGGGCCATCTTCACCCGGACCGTTTCCGAAAAACCGCTCACGATGACGGCCTTCTGGCCGGGGCTGATCTCCCGGATCCTCCGGTACGTCTCCAGGCCGTCGATCCCGGGGGGCATGATCATGTCCAGGACGATCAGGTCGACCCGGCGCTGCCCCAGGTACTCCAGCGCCTCCGCCCCGCTCGCCACCGTATCGACGCGATAGCCGAGCTCCGTCAGCATGCGCACGGCCAGCTCCCGCTGCTCCTCCACGTCGTCCACCACCAGGAGCGATTCTCCCCGGCCCGCGTATTCATCGGTCGGCGTGGCCTCCCGCGCGCCGGCGACCGGCGCCCGCGTAACCGGGAAGTAGAGGGTGAACGTGCTTCCCTTGCCCTCCTCGCTCTGGATATCGATGTAGCCGTTGTGGTCCTTCACGGTGCCCCAAACCACGGCCAGGCCCAGCCCCGTGCCGCTTTTGCCCATCACCTTGCTCGTGTAGAAGGGCTCGAAGATCTTTGCGAGGTCCACGGCCGGTATCCCCCGCCCCGTGTCGCTCACCGTCAGGACGGCATACTCCCCTTCGGTCATCTCGTCGTACCCGCGGACGGGGGTGTCGAGGTAGCGATTCTCGGTTCTGATGGCCACCTCGCCGCCGTCGACGATCGCCTCCGCGGCGTTGGAGACCAGGTTCGCCACGGTCTTGCTCAGATGGACCGGGGAGCCCTGGATGTTCAGGAGGGTGCGCGCGCAATCGGCCGCGAAGGAGACCTTGGGGTGGCGGGTGATCAGGTCCTCGAACTCCAGGGACTTCAGGTACTCCGAAACGACGTCGTTCAGATTGACCACCTCGGAGACGGCGACGCCCCGTCGGGCCAGGGTGAGCAGGTCCTGGATGATCGCGGCGCTCTTCAGCCCCGACTGGAGGATCTTTTCCACGTATCCCCGCTGCGGGTGGGCCTCCGGGAGCTTCTCCTGGAGAAGTTCCGTGTAGCCGACCAGGACGCCCAGGAGGTTGTTCAGGTCGTGGGCGACGCCCCCGGCCAGGGTCCCCAGGGCCTCCATTTTCTCCGCCCGGTGGAGGCGTTCCTCGAGCTGCCTCTGCTTGAGCTGCATGCGCTTCCATTCGCCGATGTCCCGGGTGATCGACAGAATGTGCGGAACTCCCCGCAGGATGATGATCTTGGCGGACATCAGGGCTGTGGTGAAGGACCCGTCTTTCAAGCGAAAGTCCGCCTCCAGGTTTTCATAGTACCCCTTCTCTTTGAGGCCGCGCACCAGCTCCTGGCGGTCCGCGGGATCGCACCAGATGTCGATGTCCAGGGATCGCCTGCCGAGCACGTCTTCCCGGGTATACCCGGTCAGCCGCGTGAACCCCTCGTTGATGTCCACGTACAGCCCGTCCTCCAGACGGTTGATGTTGATCGCGTCCGGGCTGGTGGCGTAGGCCAGCCGGAACCGCTCCTCGCTCTCCCGGAGGGCATTCTCCGCCTGTTTCAGCTCGGCATACAGCCGGGCATTGGCAACGGCGCCGGCGATCTGCAGCGCGATGCGCTCGGCCAGACGAAGGTCTTGCTCGCGGTAGGCCTTGAGCTCGATCGCCCGGAAGGTCAGTGCCCCGATCACCTCGTCCCGCGCGATCAGGGGGACGCTCAGCGTCGAGCGCAGCCCCGCCTTGAACGTCGCAGACAGGTTGGGATACTGGCGCTCGATCTCCTCCGCCGTTTCGGGCTGGATCAGGACGCCGGCCCGCGAAGCGATCACCACCCCGGTCGACGTCCCTGCGGTGCGGTACGTGTCGCCCACCCGCCGTCCGGCGTGGTCGACGCCGGAGACGTGGGCCACCACGAACTCGTCGCCGGCAGGCTTCTTGAGGGTCAGCATCAGCCGGTCGCAGGGGATCAGCCGGCGGACTTCGGAGGCGACCCGCTCGTACACCTCGTCGATGTTCAGGGTGGAGCCCACCGTCCGCCCGATCTCGGCGATGATCGCGTTTTCCTCCTCCGACCGTTTGCGCCGGTCGATGTCGTCGGCAAGCTCCTGCGCCATTTCGTCGAAGGTATGCCCCAGCTCGCCCAACTCCCCCCCGACGACTTTATCGGAGACCCGGGCGGCGAGGTCGCCCGCTGCGATCCGCTGCGAGGCCTCTTTGAGCGCTTCGACCTTCTTGACGACATAGCGATTGCTGATGTAGGCGGCGATCCCGATCGCCAGCAGGGTCAGCGAGAGCATCAAGAGCAGAACGGTCGTCAGGTCGCGGTCGGCCTGCCCGAGCGCCGCCCGGTACGGTATGGCGACCCGGACGTACATGTACGGCTTTGTCTCCACGGGCAGCCACAGCTTCCGGTAGGCCATAAGCGAATCGAATCCGCTGTTGTCGATCGCCCGGAACCCCCCTTCGTTCGTTCCCTCCTCCATGCGCTTAAACAGGTCGGGCCGGTCAACCGTGCCGATCAGGCGAGGATTAAGGGCGTCGAAGACCACAATGCCTTTGTAGTCCGTGACGGTGATCGTGGAGTTAGCCGGCAGGCGCTGCTGCGCGAGCAGCCGTTTGAAGTAATCGAAATCGATCGTGACGGCCATGACTCCCTTCGACCGTCCCGCATCGTCTCTGATCGGCAGACCCATCGCCATCACCGGCCTGCGGAGCAACCGTCCGATGGTGAACTCCCCGGAGGAGAAGCGGCCGGTGGCCACGGCGTTGACGAAGAAGCGCCGGTCGGCGTACGACACCGTTTCCTTGAACGGGGTTGCCGCGGCCCGCAGGAGTCCCGCGGAGTCGATCAGCAGGATGTTGGCATACTGCTCGTATTTATCCACGATATCGGCGAGAAGGGCATTGACCGCCCGGGGGGCGGCGGGCGGGATCGCGATCGTCCGGGAGAGCGCCGTGAGCAGGATCTCACCGCCGGCCGTGATGATATCGACCTCCGAACCCACCTGTCTGGCCGTTCGGGCGGCGATGTCCTGTACCTCCCGCAGGTCATGCCTGCGCTGCTTGACGGCCGTGATGGCGATGATCCCGACCATGAACGCCGCCATCAGCAGGACAATGGCGATCAGTTGCGTGCGGATGGACCAGGCAGCGATTCTCTTCATGACCCTCACCGATCACGGAGCATGCGGAAGCCGCAGGAACGGCGGTAGCGCCGCGCCGTATCTCCGTTCATTGCGCAGGACGCGTCTCGCCGCGCAGTTCGTCGATCGCCCCGAGGATGGCCGCTTTGCCGAAGGGCTTCTGCAGCACGCGGTCGGCCCCCAGCTTGCCCGCCATGTTCAGGCAGAGGCGGGGGTCGATTCTCCCCCCCCCGGAGATGGCGATGATCTTCGCGTCGGGTTTGACGGAGCGGATGGCCATGATCAGGTCGATCCCCTCCATCTCCGGCATGATGATGTCGGTGACGATCAGGTCCACCGCCTCCTGCGCGAGCAGCTTCAAGGCAAGCTTGCCGTTTGCCGCCTCCCGTATTTCATGGCCCTCCTGTTCGAGCAGCAGCCGGAGCATCTGACGGATATCGTCGTTGTCGTCGACCACCAGTATTCGCATGGCCACTCACCCCTTTCCATTTCCGAAGTGCACGCAGAGCGGCGCTTTCCGCCCGCTCATTCGATCAGCCCCAGCCGGCGGAGTTCCTCGAGCAGCGCCCGCTTGGCAACGGGTTTCACCACATAGACCGTTGCGCCTGCTTTGTACAGCGATTTAACGACGCTCTTCGGGTCCCCCAGGGCCGTGATCATGATCACCTTCGTCTCCCGTGCGCCGGGAATGCCCGCGCGGCGCTCCAGCGCGCGTATCTTCTCGAGCGCCTCGTTCCCGTCGACATTCGGCATCATGACATCCATGCAGATCAGGTCGTAGGGGTACTGATCCGCCAGGGCCGTCTCGACCGCCCTGATCGCCTCCGTGCCGTCGACGGCGATGTCGCACTGCCCGTAGGCCGACAGGATGCGCTCCAGCAGTCTGCGGCTTGTGTAGTCGTCTTCCGCGATCAACGTCTTCATGATTCCTCCCTGCGGTTGAATCCACCGTTTACTCATGCGCCGCGGTTTGCCGCGGTATGCGCGAGCACGGACGGCGGGCGTTGCTTCCGGTGGGCGTATTCCCTAGGTCCCGTGCCGGACCGTCATCCCCCGGGGGGGCCGCATCCTCCGCCGGTCCCGGCGCCCCCGTTTCCCTGCCCAGGTGGCGCTCGATCATGTGGGCGACCTCATGCGGCTGAATCGGCTTCGCCAGGTAGTCGTTCATTCCCGCCGCGAGGCAGCGTTCCCGATCCCCCTTCATGGCATGAGCCGTCATCGCGATGATCGGCACCCGGGCGGCGGCTGCGTCATCCGCTTGCCGGATGAGTGCGGTCGCCTCGAACCCGTCGAGTTCGGGCATCTGAACGTCCATCAGGATCAGGTCGTATGCGGTCGCCAAGGTCGCCGTCACGGCATCCCGTCCGTTGGCGACTATATCCGCCCGGTAGCCGAGCTTCTCCAGGATGCGCTGCGCGACCTTCTGATTCGTTCGGTTATCCTCTGCCACGAGAATCCTGACCTTGTGCTTTTGCGCCTCGCGGATCGTATGCCGGGTGATGAGCGGCGGCGCCTCCGCCGGTTCCCGGCGGGAACCGGCGATGATTCGGACGAGGCAGTGGAACAGGTGTGCGGGTTTCACCGGCTTGGCGAGGTAGGCGCCAAACCCGATCTCCCGCGCCTTTGCGGCGTCGCCGCGTTTCCCGGCGGCGGTGAGCAGGACGAGCGGGGTCTGCCGCAACGCGGCGTCGCCTTTGATGCGGCGTCCCAGGGACTCCCCGGTCATTTCCGGCATGGCCAGGTCGACCACGGCGGCGTCGAACGGGGCGCCCGCCGCGTCCGCGTCCTGCAACTCCGCCACGGCTTCGTCGCTCCCTGCGGCGAGACGGTACCCGCAGCCCCAGGAGCGCAGGTGCGCACTCAGAACGCGGCGGCAGGTGGCATTGTCGACCGCGACGAGGATGTTTCGGCCCTGCAGGGTTTCGGCGACGGGGGGCGCATCCGCCGGCCGGGGGGCGGTCTGCTTTTCCAGCGGGAGGGTAAACCAGAACGTCGACCCCACTCCCGGTTCGCTTTCCACCCCGATCTCCCCGCCCATCAGTTCGACGAGCTGCTTGGCGATGGCAAGGCCGAGACCTGTACCCCCGTAACGGCGCGTCGTCGAGGAATCGACCTGCGAAAAGGATTTGAACAGGCGTTCCCTCCGATCCGCGGGGATGCCCGGGCCGGTGTCCGTCACCATGAAGCGGAGCCAGACGCTCCGTTCGGTTTCCCGTTCGAGCGCCACGAACAGGGCGACCTCTCCCCGCTCGGTAAACTTGGTCGCGTTGCCGGTGAGGTTCAAGAGCACCTGGCGGAGCCTGCCGGGGTCGCCGCGCAGCAGCGACGGGACTTCGGGGCGCACCAGAAACAGGAATTCGACCCCTTTGTCCTGCGCCCGCAGCGAACAGAGGTCGATGACCTCTTCCACGGCGACCCGGAGGTCGAAGTCGATCACCTCGACGTCGAGCTTGCCGGCCGCGATTTTCGAAAAATCGAGGATATCGTTCACGATCGCAAGCAGCCCGTTGGAGGAGGTGCGCACGATCTCCGCGTATTCCCGCTGTTCCGGATCCAGGCCGGTTTCCAGCAGGAGCCCGACCATGCCGAGGATCCCGTTCATCGGCGTGCGGATCTCGTGGCTCATGTTGGCGAGAAATTCGCTCTTGGCGGCGCTCGCCGATTCCGCCAGGGCGGTCAGGCGGTTGGCCTGGGCGATCGCCGCCTCGAGTCGGCGGTAGTTGCGGGCATTGTCGAGGGAGAGCGCGCAGACGTTCGCGATGTCCAGCGCCAGGCTCAGGTAATGATCGCGATATTCGGGGCAGGCGAGATCCTCCAGCTCGATTATCGCCTGCGTCTGTCCGTGGCAGAGGATTGGCAGGACGAACCCCGCGCCCGATCCGGCTCCTGCTTGCTCCTCCGAGAAGCGGGCGAGGCGATTCTTCTGCGCTTCGGCGGTGCGCGGATCGGAAACCGCCGGGCGCGTCCGGAATTCGTCGGGCCGGCCATCCCGGAAGCCCAGGTAGGCTAGTCGGCCCGGGGCGAAGAGCATGGTGAAAAGGTCGAGTATCGCTTCGACCGCGTCGGACTCGTCGGTCAGCCGGGTCAGGCCGCCCAGCAGGTCCAGGGCCATGGCGTAGTCGGCCGACTGCTTCCGGGCGGTGCGGAGGATCGCCCCGGAGTGGCGGCGCTCGCGCTCCAGACGCCAGGCGAGCGCGCGATTTTCGAGGAACAGCCGCAGGTGGGAAACCCCCGTGGGGATGGTTTCGCAGGGCCGGTCGACGAACAGGGCCAAGTCCTGAAGGTGGTGTGCGCTGGCCGCGTCGGTTCCGGTGTCCAGCAGCACGATCTTCGTCAGCGACTCCGCGAACAGGTCCCGCGCCGTCTCGCGGTTCAGCCCCATCCGCTCCATCTCGGTGGTCCACCGGGCAAGCCAGCCCGGGGTCGCGAGGTACGCCCCTGCGGCGAGACAGCGATCGACGATGCCGCGATCGGCCACGAGCTGGAAGCATTGATCCAGGCGGTGGATGCTGCGGGGGGGCATTTCCGCGGCCGCGGACGAAAGCGCGGCGAGACAGCAGCCTCCGCAGATGAGGACCTGCCCCGTCGCAGCCCGCGTTCCCGCGAGGGCGCCGAATTCCTCCGGGGACAGGGGAGGTTGACCGCAGCGGGCCGGAAAGGCGGCGAGCGTGACGTGGGAAGGCGGACTGCCGGCAAAGGCCGCTTCGGCCTCCCGGTAGTAGTGATCGCACAGGAGTATCAGCAGGTTATGTTTCATCGGCAGCGATCCGTTCCACGGGGTACCGGCCCCAGCGCCTGACGGCCTCCGCCACGGCGAGCAGCACGTCATCCGGGACCTGCCCGGGGATTTCGCCGTGGTTGTCCGACAGGATGAACCCGCCGCCGGGGCCCGCCTGGGCGATGGCCCTGCGGACGGCAGCCTCGGCCCGGTGCGGGGTCCAGGAGCGCATTTCGATGCCGTTGAGGTTGCCGAGAACGGTCAGCTTTCCCCGGCAGGCGCCCTTGACCTCGCCGAGGTCTTCGAGGCTGCTCACCCCGACAACTGCGGTCCCGGTTCGGGCGATGTCCCCGAGGATGGGCAGACTCCTGCCGGAGGCCAGATGCGTCGCCGTCGGCCCCTTGATCCGCGCCAGGGTGCGCTTTGCCACGGCAAACCCGAACCGGAGGTAGGTTTCCCGGGGGACGATGGTCGGCGAGGAGACCGGGTCGAAGTAGCAGATCGCCGTGGCGCCGGCGTTGAGCTGGGCGTTGGCCCAGGCGACGCAAAAGGCCTCGTTGATCCGCATCAGCGCGGCAAAGAGCTCCGGCTGTTCCGCCATCAGGTCGAGGTAGCGGTCGAACCCCATCTGCATCACCGGCAGCGAGAAGGGAGACATGACGACCCCGATGATCGGACAGTCATCCCCGGCCCGTGCCTTCATCATCTTCGTCGCCGCGAGGACTTTGACGAGACAGGGGGTCTTTTCGATCTCGGGCGGCGCCAGCCTCGGTATCCGCTCCGGCGATGAGATAAGCGGTATCCCCGAGTTCGGAGGGCCGTCGGCGGCATAGACCACTTCGCCGCCCCAGGCCTCGATTTCCACCGGGGCGTAGAAGAAGCTGTACAGGCAATCGTGGCCGAACTTCTCCCGCAACCGGAGCTGCCCCTCGGCGACGTGCTCGGCGCGGCTGAAATAGTCGCGGATGGAGAGCCCGAGCTCCCGCGCGCCGTGCATCGTCGGCAGCAGGAACAGAGGGACCCGGTCCGGCTCCCGGTGGCCCAGGGTCGTCAGAACGCGCTGCAGGGAGGTCATCGCGCCGCGGCTCATCGCATTTCCCCCAGGATCGCCTCGACGAGGTCGACCGCTTCCGATGCCGAGCGGCCCATCGCGTCCGCCTCGACCTCCCGCCAGAGATTCGGATCGAACAGGAAGGGCGCCCCTCCCACGACCAGCGTTACGCCGGCCGACGCCGCCTTCAGCTTCCTGGCCACGTCCCGGACACGCAGGGCGGAGGGGAGCATCAGGGTCGAAATCATAAGCACGCGGATCCGATCGTCCAGCGACCGCCGCACCGCCTCGTCCACCGTTGCCCGGCCGTAGTCGCGGAGGTCGTAGCCGGTTGCCCGCAGGACCGAGGTGACGAGCCGCTTGCCCAGCAGGTGATAGTCGTCGAGAGTGGCGATGGCCATCGCGGGCTGCTCCTTCCGCCGGCCGTCGCCCGGCGGCAGGAGCTCCTCCATCAATTCCTCGCACATCCGCCCGCTCATGTAGACCTGGGAAAGGGCGATGGCGCCGCCCTGCCAGCCGGCGCCGATCCGGTCGAGCGCTCTGCCGACGATCCGCTCGGCGATCTCCAGGGGGGTCAACCGGCCCGCGGCCCGGGCGATAAGGCGTTTGATCTGCGGCCGGTTGAGCGACAGAAGCGCCCGCTCGAATTCTCCCGCGAGTTCATCCAGCGCCGATCCTTCGTCCAACGGGGTCCCGGTCACCGGCATCGCCGCACCACCTCTGCCGCAATATCCTCCAGCGGCAGGACCCGGTCGGCGGCGCCCCGTTTGATCGCCTCCTGGGGCATGCCGAATACCACGCAGGTCGCCTCGTCCTGGGCGATCGTCGCGGCGCCGGCTTCCTTCATCTCCTTCAGACCGGTGGCGCCGTCGTCGCCCATGCCGGTCATGATCACCCCGACGGCGTTCTTCCCCGCATACCGGGCGGCGGACCGAAACAGGACATCGACGGAGGGGCGGTGCCGGCAGACGAGGGGACCCGGCCGGACCTCCACGTAGTACCGGGCGCCGCTGCGCTTGAGCAGCGTGTGCAGGTTGCCCGGCGCGATCAGCGCCCGGCCGGGGATCACCGTGTCGTCGTTTTGTGCCTCCTTGACGGAGATGCGGCAGATCTCGTCGAGGCGCCGGGCAAAGGAGGCGGTGAAGTGCTCCGGCATGTGCTGAACGATGACCATGCCCGGCGCGTCCTCGGGGAGGGCCTCCAGGAACACGCGGAGCGCCTCGGTCCCGCCGGTGGAAGCCCCGATGACGACCACCTTTTCCGTCGTCTGGATCATGGCCTTGCTCGCCGATTTTGCGATCACCGAATCGGCGCTGAGTTTCGGCTGGATCGCCGCGATCCGGGCGATCGACCTGGGTTTTGCCAGTGCGGCGGCCTTGACGGCGTCGCAGATGCGGATGCGCGAATCCTCGAGAAACTGCTTCGTCCCGAGCCGGGGCTTCTGGATGATATCCACGGCCCCGTACTCGAGCGCCTTCAGGGCGGTTTCCGATCCCTGTTCGGTCAGGCTCGAACACATGACCACCGGGATGGGGCGCTGGCTCATGATCTTCTGCAGGAAGGTGATGCCGTCCATCTTCGGCATCTCCACGTCGAGGGTGATGACGTCGGGGATCTCCCGCGCGATCCGCTCCGCCGCGATGAACGGATCCGGAGCCGTTCCCGCGACGGTAAGTTCGGGATCGGAGTCGATGATCTCCTGCAGGGTCTGCCGGACCAGGGAGGAATCGTCGACGATCAGCACCCGTATCTGCTTCTTCATGATTCCGCTCCTCCCGCTTTCCGGTAGATGGTCGGGGCGACATAGGCCAGCGGAACGTTCATGTTGCTGATCGTTTCGGCATGCCCCATGAAGAGGTACCCCCCGGGCGAAAGGTGCCGGCAGAATTGACCGATCAGCCGTTCCTGGGTCGCGGCGTCGAAATAGATCAGGACATTCCGGCAGAATACGACGTCTATCCCTTCCGGGATCTCATACCGCTGCTCGGCCAGGTTCATGCGGCGGAAGAGTACCTTCTCCCGCAGCTCCGGGGCGATCCGCACCCTTCGCTGCGCGGGATCCCTGCTGCGCAGGAGGTATTTCTTTCTCAGGTCCATCGGCACGGGTTCGATCTTTTCCGCCTCGTAGATCCCCTCCCGGGCCTTGTCGAGCACCCGGGTCGAGATGTCCGTGGCAAGGACGGCAAAGTCGAACCCCGGGCAGCGGTCGGCGAATTCTTGCAGGACCATCGCCAGGGTGTAGGGCTCTTCGCCGCTGGAACAGGCGGCGCTCCAGACGAGCACCTGCTTCCGCTCCGGCCGGACTGCCGCCAGTTCCGGCAGCGCGCGGTCCACGAGGAAGGCGAAGTGGGACGGCTCGCGGAAGAAGTCCGTCTTGTTGGTCGTCACCGCGTCGATCATGTGGGGCAGCTCCTCGGCCATCCCCGCGCCGGTGAAGAGGTAATCGCAGTACCGGCGAAAGGAGTCGATCCGGGTCGCCCGCATCCGCTTGCGCAGCCGCCCCTCGAGCAGGGACTTCTTCTGCGGGGTGAGGTGAATCCCGAACTGCTCGTGAACGAACCGGCTGACGCGGGTAAAGTCGTGCTCCGAAAGCGACCGGTCGATGCCATTGGGTTCCGCGCAGAGGTTCATCGTAATTTTCCTGATCAAGAGAAGGGGGGGCGGGCTGCCGTTCCCGCGGCCGTTTCCGGCTCAGAAAACGGCACGCCCCCCCGGAGGGTCATGGTGCGCCTATGCGGCGCACTCCTGGATGACGTTCAGCTCGCCGATCGAAAAGACCCGGTCGATATCCAGGATGATGATCAGCTCGTTGTTGCGCTTGCCGATCCCCTTGATGAATTCCGCCTTGCAGCGCGTGCCGATCCGGGGCGCCGCTTCGATCTGGCTGAACTCCATCTCGAACACCTCCTGGACCGAGTCCACCAGGGCCCCGAGGACGGTCTTGTCCTCGTCGACGCTGATCTCCAGGACCACGATGCAGGTGTTCACCGTTTTTTCCGTCGCGGACCGGCCGAATTTCAGCCGCATGTCCACGACCGGAACCACGTTTCCCCGGACGTTGATCACCCCCTGCATGAAATCGGAGGTTCCCGGGACCTTGGTGGCGGGCGTGTAGTCGAGGATCTCCCGCACCTTGGCGACATCGACCGCAAAGACCTCCTCCTCGAGTTTGAACGTCAGGTATTGGGTCGTTTGTGCTATCTCCGTCGTGCTCATCGTCGTTCCTCCTCCCGGGCGTTCAATACTTCTCGAACTCGGCGTCCTTGCCGTCCTTCTTGCCGCGGCTGTCGGCCATGTCCAGCGCGTACCCCACCTTCCGCTCCGGGGCGGCGCCTGCCTTCGCTCCTGCCGCGGCGACCTTCTCCGGACCCTTCTGCGGGATCTGCTTGACGACGCCGGGCAGCCCCTTTTTCTGCGCGGCCGCGACCGTGCGCCGCTCCTGCCGCACGCCGCTGCTGTCGGTCTTGAAGAAGGCGATCGCCGTCCGGAGCTGTTCCGACTGTCCGCCCAGGTCTTCCGCCGTCGAGGCCATCTCCTCGGAGGCCGCGGCGTTCTGCTGGATGACCTGATCGAGCTGCTGGATCGCCTTGTTGATCTGATCGGCGCCGTTCTTCTGTTCGTTGCTGGCCGCCGTGATCTCCTGGACCAGGTCCGCCGTCTTCTGAATGGCCGGCACGACCCGGTTGAGCATCTCGCCCGCCTTCTCGGATATCTGGACGCTGGTGGCGGAGAGCCGGTTGATCTCGCCGGCCGCGGTCTGGCTCCGTTCCGCCAGTTTTCGCACCTCCGCGGCGACCACGGCAAACCCCTTGCCGTGCTCGCCCGCCCGCGCCGCCTCGATCGCGGCGTTGAGGGCCAGCATGTTGGTCTGGCGGGCGATCTCTTCGATGATCGAGATCTTGGTGGCGATGTCCTTCATGGCCTCCACGGTCTCGGCGACGGACTTGCCGCCCTCGCGGGCGTCCTCGGCCGCCTTGAGGGCGATCTTCTCCGTCTGCTGGGCGTTGTCGGCGTTCTGCATGATGTTGGAGTTCATCTGCTCCATCGAGGCCGAGACCTCCTCGGCGGATGCGGCCTGCTCCGTGGCGCCCTGGGAGATCTGCTCCGTCTTGACCCCCATGTCCTCGCTGCTGGTGGCCACCTGGTCGGTGGCCATCTGGACGTTGGCCACCACGTCCTTGAGCTTCGTCAGCATGGTGGAGAGCGCCTGCATCAGCTTGTCCTCGGCCGACCGCTGCCGGAGAGTCACCATCAGGTTCCCGTCGGCGATCTGCTCCGCAGCGGCGGTGATCTCGTTCATCGCCTCGGTCAGGACGTTGAGGTTGTTCTTGATCTCGTTGAAGTCGCCGTTGTAGTTGTCGGTGATCTTGGGCGGGATGTCGCCCTTGGAGATCCGGTCCACGTACTCGGCCGCCACGTTCAAGGGGCCGATCACCGCGTCGAGGGTCTGATTGACCCCCTGGACGATCTTGCGGAAGTCTCCGTGGTGCTTGGCCGCGTCGGCCCGGGTGGCGAGTCTCCCCTCCACCGCCGCCTTGACGAGCATGTCGGCGTCGGCGATCAGGGCCTTCAGGTTGACCCGGACCTGCTCGATCGTGTCGTTGATGAAGGCCTTCTTGCCGGGGAACTTCTCCAGCGGGGCCTCGAAATTGCCCCTGCCGAACTCGGCCACGCAGGCCATG
>CAIYSL010000106.1 GCA_903928915.1 uncultured Syntrophobacterales bacterium | reverse complement strand
GTGCAGGGCATGTCCAAGGTCGCCTGGCCCTCCCCCCCCGCCCTGGATGGCCGGCCGGTCTCCGATTTTGGCGCGCAGCCCGTGCAAGAGGCCGCCACCCTGGTCATCGCCTGCCCCTACAGCCTCGGCCTGGCGACGCCGCTGGCCCTGATGATGTTCGCCTCCCGGGCCTCGGCGATGGGGGTCCTGGTGAAAAATGGGGAGACGGCGGAGGCGGCGGGCAAGACCGGGCGGGTCGTGTTCGACAAGACGGGCACCATCACCGTGGGCAGGCCGCTGCTGGCCGAGACGGTGGTCCTCGACCGCTCGTGCTCGCCGGAGGAGATCGTTGCCCTGGCGGGAGCGGCAGAGGGGCAATCCGAGCACAGCATCGGCCAGACCCTCGCGGCGGCAGCACGGGAGCTGCCGGGCCGCGTTGCCCCTGCTGCGGTTACGGACTTCCGGGCTGCGACCGGGCGGGGCATCGCGGCGACGGTCGCGGGCCGGCGGGTCGTGATCGGCAATCCGGGCTGGCTGCGGGAGAACGGAATTCCCGTGAGCGGGGACGGGGCCGTCGCCGCGACCGCCGGGAGCCGCAAGCAGGAGGGCAATACGGTCGTCTACCTGGGGTGGGAGGGGGCGCTCCGGGCGATCCTGGTGGTCTCCGACGGGATACGGAAGGAGGCCGCCGCTGTGGTCGCAGAGCTCAAGGCGCTGCACTGCGCCGTCTCGATCGTCAGCGGGGACGACGAGCTGACTACCCGCGCCGTCGCCCGGAGCGCCGGGATCTACGAGGCGGTCTGGGGGGCATCCCCCGCCGCGAAGAAGGAGCTCATCGCGCAGATGCAGGCGGGCGGGATGCCGGTGATGATGGTCGGCGACGGCATCAACGACGCCCCCGCGCTTGTCCAGGCGACGACGGGGGTGGCGATGGGCAGGGGGAGCGACATCGCCCTGGAGAGCGCCGACGCGGTGCTGATGCGCAGCGACCTGGCGCTCATCCCGGCCTGCATCCGGCTGTCGCGGCAGACCGTTGCCGTCATCAGGCAGAACATATTCTGGGCCTTCTTCTACAACGCCGTGGCGTTGCCCCTCGCCTTTTCCGGCCTGCTTCATCCCGTCGTTGCCGCGGGAGCGATGGCCGCAAGCTCCCTGTTCGTGGCGGGTAACTCGCTCCGGATCGGCAGGAAAGGAAAGGTGGAGCGGGTCTCCGGTGAGCGGGCAACCCGGCGGCGCCGGGCCGAAGCCTATGCGGCCCCCGACGGTCCGTCGGTATCGGCGGGCGGGGCGCCCGGCTGCGGGGCGGGGGAGACCTCGGCAGCGGCAGGAGCGGGAACAGGGGCCGGTGCGGCAGCCGCCGCAGCGGGGGGAAGCGCCTCCTTCCAGCCCCGGTAGGTTCCGAACCGGGTGAGCAGGACCGCCCCCAGGCCGAGGACGATCGCCATGGCCTTGACCATAACGCCGACGTACGGAAGCCAGCCGACGAACAGCAGGACGATCAGCCCGCAGAGGGTTTCGCGGACCATCCCGGGATTCGGCCGTCTGAACAGCCGCAGCACCTTCCCGCCGATCAACTGGCTGACGGCGATGATCCCCAGCAGGACGGAACAGGCGACGATGATCACCTCCAGCGGGATGAGGGCGATTCCGACGACCGAAATGGTCAGCAGGAGCGCCAGCGGCACGATCAGGATAAGCCCCAGCAGCCCGCAGAGGATCACCTTGAAGGTGTTTTCCCCGATCGCCTCCGCCACGGTACGGACCGGTTTCGGCAGGAGGGCGACGATCAGGATCGCCACGACCAAGATGACCAGAAACAGGGCAAGCTGGATGACGGCGAAGATCCAGGACCACCCTTCCCAGTCGGCGCTCATGGCCGCAGTCAGCGTTTCGAACAAATTGGAGGAGTTGATCTCCGTCAGGCTTCCGGTCACCTGAGCGTCCCGCGCGGCCACGATCACCCCGCCCAGAGAGAGGACATTCCCGCCCACCACGGCCTGTTTCGTCAGGACCACCGAGCCGCCCACGGCGACGACATTCTTGTCCACGGTCCCGTCGACGGTAATCTGGCCGCCGATGGTGACCACGTTGCGGGCCGTGGCGCCGCTTTCGATCGTCACGTCGCTGCCGATCTTGACGATGCTCTTCTCTTCCGACGCCCGGACCGTCCCCGCGCCGAGTAGCAGCCCCCCCAGAACAAGAACGATCAGACCGAGCTTCGTACGGGTCATCTCTCCTCCGCTTCCATGCCAGGCGCCATCCGTCCGTCGGTTCTCCATCGCTCCTCCCGCACCGCCCCTCACGCCGCCTCCCGGGACTGGCGGAAATACTCGATCACCCCGGGCAGGACCGAAAGGATGACGATCGCGATGATGACCAGGGTGAAGTTGTTCCTGATCATCGGGAGGTTGCCGAAGAAATACCCCCCGAAGATGAAGATGCCGATCCAGGCGATGCCGCCGGCGATATTGTAGACGATGAACCGGGAGTAGGTCATCGCCCCGATCCCTGCCACGAACGGGGCAAAGGTGCGGATGATCGGGATGAACCGCGCGATGACGATCGTCTTGCCGCCGTGCTTTTCGTAGAACCGATGGGTCCTCTCCAGGTACTCCCGTTTCAGGAACCGGTAGTTCCCGCCGTGGAACACCCGCGGGCCGATGAAGTGCCCGAGCGAGTAGTTCACCGTATCCCCGGCGATGGCCGCGATGGACAGGGTGATGAACAGCAGTTCCACTTCGAGCGGCCCCTTGAGGAAGGGGTTGGCGGCGAAGGCCCCGAGTGCGAAGAGCAGCGAATCCCCCGGGAGGATCGGCGTGACCACAAGCCCGGTCTCGCAGAAGATGATCAGAAACAGCACCACGTAAGTCCAGACGCCGAAGTACTGAAGCAGGTCTCCCAGGTAGCGATCGAGGTGGAGGAACAGATCGACGAGGGTTACGAGTAGATCCATCATAGGCAGTGGTTGTTGCGTTCTCCTTGTCTAAAGTCCGTCGGCGGTGGGCACTTCCCGCTTCGATCGGCCGTCTTCCGTCGGATACCGGATACCGATCGGAAGGAAGGCCTAGTATAGGGAAGGGGGGGCCGGCTGTCAATCACAAACCCCCGAACGGCCGCGGACCGTGACGCCCCGGCCGTTCGGAAAAGGTTCATGAGCGTCGGTGAGGCAGGGCCTCGCGCGCCCGATCAGCCGCCGCGCGACCCCGCACGCGGTCTGCCGGCGATGCCGGCTGCGCCCGAACAGAGCGGATCTCCCGTGCCGGCATCCCGGGACGGTGCGGGGAGTGCCGCCTGGCCCGCCGGGGAAAAGGCGCTGTCCGTTTTTTGACGTACCCCAGTCAGGCCGGCCTCGGCGAACCGGGGGCGTCGTCAAGGCGCCCGGGGGATGCGCCACGCCCCCGCTGCCGCGAAGCCCCGCCGGCCCTGCGGGAATGCGCCCGGCTGGCGGCAGGAGGAATCCCCGGCCACGGCCCTGAATTTGCACGAATCGGGGTGCGGCTTTCGATCGGCGACGGCCGGAAAGGAGGGGGGAGCGATGCAATCTCGATTCACGACCGGCTGGGCCTTCTGGCTTTCGGCCGTCGCTGCCGCTGCGGCGCTCGGGGGGACGCCGCTGCACGGGGAGACGCTGACCATTCCGGGAACCGGGGCATGTGAACCGATCGTCGCCGAGCTGGCAGAGGCGTTCAACCGGGCCAATCCCGTCGATCGCGTGTCCGTTCCGGCCAGCACGGGGTCGGGAGGCGGCATCGCCGCGGTTCTCAAGGGCGAGACCCCGCTTGCCCGGGTGGCGCGCCCCCTCAAGGCCGCCGAGGAGCACGAGGGACTCGTCCGGTTGCCCTTTGCCCGTGACGTCGTGGTCTTCGTCGTCGGCAAAGGGGTGAAGGTCCGCAGCCTGAGCGTCCCGCAACTGGCGGCGATCTTTTCCGGGAAGATCACCGACTGGCAGGGGGTCGGCGGCGCGCCGGGACCGATCAGGGTCGTCACCCGGGAGGCGGGAGATTCGAGCCTGATCGTCATTCAGGACCGGTTGGAGCCCTTCCGCACGCTCTCCTTTTCTCCCCAGGCCAAGGTGCTCCTGTACGATCGGATCACCGTGGAGACCCTGGACAAATACAAGAATTCGATCGGATTCGTCACCCACTCTTCGCTGCGGTGGTCCCGCGGCGGCCTCTCTCCGATCGCCCTCGACGGCATCGCCCCGACGCGGGAAAACTTCCGCTCGGGCCGGTACCCCCTGGAGGAGCACTACGCCTTTGTCACCCGGGAAACCCCCGGCCCCCTTGCCGAGAGGTTCCTGGCCTTCGTGTATTCGCCGGCGGGCAGGGGAATCATCGAACAGCGGGGGATGATCGCCCTCGAGCGGAGATGACCTGCCATGTGGAGAAAGAGTCTGCACGTGCCGATCATAACGCTGCTGTTGGTCATCGCCCTTTCGACGCTCTTCGTCGGGTACTGGCTCAGCCTGTCCAACCTGCACCATTCCCTTGAGGTGCGGGAACAGGACAAGGTGTCCGGAACCCATGCCACCGTGAAGGCCATCATCGCGCGCGAGGTCGACCAGCTTCTGGCGATCTCCCGCCTTCTGCGGAGAAACGATCGCCTCATCGGGAGCATCGGCCGCGCCGCCGGGTCGAACGGCGCGGCCCGCCTCGGCGGGGTCATGGACGAACTCTTCCGGGAACTCGCTGTGGATTTCTTCGCCGTGACGGATGCCCGGGGGATCACCCTGCGGGCCTATCCGGACCGCGAGTCGTGGCGCGATCTCCGCGAGATTTGGGGGATGGAGGAGGCCCTGGACGGCGCAGAGATCGTGGGCGCCGACGCCGGCCGGCAGGGTTTGATGATCAGCGTGATCGAACCCCTGTACCAGGGGAACCGGCTGCTCGGAACGGCCGTCGTGGGGATCCGGCTCGACCAGGGGTTTGCGAGGAAACTGGCCGCCGAGACGGGGAGTCAGGTGTTTTTCGGCTCCGCAGCGGGGACGATCGTCGGCTCCACCCCGCTCGCGGCGGGCCGCGGGCTCGACGAGGAACTGGTGAAGAGCAGTTTCCTCGACAAGAAGACGAACATCCTGTTCGACCGCCAGCAGCGGCTGATCCGCCTGTACGCGCCGGTGGCCGTCGTGGAGACGCACATCTGCCTGGTGGTGGAAAACGACGTCTCCCGGATGTACCTCCTGCTGGAGGAGGGGCAAACCCGGCTCCTCTGGGCGTCGCTGGCAATCCTCCTGTTCGTTGCGGTCATCGGCTCCTTCGGCGCCCTCCGGTTGACCCGCCCGCTGCGCGCCCTGCGGGGGAAGTCCGAAGCGATCATCCAGGAGTACTCATCCGCGGGGGCAGTGACGGAAACGGGGAACGAGGTCGAGGCCCTGGTCCGGGCCTTCGACCGCATGGTCGCCGTGGTCCGGCAGCAGATTGCCGCGCGCACGAAGACCAACCGGCTGTTGAGCAGGGCCCACGAGGAGCTCGATCAACGCGTGCAGGAGCGGACCGCCCAACTGGTTGCCGCCAAGGAGGCGGCGGTGGCGGCGAGCCGGGCGAAATCGCAGTTCGTCGCGAACATGAGCCACGAGATCCGGACGCCGATGAACGGGGTGCTGGGGTTTCTCGAGCTGCTCCGGGGCGAGCAGCTGACCGAACGGCAACGATCCTACGTGGAGATGGCGCTCACCTCGGGGGAGACCCTGCTGCAGTTGATCAACGACATCCTCGATTTCTCGAAGATCGAGGCGGGCAAGCTGATGATGGCGGAGACCGAACTGGACCTCCAGCGGCTCGTCGAAGAGATTGTCGAATTCTTCGGCGCCCAGGCAGCCGCCAAGGGGATCGAACTGGCCAGCTCGATTGATGCCGGGGTCCCGGTGGCGCTGCGGGGCGACCCGGTACGGCTTCGCCAAGTGCTGGTCAATCTGCTGGGAAACGCGCTGAAGTTCACCGACCGGGGGGAGGTGACGCTGCACGTCCTGCGGGAGGCCGAGGAGGCGGGCACGGTACTGCTGCGGTTCGAGGTGCGCGATACGGGGGTGGGGATCCCGCCGGAGGCCCTCCCCAGGATCTTTCATGCCTTTTCCCAGGGGGACGGCTCGACGACGCGCAGGTACGGCGGCACCGGGCTGGGGCTCGCCATTGCGCGTGAGCTCGTGCAGATGATGGGGGGAGAGATCTCCGCCGAGAGCACCCCGGGCGAGGGCTCCGCGTTCCGGTTCACGGCGCGGCTGGAAAAACAAGCTGCGCCATCCCCCGCAGCGGCGCCGTTTTCGCTCTCTTTCGCGGCGCTGCGGGTCCTGGTGGCATCCCCGGAAACCGCCGGCAAGGCGGTCCTCTGCCGGCATCTGGAGGGGTGGGGGGGCGCCACGGCTGCGCGGGCGACCTCCCGGAGGCCCTGCGGAAGCTCCGCGCAGCCGGTGCAGCCGGCGATCCGTTCACTGCGGTCGTGATCGACGCGGTATTGCCGGGGGGGGCAGCGGGCTTGCCCGAGCGATCAGGAACGACGACGGGATCGACTCCCCGGTGATCGTGATGCTGATTTCCGGTACGGAAGCGGACGAAGAGATGACCGGGCTCGCAATCCGGGCGTTCCTCAAGAAACCGCTCCGGCAATCCCAGCTGTACAACGTCTTCGCGTCGCTGGTGAATCGACCCGCTCCCGATAATCCCGAAGAATCACGACCCGGCGGCGCAGCCGCCCCGGAAGGATGCTTCTCCGCGACCCGCATCCTCCTGGTGGAGGACAATCCCGTGAACCAGGCCGTCAGCAAGGCGATGCTCGACTATTTCGGCTGTCGCACCGATGTGGTGGAAAACGGCCGCCAGGCCCTCACCGCGCTCGATGTGGCCCGGTACGACCTGATCCTGATGGACTGCCAGATGCCCGAGATGGACGGGTACGCGGCGACCCGGGCGATCAGAGACCGCGAGGCCTCCCGCGGCGGCGCTCCCGGGGATTCCCGCACACCGATCGTGGCGCTCACGGCCCATGCCATGGACGGGGACCGTCGCCAGTGCATCGCGGCCGGGATGGACGACTACCTGAGCAAGCCCTTCAAGCCGGAAGACCTGCACGCCATCCTTTTCCGCTGGCTGCCCCCCCGGGGCGCAGCCAGCGTCCGGTGGGCCAGAGGGCCTCTCTGCGGGTCATTCTGTTCCTTGACCCGGGCCGTCCCCCATGGTAAAAGTGCTCGCGGTTTCAGCCGTGCCGGTGCGGGGAGGCATTCCCGCCGGGGGGCGGTGGCGGGAAACTAAGGAACGGTCGAGGGTGCGGGTATGGCGAATGACGCGGACAGGTGGGCGATGGCCTCCATCCTCTTGGTAGACGACGACCCGATGACCCAGAAGGTCGAGAAGGCGATGCTGGCCCATTTCGAATGTCGGGTGGACGTGGCCGGAAACGGGCACGAGGCGATCGATGCCCTTTCCCGGCAGCGGTACGACATGATCTTCATGGATTGCCGGATGCCCGGGATGGACGGGTACGAAACGACGGCCCTGATCCGTCAGGGGGAAGCCCGCGGCCGGGAGAGCGGCGTCCCTGCCGTCCCCATCCCGATTGTCGCCCTGACCGGCCTGGCCACCGATGAGGACCGGGAGCGGTGCCTGCGGGCGGGCATGGACGATTTCCTGGGCAAGCCCTTCAGCATCCAGGGGGTCCGGTTGCTCCTCGAGCGGTGGCTCCCCCTCCGGCAGGCGGGAGCGCCGGGAACGGGGCCGGCGACGGGAGGCCCGCGCCAAGAGACGCCGGCGTCTCCGGCGGGCGGCGCACCCGGGCGGGGGGAGCCCTCCCCGATCGACCCCAAAGCGATCGCGGCGATCGTCGCGCTCCAGCCTCCCGGGGGGGAGGATATCCTGAAAAATGTCGTCTCGCTGTATCTCGACAGCTCCCTGCCGCTGATGCAGGGGCTCGGGGAGGCCCTCGCGGGCAAGAACGCGGAAGCATTCACCCGGGCGGCTCACACACTCAAGTCGTCGAGTGCGTACCTCGGCGCCCTGACCTTTTCCGGGATGTGCAAGGAGATGGAGATGCTGGGACGCGCCGGCCAGCTGGATGGGGCGGCGTGCCGTCGGGCCGCGCTCGAGGCGGAGTATGCGCGCGTCCGCGCGGCCCTGGACAAACTCCGCTAACGGTTCCGCACTCCTGTCCGGCGCTATGCACGAACTTTCCGTAACCGAGAGTCTCCTCCAGGTCGTCCTCCGCCACGCCGGCGCCGGCGGGGCCGTGCGGGTCGTCAGCGTCAGTGTGCGGATCGGCGCCCTGAGCGATCTGGTGAATGAGTGGATGCAGCGCTACTTCGACTATCTCAGCCGGGGGACGATCGCCGAAGGTGCCCGTATCCGCATCGAGCGCATCCCGGTTACCTTCCGGTGTGACGCCTGCGGCGACCATTTCCCGGCTGATCCCCGTTCGCGGGAGACGATCCGCTGTCCCCGCTGTGCCTCGGAAGCGATGACGCTGGCCACCGGACGGGAGTGCTTCGTCGAAGGGATCGAGGTGGTCTGATGGCTGAGGTGCGGTTAATCGAGGTCCGCCAGGAAGTGTTGGCCGAAAACCGGCAGGAGGCCGGTGACATCCGTGCCCGGCTGGAGCGGCACCGCGTCTTCATGGTGAACCTGATGTCCTCGCCCGGTTCGGGCAAGACCAGCCTGATCCTGAAGACCGTCCGGGCGTTGAAAGACGCGTACCGGATCGCCGTGATCGAGGGGGATATCGATGCCACCGTCGACGCGGAGAAGGTGGCCCGGGAGGGGATCCCGGCGGTGCAGATCCGGACCGGCGGCGCCTGCCATCTCGACGCGCCGATGATTGCCGCGGCCCTGGGGGAGCTGGACCTCGCGGCGCTGGACGTGATCTTCGTCGAGAACGTGGGGAACCTCGTCTGTCCCGCCGAGTTCGACACCGGCGCCAGCCGGAAGGTGGTCATCCTGAGCGTGCCCGAGGGGGACGACAAGCCCCTCAAGTACCCGCTGATCTTCTCCGTCAGCGACCTGCTTGTGGTCAGCAAGATCGATTATCTGGCAGGTTCCGATTTCGACCTGGAGGTCCTCGGCCAGCGGGCGCACCGCCTCAACCCGGGGATGCAGATCCTCCCGCTGTCGTGCCGGACGGGGGAGGGGATCGACCGGTGGCTTGGCTGGCTTGGCGCGGAGATCGATGCGTTCCGGAAGCGGAAAGGATAACCCATGCCCCTGCACGCCCATCTCTTCCAGCACGTCCCCTTCGAGGGGCTCGGCAGCATCGAAACCTGGCTCGCCGGGCAGGGCGCCGTCGTCACGGCCACCCGGTTTTTTGCCGATCCCGCCCTGCCCGATCCAGACGGGATCGACCTCTTGATCCTGATGGGCGGACCGATGAGCGTCAACGACGAGGGGCGCTATCCCTGGCTCGCTGCCGAGAAGCGGTTTGTCGCGGAGGTGATCGGCAGGGGGAAGGCGGTCCTGGGGGTCTGTCTGGGGGCGCAGCTGATCGCCGCCGCGCTCGGCGGCCGCGTCACTCCCAACGGGGAGAAGGAGATCGGCTGGTTTCCCGTCGCTTCCCTGTCTCCCCCGGATCCCTTGCCGCCACAAGCGACCCCTATCTTCCGGTTTCCCGGGGAGTCGCTCGTCTTCCACTGGCACGGGGAGACCTTCGCGCTGCCTGCGGGGGCCCTGCACCTGGCGCGGAGCGCTGCCTGCCGAAACCAGGCCTTCCAGTACGGGCGGAGGGTGGTGGGGCTGCAGTTCCACCTGGAGATGACGCCGCAGGCGGCGGCCGCGATTGTGGACGCCGGCCGTGACGAGTTGGTCCCCGCGCGGTGGGTCCAGCCCGCGGCGGAGATCCTGGCCGCCCCGCCCGAGCGCTACGGGGAGAACAACCGCCTGATGGCCGAGCTGCTGTCGTTCCTCACGGCGCCGCCGGGGTGAGGCGCTGCCCACCGGCTAGGTGGTGCGGGCGAGTTCTTCCTTCTTCCAGGGGGGAAGGAGGTTGAGCAGCACCGCGAGGATCACGAAGGGGATGATCAACAGCGCCACGGCGACGAGGAGCCCCTCGATCCCCATCAGCTCCATCTTGTAGGTCGTCAATCCGCGAAAGCTCTTCGAGAACAGCTGGCCGCCGATCACCACGTTCCACCGGGTGCTGAAGATCCCGAGCTGGATCAGAAGCCCGCAGACGAAGTACAACAGCTTCCGCACCTCCTCCTGCAGCTTGAACACCCGGATGACCACCATCACCCCCAGCGGCAGCAGCATGCCCAGCAGGATCTGGAGGATGACCAGGCTCATGAACAGCTTCGTCTCCACGAGCGCGGAGAGGATCTTGATCGACTCCTCGCTTTCGTACAGACGGTGGATGAAGTCGAGCACCTCGATGGAGAAGTCGACGATCACGGCATAGAACAGGAAGGAGGCCATCTTGTCGAGGCATTGCATGTCGATCTTCCCGCCCCTGAGCGGCACGACGATCATGTACAGGAGCATGACGATGGCGATCCCCGAGACGATGGCCGAAAACAGGAAGACGACGGGCATCATGACGCTGCTCCACCAGGGGTTGGCCTTGATCGAGCCGAAGATGAACCCCACGTACCCGTGGAGCAGAAAGGCCGAGGGGATGCCGATGACCGTGATGATCTTGACCGTCTTCTTATCGAAGGCGACGGCCTTTTCGCTAACGTCGGTGGAAAACAGCGAGAGGATCTTGAGCGCCCATTTCTTTACCCCCGTCGCTTCGCCGGACCAGACGATCATATCCCGGCGGTACTCGAACCAGATCTCCAGGAGCAGCACGACCATCAGGTACCAGAGGTAGACGAACCCGAACATGGCCATGGCGGAGCTGAGCTGGGGGGTCAGGAACATCTCGAAGGAGCGCTCCGGCCGGCCGAGGTGGAGCTGCAGTGGCAGGGGGGCGATCAGCAGAAAGGCCAGCGCCGTGAGCAGGGCCAGCCGGTAGGTGGGCTGGAGCTCCTTGACGTTGAACACCTTGACGAGTGACGCAAGGATGAAGGCCCCGGCGACGAGTCCCGTGATGTAGGGATAGACCACGATCAGGATCGACCAGTGGATTTCGATCTCGTTGGGGTAGATGAACCCCACCACCTGTTTGGCAAGTTCGGTAAAATGCTGGACTGCTTCCATTTCAGTTCACCTCGCCGTCAAGATTCGCGTAATACACCTTGGGGTCCGTGTTCAGGTAGGGCTTCAGGACGTGCACTTTGTTCATCCTGACGAACCGCCCCAAGGGACTGGCCACGCTCTTCAGGTCGCCGAACAGCCGTGCCTGGGTCGGGCAGACCTCCACGCAGGCGGGCAGCAGGCCGCGCACCAGGCGGTGGTAGCAGAAATTGCACTTGTCGGCGACCCGCGTTACCGGGTGGAGGTAGCGGACCCCGTACGGACAGGCCTGGATACAGTACCGGCAGCCGATGCACCGCTTCGTGTCCACCAGCACGACCCCGTCGTCGGAGGTGAAGGTGGCGCCGACCGGACAGACCTGGACGCAGGGGGGGTGGGCGCACTGGTTGCAGAGTTTCGGGACGAAGAAACTGCGCACCATGTCTTTCTCGACGATGCCGTCGGTCGGTTGCACACCCTCCGTGCTGATGGTGCTGACCGTCACGCTCCGGTCCGTCTTGATCACGTACCGCTCCACCCAGGTGCGAAAGTAGAAGGGGGGGGCGGGCACTGCGTTTTCCGTCTTGCAGGCCTGCATGCACCTGCCGCAGCCGATGCACTTATCCACGTCGATCCCCATGCCGTAGTAGTGCCGGGAGGCATCGTAATCCTTGTGGATGATCCGCGCCCAGGCGGCCGCGGACATCCCTCCCGTCATGCCCGTGGACGCGATGAGCAGACAGAGCCGTCTGAGAAAGTCCCGTCGATCCATTAGATTCCTCCTAACATGTGGGGGTAATGGCACTGCCAGCACACATATTTTTCTCCATGGGTGGCCATGTCGACGGTGGGCACCCCCTTGGCACCCTTGCCTTCGCTGTGGCACTTCCCGCAGAATTCCCGCTTATCCGGTTTGGTCGGGGTCACGGTCCGGGGCTCGGTCTTGTGCTTTTCCGGCGTGGTGTGACAGACGGTGCAGGCAAGCTGGGCATGGTACGACGCCGCCTTGGTCCGCTCGATCTGGGCATGGCAGGCTGCGCAGGAGCGCGGCGGCTGGGTCGGTTTGGGGTTGTGGGGGTTGTGGCAGGTGATACAGGGTTTCCGCGGGTTGTGCGTATCGGGGTTGATCTGGGGAAACCCGGTCGGCCGCGAGGCGTTGTAGGAATGGCAGTAGACGCAGTAATCGCGCTTCCTGGGCGATACCGGCTTGACCTCCGTCGGACTGTCGGCGTGCTTTTGTGCGGCGTCGTGGCAGGACTCGCAGGAGAGGTCGCGATGGTACCCACCCCTTTTTATCTCCTGCTGCTTTTCATGGCACTGCACGCAGACGGCCGCTCCGGCGTATTTGGCTTCCTTGTCCGCCTCCCGCTCCATGGTCGCCGTCTGGATCAGCGTCATGTCTTTCATGTCGGCGGGGATGACGAATTGCCGGACAAGGAGCATCCCCGTCGCCAAGATGACGAATACGACGAGGATCCGCAGGGCCTGTTCAGGAAGTTTCTGAAGAAATTTCATGCCATCCCTCCTACTTCAATCGATCCGTACCTTCGCGGGGATCAGGGGGCTCGATCCCTGGCTCCCGGCACATCACCGGTCGGCCCACCCTGTCGCGTCGACGTATGGGTGATGGTGTTTACGCTCGTATTGCCTGATGTAACGCGCTGTTGGAAGAAGAGTATAGGAGGATGGCGGTTACCTGTCAAGCATTTTCATAGTATTTGTAGAGAATCTTTCGCTCGGCAACGCGCTCTCCCATTCCCCTGTCTGATCCTGATCCGGCACGGGGCCTTGACGCGAGAACCGCCTTGCCCCGACATGCCGCGGATTGGAAAACTGCGGCGGCCGTCGCCTCACCATGGCGTTAAGATAAGACTGTGACAGGGTGATGTCAAACGGCCGCGGCGATACGGCAGACTCCGGCTCACCCGCCCCGGCCGCGGGAAGAATGTATCGACCTCCTGTCGGTCAGTGCAGGATCTGGCTCAGGAACAGCTTTGTCCGTTCGTGCTGCGGGTTCGTGAAAAATTCGTGCGGGGTGTTCTCTTCGACCAATTGGCCGAAATCCATGAAGATGACCCGATGGGCGACGCTTTTTGCGAACCCCATCTCGTGCGAGACGACGATCATGGTCATCCCCTCTTCGGCCAGGTTGATCATCACGTCCAGCACCTCCTTCACCATCTCGGGGTCGAGGGCGGAGGTCGGCTCGTCGAAGAGCATCACCTTCGGTTTCATGCAGAGGCTGCGGGCGATGGCGACGCGCTGCTGCTGGCCTCCGGAGAGCTGCCCCGGGTACTTGTGCGCCTGCTCGGCGATGTGGACCTTGTCCAGGTAGTACATCGCCATCTCCTCGGCCTCCTTTTTCGGTTTCTTCCTGACCCAGATGGGGCCGAGCGACAGGTTTTCGATGATGGTGAGGTGCGGAAAGAGGTTGAAATGCTGGAACACCATCCCCACCTCTTCCCGGATCTTCTCGATATTCTTGAGGTTGCCCGTGAGTTCGATCCCGTCGACGCAGATCGTGCCCTGCTGATGCTCCTCCAGGCGGTTGATGCAGCGGATGAGGGTCGATTTACCCGATCCCGAGGGGCCGCAGATGACGATCCGCTCGCCTTTGAAGACGGACATGTTGACGTCGTTCAGGACGTGCAGGTCGCCGAACCACTTGTGCATGCCGGTGATTTCGATGATTTTGTCTTCCCCGGATCTGCGGGGACAGGTGGTGATCGCTTGTGGGTCCATAGATTCTCTCTATCCTTCGTTGTCAGAGCGCGCCGTTCAGCTGTGGAGCTCCTTTTCGAGCCGGCGGCTGTAGTTCGACATGGCATAACAGCAGACGAAATAGATCAATCCCACGAAGATGTACGCTTCGGGGCTGAACCCCATCCATACGGGGTTGGCGAGGGCGGATTTCGTCGTCTTCAGGACATCGTACAGGGCGATGATCACCACCAGCGACGTATCCTTGAACGCGGAGATCAGGATGCCCACGGTGGGCGGGATGACGATCTTGAGCGCCTGCGGCAGGATGACGAGCCGCATCTTCTGTGCGTAATCCAGCCCCAGCGATTCCGCCGCTTCATACTGCCCGCGGGTGATGGCCTGCAGTCCGCCCCGGACCACCTCGGCGATGTAGGCCGCGGTGAACAGGATGATCGCCGCCTGGGCGCGGAGGATCTTGTTGAACGTGACCCCTTCCGGCAGGAACAGCGGAAACAGGACCGCGGACATGAACAGCATGCTGATCAGCGGGACTCCGCGGATCAGCTCGATGTACAGGATGCTGATCGTCCTGATCGCCGGCAGCTTGGACCTCCGCCCCAGCGCCAGGAGGATGCCGAGCGGGTACGCCCCGACCATCCCGAACACGGAGAGCATCAGGGTAAGCGGCAGACCGCCCCATTGATCGCTCTCGACGGCGGTCAAGCCCAGGATCCCCCCCTTCATCAACGTGCCCATCACGACGAGGCCGACGATCCACATCCAGAGGAGGGACCTCCGCCAATGGTTCCGGTTCTTGCTGTACAGCAGCAGGCCGACCAGGAGGAGCATCGCCAGGAAGGGCCGCCAGTGCAGCTCGTAGGGATAGAACCCGAAGATGATGAAGCGCAGGTTGGCGGGGATGATCGACCAGCAGGCGCCGCCGCCGGCCCGGCACTGCTCGGCGGTGGATGTCCAGAAGCTGTCGATGAACGCCCACTGCACGAAGGGAGGGACGATCTTGTACAGCAGCAGGAGCACCACCACGGTGAGGAGGGAATTGAAGACCCCGTTGAACAGGTTCCTCCGCATCCATTGCACCACCCCGATCCTGATGACCGGGGCCTTCAATCCTGCGGGACGAACGGTCGGTTGAGTCGCTGCGGTCATAGCGGATTCATCTCTCCACGAGGGCCATTTTTTTATTGTACCAGTTCATGAACAGCGACGTCAGCAGGCTGAAGCAGAGATACACGACCATGATCAGCGAGATCCCTTCGATGGCCTGCCCGGTCTGATTCATCGTCGTCGAGGCGACGGAAACGAAGTCGGGGAACCCGATGGCGACGGCAAGCGAACTGTTCTTCGTCAGGTTCAGCATCTGGCTGGTGAGGGGGGGGATGATGACCCTCAGCGCCTGGGGTAGGATGACGAGGTTGAGGATCTGGCCCGGTTTCAGCCCGATCGCCATCGCCGCCTCGGTCTGCCCCTTGCTGATCGCCTGGATCCCGGCCCGCACGATCTCCGCGACGAACGCGGCGGTGTAGATGACCAGCCCCAAGAGGAGCGCCCCGAACTCCGGAGACACGCTCATCCCGCCCTGAAAATTGAACCCCCTGAGCTCGGGCACGCTCATCCGGTGCGGCGCTCCGGCGAGAAGCCAGGTCACGAGGGGAAGGCCGATCAGGAGCCCGAGCGAGACGGAGAAGACGGGGAAGATCCGTCCCGTCCGCTCCTGGCGCTGTCGCGCCCAGCGGCGGACGGCGGAGACGGCGAGGCAGCCGATACCGAAGGCCGCAGCTGCGTACCCGTAGGCGGGATGCCACTCCGGCACGGGGAAGACGACCCCGCGGTTGCTCAGGAAAAGGCCCGTCATCGGTTCGATCGCCTCCCGCGGTGCGGGGAGGATATCGTAGAAGAAGGAGTACCAGAAGAACAGCTGCAACAGGATCGGGATGTCCTGCATCACCTCGATGTACACGGCCGCGAGCTTCGCGACGAGCCAGTTCGTCGACAGCCGGGCGATCCCGAGAAAGGTCCCCAGGATGACCGTCAGGATGATCCCGATGAACGCGACCTTGAGGGTGTTCAACACCCCGACCGCGAGCGCCTTGAGGTAGGTGTCGGCGGCGGAATAGTCGATCAGGGTCTCGCCGATTTCGAACGAGGCTTCCTTGGTCAGGAAGCCGAACCCCGTGGCGATCGATTGCTTGTGCAGGTTCGCCACGGTGTTGGTGAACAGGTAATACCCCAAAAGCCCGACCAGGCCGAGCGCCGCGACCTGGTAGACGATCGCCCGCACCTTGGGGTCGCTCAGAAAAGCGGCCTGGCGACGGGTTTGAACCGCTGTTGCCGGGGAATGTCGTTCGTCCATTGCGCTCTCACCGGTGGCTGCCCGTTACTCCCCGCGACCTTCGTACGGGTGGCAGCCGGTTGGGAAATCAACCGGCGGCAGCATGCCTCGCGGGGCCGGTGCCGCCGGTTTTTCCGGAAGAAGGTCGGGGATGCGGCGGCCCCTCTCAGCGGAAGGGCGGCGAGTACATCAGGCCGCCGTTCTTCCAGAGGGCGTTCAGCCCGCGCTCCAGCTTGAGGGGGGTGTTTCTCCCGACGCTGCGTTCGAATATCTCACCGTAGTTTCCCACGTGCTTGACGATCCGGTACGCCCACTTCTCGTCCAGCCCCAGGGCCTTCCCGTTGCCCGGGGTCACCCCCAGGAAGCGCTGCACGGCGGGGTTGGTGCTCTTGAGCATCTCGTCGACGTTCCGCGAGCTGATCCCCAGGTCTTCCGCCTCGATCATGGCCAGAACCGAGAAGTTGACGATGTCCTTCCACTGGTTGTCCCCGTGGCGCACTGCCGGCGCGAGGGGCTCTTTGGAGATGATGTCCGGAAGGATCATGTAGTCGTCGGGTTTCGGCGCCACCGCGCGCGCCCCGGCGAGCTGAGAGGCATCGGAGGTCAGGACGTCACACCGGCCGGCGAAGAAGGCCTTGTACAGTTCCGCGGCATTTTCGATGACGACCGGTTTCATCTTCATTTTGTTCATCCGGAAGTAGTCGGCTACGTTGAGCTCCGTCGTCGTGCCCGGAAGAACGCACACCGTGGCGCCGTCCAGCTCTTTGGCGTTCTTGACCTTCAGCTTTTTGGAAACCAGAAAGCCCTGACCGTCATAGTAGTTCACCTGGGCGAAGTCGAGGCCGAGTTCCGTTTCGCGGCCGAGGGTCAAGGTTGCGTTGCGGCACAGGACGTCGATCTCCCCGGACTGCAGCGCGGTGAAACGCTGCACCGCCGTCAGCGGGATGAATTTGATCTTGTTGGCATCGCCGAACACGGCCGCCGCGATGGCGCGCCCCGTATCCACGTCGAGGCCGCGCCACACCCCTTTTTCATCGGGTTTCCCGAACCCGAACAGGTCGCCGTTCACCCCGACCTGGACAAACCCTTTCGCCTTGACGTTGTCGAAGGTTTGGCCCGCGTAGGCCGTCCCCGACAATGCCACCAGGATACCAAGAACTGCGCATACCTTCAGTAGCTTCATCTGTCCTCCTCCTTCTCCGGTTGGTGTGCTGCCGCACAAAGAATCGTTCTGCTGCTTGCCGATCGCGCCGGGGGAGAACCGTCGTCTCCGGACGGCGCCTCAGGGCGACCCTCCGCCGGGGCTACGGCTTTATCCGTTCATACTGCGGCGGAAGGGCCGGCTTCTCGTGTCTTGCGTGAACAAAATCTCCCCGCTGGATCGGGATCGCTATCCGCATGAAGAGGGTGAAGATCAACAACCCGCATGCCCATATCCCCAGGGAGATCGCTATTTCCGTGCTGTTGGGCAGGTATTCGTAGATCTCGCCGAGCGGGTCGGGAATGAACCCGGGGACGATCAGCCCCAGCCCCTTTTCCACCCACACCCCCGCGATGATCAACAGCGAGCCGATGTTGAGCGTCACGAGGTTTTCCCGGGTCCTGGGGATCAGAAAGAGGATGAATGCGGTGATGTTCATGGCCGTTGCCGTCCAGATCCAGGGGACCAGGGCGTTGTGGCCGTGCAGACCCTGGTAGAGGTACTCCATCGGGGCGAGGTGGATGGTGGCGGAGTAGTACTCCTTGAACAGCTCCGCGCCCAGGAGAAACAGATTGATGAACATCGAATAGGCCATCAACTCGGAGATCTTGAACAGCGCCTCGTTCTTGATCTTCATCCCGGCGGTTTTGCGGAGGATCTGGAAGATGAGGATCGCCATCGCCGGACCGGAACAGAAGGCGCTGGCAAGGAAGCGGGGGGCAAGGATCGAGGCGTTCCAGAAGGGGCGGGCTGCCAGTCCGTTGTACAGGAAAGCGGTGACGGTGTGGATGCCCACGGCCCAGGGGATGGACAGCAGGACCAGCGGGATGACCAGCCGTCTGCTCGGTTCCTTGCCGAAATAGGTCTTCACCAGGATGGTGATCGGGACGACGGTGTTCAGGACGAGATAGCCGTTGAGGACGACCACGTCCCAGGCGAGCAGCGAATCGGGAAACGACAGGATGCCGATCACGGGGATCATGTGCCAGAACCGGTCGGGCCTGCCCAGGTCGGCCAGGACGAACAGCAAGGCCGTGATGATCGCCGAAGCGGCGAGGAGCTCACCCAGCACGACGATCTCCTTGATGGGATCGAAGTGGTAGATGTACGCCGGGATGACGAGCAGAACCGCCGCCGCGGCCACGCCGACGAGATAGGTGAAGTTGCCGATGTACAGCCCCCAGGAGACCTGATCCCGCATGCTGGTGACGATCAGCCCCTGGTCGAGCTGCTTCAGGTAGAAGGCGATGCCGACACCGATCACGGCAAGCAGAAAGGCGCACCACAGGGTGTAGGCCCTCGTTCCTACGAAAACCATCTGCACCGTTTCCCGAAAAAACCTCCAGGCCTTCATGGCGCCCTCGTAGCTGTTATGCAGAAAAGAAATAGTAGAACTTGGGTTCTGTGTTGAGGTCTTCTTTCATGCGGAACACCCGTTTGTGTTCGATCAGGTACCGTATTTCACTGGCCGGGTCCAGCAGGTTGCCGAACTTCCGTGTGCCCGTCGGGCATGCCTCCACGCAGGCTGGGTACCTGCCCTTCCGCACCCGCTGAACGCAGAAGGTGCACTTCTCCACCACATTCTTCATCCGGGGCCTGTTTCCCAGGTAGTGCACCTCCGGATTGATCTCCTGCGGGGGAAGGGTCGGTTCGGCCCAGTTGAACACCCTCCCCTTGTAGGGGCAGGCGGCGATGCAGTATCGGCAGCCGATGCACCAGTTGTAATCCACCACGACCAGGCCGTCCGGCTCCTTCCAGGTCGCCTTTACCGGACAGACCCGGACGCAGGGGGGATTCTCGCACTGCTGGCATTGAACGGGCATGTACATGAACCCCGGTTCGGGAACGGTGGCGGGGTCGTAGTAGTGCTCCGAGTTTTCCAGGTTGATCAGGCTGCCCTTCTTCAGTCTGATCACCCGTATCCACTGCAGCTGGGGGTTTCCGCGGGACTGGTTGTTCTCCTGCACGCAGGCGTACACGCACCGCCGGCAGCCGATGCAGCGTGACAGGTCGAGACCGTATCCCCAGAGGGTGCCGGGGACGGCCGGCTCCGTGCCGACCCGGACCGCTTTCCCGTACTGCTGCTGATACTGTGCTTCGAGACGCCCGATGACCGCCGCTTTGTCCGCCTCGGTCATCTCCCGGAAGTGCTTCTGGAGGAATTCTTCCCGGGCCCTCCGGGTGCACGATAGGTTCCCCAGGGAGAGTCCGGCCAGCGCCCCCAGCGACAGCATCTTCATGAAATCCCGTCGGGTATGCCTATTTCCCATACTGTGCTTTCGGCCGGACCGGCGGCGGTTCCGGTTTGAGGGGTTTGAATTTTGGGTCGTGCGGATTGTGACAGCCCACGCAGAGCAGGTAGGTCCGTTTCCCGCCGGTGAATGAGCCGGTCCGCTTGCCGTGGATTCCGGCCTTCCAGTCGCGGTAGATGTTGCCGTGGCATTGACCGCACAGCCGGTAGGATTCGGTAAAATCGATCGTTTCCCCGTCGGCAAGCCGCAGCTTATCGCGGTTGCCGGCACTATGACAGTCGAGACACCACCGTTCCTTTTCCGCGTGGCGGAGGGTGATGGCGGTGTGTTCATCCTTCAGTTGGCGCTTCCGGGTATTGACGGCAAGCCCCGCATGGCAGGTGCTGCAGGGGAAGATCCCTTCGCTGAAGGGGGGAGGGGAGACGGGGTACTCGTTGTGTTGCGCCGCTAAGACGGGCAGGACAAGGCCGATGGTCATGCAGCAGATGATGAACGGCATCGCTTTCATGGGTAACGCCTGCCCGGGTTTGGTCGCTCGACAGTATCCGCGCATCGGGGAAGCGGTTCCCGCGGGCGGCGGTAACAGCCTGCCCGTGGTGCGTATGGCGTTCGGCAACCCCGGTGCAGCGGAGAGCATACCCGCTGCACCGGGGGAGAATACGAAGATCGGCGGATGATGTCAACAAGTTTCTGGTCGTTTCCCGTCGGGAAACGGAGGGGCCGCCCCCGCCGTTCCTCCCGGAGCGGGGAGGGAGCATCGGGCGCTTCCGGGGCGCAAGTATCGCTGGTGCTGCGGGGGGATTTTCTGTATACCTATCAACCGAATTCGACCCGACAGCCGAGCCGCCGCGGTGCGGGCCCTCTGGCGGCCGGACAGAGATGGTGTCACCTATGTACGCAAGCCTTTCGGTGCGGCATGACCGACGCGGTGCGGGAAAACCCGGCGGGCGGGGGGACTGATGCGCGCCGAGGATATCACCGGGAAGCAGCTTGCCGAACTCATTCGGCGCGAAGAGGAGCTCCGGTTCATCGTCGATCATCAGACGGAGATGATCTGCCGCTGGCAGCCCGATACGACCCTGACCTTCGCGAACGACGCCTACTGCCGGTATTTCGACAAGACCCGGGAGGCGATCATCGGGACGCGGTTCATCGATCTGATCCCCGCCGGGGAGCGGGCCGCCATTTCCCGGGCGGTGCAGGGCTGCCGGGACGGACCGGGCGTGCACCGGCGCGAGCATCAGAGCAGGGATGCGAACGGAAACGGCCGCTGGCACGAGTGGATCGACCAGCCGATCCGAGGCGTCGATGGGCAGGTCCGCGAGGTTCTGTCGGTCGGGCGCGACATCACCGAGCGGAAGAGACTCGAGGCCCGCTCCACGCGGACCGAGCGCACCCTGTCCCAGCTCAAGGAGACGGCCTTCGACCTGCTCGCCCTTTCCCCCCGGGAGGAGCTGTACCAGTTTCTCGCCGACCGGCTGGCAGGGTTGACCGGCGCACTGTTCGTCGGGGTGAACGAGTACGACGCAGGGACCGACAGCCTGACCACCCGTTCCTTCTTCGGATTGCCGGAAGTTGCCGGGAGATTCCTGGAGATGATGGGCCAGGGCCCGATCGGGGCGACCTACCCGATCACTTCCGCCGCGGCCCGGGCGGAAATCCGGAAGGGGAGGCTGGTGCTGATTCCCGGCGGGCTGTACGACCTCCTGTTCGGCCGGATACCCCGTCCGCTGTGTGTCCTTGCGGAGACGGCGTTCGGCCTGGGGGAGATTTACACCATCGGGTTCGTGCACGAGGGGCGGCTGTACGGCAACGCCGTCATCGGCCTGAAGGCCGGCGTGGAGGCGGATACCGAACTGATCGAGGCCTACGCGCTGCTCACCTCGCTTGCCCTGCAGCGCCGGTCGGCGGAAGAGGAACAGCATCAGGCCGCGGCAACGCTGCGCCGCCTGGCGGAAGCCGTCAACCAGGCGGCGGAAGCGATCTGCATCGTCGACCCCGCCGCGCGGATCGAGTACGTCAACCCCGCCTTCGAACGGGTCAGCGGGTACGGCCGCGACGAAGTGGCGGGCGAGAATCCCCGCATCCTGAAGAGCGGCGTGCAGGACGCGGCGTTCTACCGCACGCTCTGGGAGACCGTCACCGCCGGCAACACCTGGTCCGGCCGCATCGTCAACAAGCGGAAGGACGGGGGGCTGTACACGGAGGACTGCACCATTTCGCCGGTGAAGGACGAGCAGGGGGTGATCGAGTATTTCGTCGCCGTGAAACGGGACGTCTCCCGGGAGATCGAGATGGAAGAGCAGGTCCGCCAGAGCCAGCGGCTCGAATCGGTGGGACAGCTGGCGGCCGGGGTCGCCCACGACCTCAACAATCTCCTTTCCCCCATCCTCGGCTACGCCGAATTGCTCCTGCTCGACCTCGACCCCGCCGGCGAGGCACGCGGACAGGTCAAGGAGATCGTGAAGGCGGGGCAGCGGTCGCGCGATCTGATCCGTCAGCTCCTCGCCTTCGGGCGCAGACAGATGCTGGAGTTGAAGGTGACGGACCTGCGGTCGATCGTGGAGGAGATGAACGGCTTGCTTCGCCGGATGATCCGGGAGAACGTGACGATTGAGACGGTGTTTGGGAAGGGCCCTTGCACCGCCCTGATCGACCGGGGACAGGTCGAGCAGGTCCTGATCAACCTGGCGGTGAACGCCCAGGATGCCATGCCGGACGGAGGGCGCCTGACGATCGAGGTTGCCGACGCGGAGCTGGACGAGGAGTACTGCCGTACCCATGCCGGCGTAACGCCGGGCCGCTATGTCCAGTTGACCGTGTCCGACACCGGCCAGGGAATGGACGAGGAGATCCGGGCGCACATGTTCGAGCCCTTTTTCACGACCAAGGGGAAACTCGGGACGGGCCTCGGCCTCGCCACGGTGTACGGCATCGTCAAGCAGCATGGCGGGAACATCTGGGTCTACAGCGAGAAGGGGAGAGGGACGACGTTCAAGACGTACCTCCCTGCCGCGGCGGAGGGGGCGGTCCGGCCGCCGCCCCCCGCGCAAACGGGCGACCTGCTCAGGGGGACCGAAACAATCCTCGTCGTGGAGGACGACGCGATGGTGCGGTCCCTGGCGCGAACCATCCTGGCGAGACAAGGGTATCAGGTCCTGGTCGCCGCCAGCGGCGCCGAGGCCCTGCGGACGCTGGCGGAACACGCGGACCCTGTCGATCTGCTACTGACCGACGTGGTCATGCCGGACATGAACGGGAAGGAGCTGTTCGCACAGGTCTCTGAAATCCGCCCGGGGCTCCGGGTGTTGTTCATGTCCGGGTACACCGCAAACGTCATTGCCCACCACGGCGTCCTGGACGAAGGGCTTTCCTTCCTCCAGAAACCATTCACCGTCCAGGCCCTGACGGCCAAGGTCCGGGAGATCCTCGGCGCGCCCGCCGGGGCGGGCTGATCGATGTAAATCCGACCGCGGTCGCCTTCTCCCCGCCTGTCCAGGGGGTGCAAGGGTTCTGCTTTCCTGTCGTGGTATGAGGTAAGCGCATGCCCGGCCATAGTACCTACCTCTCATCACCCCGTATAGCAAGAATTCTTGCCGACTGCTGTCTTCCGTTTTCTGTTGCCTCACCCTGGAAGAGGGGGAGCCCGATGTGCCGGCGCCGGGTCTCGCCGAAAAGCCGGGTCTGCTCGCGGACGGTGGGGGCGCCCCGGCGGCCCTTGCCCTTGACCTCGATGACGTGCGAGCCGCCCAGGTGGAGGGTGTGCTTCCCGTACCTGCCGGAGAGGGCGTCGACGGCCTCGTACAGCCCCCGGATCTTCTCCGTCTTCAGGGGGTCCTCGAACAGGGAGTACTGGGTCGGGGCGTCCGGAACCAGGTCGAGCAGGACCACGCCGGTGGCGCGGTAGATGTCGTGGCGGCGGTAGAGCTCGTCGAACAGGCCGCGCAGGAGGCTTGCCAGCTCCAGCGGATGGGCGGAGGGGCGGTTGAGCTTCGCGTCGCACCCCCGGGTGTCGAAGTCCTGCTTCTTCAGGAAGGCGGCGACCCGCCGGGCCGCAAGGTCGTGGCGCCTGGCCTTGATGCAGGCCGACTCCAGGTTCCTGAGCAGGTGGGCGAACAGATAGTCCCGGTCGGCCGTGGGCGGGGCGAAGGTCTTGGTCTTGCTGATCGAGGCATAGACGCTTTTCTCCTCGGGGAGGACGGGGTAGACCGACTCCCCCCGGAGCTCCTGCCAGGTTTCGACCCCGGGCTTCGTGAACCGCTTGCGGACCGTCTCCGCGGGGAGCCGGACGAACTCGAGGGCGGTGCGGATCCCCATCTTTTCGAGGTACTCCGTCGTGGCGGGGCCGATCCCCCAGACCTTCGCCACGGGGAGCCCGTCCAGGACGGAGGCAATGGCCCGGCCGGGGATGGCCGTGAACCCGGAGGGCTTCCGGCGTTTGGAGGCGATCTTGGCCAGGACCTTGGTGACGCTGAGCCCCACCGAGACGGTGATCCCCAGCTCCCGGCTGATCTCCGCCTGGATCTTCAGGCTGATGGCTTCGTAGGATGCCCGGAGCGGTCGGCGCATCCCGGTCAGGTCGGCGAAGGCCTCGTCGATGGAGTACTCCTCGACCTGGGGGGTGAAGCGGCGCATGACGTTGAACATCCGCCGGGAGAAGAGGCTGTAGGTTTCGTAGTCGGAGGGGAGGACGACGAGCTCCGGGCAGATCCGCTTGGCCTCGTGGAGGGCGACGCCGCGCGTGACCCCCAGGGCCTTGGCCGCGTAGCTCGCGCAGGCCACGATCCCCCGCTCGCCGCCGGTGATGATCGCCTTCCCCCGCAGGGCCGGGTTGATCGCCTCCTCGCAGGAGGTGAAAAAGGCGTCCGCGTCCACGTGGATGATCGCCCGCGGCCAGTCGTGGGTGGTGAATAGCATGTCGCTCATGGTGGTTCCTTATGGTCCTCCGGGGCAGGGCGCGATGAGTACCCTCTCCCTCCGCGCGCGGATCTTTTCCCGACCCTGCACCTCCTCGCTCCGCTGCGGGGGGCAGGGTACCCCGAAAAAATCTCCAATGCGCGTCTCCGGAACAGGATACTCAACGCGCTCACCGCAAAAAACCGCTTGCCTTTCTCCCGATTCCAGTGTAATAGAACAATCGTTCTACTGTCAAGGGATTTGTGAAGGCCTCTGCAGCACGGCTGCGGGAAGGGGAGCGCCCCGGATTCCGCCGGCCGGGATGCGGACGGCGGAGCGGCAAGTCCTGATTGACAGGAGGGGCGAAAAAGGGTTAATTGAGCGGCCGGTATGGAGAATTCTCCGTCCCGGATCCGACGCGAAGGGGGGGCATCCTCTGAACGAAAAACTGATCAAACTGGCGGCCGCGGGTCTCGGCAGCGGGTACGCCCCCCTGGCGCCGGGGACGGCGGGATCGCTCGTCGGCATCCCGCTGTACCTGGCATTCTCGGCCTTTCCCGGGCCGCTCTGGCTGCTGACGCTTGCGGCCTTCACCTGCCTGGCCTGGTATCTCGCCGACGGGGCGGAGCGGCTGTTCGGCAGGAAGGATGCGCAGTGCATCGTGATCGACGAGATCGCCGGGCTCCAGTGGACCCTGTTCCTGGTCGAGCCGACGCTGCTGCGCATAGCGGCGGGGTTTGTGCTGTTTCGCCTGTTCGACGTGGTGAAGCCCTTCCCGGCGCGGCGGTTTCAGGAACGGCTCCCGGGCGGGTACGGGGTGGTCGCGGACGACCTGGCCGCGGCTCTGTACGCCGCGGCGCTCCTGCGGGTGCTGGTGCGGTTCGGGGTGGTGTGAGCAGGTCCGGAGTTTGGGGGAGTGCGGTGGATATCGGCATACTGACGATCGGAAACGAGTTGACGAGCGGGCGGATATCGGATACGAATTCCGCCCTGATCGCCCGGCTGGTGCGGGCCGAAGGGTGGTCCGTGGCGGCGATGCTCTCGGTGGGCGACGACGAGGCCGCCATCCGCGACGGCCTCGCATTTCTCCTGGCCCGCAGCGAGGCAATCTGCGCGACCGGCGGTCTCGGCCCCACTGCCGACGACATCACGACCGCGTCCGTGGCCCGGGCCTTCGGCCTGCCGCTGGTGCGGGACGAGGCCGTGTTGGCCCACGTCCGCGGGCTGTTCGCAGCGCGCCGCCTGGCCTGGACGGAGAACAACGCCAAACAGGCGGATTTTCCGGAAGGGGCGGAGGTGATCGCCAACCCCACCGGGACCGCGGCGGGGTTTGCCCTGCGGCGGCAGGGAAGGATCGTCGCGGTCATCCCGGGAGTCCCGGCGGAGGCCCGCCGGATGCTCGGCGAGGGGGTGATCCCGCTCTTCCGGCGCGCCTTCCCGGACGCGGCGCTCTACGTGGAAACCGCGACCTTCAAGCTCTTCGGGATCCCCGAGGCCGCGGTGGACGCGGCGCTGGCCGATGCGGACCTGGCCGGCCTGGGTGTGGCGGTGGGGTTCTACCCCAACTTTCCGGAGAACCACCTCGTCCTGACGGTGCGGACGGCCTCGGCGGCCGAGGCCGCCCCGAAGATGCGGGAGGGGATGAGGCGCGTCGAGGCGCGGCTCGGGAAGCACATCTTCGCCCGGGGCGACGAGACGCTCGCGGCGATCTGCGCGGCGCTCTTGACGGAGCGGCGGCTCACCCTCGGCGTCGCCGAATCCTGCACGGGCGGTCTGATCAGCGACCGCCTGACCGATGTCCCCGGCAGCTCGGCCTTTCTCGAACGGGGGGTGGTCACCTACAGCAACGCCGCCAAGCAGGGGCTCCTGGGCGTACCCGCGGCGGTGATCGAAGCGCACGGCGCGGTGAGCGCCGAGACGGCGCGCCTGATGGCCGAAGGGGTCCGCAGGCTCGCCGGGACAGACCTGGGGCTGGCGGTCACCGGGATCGCCGGCCCCGCCGGCGGGACCGAGGCGAAGCCGGTGGGGACGGTGCACATCGCGCTGGCCGACGCCGCGACGACCATCGCCAGGCACTTCGCCTTCCGGTGGGACCGCCGCCGGAACAAGGTCATGGCCTCCCAGTGCGCCCTGATGCTCCTGCTCGGCTATCTTCGGGGCGAGGCAACAGATGGCGGATGAGCGAACGATCCGGGCCTTCCTGGCGATTGAACCGCCGGCGGAGGTCCGCGCGGTGATCGGGAGGATCCAGGGCCGGCTGCAGCGGCTCATCCGGGGCGAGCTGAAGTGGGTCCGGCCCGAGGCGATCCACCTGACGCTGAAGTTCTTCGGCGACATCTCCGCGAGCGCCGTCGGGCAGATCGCGGCGGTGGTCGGGCCGGCCGCAGCGGCGGAGGCGCCCTTCTCCTTTACGGTGGGGGCGGCGGGGGTATTCCCCGACCGGCGCCGGCCGCGGATCCTCTGGCTGGGGATGGAGGGCGATGTGGCGCGGCTGGTCGACTTCCAGCGGCGGCTCGACGGCGCGCTCGGCCGGATCGGGTTCCCGGTAGAGGAGCGGCCCTTCAGCCCCCACCTCACCCTGGCGCGGATCAAGTCCTCCCGGGGGCTGACCGGGCTGGAGCGTGCGCTGGAGAAGGGGGAGGAACAGACGGCGGGCGCGTTTACCGCTTCGGGGGTCGGCCTGATCAGGAGCGAGCTTACGCCCCGGGGCGCGGTATACACGAAACTCAACTGGTTCCCCTGTACGGGGATGGAGGGGAGGTAGGCCGCAAGGCGACAGATGGCATCGGCACAGACAAAACCACGGACAGGCTCAGGGGAGGCTCATATGGGAACGGATACGGAGCGGGGGAAGGCGGTTGAACTGGCGATCACCCAGATCGAACGGCAGTTTGGCAAAGGGGCGATCATGCGGTTGGGGAGTTCCGAGGCGGTTCCCGACATCGCCGCGATCTCCACCGGCGCGATCAGCCTCGACATGGCCCTCGGTACCGGCGGGGTGCCCCGGGGAAGGATTATCGAGATCTTCGGCCCCGAGTCGGGCGGGAAGACGACGCTCGCCCTGCACATCGTGGCCGAGGCGCAGAAGCAGGGGGGGCTGGCGGCCTTCCTCGACGCGGAGCACGCCCTGGACGTGGCCTACGCCCGGAAGATCGGCGTCAACACCGACGACCTGCTCATCTCCCAGCCCGACACGGGCGAGCAGGCGCTCGAGATCGCCGAGACCCTGGTCCGGAGCGGGGCGCTGGACGTCCTGGTCGTCGACTCGGTGGCCGCGCTGGTCCCGAAGGCGGAGATCGAGGGGGAGATGGGGGACGCCCAGATGGGGCTCCAGGCGCGGCTGATGTCCCAGGCCCTCCGGAAACTCACCGGGAGCATCAGCAAGTCGAAGACCACCGTGATCTTCATCAACCAGCTCCGGATGAAGATCGGCGTCTTCTTCGGGAACCCCGAGACGACCACCGGCGGCAACGCGCTGAAGTTCTACGCCACGATGCGCCTCGACATCCGGAAGGTCAGCGCGATCAAGCTGGGGCAGGACGTGATCGGGTTTCGGACCAAGGTCAAGGTCGTCAAGAACAAGGTCGCCCCCCCCTTCCGCGAGACGGAGTTCGACATCATCTTCGGCGAGGGGATCTCGAAAGAGGGCGACGTCCTGGACCTGGCGGCCGACCGCGGGATCATCGAGAAGAGCGGCGCCTGGTACTCCTACAAGGGGGAGCGCCTCGGTCAGGGCAGGGACAACACGCGGATCTACCTGAAGGACAATCCCGAGGTCCTGGCCAAGGTCGAGGCCGACGTCCGCGAGAAGCTCGGGCTGAAGCCGAAGGCTGCCGCGCCGAAGGAGGCGTAGACGGAGCAGATGGAGGATCCGTCTCGGCAGAAGGCCGAAAAAACAGCCTTCCGCATCCTCACGCTCAGGCCGCACAGCGAGCAGGAGCTGCGGACGAAGCTCGGCGAGCGCGGGTTCGGCGAAGAGATCGTCGCCGCCGTGCTGGAGAAGTGCCGCCGGCTCGGCTATCTCGACGACGCCCAGTACGCCCGCAGCCGGGCGCGGGAGCTGGCCGTCAACCGGCTGTTCGGGGATAGCCGGATCGGCCGCGACCTGCGCGATCGGGGGATACCGGAGGAGCTCAGCCGGCAGGCGATCGCCGAGGCGCGGGCCGAGCTGACCGAGGCGGCGGCGGTGGAGACGCTCTTGCACCGGAAGGAGCGCGCTCGGGCCTGCCCGCCGCTGGACGACAAGCAGCGGCTGCACCTGGCCCGGGGCCTGCTGGGGAAGGGGTTTCCCCGGTCGCTTATCTACAGAACAGTATGGAAAGGCAAGGAGGATGAGGTTCATGGCGATGCGGGGGAGTGAGATCAGGGAGAGTTATTTGCAGTTTTTTGAGGGCAAGGCGCATACACGGGTGGCGAGCTCCTCCCTGGTCCCGAAGGACGACCCGACGCTCCTGTTCACCAACGCCGGGATGGTGCAGTTCAAGAACTCCTTCCTCGGCCTGGAAGACCGGGGGTACAAGCGGGCGGTCACCTCCCAGAAGTGCGTCCGGGCCGGCGGCAAGCACAACGACCTGGAGAACGTGGGCGTCACGGCGCGCCACCACACCTTCTTCGAGATGCTGGGGAACTTCTCCTTCGGGGATTACTTCAAGAAGGAGACGATCGCCTGGGCCTGGGAATACCTGACTTCAGTTCTCGAGCTTCCCACAGACCGGCTCTGGATCACGATCTTTCAGGACGACGACGAGGCCTTCGAGATCTGGCGCTCGATGGGGGTCGCGGCGGAGCGGATCGCCCGGATGGGGGAGAAGAGCAACTTCTGGATGATGGGCGATACGGGCCCCTGCGGCCCCTGCTCCGAGATCCTGTACGATCAGGGGCCCGGGACCGGCTGCGGCCAGCCCGGCTGCTCCGTGCACTGCGAATGCGACCGCCACCTGGAGATCTGGAACCTGGTCTTTACCCAGTTCGACCGGGACGCAGCGGGGACGCTGACCCCGCTGCCGAAGCCGAACATCGACACGGGCATGGGGCTGGAACGCCTGGCCGCCGTGCTCCAGGGGGTGACGAGCAACTACGACACGGACCTGTTCACCGGGATCATCCGGTTCGTCGAGCGGATCAGCGGTAGGAAGTACGGCCAGAACCCCGAGAACGACGTCTCCATCCGGGTCATCGCCGACCACGGCCGCGCCGTGACCTTCCTGATCGGCGACGGCGTCCTTCCCTCGAACGAGGGCCGCGGCTACGTCCTGCGGCGGATCCTCAGGCGGGCGGCCCGCCATGGCAAGCTCCTGGGGATCGACCGCCCCTTCCTCCACGAGGTTGCCGGCGTGGTGATCGACGAGATGAAGGGGGCCTACCCCGACCTGGCGGAACACAGCGCCTACATCCGGAAGGTCGTGGAGAGCGAGGAGGAGCGCTTCATCGCCACCCTCGACGCCGGGCTCAGGATCCTCCAGGAGGAGGTGGCCAAACTCGCGGCGGCCGGGGCAAAGGTCATCCCGGGCGAGGTGGTGTTTCGGTTGTACGACACCTTCGGGTTCCCCACGGACCTGACCGCGGACATCGTGCGCAGGGACGGGCTGACCCTGGACATGGAAGGGTTCGAGACGGCAATGGCGGCACAGCGGGAGAAGGCGCGGGAGTCCTGGAAGGGAAGCGGCGAGGAGGCAGTCTCCGCCGTGTACCACCGCCTGTCCGTCGCGGGGATCGCCACGGAATTTGTCGGGTACGAAGGGGTCACGCAGGGGCAGTCGCAGGTGACGGCCCTCCTGCGGAAGGGAGAACCTGTCGAGTCACTCGCCGAGGGCACGGAGGCTGAGGTGATCGTCGAGCGCACCCCCTTCTACGGCGAGACCGGCGGCCAGGTGGGCGACACCGGCACGATCGCGACGGTGGAAGGGGGCCTGTTCACGGTCACCGACACGAAGCGGCCGCTGGGGAACCTGATTGTCCACGCGGGCAGGATGACGAAGGGTGGCCTCCGGAAGGGTGATGCGGTCACCCTGCGGGTGGTCGACGAGACCCGCCGGGCCACCGAGGCGAACCACTCGGGCACCCACGTCCTCCAGGCAGCGCTGAAGACGGTCCTCGGCAGCCACGTCAAGCAGTCGGGCTCGCTCGTCGACGCCCAGCACCTGCGGTTCGACTTCACCCACTTCTCCCGGATCGACGAGGAGGAACTGGTGGCGGTGGAGCGGGAGGCCAACCGGATCATCCGGGCGAACGTCGCCGTCAGGACCGAAGAACTCCCCCTTGCCGAGGCGGTCAAGAGCGGGGCCACGGCGGTGTTCGACGAGCGGTACGGCGAGACGGTGCGCGTCGTCGGGATGGGCGAGTACAGCCGGGAACTCTGCGGCGGCACGCACGTGACGCGGACCGGCGACATCGGGTTTCTGAAGGTCCTCCACGAATCGGCCGTGGCCGCGGGGGTCCGCCGGATCGAGGCTCTGACCGGCGCCGCGGCGGTGGAGCACGTGCGGCGGCTGGAGGAGGAACTCCGCACGTGCGCCGGTCTGCTGAAGATCGGGCCGCTGGAGACGGCCGACCGGACCGAGAAGCTCCTGAAGCGCGAACGGGAGCTGGAGCGGGAGATCGAGAACCTCAAGGGAAAGCTGGCGACGAAGGATTCGGGCGACCTGCTGGACCGCGTCCGCACGATCAACGGGGTCGCTGTGCTGGCGACCGTGGTCGAGGCCGGCGACGTCAAGACGCTGCGCGACTTCGGCGACAAGCTTCGGGACCGGCTCAGCTCGGGGGTCATTCTCCTGGGCAGCCGGGCCGACGGCAAGGCGATGCTCCTGTGCCTGGTGTCGAAGGACCTGACCGACCGCTACCATGCGGGGAACATCATCAAGGCCATTGCCCCGCTCGTGGGCGGCAGCGGCGGCGGCCGGCCCGACATGGCCCAGGCCGGCGGCCAGAAACCGGAGCAATTGGAAGCGGCCCTGGAGAAGCTCCCCGAGCTCCTTTGAGCGCACGGGTGCCGCTGTCCAAGACAATGACCATGGGGCATGGAAATGACCGTATCGGGCGAGCCGTTCCAAACCCCTATTCCACCGCGGACCGCCATTCCCTTCGGGAAGACCGAACGGGTTCTTCGTTCCGCACAACAACCCCACCCGAAACCGAAGCTACCCGATCAGCTGCGGGATGCCACCAACCAGCGGATGCAGCGGTCGGCCGGTTCCGCGAGCTCGCTCGTGTTCCCGTCCACCGCTGGCGGCTTTGCTGGACCGAAGGACCGCATCTGGTCAACACCTGGAATAGCTATGTCAGAATATCACCAGACGGACGATTGTTCATTCTGGCAGGTTACATGCATAAGACAGAGGCCAACATTGCCCACAACCCCAATGTGCTGATTACACTGGGAAGCAGCAAGGTTGAGGGCTTGCACGGAGCGGGTGCCGGTTTCTTAATCAAAGGGAAGGCGACCTTCATAGCCTCCGGACCTGATTTTGATTTCATGAAAGCACACTTCAGTTGGCTGCGAGCTACGTTGGCCGTTACCATCGATTCAGCTACTCAAACCTGGTGAAGGTGAATGGACAGTCCGCACAGTGCAGTTTCGGAGCGTTGGCAAGCAGGTTCCGGCGTTCCCGTCCACCGCTGAGCCGCGGCTCCGTCGAGTGTCCGAGAACGGAATACGGAACATGGCAACGACCGTCTGGTTAAAGGCCGCGGCGCTTTGGATGGCCATCCTCGTGCTGGCCATACTGAACGGCATACTGCGGGAGAACATGCTCATCCCGGCCTTGGGCGGTTTCGCAGCCCTTATCGCCAGCGGCGCCATTCTCTCGCTGTGCATTCTTCTGGTGGCGTTGGCCGCCGCTCCCTGGTACGGTCCGTTGGCTCTCCGACAATGGGTATTGATCGGCCTGTTCTGGCTCCTGCTTACGGTGGCGTTTGAATTCAGCTTTGGGCGGTTGGTGCAGCACAAGACCTGGGCCGAGTTGTTTGACGCGTACTCATTCCGGGGAGGAAACATCTGGCCCGTAGTGCTGGTCGCCACAGTCGTCTCACCGTGGCTCGCGGCCAAGACCCGGGGCATTATTCGCAAGGAAACGACAACGCCATGAATCCGCCGATCCTCATCAGGAACGAAACCGATGCCGATGCGAACGCGATTGCCCATCTGACCGTCGCCGCATTCAAGACCCTGGCAATCAGCAATCACACGGAGCAGTTCATCGTCGCGGCGCTGCGCACCGCCGGGGCCCTCACCGTATCGCTCGTTGCGGAAGCGGACGGCCGTCCGATCGGGCATATTGCCTTTTCGCCGGTCACCATTTCGGACGGCACTCCGGATTGGTACGGCCTGGGACCTGTTTCGGTGCTGCCGGCATACCAGCGGCAAGGCGTCGGCAAGGCCCTGATCCGGGAGGGGCTGGCGCGGCTGAACGGGCTGAACGCGCAGGGATGCTGTCTCGTGGGGCATCCGGGGTACTACCGGAAATTCGGGTTCGAGAACATGCCGGGGCTTGTGCTCGCAGGAGTGCCAGCGGAGTTCTTCTTCGCGCTGTCGTTCGACGGGAAGACACCGCGGGGCGCCGTCGCGTTCCACGACGGATTCAAAGCGGATGGCCGGCAGGAGGTTGCGGGCGATGCTCTCCGGCGCGCCTGACCCCGGCGTTATGCGATCGCGCGCCGGCACCGCAGCCTCTTGAACAACCTGCGCTGCCGCTCACCTGATGAGAACGTGACTCCTAGTGCCCCAGCTTGGCGAGGATGCTCCGGGTGAACTCCCGCGCGTCGGCCAGGTCCGCCGCGTCGGGGTGGCCGCAGGCCCCCGCCGCCTCTTCGGCCCAAGCCTGATGCTGTACGGACTTCTCCAGGGCGTCGATCACCCGGGGCTCCACCTGCCCCCGCGCGCAGAAGGTGCCGAGAACCTTCATCTGCGCGGCAAGCCCGATCGCCTGTTCAACGGCCTGTTTGGGAAGCTGGCCGCCCCGCAGCGACCCGTGGGAGCAGAACAGGGCGATCTTCTGGCCCGGGGGAAGCTTCTTGAAGAAGGGCACGACCGCGGCCGGCACGCTGTGGGCCTGAACGGGGAATCCCGCAAACACGATGTCGTAGCCCTGGATCTCCTTTACCTCCCGTATCGGGAGGATCTCCTTTTCGAAATGGATCGACTCGTAGATGGCGCGTGCTATCTTTTCGGTGTTGCCGGTCTGGGAGTGGTAGGTGACCAAAGCCTTCATAGCGTCCGTGCCTCCTGAAAGAGATTGCGCAACTCTTAGCCCATAACGGAGAGATTTGCAAGCCGCAAGGGTCTTCCCGCGGCGGCAAACTCTACGACCTCAGCGGTCGTTGTCCATCAGCAGCGAGCCGGCCCTGCGCTCGTAGGTTTCCAGAGCGGGGGTATCGATCCGCACGCTGCCGTCCGGCTGGGTGCGCACGAAGGTCTGCGCCCTCAGCAGCGAGTACCAGACACCGATCGGCCGGCCGGTGCTGTCGATCAGCTCGAACCCCTTGTGGTATTCCCGGTTCTGCGCTGCCCTGGCGTCCATGCCCCGCACGATCTCCTTCATCCGCTCCGGCGTCATCTGCACCTCGCGCCAGAGGGTCTCCGGGTCGAGCCGGACTGATCTGTGCAGCCCCAGCAGGGCGTTGGGGTGGAGGTCCGCGCCCGTGACGTAGTACCGGAAATCCTTGTTCATCTGGGAGGTGGTGAAGGCCCGATACACCTCGTCGCTGGGGCTGAACCGGCCGTAGTTCGCGAACATGCCGGTACAGGCCAGGACGGTCAGCGCCAGCGCCAGCGGCAGACAACCTCGAATGCATCTTCTCGTTTCCATTGCTTCCTCCGTGCGCACGATTCTGCGCGTCGTTCTTGCGGCGATGGGCGGATCGGACGCCGGTCCCGCCGTGCCCCGGCTCAGGTGAGTTTCTCCAGCGTCAGCTTCTCCGGGAGCGTCTCATTCGCCTGCCGCAGCCGTTCCTCTGCTGCAAGGACTGCGACGACCGCGGCGTCCGCCGAGGCAGGGAAGTAGCGCCGGGCGGTTTCCCCGAGCCGGTCGGCCGTCATCCCGAGCACCTCCGCCCGGAAGCGGCGCCGGTCCGAGTCCTCCAGGCCGGTAAACTCGCGGATCAGCGCGGTGTATCCCCTGCCGGCGGGGTCCATCGGCCGGTCGAGCGAACCGGCGGCGCCGATGACCGCCTTCTCCAGTTCCTCCGGCGGGATGGGGGTGCGGGACACCTCTTCCACGGCGTCGCGGTAGACCGACAGGGTCTCGGCGAGGCGGGGGTCCCGGTAGGAGAGGAAGGCGAACAGGCCGCTGAGCGGTTCGTACCGGCAGGAGCCGCCGTAGGCCCCGCCCTGGACCCGGATGTGGCGGTACAGATAGCCGTTGGAGAGCTGCTTTGCCAGGACGAACAGGGCCGCGGAGAGGGGATCGCGGTACGGGGGAGCCGCGAGGACCTTGGCTACGTAGCTCACCTGGGCGGGGATGGCGATCCCCACATGCACCGGCCGCGGCAGGGCGTCTGTGGAGCGCCCCGCCTGGCTTCCCGACGGCAGAGCGCCGATCCTGCCGGCCGCAGCGGTCAGCCGCCTGAGGCCCGCTTCGTCGGCCGTCAGGTTCAACCGCAGGCGGTCCTTCACGAACACCTTCTCCCGCAGGCAGGCCAGTTTCTCGCGGAGCTCCCGGCCCTGATCGGCCAAGGGTTCGGCCGCGGCGGTGATGAACTTAAGCTGGGTGCGGCCGTGCCACTGCTCGGTCCGCCAGGCGGAAAGCGAGAGCGGGGCCGCAGCCGCCATCTGGGCGAACAGGTGCCCCGACGGAACGACCGCGGCGTGGAGGCCGTTCTTCTTTTCCCGGATCAGGTCCCGCATCCGGGCGGTGTCGGTCAGGTCGCCCGCCTTCAGGATGTCCTCGACGATCCCGATCGCCTCGTCCACGTTCCGGTACAGGGCCTTGACCGAAAAGATCATCTGCTGCCAGGTGCCGCTTCCGTCTGCGGTCAGGCCCGTGGCGAGGGCGGCCCCGAGCCCTCCGGTGCGGAGGCTGATCCGTTTGGCCATCGCCTCGTAGGAAAGGCCCGCCGCCCCCATCTGGCAGGTGAGCTTGCCCAGCAGCGGCAGAAAGGGCTGGAGCTCGTCGGGGATGTCGGACACGTCGAAGGCCAGGTTGAGATAGGCGATCCCGTTGGTGAACAGGTCATGGACGAGCGCCGGCACGCCGCCGATGATCGTCCGTTCGGTGGGGATGGTGTCCACCTCGCGGGAGATGTCGCCGATCGCCAGTCGGGGCAGGGTCGCGACCGCCTCGGGCCGGTCCGGTTCGGTCTGGAACCGTTTCAGCAGGGCCTGCTCCCGGCGGATCTCCTCCCGGGCCTCGGCGGAGAGCGACTCCCTAAGCCGGGCCATCCGCTCCCGCTGTTCCCGCTCCCGTTCCTGCTGCAGGGTGCGGCTGGGTTCCATCACCGACAGGAGCCGGTGGGGGTTGTCGACGAACCACCTGCGGACGATCCCCGGGAACAGGGCCGCGTCGGCGTCCCACTTCCGGCGGATTCCCTCGATGGTGCGGGGGAAGTTCAGGTCGGTCAAGGGGTCCCCGTCGTACAGCCAGGCGTGATAGGCGCGCCCCATCAGGACGATCCCGTAGGGGTGGGAGCCGCGCACCATCTCCCGGCCGTGGAATTCGACCTGATGCAGGGTCCCCTCGATCAGTTCCCGGTCGAACCCGACTTCCGCCAGCCCGCGCAGCGTGTCGAGGGCCAGGGCCTCGACCTGGGCGGCCTTGTCCGGATCGGTTCCCCGGAGCCCCACGCTGAAGGCGATCTGCCGGAGGTCCCGCTCCAGCCCGGTCACCGGCGAGAGGTCCTCCCCGAGGCCGGAATCGATCAGGGCCTTCCGCAGGGGTGCGGCGGCGCTGCCGACGAGCAGGTCCGCCGCGATCGTGACGAGCATCGCCGCCTCGGGATCGGTGTTCTCCGCCGTCATCCAGGCCAGGTTGACCGTGGTCTTGCCTGCGGTCTTCTCCTCGGGATCGACGGGATAGAAACCGTGCACGCTGCGCGGTCGTGACCAGCGCTCCTGGAGCGGTATCGCGGAGTCGACCCTGATCCGCCCGAACCCGGCGAGCATCTCGGCGAGGAAGGCGAGGTGCTCCGCGGTGGGGATGTCTCCGTACAGGAAGATCCGGGCGTTCGTTGGCGCGTAGAAGGAGCGGTGGAACGCGGTGAACTGCTCGTAGGTCAGGCCGGGGATCTCCTCCGGGTTCCCCCCCGAATCGCAGGCGTAGGGGGTGTCGGGATACAGGTTTTCCTGGAGGGCCTTGTACATCAGGTTGTCCGGCGAGGAGTAGGCCCCCTTCATCTCGTTGTACACGATCCCCGAGACGGCCAGCTCGCCCTCTGCCGTGAATTCGCGGTGGTGCCCCTCCTGGAGGAAGGTCTCCTTCAAGAGCCGCGGCCGGAGGACCAGGTCGGTGTACACCCGGGCCAGGTTGAAGAAGTCGCGGCGCTCCTGGCTGGCCACGGGGTAGATCGTCTTGTCGGGGTAAGTGAAGGCGTTGAGGAAGGTCTGGAGCGTGCCCCGGAGGAGTTCGTTGAAGACGTCCTTGAGCGGGTAGCGCTCCGATCCCGCCAGGACGGAGTGCTCGAGGATGTGGGGAACCCCCGTCGAGTCCTGCGGCGGGGTGCGAAACCCGATGGCGAAGAGGTTTTCCCGGTCGTCGCAGTGGAGATGGAGGATCCCGGCCCCGGTCGGTTCATGCTCGATCTCGTAGGCGGTAACCCGGATCTCCGGGATCTGCTCGACCCGCCGGATATGAAACCCCTGCCGCCTCTCCCCCGCGGAAAAGGCCGGGGGCGGGCAACCATGCGTGGCGTCCATTCTTTCCCCTCTCTGCGCAGCAATCGACAGTAAATTTATAGCGAGAATGCCGGTTAAAGTCAAATGCTGCTCCGCCTTCCCGTGCCGGAGCGGGGTGATGCACTGATACCCGGAGTATCTTCCCGCGGGGCGTTGGCGGTGATGGTTCGGGCAGGCTCTGCCGCGGCGTGGCGGCGGGGCGCGGGCCTTTGCAGGAGGCCGGCGGGACTTCGCAAGCCGGTCGTCTCAGCGTGAAGGTGCTTCTGCGCCGGGACGCGCCCGGGAGGGGGCCCGCGCCGGGAGCAGGCGCTATAAAAAAAGGGGGACGCCGGGGTCCCCCTTTTCCGCAAACATCACGGCTGGTTATGCCCAGCCGCGGACCTTCATCGCCTCGACGACGCGTTCCACCGCCACGACGTAGGCGGCCTGCCGCATGTTGATGTTGTACTTCTTCGAGGTGCTGAGCACGGCGTGGTAGGCCGTGGTCATCTTGCGGTCGAGCCGCTTGTACACCTCTTCCGCCTCCCAGTAGTACATGTAGAAGTTCTGGACCATCTCGAAGTAGGAAACGGTAACGCCGCCGGCGTTGCAGAGGAAGTCTGGGATCACGTGGACGCCGTTCTTGTGGAGGATCTCATCGGCCTCGGGGGTCGTGGGCCCGTTGGCGAGCTCCGCTACGATCTTCGCCCTGATCCGCGGGGCGTTCTCCTCGGTGATCACATTCTCCAGGGCCGACGGGAAGAGGATGTCTACGTCGAGTTCGAGGAGTTCCTTGTCGCCGATCGCGCTGGCGCCCTTGAAGTTGCACACCGAGGAGGTCTTCGCCTTGTGCTTGCCCACCGCCTCGCCGTCGAGCCCCTCGTCGCAGAGGATGCACCCCTTCGAATCGCTCACGGCGATGACCTTCGAGCCGAACATCGTCTTGGCCAGACAGGCCGCGTAGTACCCGGCGTTGCCGTACCCCTGGACCGCGATCGTGGCCTTGGACAGGTCGATCCCCAGCTCCTTGGCCGCCTCGCGGACCGTGTACAGCCCGCCCCGCGCCGTGGCGTCGCCGCGGCCTGCGGAGCCGCCGACGGAGAGGGGTTTCCCGGTGATCGTGCCGAACTGGTTCTTCCCGGAGATCTTCGAGAACTCGTCCATCATCCAGGCCATCATCTGGGGGTTGGTGTAGACGTCGGGGGCGGGCACGTCCTTCTCGGGGCCGATGATCCGCCCGACCTGGTCGATGTATCCCCGGCAGAGCCGCTCCAGCTCACCCTGGGACATCTCCTTGGGGTTGCAGATGACGCCCCCCTTCCCGCCGCCCAGCGGGAGATCCAGAAGCGAACACTTCCAGGTCATCCATGCGGCCAGGGCGCGGACCGTGTCGATGGTCTCGTCGGGATGGAACCGGATCCCCCCCTTGCAGGGCCCCTTGGCGTCGTTGTACTGGACGCGGAACCCCTGGAACACCCTGACCGAACCGTCGTCCATCCGGACCGGGATCGAGACGTGGAGTTCCCGCGAGGGGACCCTGAGCGCCGCCTGGATGCCGGGATCCAGGTGGAGGATCTTCGCGCACTGATCGAGCTGTTTCTGTGCTACCGCAAACGGATTGACCTTAGCCATAGAACTGTACCTCCTCTTTCTTCAATGAGTGTTAACGGATCGCTTCAGGCTGCTGTTCACCTATTCTTGCAGAGTTCCCAGAAATTCTGCAGTTCCTCGTAATCCATCAGGGTCGACATGGCGCGGTTCTCCACCTCGACGCCGCCCTCGTGGGCGCAGGCGACGGGGTTGAGCCCTCCGTACAGGATCATCCCCACCCGGTTCATGTCGACCGGGATCTGGCAGATCGGCTCCCCGATCTCGCCGATCGCGAGCACCCCCCCGATTCCCGCCCGGCGAAGGTTCTTGATCAGCGTCTCGGCGAGCTTGAGCGCCGGCACCGGGACCTCCCGGAAGTTGGCCAGGATCTTTCCCTCCCCCTGCCGGGCCGCCTGCCGGACCGAGGTCATCCGGCCGCGGATGAACACCTCCGAGGGGTCGAGGGAGGAGCCCGAGTAGTTGATCAACTCGACGAACCGGAGCGGTTTGGCGTCCTTGACCTGCAGGATGCCGCCGAACCGGGAATCCATCGGGATGCCGCTCTTCAGGAGGACGCCGTTGACGATGATGCTGCAGACCGTCGCGAACCCCGTACAGCCCTCCGGGACCGTCAGCTCGCCGATCCGCTCCCCCTCCTCGGCGCAGCCGATCAGCTCGCTCACGTGGAGGCCCCGCTCGAAGGCGGGCTTCATCAGCTCCAGCGCCTTCTTGAAGGACTTGCGCGGGATGAACGAGACGTTGACCGGGGTGAACCCCTGCCGCTTTTCCAGGTCGAGGGAGGTGCGAAAGGCAAGGATTTCGATCCGGGAAATGGCGAACCCGATCTTGTCGTGGACCCGGGCGTTGCCGATCTCCTCGACCCCCAGCTCGGTGATGGTCCGGCCGTCGTGCTGGCCGATCAGCCGGGTGAGCCCCCGGTCGTCCATCAGCTTCAGGTGGTAGCGGACCCCCCGCTCGCTGAGCGCCACGCCGTATTCCAGCATGCGCCGCGAGATCAGGCGGGCCCCCACCGGATCGGGCGATTCGCGGAGAATCCGCAGGATCAGGAGGATTTTCTTCTCGATATCCTCGACGTTGAAGATCTGTTTCATCGGCATCGGTAATCCTTTGCCGATGCCTCTATCATGGAGTTTTTCCGCTGTCAACAGGAAAAAGGGGGCAGTGGCGCGGAGGCGCGCACGGGGGCGCCGCGGGGGCATGACGGGAGAAACGGAGGAGGGGAGGTGAACAAAAACGGCCTCCGCAGGGTGGCCTGCGCAGGCCGTCAATCAGTCAGGGATTGGGCCCCTACCGATCCATCATATCCGGGTGATGCAGAACAACTCGTCGTGGCCGAGCAGCTCCGCCCGTGCGGGCTCGCCCGAGGCGACGCTGAGGACCTTCGCGAAGAGAACTGCGCCCATTTCGGCAATCGAGGCCCCGGCGACGATCGGACCGGCGTCGAAGTCGAGGTTGAACCGCATCCGCGTGAAGGTGGCGCTGTTTCCCGTGATCTTGATCACCGGCACGCCGGGGAACCCCGTGGGGGTCCCGCGGCCGGTGGTGAACACGACCAGCTGACAGCCCGAGGCGACCAGCCCCGTGACCGCCTCGCCGTCATGGCCGACGCAGTCCAGGAGGTACAGGCCGCTTCCGGCCGGATATTGGCCGTACCCCAGGACGCCGCTGATCGGGCCGGTGCCCGCCTTGGTGATCCCGCCGAGGGCCTTCTCGGCCACCGTCGTGACCCCGCCGTCTTCGTTTCCCGGCGAGATCAGGGCAGAACGGTGCTTGAATTCCGCGCCGGCCGTGGCTGCGGCGAGCCGCTGTTCCATCGCGCCGATCGTTGTCAGGATCTCCCCGGACACCTGCGGGCTGGTTCCCCGCCCGGCGAGGATCTGCTCCGCCCCGATCAGTTCGGTCACCTCGGTGAAGATCGCCGTACCGCCCGCGGCGACAAGCCGGTCGGATACCCAGCCGAGCGCCGGGTTGGCGGCGATCCCCGAGGTGGCATCCGTGCCGCCGCACTTGAGTCCGAGTGCGAGTTCGGACAGCGGAAAGGGCTCCCGCTGCTGGCGGCCGGCCTCTTCGGCCATGCGGCCGGCCAGGGCCACCCCTTTCTCGATCGCCCGGAGGGTGTCGCCCTCCTCCTGGATTACCACCATCTCCACCGGCTTTCCCGCAGCGGCGATCCCTTCGGCGAGCTCGCGGGGGCGGAGGCGTTCGCACCCCAGCCCCACCACGACGGTCCCGTACAGATTGGGGTTCGCCCCGAGCCCCTTCAGGCCGCGGGCGGTGAGCTCCAGGTCGAGGCCGACCTGGCTGCAACCCACGGGGTGGCAGAAGGCGATCGTGCCGGCGACCTGGTCGGCGATCCGGCGGGCGACCGTGTTGGCGCAAAAAACCGACGGGATGATCGCCACGACGTTCCTGACGCCAGGCAGTCCCCGTTCCCGGCGGTATCCCTGAAAGATTTCCCCGGCCGCCATGGCTACCCCCGTCCTTCCCGGCCGCGCCGGCAGGTGACGTTGTGCAGGTGGATCCATGCGCCCGCGGGAATCGCCGCAGAGGCCCTGCCGATCTCTGCGCCGTACTTGATGATCGGCTGATCGGCCGCCAGGGCCGCAAGGGCGATCTTGTGACCGAAGGCGATCGCGCTTCCGGCGTTTAGGGAGACGATCCCCGCCTCGGTACGCACCTCAACCCGGTCCCCCTGCCGCACATCGTCCAGTACCACTGCGCAGTTGTCGCGGCTGTCGATTTTCAGCGCCTTGGCCATACCCTCCGATTCCTCCGTTGTGCCATTGTCGCCGGGATACGTATCCGAGCCCCCACCCCTTGTCAAGGCCTTTTCCGGAGCTCCCTCCCGCGATCGGTGCGGCGCCGCCGTCCCGGGCGCGGGGGGACGGGCGGCTCGGGCGCGGCGCGGGGAAGCGGGGGGCCTGCTAAACCTGCGCCTCCTTGCTCTCCTCCCGGATGGTGGACGGCCAGGCCTGCCAGGCGGATGTCACCATGATCAGGGCGGCCACGATCAGGAAGAACAGCGAGATCGGGCGGGTGAAGAAGATGGCGAAGCTCCCCTGGGAGACGGAGAGCGATTCACGCAGGCTCTGTTCCATCAGGGGGCCGAGGATCAGCGTGAGGACCGCCGGGGCCAGCGGGAAGTCGAGCTTCTTAAAGAGGTATCCCAGCAGGCCACAGACGAGCATCATCCCCACGTCGAACATGCTGTTGTTGAGACTGTAGGCCCCGATGATGCAGAACACCAGGATGAACACCATCAGGATGTTGTAGGGGATCTTCAGCAGTTTTGCCCACCAGCCCACGAGGGGGAGGTTGAGGATCAAGAGGATCAGGTTGCCGATGTACAGACTGGCGATGACCGCCCAGACGAAGCCGGCGTGCTGCGAAAACAGCAGGGGGCCCGGGGTGAGGCCGTTCATGATCAGGGCGCCCATCAGGATGGCGATCGTGGGCGATCCCGGGAGCCCCAGGGTGAACAGCGGGATCAGCGCGGCGTTTGCGTAGGCGTTGTTGGCCGTTTCCGGCGCGGCAACCCCCTCGATGATCCCGGTGCCGAAGGCGTCCGGATGCCTTGAGAACTTCCGTTCGATGGAGTAGGACATGAACGAGGCGACGGCGGAGTTCGTCCCCGGGATCAGACCGAGAAAGAACCCCAGCCCCGTGCCGCGGAGGATCGACAGGATCGAGATCCGGACTTCATCCCGTCTCGGCAAGAACGAAGAGACCTTGCCCCCTTCCGCTATCACCCCGGCGAGGGACCGCTCCGCGTTGATCAGGATCTCCCCGATGCCGAAGAATCCCATCACCACCGGGACGAAGCGGATTCCGTCCATCAAGGGCGCGATGTCGAAGGTGAACCGCGGCGCCCCCTCGACGGGGTCCACGCCGACGAACGAGAAGATCAGGCCGAGGGCCCCCATCACCAGGGCCTTGGCCAGCGACTTCCCCGCCAAGCCCATGACGAGGGAGAGGCCGACCAGCAGGAGGGAGAAATACTCGGGCGAGCCGAACTTCAGGGCGAAGCGGGTCAGCGGAAGCGCCACCAGGACGAGGCCGAAGGTGGCCACCGTTCCCCCGAAGAACGATCCGATCGCCGCAATGCCCAGCGCCGCCCCGGCCCGCCCCTGTTTTGCCATCTCGTAGCCGTCGAGACAGGTCACGACGCTGGCCGCCTCGCCCGGGACGTTGATCAGGACCGAGGTGATCGTTCCCCCGTACATGGCCCCGTAGTAGATCGCCGCCAGCATGATGATGGCGGATGTGGGTTCGAGCTTGAACGTGATGGGGATCAGGAGCGCCGTCCCGGCCGCGGGTCCCAGCCCCGGCAGGACGCCGATCAGCGTCCCCAGGACGCAGCCGATGGTGGCGAACAGGAGATTCAGCGGGGAGAGAGCAGCCGCGAATCCCGTCATCAGGTGCTGAAATGCCTCCACGTGTGGGTCTCCTCGGAATTACATCAACCCCAGTACGCCCTTGGGCAGCATCACCTGCAGTAATCCGAACAGGTAGGCGGTGCCGAAGCTGGCGACGGCGGCCAGCACCAGCGTGAGCCACCAGGGCTGCCGTCCCAGCCTGTGCAGGAGGAAGATGCAGAACCCCAGCATGGTCAGGCTGTAACCCAGCGTGGTCATCATGAGCAGCGCCGCCGCCAGCGCGCCGATGATGCAGACCATCCGGGTAACGCCTTCCCGGCCGGGGATGAACCCGGCCGGCAGGGGCTCTGCCGGCCGGCGGTACGTCATGACCATCTGGGCAAGGGACAACGCCATCAGCAGGACCCCGAGCCAGAAGGAGAAGAACCCCGGTCCCGGCCCGAAGTCGCTGCCGTAGTAGTTGTGCTTCAGCGACTGGAGGATGACGAAAGCCCCGAAGGCCAGCATCGCCCCCCAGACGATGGCGTTGAGCCGTCTCATTTCCGGTACAGTTCGATCAGTTGTTTGGCCCGCTCGTTCTGCCCTTCGAGGAACTTGCCGAACTCTTCGATGCCCATGAACTTCAGGGTGAGCCCGGCCTTCTTCATCCGGTCGATGTGCTCCGGATCATCCATCGCCTTCTTGATCGACTGCTCCATGTACTTGACGATCGGCATCGGGGTCCCGGCCGGGAACACGTACCCGCGGGTGGAGGAGGAGACGAGGTCGTACCCCCGTTCCTTGAAGGTCGGGACGTTCGGCAGGTCGGAATAGCGCTGCTCCATCATCACCGCCAGGATTCTCGCCAGTCCGGAATTGACCGAGGGCAAAAAACCGCCGATGTTGTCGAAGTTGGCGTCGGTATGACCGCCCAGCGCCCGCGTGAGGGCCGTCGGGGTGTCTTTCAGGTGGACGATGTTGAACTTCACCTTTGCCCGGCGCTCCACATCCAGCACCGCCAGGTGGTCGTCGCTTCCGATTCCCGTGGTGGAGGCGGTCACCTGTCCGGGCCGCGCCTTGGCGTCGTTGATCAGGTCTTCGAGCGTGTTGTACTTGCTTTCCTTCCGGACAAGGATGGCCCCCGGGTCCTGAACGTGGTTCGCGACGGGCTGAAAATCCTTCATGCTGAACAGGGGCTTGCTGGAGGCGTCGAAGACGATCGTCTGGATCTGGGGGACGTTGATCAGCGCCATCGTGTACCCGTCGGGTTTGGCGTTGTTCTTGAAGTCGGTCAGCATCACCTGGCTGCCCGCGCCCGGCTTGTTCTCCGCCAGGACCGGCTGGCCGATGATCTTCTTGAGGGATTCCGCCAGTACCCGCACCCCCACGTCACTGCTCCCGCCGGCGCCGAACCCGATCTGGATCGTGACGGGTTTGGTGGGATAGTCTTTGGGTTTGTCGGCGGCCAGGGCCTGCGTCAGGAACAGCCCTCCTGCCAAAATGAGCCCCAGAACCAAACACGCGATGCTCGTTCTCTTCATGGTCTCCTCCTCATCGTTTTTCTTCGGGTTTCGGTCAGCGGTCGTCCGCGTTCTTGCCGTGCTAGACCTAGTATTGGTTCAACGGTCCCCGGGAGAGACGGTACTGTAATATGTGATATACTATACCTGCTATCTCACTCCGGATGGGCTGTCAAGAAAAATGATACAGATATCCGGGAGCACTGGTACGCCGCGGTGGAGAGCAAGGAGGGACGGGAGATGTGCGGCCGTTGATCGCGTGCGATCACCTTCCCACTGTGACGCCCACACGCGGCGGAGCGTAACGATCGGTAACTACAGTAGCGATCGATCTGTTTGACAGGCGGAAGAAACCGTTCTATATAATCCTATCACCGCCAGAGTCGCACCGGGAGTATGATCGTGCGTGCGGGGTGCCGCGGTAAAACACTCAATGGGTGAAGGCCGTGCTATGACGCTTTCGTCAATCGTCGCGTTATTCCAGAATGATCCTCAGCACAAGCTGAACGATCAGGTTCTGTTGGACTACCTCTCTTCGGTAGCGGTGATCCAGGATGCCGCCATCCAGAAGCGGCTGCTGGCAGAGTTGATCCGGGAATACGTTATCCTTGAAAGGAAGGTGGAAGGCCTCTTGAAGAACACCCTTCCGGAGACGGTCGCCAACGAGATCAAGCATGCCGGGAGCTTCGCCCCCCGTCCGTTCGACTGTACGATTCTGTTTTCCGATATCGTTGCGTTTACGCAGCTGGCGGAACGGATCTCCGGCGCGGTGTTGGTCGAGCTTCTCGACAACCTTTTCCAGGGAATGGATGATCTGGTCATACGCTTCGGAGGGACGAAGATCAAAACGATCGGCGACGCTTATATGGCCGTTTTCGGGGCGCCGCTCGCGTATCAGGATCATGCGCGGATGGCCGTAAGAACCGGGATGGCATTTCTCACGCTGGTCGATTCCCTAAACAGGCAGAACGATCAGCATCTGCAGATCCGCGTGGGTATTCATTCGGGGGCGGTGACGGCCGGCGTCGTCGGGAAGGAGCGTATGCAGTTTGACATCTTCGGGGATAACGTGAACATCGCTTCCCGATTCGAGTCTTCCGGAGAAACAGGTAAGGTCAACGTATCGAACGAGACCTACGTCAGAACCCGCGACTATTTTGAATTCGTGGAACGAGGGGAGATCGCGCTGAAGAATAAGGCAAGTATGAAGGCCTATTTTGTCGCGAAAGAACGATGATGAGTCCGATGAACCGCCAGAAAGCGTATGACCACCCAGTCGAAATCGCGGATCATATCTACTGGGTGGGATTTGATGAAAAGGCGTCGAATATCCACTGCAATCCATACCTGGTGATCGAGGGCAATCAGGCGGTGTTGATCGACGCGGGAAGCCGCCCTGACTTCGCCACGGTGATGATGAAGATACTGCAGACGGGCATTGCTCCCGAGCAGATTCTCGCCCTGATCTATCACCACCCGGACCCCGACCTCTGCGGTTCCATGTCCAATATGGTCGACATTTGTGCGAATCCGGCGCTGAAGATACTGTCGGAATCCCATAACAACATTTTCTTAAGCTACTACATAGAGCGGGAAAAACGCGGCATTCTGAAATCAATAGACGAGCATGACTTCACATTCAGCTTCAACGGCAGGGTATTGCATTTCATCAAGACTCCCTATGCCCACGCTGCCGGCAGTTTCGTAACCTATGACGAAAAGACGAAGACCCTGTTCACCAGCGACCTCTTCGGCAGCGAGTCAAGACAGTGGGATCTCTTCCTTCGCCTGCCGGAAGATTGTCCCGCATGCGGTGATCACCGCCGCTGCATCGACGAGCGGGGCTTCTGTCCATTGAAGGATATCCTGGAATTTCATAAGAAGGTGATGCCTTCCGAGATGGCCTTGAAGTATGCCGCGGATGTCATCGGCAGACTCGATGTCAAGGTCATTGCCCCGCAGCATGGGAGCGTATTCACGGAAAGGAGGGATATCGATTTTCTCATTAAGCGCCTGGGAAGCCTGAAGGGAGTCGGGATTGACGGGATATGAGCCCCGTCCCCTGTCTGCTCCGTTCCGATGGCTGATACATCATTGCCTTCACCCCTGTCGGAAGGAGGCGGCTGGCGATCGGTAAGCGTCCGTTAACGGGTTGCGCGTTTTTGGGCGCTCAGTCTTTCGCCGATCATCTTTCGGTGTCGCTGTGTATCCGCAACGAGTACCCTCATGGCGTTCCTGATCTCAGCGGGCCCGGAAATATTCAAGCTGATAAGCTGCTTTTCGATCAGGGCTTCTTCGATATCACCGGCGATGGAAAGGGCTTCCAGCGGGTCGATGGGGGTCGTTCTTGCCCTCTCCGTCTGCCGCTCCAAATAGTCGAGCGAACCCTTTATCGCGAGACGCTTGAATTTGTCGTCGGTCATGGTCCATGTCTGCAGGGATTCCTTGGACGACAGTTCTTGAAGGCAATCGGCATGCTTCTGCTCTGCATCCCGCATCTGCCCCCAGAACTCTCGCTGTTCCGGCAGCATCTCGGCGAACAGTGCGTAGAGCTGCCTGATCGCGAGTTCATGGAGTATCAACAGTTCGAGGCTATTCTGTTCTTCTGGCATGTCCCTCCTCCTCGTGCGCCGTCATGAATGAACCAGCAAAGTTACGCGGACCGGTCGACAGGGGCGAACCGTAGAGCTCTTTGCGCATGCCTGTATTCCTGGTGGCTCCTTATCACAGGCTGCATTTTTTATCCACAGTTGATGCGAGAGCGTCAGTACGCCAAGCTCCGCGAGGATTTGCCATTGACAAAGGGGCTTGATTCCCCCATACTTGCGCCAGAACGTTGGCCCGGGGGGGAGCTTTGTATGGAGCAGCTGAGACAACTGGTATGGGAACCCCGATATACCGTTCATGTTGAGGAACTTGACGCCCAGCACCAGAGGCTTTTCAACATCACGAACGATATCTTGGCTCTCTCCGAAAGCGGCTCCGACGAGCTGTACGCATCACTCCAAGCCCTCGTGGACTATTTGTGTACGCATATCCGGGCCGAAAATGTGGTGATGATAGAATCTCATTACCCCGGGTATGCGCAACAAAGCGCGCAGCACACCCAATTTATCGATAAGATGCTGCATTTCTTAAACAGCTACAAAGAGGATCAGCAGAACCTTTCCCACGAAATCGTCTCGTATCTGCATCACTGGATCTTTTCGCACACGACCAATCTGGACCTGAAATACGGCGAGCATCTGCTGCGCACGCGTGCCGCGCAACAGCCATAGACACCCTCGTTCCTGGCGGGACCACAGCCTCGGGGACCGGGATTCACCGGGGGGGGATGCGGTTGTGCGACTGCGGAATTGCTGCGGGAGAAGAAGGCCGGGTAACGCCACATAACAGAATCCATCGAACCGCGATTGGTGATCCCGCTGCATGATTGGCGTCCCCACGGGGAGTCGAACCCCGGTTACAGGCGTGAAAGGCCAGTGTCCTAGGCCACTAGACGATGGGGACGTCCGTGTGTGCTGCCGTGCGAAGCGGACTTTATACAATGGCGATCCCGGAGATGTCAAGCACCAAATAGGGGAACCGACACCAGTAGTATCCCGCCCCGTGGATGGTCATTCGAACACCACGGGCTCGCGGAGGATCGCCTCCCGCGCCCGGGCGGCCAGAGCCGCCGTCTCGGGGTGAGTCTCCTTGAGCGACATGATCTGCCTGAGGTTGTCGGCGGTCCGCAGGATCAGCATCGCCATGTCCCCGTCGGCGATCCCCGCCTTCCCGATGACCCGCTCCCAGTCGCCGCCCGCGGCCCATTCGTAGATCGCCGCGGCCGGCCAGAGGTACAGGGGGGCGAGCGGGAAGCCTCCCGCCTTCAGCCGCTCCATCAGCTCGGCCAGGGTGGCGGTCATCCGGTCGTAGCCGCGGGTCAGCCGCCGGGGGAGTTCCCTGCGGAGCACCGGGAAGTCCTGGTCCCCGTCGTAGACAAACGGGGCGATGAGCGCGGCCAGGAGCTTTTCGTCATTCTGGGGAAAGGCCTTTCTCCGGAGGCACTCGGCGATCAGCAGCGGCTGATCCAGGCGGAGCTGCGAGGCCCAGGCGCCGTTTTCCGTCAGGCGGTTCGCCGCATCCACGAACCCCTCCTCCTTCAGAAAGCGGAGGTGCCGGAGGAAATCTCCCCAGAGATCGCCCCCTCCGGTCCCGGCCGCGACCCCCTGCCGCTGGTAGGTCGCCAGGGATTTGGCGAAAATCTGGCGGATGTCGTCCGGGGTCTGCGAGAGCAGGAGGTTGAGGACCATCGAAAAGTCGCTCCGGATCCGGCTTGCGATCGCCTCCGGTTTCTTCAGCAGGAGCTTCCGGACGTGGACGAGGTCCATGAACCGCCCGGGGACGGCGAGCATGAATCCGACCCGGTCCTGCCCCCGCCTTCCCGCCCGCCCGGTCATCTGGTGGAATTCGGTGCCGGTCAGGGGGGCGAAGTCGTGGCCGTTGAACAGGTCCGAGTTCAAAAGGACGATCGTCCGGGCGGGGAAATTGACCCCCGCGGCAACGGTAGAGGTGGCGAAGATCGCCCGCAGATGCCCCTCCTTCATCATCTGCTCCACGAGGAACTTCCAGGCCGGGAGCTGTCCGCCGTGGTGGGCGGCCACGCGCGCCATCCGCAGTTCGGCAAGCTGCCGGTGGGTCCCCAGGTAGGGAAAGCGGGCGAGGAGCTCCCCCAGCTGATGGGTGAAGGTCTCCTCGTCCTCCCGCTCCTCCGCTTCGCGGCACATCCGGAGGGCGGCGTCGCACTCGGAGCGGGACTTGAGGAAGAAGATGGCCGGCAGGAGCCGGAACCGCGCCAGGACGTCGAGCATCTCGCCGAAGGGGGGGAGCCCCCGCTCGGGGCGGCCGTGGCGCTGCCGGTCGACGAATTCGCCGATCTTCCCGTACAGCCTGTTCCCCTCGACCAGCGGCATCAGGCGTCCCGAGGGGTGGAGGAACAGGGGGGTGAGGGGGACCGGGCGTTTCTCTTCGCGGATGACCCGGCAGGGTCTCCCCCGGATCGAGGAGAGCCACTGGGCGATCTGATCGCCGTTGCCGATGGTCGCCGACAGGAGCAGGAGGTTGATCCGGACGGGGAGGTAGATCATGATCTCCTCCCAGACGACGCCGCGGTCCCGATCGCCTAGGAAGTGCGCTTCGTCGAGGATCACCAGGTCGCAGTCCAGGCTCTCCCCGGTATGCATCGCGTCGTACAGCTGGTTCCGGAGGATCTCGGTAGTCCCGGTGATGATCGGGGCGTCGGTGTTTTCCTTGGTGTCGCCCGTGACGATCCCCACGTTGACGGGACCGAAGAGGTAGCCGAATTCGACCCATTTGGCGTTCGTCAGGGCCTTCAGCGGGGAGGCGTACCAGCAGCGCCCGCCCTTCTGGAAGACCGACCGGATCGCCTCTTCGGCGATCCAGGTCTTGCCCGAGCCGGTCGGGGCCATGACCAGGCAGTCATCCGACCGGATCGCGTCGAGCGCCTCCAGTTGAAAGGGGTCGGGCCGGAATTCCGCGGCGACGGGTTTGCCGATCTTCGCGAAGACCGCCTTCAGGAGCGGATCGGCCTCCGGGTTCATCCGTTCATGGGGCCGTGACCGCCGCTCCCGCTGCGCAGGGCCGGGGCCGCCCGCCGGCCGCCCCGCCCGCCCGCCAGTCCCGGCCCGCCGCCGGGGGAATCGTTTGCGTGTCATCCTGTGTCTGCTAGCACCCGCCCGGAGACGCTGTCAAGTCAAAAAAGGGGACTGTGGTGTCCCCGCGTCGCACCCAATCCCGGAAATCGCCCCGGGGGGACCGGGCGATCTCATCCCCTGGGGAGACTGAGGCGGAAGAGGTGTGCGGAGACGGACCGGGCGAGGTGCGTCAGCAGGGCGGTGTCCATGCCGGGTTCGTACCGCGCCGGGGAGGCGTCACCCAGGTTGATGCTGCCGATCGTCGTGCCGCCGAGGGTGAGGGGGGAGACGGCCAGCGACCGGATGAAATACTTCCTGCTCGGGGGCAGCAGGCGGAAATAGCGCCTCAGGTCGCCGCTGGCCAGCAGCGGGGCCGCGCACCCGGGGACGACCTCCCGGAAGGGCGCCTCGGCGATGGAGTTCAGGCGGTCGGCGAGGAGGGGGGAGGTCTCCAGGCTGGCGCGCAGCGGCACCGTCTCCGGGCGGCGGATGAGCGAAAGCCAGGCATAGGGGACGGCAAACTGGGTCTCGATCCCCGTGAAGAGCCGTTCGAACAACTCCGCCGCGGACCCGGAGCCGTCCAGCCCTGCCTCTACCCGGTGGAATTTCCGCGCCAGCTCGTCGTTGACCGTCGGGACATCCGGTTTTGCCATCGCAGGAACCTTTCAGGTCAGGAAATCGGCGACGAGGATCGTATGGTCGGAGGGCCGCTCGGCGAGCCGCGGGTTCATGTCGATGTCGCAGCCGAGCGATTGCGCCGCGAGCGGCGCCGTGGCGAGGATATGGTCGACCCGCCAGCCGAGGCCCCGCTCGACCGCCTTGGGCACACGGTAATCGAAGAAGGTGTACTGCCCGGCCTCCGCGGGATGGTGCTTCCGGAAGATGTCGGTGAACCCCTGCGACCGGACGGCGGCGAAGGCCTCCCACACCTCGGGGGTGAAGCAGACATGGCCGAGAAGCCGCTTGGGATTGTGGACGTCGATCGGCTCGGGGGCCACGTTGAGGTCGCCGCACCAGATGAGCGGGGCGTCGGGCCGGTACCGGTCGGTAAAGAAATCCCGCAGCCGGCTGAACCAGGCGAGCTTGTAGGCAAAGTGGGCAGACTCCCGCTCCCTGCCCTGGGGGACGTAGGTGTTCACCACGGGAATCCCCGCGAACACGCCGGCGATCAGCCGGTCCTCGTCGGCCGGCCCGTCGTCGGGAAGCCCGGTGTGGACCGACTCGGCCCGCTCGCGGGAGAGGATCGCCACGCCGTTGTACCGGCCGCTCCCGCGGAAGATCGCCTGGTAGCCCGCCGTCTGGAACTCTGCCTGGGGAAACTGCCCGTCCGCTACCTTCGTTTCCTGCAGGCAGAGCACGTCGGGCCGGTGTTCCCCGAGCCAGGGGATGATGATGTGCAGCCGGCTCCGGACGGAATTCACGTTGTAGGTGGCTATCCTGAATGTTCCCACGGGTGTCGTTCCTCCTGCGCGCCGGTTTTTTTATACCACAGCCGACGCGGGGCGGACAAGGCAAACATTGCCCCGGGCGGAGACTCAGGCTGCCCGCGAGGATCAGCCTCACTGCGCTGAGAAAGACCTTCGCCACCACCGCCAGACGGAGTCACCGCCGTTACCTATCCCCGGGGCGGTTCGTCAGCATGACGCCGGCCACGACCAGGGCCGCGCCGATCAGGAGGGAGAGGTTGACCGCCTCGGCGAGGATCAGCCAGCCGAAGAAGACGCCGCTCACCGGAACGAAGTTGATGAAGACCGCGGCCCGGGAGGGACCGATCCGTTCGATGCCCTGGTAGTACCAATAAAAGCCGAGCACGGCGCCGAAGAACCCGAGGTAGACGATATTGAGCCAGTCGACCGCGCAGATACCGCCGATCAGGCCGACGAGACCCTCCCCGAAGGCGGGGACGGACAGGGCGGCGCCGCCGATCAGGCAGGAGTAGGTGACCGCGGCCAGCGGCGAGAGGTCCCGCATGGTCACCGTACCGACGAGCGAGTAGGCGACCCAGCTTGCGACGCAGCCGAAGAGGTAGACCTCGCCCCAGCCCGCGCCGCCGCTGAACAGCGTCCGCGGGTCTCCGCGGGAAATGACGATCGCCGCCCCGGTAAGGCACAGCAGGATACCCGCCGCCTTCGCGGCGCTGAGCCGTTCCCGGAAGAGAAGGACGGACAGGAGCGCGATGAAGACGGGATTGGTGGCCACGATGAGCGAGGCCCGGCCGGCAGAGATCGTCTGCATCCCGAGGAAGAAGAAGACGTTGTAGGCGAACACCCCCGTCATCCCCAGCAGCACCACGGGGATGACCTGGCGCCGCGCCAGCGGCGGGATCCGTCCTTCCTTCGCGATCAGCAGCGCGATCAGGAAAACCGCGGCCGTGCAAAACCTGAGGAAGGAGGCGGAGTAGGGGCCCACGTGCTGCGCCACGATCCGTGCCGAGACAAAGGTGCCGCCCCAGAAGAGCGCCGCCAGAAAGAGCTTGAGGTAGATGAGCATGGTATCCCCGTTGTCGGTGAAAACGGGGCGCCGCCTCACCCCGGGGCCGGCCCCTGTTTTCACCGGAACCATTTCGCGAAACCGTGGCCTTGTCAAGAGGAAATGGGAGGCGGCGCGGTTGACGGGCGAACATGCCTCTGGTATAGTCCGCGCATCGACAGCGCACATCAGGGACAGGGCGAGGTGATCGAGATGCAACGGTTCGAGCTTACCAGAGAGCTGTCGACGAGCGTCGAGGTCGGGAGGTGAGAGCGATGCCGGACCTTTCCCGGTTCAGCGGCGGACCGGTGCTGAAAAACGTCGGCGGGAACCTGGCGCTGCTCGTTCTGGGCAGCCTCCTGTGCGGCGTCGCCATCAACGGGATTCTCATTCCCCATCGGTTTGTCAGCGGCGGCGTCACGGGGGTGGCGCTCGTCATCCACTACCTCCTGCCGTCCCTTCCCGTAGCCGCGCTCTATCTCGCCGCCAACGTCCCGCTGTTCCTTGCCGGCTGGTTTTTCATCAGCCGCCGGTTCTTCCTGTACAGTATCGTCGGGATGGTGCTGTTCACGGCCGCCGTCGCCTGGGTGGACGTGGACGTTCCGATCCAAGACAGGCTTCTGGCCGCACTCCTGGCCGGGCTGATCCAGGGCACGGGCTCCGGCATCATCCTGCGGTCGATGGGTTCGGCCGGCGGGACCGACATCCTGTCGGTGATCCTCCTGCAGCGGTTTTCCATCCGGCTGGGGACGACGGTCCTCGCCTTCAACGTGGTCGTCCTGTCGAGCGCGGCGGCGCTGTTCACCCTGGAGGATGCGCTGTACACCCTGATCTTCCTGTACGTCTCCACGGCGATCGTCGACGTGGTCGTGACGGGCCTAAGCCAGCGGAAGTCGGTGTTCATCATCTCCCCGCAGTGGGAGGCGATCTCCCCCCGGATCCTCGGCGAGCTCCGCCGCGGCGTGACGATCCTCCACGGTCAGGGGGGCTATTCGGAGCGGGAGCAGCGGATCCTCTACACGGTGGTCAGCTTTCGGGAGGTGGCGCCCCTCAAGCGGATCGTCCGCAGCGAGGACCCGGACGCCTTCGTGGTGGTCTCCGATACGACCGAGGTGATGGGACATCGCATCGGGAACCAACCTCACTGGTGACACCCCTGCATGAATGAACGCCCCCGCATGCCCACCCGACCGATCGTCGCGTTCACGGTAGCGGCGCTGCTCGGTCTGCTGCCGCTCGCCTTCCCTCCCGCGGTCGTTTCGCCCCGCGCGGCGCAGCCGCCGGCGAAGGCCACGGCCGTCTACGGGTATCGCGTCATCACGGCATATCCCCACGACCGGCGGGCCTATACGCAGGGGCTGATCTACTGTGACGGGTTCCTGTACGAGGGCACCGGCCTCCATGGCGCCTCCAGCCTGCGGCGGGTCCAACTGGAGACCGGCAGGGTGCTCGCCCGCCACTCCCTGGAGTCGCAGTATTTCGGCGAGGGGATCACCGCCTGGGAGGATGCTGTTTTCCAATTGACCTGGCGGTCGGGGGTGGGGTTCATCTACGACCGGTCGGGGCTGAAGGTGCGGGGGACGTTCCGGTACCCGGGGGAAGGGTGGGGGTTGGCCAACGACGGCCGCCGGCTGATCATGAGCGACGGGACGGCGATCCTGCGGTTCCTCGACCCCCGGGGTTTTCGCGAGACGGGGCGCCTGACCGTGATGGACGGCACCCTCCCGGTGGCGGAACTCAACGAACTGGAGTACGTCCGGGGGGAGATCTTCGCCAACATCTACCGGACGGACAGGATCGCGCGGATATCCCCCGTCACGGGCCGCGTGGTCGGCTGGATCGACCTCGGCGGCCTGCTCTCCCCGCAGGAGAGGGCCGCCGACGTCGATGTGCTCAACGGGATCGCCGACAGCGGACGGAAGGACCGGCTGTTCGTCACGGGAAAGCTGTGGCCGCGGCTGTTCGAGATCGAGCTTGTCCGCCGCCAATAACGATTTGCAGGCTGTTCAAAACTGTTTCGATGCAAGGCGCGCAAAAACCGAAGAGCGAGGCGTATCGTGCAATACGTCGAGCGATGAGGTTTGCAGCGCAACGCAGCAGATGAGCGGTTTTCAGCAGCCTGTTAGAGGTGGCGGAAGACCCTCCAGGCCTTCTGCTGCCCATCCGCGCCGATCAGGTAGGGCCGTACCATGGCCATGCCGTACTCGTCGACGGCCTTGAGGATCTCCTCATCGGGCTTGAGCCCCCCGGTCGTCAGGAG
>CAIYSL010000105.1 GCA_903928915.1 uncultured Syntrophobacterales bacterium | reverse complement strand
CTGGGCAAGTCAGCGGTGCTGGCCCTGGGCGCGGACCTCGCTGCCGCCTGCGCAGCCGTTGCCGCCGAGCCCAGGGGTTTTCCCTTCGAGCCCGGGGCCAGGCAGGGAGGCATCTTTGCCCAGTGGCCGGTGCGGACCGTCGACGAACAGGACCTTGTCCGGATCCTGGCGGGTTGGCGTCTGGAAGTGAGCGGACTCGTGGAGAGGCCCCTGAGCTACAGCTTTGCCGAACTCCTTGCCCTCCCGCGCACGGACCAGAAGAAGGATTTCCACTGCGTCGAGGGCTGGTCGGTGTACGACGTCCCCTGGAACGGCGTTGCCCTCTCGCTCATCCTCAGGCAAGCACGGCCGACAAAAAAGGCCACCCACGTCAACATCCGGACCATCGGCGGCCGGTACAACGATTCCCTGCCCCTCGCGGTAGCCAGGGAACCGAAGACCATCCTTGCCTACGGGATCGCCGGGTCCACGCTCCCCCTGGATCACGGCTTCCCCCTCCGGGTGGTGGTGCCGCGGCTGCTCGGGTACAAGAACGCCAAGTACGTGGAGCGGCTGGAGCTGACCGACCGGCCGCTGAAAGGGTACTGGGTCGCTGCGGGGTACGAACAGGCGGGGACCGTGCAGCCGGAACGGCTGCGCAAGGGCCGCTACTGAAGAGATACACCGAATTGCCGCATTCGAAAGGAGCATCGCATGAGACTGATCGTCATCCCGCCGTACCGGAACCCCGCCGTGAACATGGGCTACGTCATCTGCGTATCCCTGGCCCGGATGAAGCGGATGAACCCTGCCGACGACACGGAAATCGTCGTGGAGGAGGGGCATCCGCTGGCGGATGCGACCGAGGCCCGCGACGCCGAATTCCTGGCCGGCATAACCCCGGGGTTCCTCCGGAAGGTCAGGGAGTATTCCGACCGGGGCGGGTTCGACGCCATCGTCGGCACGGGCTTTCTCGACCCCGGGTTCGAAGCGGCCCGCGCCATCTCCCGGATCCCCGTCGCCGGCGCGCTGCACTCAAGCCTGCTGACAGCGGCCCTGATCGGGAAGCGGACGAGCATCGTCATCGGCACCCTGCCGCTCGCCCTGGCGGTCCGGCAGGTCGCCGAAAGCTACGGCCTGGGCCGCATGCTCGTAAGCCTGCGGCCCTACGGCCACTCGACCACCGAATTGCTGAAACTGATCGACCTCCACCGGGACCGGCTGTTCGCAGCCCCCGAGGCGGCCCGGATAACCGCGGCAATCGTCCGGCAGTGCATCACCGCGATCACCACGGACCGGGTCGACTCCCTGATCCTCGGGTGCGAGCCCACCGAGTTCTGGGAGGACGAAATCCGCCGGGAGCTCGACGCGGCCGGCTACGACGAAATACCGCTCATCTGCCCGATGCCCGCCTGCGTGCAGATGGCAAAGGCCATGGCGAGCATGCAGCTCAGGCAGACGCCCCGGGCCTACCCCACGGACCACCTGCGGGCAAAGCCCGAGTACGCCTAGCAGCCTGAAATGGCTTCATTGGATTGCTGCAAATCGTGAACTCCGAATGCAACTCTGCACTGAGGCCGATTTTGCTTGCTCCGCGAGTTCGGGTTGAAGGGTGGACAATAAGGGCTTTGATTTTGGTGGACCATCCTGGCCTGATCTCCTTCCTGAAGTCGAGGAAGGGTTGAGACACATTTTACTACTGGATTTCAAATGGGAATGGTGGTAAACGTGCCATCAAATAGAAACACAGTTGAATGATCCATCCCGTATCGACGTACTGGAGGGGAACATGGACTGTCTGACAAGACCCCGATTCTTAAAATAGAGCGGGGTTTTTTTGTTACCTTTAGGGAGATGAAATATATGACAAAAGCTGAATTGATCGCGTTGATGGCGGATGAGGCGGGTATAACTAAAGCAGCAGCGGCCAAGGCTCTAGAAGCGTATACCGCAGCGGTGGCCAAGGAACTCAAAAGGAGCGGCAAGCTTGGTCTGGTTGGCTTTGGAACTTTTTCCGTAGTAAAGAGGAAAGCAAGGGAAGGCAGGCATCCACAAACAGGACAGTTGATAAAAATTGCAGCAAGAAAAACGGTAAAGTTTGTAGCAAGCAAGAAATTTGGACCTCCCGGTGATACCCAAAGTACCGGTCCCAAAAAGAAATAGTATGAAACTAAGTGAATATCGCAAAACCTATTACGACACATCTGCAAAGGCAAGTGATATAACGCGACAACTCGCATTCGCGGGTATTGCGCTCATATGGATTTTTAAGACGGGCGAGATCAACAAAAATCTGACGATCCCTGGACCTTTAATTTATGCGGCCTTTTGTTTTGTATTGGCTTTAGCTGCTGATTTATTACATTATATAGTATTGGCAGCAACATGGGGCATTTTTCATAGAATCAAGGAAAAGGAGCTTCGAGAGCTGGGTGCCGATTTGGATAAAGCGGAATTGTCCCATTCCAGAAAATTAAATTGGTCCGCCAATATATTATATGTTTTGAAAATAGTATTCGTAATCATTGGGCATTTTATTCTGGGCTATTATATATGGGGTATATTGCCACCCCCATAAAAGCGCGGCTGCTACTGTTTTGATTATTCGGTGTCCCTTTCCAACACTAATTCGCATCATGTGTTGATCTCTGCGTTCTTGACTCGTAGGTGGACACAATAACCGGCCTTCCCGACAATGTCTCGATAATGCCAGAGCAGCACAGGTTGAAGGCCGCTACTCCGTTGCCGGCACCCAAGATCAAGACTCCAATAAATCATCACCGAAAATGACAGATATCGGCTTGGTGGGTGCCCGGGCGAAGGTCTGCGCCGCCATGTGCGGGCAGGTTCATCCGCAACAGCGAATTCTCTTGCAGCCGCTCCCCGGATGTGTTAGCACTCCGCCACTTTACCGAGGGGTGCACGGGGTATGATTCATTTCAGCGGCATCAGCAAACAGTACGGTCCGCAGGTCCTGTTTCGGGATGCCAGTTTTCAGATACTGCCCGGCAGCCGCAGCGGCCTGGTCGGGCCCAACGGCGCGGGCAAGACGAGCATCTTCCGCCTGATCATGGGCGAGGAAGAGTTCGACGCCGGAGAGATCACCAAGGCGCGCAACTGCGTGTGCGGCTATTTTTCCCAGGACGTGGGCGCCATGTCGGGCCGCTCGGCCCTGCAGGAGGTGATCGCCGCCTCCGAAGCGGTCGTGCAGCTCGGCCGCGAGATCCAGGAGCTGGAGGCGGCCATGTGCCGGCCGATGGCGGAAGAGGAGATGGCGGACCTGTTGGAGCGCTACGGCACCGTCCAGACCGAGTTCGAGCATCGCGGCGGGTATGACCTGGAGAGCCGCGCCCAGGTCATCCTGACGGGCCTGGGCATCGGGCCGGAGGAGTACCACAACCCGGTGGAGTCGTTCAGCGGGGGCTGGAAGATGCGCATCGCCCTGGCCAAGATCCTGTCGATCGCCCCGGACGTGCTGCTCCTGGACGAGCCCACCAACCATCTGGACGTGGAATCGATCATCTGGCTGGAGGAGTGGCTCTCCGCGTCGTTCAAGGGGGCGCTCCTGATGACCAGCCACGACCGCGAATTCATGAACCGGGTGGTGACCCGCATCGTCGAGGTGTCGAACCGCACGATCACCACCTACAGCGGCAACTACGACTTCTACCTGCGGGAACGGGAAATCCGGCGCGAGCAGCTCCTGGCCAGCCACCGCCGCCAGCAGGAGATGCTCGCCAAGGAGGAGGAGTTCATCGCCCGGTTCGCGGCGCGGGCCTCCCACGCCTCGCAGGTGCAGTCGCGGGTCAAGAAGATCGCCAAGATCGAGCGGATCGAGATCCCGGCCGAACAGCGGTCCTTCAAATTCGAATTTGCCGAGCCGCCGCGCAGCGGGGACGATGTGGTCAGGATCGCGGGCCTGGGCAAGGCCTGGCCCCGCCCCGACGGGAGCGAGAAATCGGTGTTCGGCGGCATCACCGGCACGATCCGGCGCCAGGAGAAGATCGCCGTGGTCGGGGTCAACGGCGCCGGCAAATCCACCTTCCTGAAGGTACTGGCGAATCAGGCCGAGCCGACGACCGGCAGCCTGAGCCTGGGGGCGAACGTCTTTCCCGGCTATTTCTCCCAGCACGCGCTGGATATCCTCGACCCGCGGAAGACCGTGCTGGACACGGTCCAGGACGCCATGCCCGAGGCCAACCTCGGCGTGCTGCGCAACCTCTGCGCCGCCTTCCTGTTTCAGGGGGACGATATCTACAAGCGGATCGACAACCTCTCCGGCGGTGAAAAGAGCCGGGTGGTGCTGGCGACGATGCTGGTGCGGCCGATCAACCTGCTGATCCTCGACGAACCGACCAACCACCTCGACATCCAGTCGCGCGAAACGCTGCTGGCCGCGCTGCAGAACTTTACCGGCACGGTCGTGCTCGTCAGCCACGACCGCCACTTCCTGCGCTGCCTGATCAATCGCGTGTTCGAAATCGATCACGGCCAGATGCGCGTCTACGACGGCTCGTACGAATACTACCTGGAAAAATCAGGCCGCGAGCACCGCGCTGCCTGACGCCGCGCTGGACCGGCCCCCCCTCCCCTCTATCCCCTCCCGCCAGGGGAGGGGAAACGTGAGTAATACCTCCCGCCAGGGGAGGGGAAATGGTGAGTTCTACTCCCCGCCAGGGGAGGGGACGTGGTGAGTCATGCCTCCCCCAGGGAAGGGGACGTGGGTGATTCATACCTTCCACCGGGGGACGGGACTCGGTTGGTCATGCCTCCCGCCAAGGGAGGGACGTGCTGAGCACCGCCGGAGCCTCCGGCCTGCTCAGAACTTCACGAACTCCACCCTCCGGTTGTTGGCGCGCCCTTCCGCGGTGGTGTTCGTGTCGATCGGCTGGGAATCGCCGAACCCCGCGGTCTTCAGCCGGGCCTCGTCGATCCCCTTGCCCATGAGCCAGGCCCGCACCGCCGCGCTGCGCCGTTCGGACAGGGGCTGATTGATCTCCCTGCTCCCCTGGCTGTCGGTGTGCCCTTCGATCGAGAACCGCAGCCCCGCATCGCCGTTGAGCAGCCCCAGGATCATCTTCAGGGTCGGCAGCGACTCCGCCTTGAGGACGTCCCTGCCGGTGTCGAAGAGGATGCCGTGGGTGACGATCTTCCCGTCCGTGCCCAGGGCCGACTTGATGTCCTTTCCCCCCTCGGCCACGCGGAAGTTGGTGAACATCACCCGGTCGGATTGCATCCGGTTCGGGGTCCCCATGGAGACGCCGATCAGCTTGATCGGCCGCTTGATCCCGTCCGGGTCGTTGATCACGCGCTGCTGGTCCACGTATGCCTTGACGAACGTCCCGTTGACGCTCACCTGGACGCGGTGCGGTTTGCCGTCCGACAGGTCCAGCTCGTTGCGCGTGTTTGCCGATTCGCTCAACCTCCCGCTGAACAGCAGCACGCCGGGGCGTTTGGCTCCCGGGAAGGCCCTGTCGTTGTCCAGCAGGAACAGGCGGTAGAAGTTGTGGTAGTTCGTCGTGCCGATGTTCGCGAACACCGCGTCGAACTCGACGGTGAACTTCTCCGGCATGTCCCCTTTCTGGTCGAGGCGGATGTACTGCGTGGACCCGGACTGGGCCTTGCCCTTCTGGGCCGGCACGGTCCGGAGGTACCGCTTCCCCTGGAACTCCACCACCTCGACGGAGTTGTTGCCCCCTTCCTTGGGGCCGGTCAGCGTCCACTTCCGGGGGAACTCCCCGACGTCCGTGTCGCTGAAATCGTCGAAGTAGATCGTCTTGTCCCCGGGGACGAAGTCGTATTTCGCGTAGATGGTCTCCGCCTCTTCGATCGATACAGCGCCGGACGACGGCCCGGCGGGGCCGGAGCCCGCGGCATCACTGCCAGAGGCGGCGGGCTGGCCCGCCGGCTGTTTCGCCGCCTGGCCGCTGTCGGCGCCACCTGCCCTGCCCGTCGCCGGCCGGCCCGTGGAGTCCTTCCCCGTACCGGTGGCGGCATCCTTCGCCCCCTTGTACGCGCCGGACCCGGCCTCGTTTATCGCCCGCTCGCCGAGCCTCTTGCCGGCATTGGTGATTGTGTCTTCCAACCACCCGGCCTGGCAGACCCCTGCCGCGAAGAAAAACAGGAACGCACCCGCCAACACTTTTCGCGTCATCGCCTCTTCCCCCTTCGCATCGTTCGCGCTCGCAAGACCCGGTTTCGCTGCCGGAAGATCGTCTACAGCCAGAGCGCCCCCTTGTCGGCGCTGCCGACGCCGTTGCGGTAGGCCGCCAGCACCCCCGGCGCCGGATGGTCGGGCTTCCGGGGTTTCTTCTTCCGGCGCTTCGCCATCTCCTCCTCCGGGACGAGCAGCTCCAGCCTGCCCGCAGCGCAGTCGATCAGGATCTGGTCGCCGTCCTGGACGTAGGCGATCGGCCCGTCGTCCCAGGCCTCGGGGCAAACGTGGCCGACGCAGGGGCCGCGGGTGGCGCCGGAGAACCGGCCGTCGGTCACCATCGCCACCGAGGTGTGGAGCCCCATCCCCACCAGCATCGCCGCCGGGATGGAGAGCTCGCGCATCCCCGGTCCGCCCTTGGGCCCTTCGTACCGGACCACCAGGACCGACCCGGGCTTGACCGTGCGGTTCAACAGAAAATCGCGGACCTCCTCCTCGCTGTCGAACACCACCGCCTCCCCCTGGTGGCGGAGCATCCCCGGCTCGACGCCGCTCTTCTTGACCACCGCCCCGTCGGGGGCGAGGTTGCCCTTGAGCATGGCGAAGCAGCCGTCCCTCTCCAGGGGGTCGCTTGCCGGCCGGATGATCTTCCCGTCCGGGGCGTCGGCCTGGCTGAGGTAGTCGCCGAGCTTGCCGCCCAGCGGCATCTCGCAGCCCAGGTCGAGCTGCTCCTTGACCGCGGCCATCAGCGCCGCCACCCCGCCGGCCTCGTGGAAGTCGGTGAGGTTGAACCCGGAGGAGGGCTTGAACTTCCCCACCACCGGGACCGAGGCCTGGATCCTGCCGAAATCGTCGAGCGTCATCCCGAGCCCCATCAGCGAGGCGCAGGCCATGAGATGCAAGACGGCGTTCGTGGAGCCCCCCGATGCCGAGACGTACCGGATCCCGTTTCCCAGGCTGGCCGGGGTGAAGAAATCGCGGAAGGGGCGGTTCCCGCGGGTCAGTGCGCAGATCCGCTCCCCCACCTCGCGGGCCTGGCGCACCTTGGCCGCGTCGAAGGCGAGCATCGTCGACGACCCGAAGGGGGTAAGCCCCGTGGCCTCGAGGAAGCACCCCATCGTGTTGGCCGTGCCCATCATCGAGCAGGTCCCGGCGGTGGCGCAGAACCGCTCCTGCCAGACGAGGAAGGTCTCCTGGTCGATCTTCCCGGCGCTGCGGCCGCCGATCGCCTCCTTCAGGTCCGGGGTGGTCATCACCTTCCCGCCGATCCGGCAGGGCATCATCGCCCCTGCCGTGAGGAACAGGGTCGGCAGGTTCAGCCGCACCGCGGCCATCAGCATCCCGGGCAGGATCTTGTCGCAGGAGCCGAGGAACACCAGCCCCTCGAACCCGTGCGCCCCGACCATCGCCTCGATCGACCCGGCGATCAGGTCGCGCTGCGGCAGGATGTAGTGCATCCCGGGACCCTGGGCCATCCCGTCGCAGGGGGCGGGGACGCCGAATTCCGACGGGCACCCGCCGGCCGCCCAGATCCCTTCCTTCACCCGGGCCGCCAGCTCCTTCAGGGGCTGGTGGCCCGGGTTCACATCGGTCCAGGAGTTCACCACGGCGATCTGGGGCTTGTCCAGGTCGCTCCGGCGGTACCCCACCGAGTGCATCAGTCCCCGGTAGTAGGCCTCGGTGATGTCCTCGGGCGCTCCCCGGTGCGGATTCATTTCTTCGCCCCTTTCTTCCGGAACTCGGCCCCGATCAGCTTCTCGAACACCTTGATCAGCCCCCCCTTGCTGAGGTCGCCGTAGCCCTCGGCCATGGCCATCTGGAAGGTGGCGGTCGTGGCGTTCACCACCGGGAGCGGGATCGCCTTGTGCGCCGATATCTCGGCGGCGCTGATCATGTCCTTGTAGGCGGCCTTCACCGGGTAGCCCTCGTCGAACCTGTTGACCAGGGTGAGCGGGATGAAGAAATCCGCGGCAAAGCTCCGGCCCGTCCCGGTGGTGACGACCTGGGCGACCTGTTCCGGGTCGAGACCGAGTTTCACGGCCATCGGCAGCACCTCGGCCAGGCCGGCGCAGCTGATGTTGAACAGGAGCTGGTTGATCAGCTTGGTCAGCTGGCCGCTCCCGACCGCCCCCATGTAGACGATCTGGTTCCCGATCGCGTCGAGGGCCGGCCGGACCGTCTTGAACAGCGCCTTGTCGCCGCCGAACATCACCGTGATCTTGCCTTCCTTGGCCCGCGCCTCCATCCCCGACACCGGCGCATCGGCGAACTTGATCCCCTGCGCCTTCAGGCGGCGGTCGATCTCCAGGGTGGGTATGTAGCTGATGGTGCTGAGGTCCACCAGGACCAGGCCGGGCTTCGCCCCCTCGGCCACCCCCTTGGCCCCGAAGATCACCTTCTCCACGATCTCCGTGTCCGGGAGGCTCAGGAAGAGCCAGTCCACCTGGCCGGCCAGCTCCGCCGGCGATTTCGCCGCCCGGGCCCCCTGCGCCGTCAGAAACTTGACCGCCTTCGGAGAGACGTCGTACACTGCCAGCGGAAACCCCGCCTTCAGCATGTTCAGCGACATCCACTTTCCCATGGTCCCCAGACCGATAAACCCGATTCTTGCCGTCATGGTGCATCCTCCCTGCAGTATTGGTGAGACACCCTCCCCGGTATTCCCCCGTCCAGGGAGAGGCCAGTCTCCTTTCCCTCTCCCCTGCGTGCGCTGCGGGGCGGGGAAATTCTCCCCCGCAAGCAATAACTACCCGAAAATCAAGCGATGCATGGGTAACAGGATTTATCGGGATTGTCAAGGTTGGCGCCTCGCGCCAGGTTCCATTTGACATTCCCCTGGATCGTCGGTACTGTTTTTAAACGCGAACTCTCAGCGAGAATAGCCCATGAACACGCACAGCCCAGATGGCGCCGATTCCCGACTCAAAACCCTTTTTCTGAGTGTGGCCCTGTTTTGGACGGCCGTGATAGCGGCCCTGGCCGCCTGGAACTACTGGCAGTCCTCGGCCACGATGTTCGAGATCGCGCGTGCCACGGCCAACCAAAGTTACAGCAAAGACCTGGTGTATCGGCGCTGGTCCGCCATGCACGGCGGCGTGTACGTCCCTGTTACCCCGGAGACGCCCCCCAACCCGTATCTGCCCGATGTGCCGGAACGGGACATCCAAACCCCTTCCGGCAAGAAATTGACCCTGATCAATCCGGCATACATGACGCGCCAGGTCCATGAACTCGGCAAGAAGGACTACGGCCCGATCGGACACATCACGAGCCTGAAACCGATCAGGCCGGAAAACGCCCCCGACGAGTGGGAGAGTAGCGCACTGCGGGCCTTCGAACAGGGTCAGCCGGAGGTATCAGCCCTTGCGCCGATCGACGCCGTCACCTATGTGCGCTTCATGCGGCCGCTGGTCACTGAAGCCGGCTGTCTGAAATGCCATGCACCCCAAGGGTACAGAATCGGCGAGATCCGGGGAGGGATCAGCGTTTCTCTGCCCTGGCCCCCCTACGCCGCGGCCCTGCGATCCCAACTCATCGTCATCCTCCTGGGCTACGGCGGGATATGGGCGCTGGGAATGGGGGTGCTGCTCATGGGCCGAAAGCGGCTGCTGCACGATCTCGCCGAGCGCCGGCGGGCCGAGGAGGAACAGAAGAAACGCACCACCTTCATCGAGACCCTCCTGGAGAGCGCCCCCATCGGGTTTGCGGTGAACACCATCGACGACGGGCAGCGGGTGTATGTCAGCCGCAGTTTCGAATCCATCTACGGCGTGCCGCAGGGCAGCATCCATTCCGTTGCCGACTACTTTGAAAAGGTGTATCTCGACCCTGCGTTCCGGGAACAGATCCGGGAGCGAATCATGGCTGACATGGCAACCGGAGACGCCTCCCGGATGCGGTGGGAGGATATTCCCCTCACCACCCATACGGGCGAACAGAAGGTCGTCACCGCGATCAACATCCCGCTGCTGGAACAGAATCTGATGATCTCGACGGTTCAGGATGTGACCCAAAGATGGCGCGCCGAGGAATCGCGCCGAAAATCCGAGGCCCTCTACCATGACCTGGTGGAGACGTCCCAGGACCTGATCTGGCAGTGCGACAACGACGGCCGCTACACCTACCTCAACCCGGCCTGGGAAGAGGTGTTCGGCTATCGGGTGGAGGAGATGCTGGGCAAGCGGTTCTCGGACTTTCAAACCGCCGAGATGGCCGAGCGCGACCGGCGGGAATTCGCCAGGCTGATGCAGGACCAAACGGTGCGGGGCTTTGAGACCGTACACATCGGCAAGGCCGGAAACGAAATCCAGCTGATTTTCAACGCGAAGTTTCTGACCGATGCGCACGGAGGGGTCGTCGGCACCCGCGGCACGGCGTACGACATCACGGAGCGCAAGCGGGCGGAGAAGGAAAAGCGGGGGCTCGAGGAGCGCCTGCAGCGGGCAGAGAAAATGGAGGCCCTGGGACAACTGGCGGGCGGCGTCGCCCATGACCTCAATAATGTCCTCGGAATTCTGAGCGGCTATTCCGAGCTGCTGCTGGAGGAAAGCCCTGCGGGGAGCCGCTCGCGAGGCTTTGTCGACAAGATACTCCAGTCCACCGAGAAGGGGGCCGCAATCATTCAGGACCTTCTCACCCTGGCGCGGCGGGGAGTGACGGCGTCGGAGGTGGTCAACCTCAACGGGATCGTCTCCGACTTTCTCAAGACCCCGATGTTCGAGCGAATGAAAGACTACAATCCCCGGGTAACCTTCCGGGCGGAGTGCCAGCAAAGCCTCCTGAACATCAAAGGCTCCCCCGTCCATCTGGAAAAGACCCTGATGAACCTGGTAGCGAACGCGGCAGAATCGATCTCCGGAACGGGAGAGGTGACCATCCGCACGGAGAGCCGCTACATCGACATGCCCGTCCGGGGATACGACGAAGTAAAGGAAGGGGACTACGCCGTACTGACCGTGTCCGATACGGGGACGGGCATTCCTCCGGAGAACCGGGAAAAGATATTCGACCCGTTCT
>CAIYSL010000104.1 GCA_903928915.1 uncultured Syntrophobacterales bacterium | reverse complement strand
ATCTACATCCCCGCCGCCGGCGACGTGGTGGAGACGGCCAACGAACGGGTGCGGAAGCTGCGCCGGATGATCCTGGAGCTCCTCTTGGCCCGCTGCCCCGACGTGGAGGCGCTGCACGAGCTGGCCCGGCAGTACGGCCTCGACGCCCCTCCCCGGTTCCAGGTCTCCGGCGCCGCGGGCGCGGCCGAACGGTGCATCGTCTGCGGGCTCTGCGTCCGGGTGTGTGCCGAGGTGATCGGACAGCATGCCATCGGGTACGTCAACCGCGGCGGCCGCCGGGTGATCGCGGCGCCGTTCGGGGCCGAGGCGGAGCAGTGCATCGGCTGCGGCGCCTGTGTCTATGTCTGCCCGACCAAGGCGCTCCACGTGGAAGAGGGCCGCGGCACGCGGGTCATGAAGGAGATCAGCACCTCGCTGGCGATGAAGAAATGCAGCGGGTGCGGGGAACCCTTCGCGACGAAACGGCAGATCGAGAGCGTCCGGCGACGTCTGCCCGCGCCGCACGAGAAGATCACCCTCTGTCCTTCCTGCCGCAGGGCGGCGTTTCGCGCTGCGGCCGAACAAGCGTTGGTATAACTACTAATTCACAGGAGTAACCGATTATGTCGAAGATCATTGCGAGCGCCGCCATCAGAGGCTCAAACCAGATCGCCCTGCAGGCAGAACAGTTCGTCGACCGGGTGCGGAACGACAAAGGCGAGGGGGTCAAGATCGGCTTCCCCGACACCGCCTACTATCTGCCGATGGCATACGCCCTGATGGGCCTGGAGGTCAAGACGCTGGAAGATCTCAAGCCCGTCCTTGCCCATATCAAGGAGCTGCTGTCGAAGGAGCCGACCGACAAGCTCTGGTTCCCCTACCTCGGTCAGGCCCTCGACGCGGGGATCGCGACGCTCCTGGCGGAGGAGATCATCTGCTGCCTCCGCTACCTGTACAACGAGGAGCCCCAGCCCGGCTGCAACGGGTTTTTCACCGACACGATCCTGCGGACCCTCGGCGTCCAGCTCGTCGACGGCCGGATGCCCGGGTTCGCCGCGATCCTCGGCGCCGCCCCGGACACCGAAACCGCGGTCAAGGTCGTCCGCGACCTGCAGAAGCGCAGCATCATGGTGTTCGCCGGCTCTTCCACCAACGGGAAGAGCGTCATCGACCAGCTCGCCGAGGCGAAGGTCGAGATGGGGTGGGACACCTACATCGTCCCCTACGGCCGGGACACGATCAGCGCCATCTATCCGCTCAATTTCGCCATCCGCGCCGCCATGACCTTCGGCGGGATCAAGGCCGGCCAGGGCCGCAAGTGCCTCGAGTACTGCAAGAACCGGGTGTTCGCCTTCGGGCTCACCCTGGGCGAGGTGGACGACTTCAAGTACGCCACCGGCGCCGGGGCGATCGACATGGGGTTCCCGATCATCGCCGACACGGACGTCCCCCAGATCCTGCCCACGGGCATCTGCACCTACGAGCACGTGGTGCACGAGTTCGACTACGACAAGATCGTGCCCCGCTGCATCGAGGTCCGCGGGGTCAAGGTCACGGTGTCGGAGATCGACATCCCCGTCTCCTACTCCGCCGCCTTCGAGGGCGAGCGCGTCCGGCGCGAAGACATGCACGTGGAATTCGGCGGCAAGAATTCCCAGGCCTTCGAGTACGTGCGGATGCGCGAGATGGATGAGGTCGAGGACGGCAGGATCGAAGTGGTCGGGCCGGATATCGACACGATCACCCCGGGCAGCCCGATGAACTTCGGAATCGTCGTGGAGGTGGCCGGCCGCGGCATGCAGACCGATTTCGAATCGCTCATCGAACGGCAGCTCCACCATTTCCTGAACTATGCCATGGGCGTCCTCCACATGAGCCAGCGCGACCTCCTCTGGATCAGGCTCAGCAAGGCCGCCTTCGCCTCCGGGTTCCGCCTGAAGCACTTCGGGTCGATCATCCACGCCCGGATCCACGACGTCTACGGCAAGCTCGTCGACAAGGTCCAGGTGACGGTGTACACCGACACCGAGAAGATGAAGGAGGCCCTGGCCTAGGCGCGGAAGGCCTACGCCGAGCGCGACGCCCGGATCGCCGACATGACCGACGAGAGCGTGGACGAATTCTACT
>CAIYSL010000103.1 GCA_903928915.1 uncultured Syntrophobacterales bacterium | reverse complement strand
GTTATCCTCAGCTTCTGCAGGAACGTGGAGGAAATGTTATGCAGACTCGCTTCGATGCTCTCCAAGAGGGAGAGCTGAGAGACCGAAAGCTGGGTTTTCTTCAGTTTGTCGAGATTGGGGAGGATCAACTCCCCGATGTTCGAGACGATCGCCGCTGAGAGCTCTTCGCGGCTCTCCTCAACCTGCCGGAGGATCACCTTCAGCGCCGTGTTGAGCTCTTCGAGGCTCGCCACATTCGTCTTCAGGTCCTCTTCGCATTTCTTGTGCTCCGTGATGTCGTGCACGATGCCGAGGACAACGGCCCGCTCCGCGCAGGCCACCGGGGAGATGTGGATCTCAACCGTCCGCAGCTCATCGTTGGCGAGCTTGTGTCGGGAGACAAAGCAGTCAAGCCCCTGAGTCGTAGCGCACTCCCAGGTCTCCTGAAACTGTGCCGGCAACAACTGGCTGAAATCGGAAACCTTCTTCCCTCGCAGGTCGTCCGGACTGTAACCATAGAACCTCGCCGCGCTCCGGTTGACATCGATGATCAGGCCGCTGTCGGGATCGGCCATGAACATCATGGCGTGGTGATCTTGGATTACCGCCAGCAGTTGCTCAACGGAAATTCTCCCGGGTGTGTGCACCGGCGGAACGGCGGTGGCAGGACGCGGGCCCTTCGCTGCCCCTCTTGCTTCTTTCCCGCAAAGTGGTTGATTGTGAAGGCCATCGGTCATGACGTCACCATCGATTTTGATCCTGATGCAATCGGGTGTCTGTTTGGGGAGAAGTTTGAAATAATTAATGAAATCAGTATGCCGAAGATCGGCGCGAATCCTCTGTACCTACAGCTCCGCCCCTTCAGTTACATCACTTCGTCTGAATCCGCAGGCTCCGCGCCTCCCCGTGCAGGTAATAAAGGCACACGGTGCGCAGATACCCTATCGCATCAACGGTAAAAAACAATGAGTATTGGATGTGTGTTCATTGGTAGGTTAACACTACCATATTTGAAATAATAGTCAATATTTAATCATAGTTAATAATACCAGTGTGAGCAGGTAGAATGGGCCTGTTGCCTGCCGGTCCGGTGCCTGCAGAACGGGGCATTGCGGCTGCTTCGGCAGAGGGGGAACCGTTACCCAACACTCGCCCCCCCCTATATCCGACGGAAATGCAGGTGATACCCTCCATTTTCTCCCCCAATGTGTATGATAATTCCTTCGAGTATTGTCCCCGGCTGACGTCGGCATAAGTATAATTTTAAGTAATTACATTGTGATACGAAATTATCTCGGGTCTGGCATACCCTGTGCTTTAACAACAGGCAAAGACTGCTGCGGTTGATCTGGCCGATCCCCCGGGCAGGAGAGACATTACTACTAATAATGTCGGTAGGATAGAATATGTTAAGTGTAACAGGGAATGAAGCGGAGATCAACGGAGAACGCATAGGGAAGGAGCCGCTTATGAAACAGAAGCGACCTAAGCCGAAGGTGTTGATAGTCGACGACAACAGCCTCTTAGCTGCCACCATTCAGGAGCTGCTCCAGGATGACGGCATCGAAGTCATGTCCGCAAACGACGGAGTCGAGGGGTATTCAACCTACCTCCTGTTCCGGCCGGATGTCGTCGTGACCGACATCCAGATGCCCCGCAAGAACGGGCTGGAGATGATGGGCCGCATCCGGTCCCATCAACCGATGATCAGGACGATCTACATGAGCGGGGACATCGACCAGTATCGGCCCTACCTCAGCGAGGAGCGCAGGAGATACCCGGTCAGTTTCTTTGAAAAGCCTTTTTCGCTCGACTCGTTGCGGAAGGCCATTCTGGAGCCGGCAGCCCCCCCTCTGCAGTAAGAGGGAGGCGGCCCTCCGGAGCTGTACGAAAGAGGTGAGCCCATGGCGACCGATGCGGTAACGTATGAACGGCGTCTGCGCAGGCAAGACGCATGGCTTAAGAGCTTTTCCCGACCCAGCGCCCTGCGGCGGCTGCGCCATTTCGTCGAAGCATCCGACTGGGACGAGCTGATTGTTGCCCAGGAGGAGTGGATCAACCGGATGTGCATCGGTGTGATCATCGTCGCGGCGCTTTACTTCATCCCGCCGGTCCTGACCATCCTGTTCATGGGGTGATGCCCGAAAGGGGGAGATGGTGACGACACGCAGGACTATCGCAAAGGCGGCGCTCTGTTCGGCGGCGCTCCTGGGTTTCCTCGCGACGGCGAGCGCCACGGTTGCCCCCGGCACTCAGCCCGCGGAAATCCTCGCCGGCCGCTTTGCCGCAAGCGGGCACCGGGACGCCGTCGCGAAGATCCTTTCCGTCCTGGCCAGCAGGAGCGCCGAGGTCAAGGCGCTCGGCAAGGCAGCGGACAAGCTCGCGATCATGCCCGATCGGGACCTGCGGCTGCTCCTGTCCCTGTGCGACCGGATTTCGGCGGATCGCGGCACCGCAGGCGCCGAGATCGCCTTTTCCCTGGTTACGGCGCTGATCGTCCTGTCGTGAAGGGACGCCGCCACCTTCCCGCCCCCCGCAGAGAACCTCCCATCCGCAACCCCCCGTTCCGAAACCGAGCATGAATCCTCAAGGAGGTCCTGGTGAAGAGACTTGCCCATATTTCGTACCACTTCGTCGTCGTTCTGCTGAGCGCGGCCCTTGCCCTCTCCGCCCCCGCTGCGCTCAGCAGCATGGCCGCGGGGATGCTGCGGGTCTGGGCTTATGTGGAGAATGAAAAAATCTTCCTGCTGGCCCTGGAATTGTCGACGGCCGTGATCCTGATCCTCTTTATCAACCACGTACGGCGCGGCTGGGAGGGCCGGAGGTTTGCGCGTATGGCCAGGAGTGCCGGCCTGGTTCTGGCGACGACGGCGAAGGGGATCTTCGCCCAGCGGCGGATAAGGAAACTGAAACGAAAGCTGGCCTTCGCACGGGAGCTGATGATCATCGGCTCGACTGGTTGCCGCTCCTTCGTCGAACCCGAGGGGGAGCTGTACGAGGCCCTCCAGAACTGCCGTGAAGCGAGGATCATGCTGCTCGACCCGTCCAAAGACGGGGCAACAACGCGGGCGCGGAGCATCCCGGACCCGGAGGTGACGCCCGAGGTGATCCGGGAGCAGATACTCAGGAGCATCGGATTTCTCAAAGGGCTCCGGCTGGCCCAGAAGCAGGTGCGGCTGAAGCTGTACCCGGAGCTGCCGCTGCTGAAGCTGGCGATCCTGGGCGATTACGCCTTCCTGCGGCACTACCATACAGGGATGAACGTACGGCAGATGCCCGAGTACGTCTTTCGGAACGAAGCGGAGCAGGGAGGGCTGTACATCCCGCTGCACCGGTATTTCTGCGTGCGGTGGGAGGATGCGGCCATTCCCGAATACGACCTCGACACGGACGATCTCGTGTACCGCGACCGCCTGGGCAACGAAGTGCTCCGCGAACGATTCCGCGCTGTCCCCGTTACCGTGGCGTCGGCGCCTGAACGATAAAAATCCGGGAACTCCGAAGAAATGTGTGCTAGAAATAATAACTATGTGAAACCGCCCTCCTCGGCGCTTCCAGCCCCCACCCTGTATCCCTCCCCCGCAGCGGGGGAGGGGAAGGGGAAGGGAAGCACCGTGGGGGAGGGGAAGAGCAGCACCGCGGGTGAGGGGAAGGGAAGCACCGTGGGGGAGGGGAAGAGCAGCACCGTGGGCGAGGGCAAGGGGGGCATTGGGGGAGAGGGGAAGGAACCGAGAGTAGGGGATGGGCGCAGGGAGGGGGCGGAGGGGAGTAATTCATCAGCGGGGACGTTTGTTCTTTCCTTAAGGCGGAAGATGAAATTCGGCATATTCTCCCGGTCGACAGCCGGCTTTTTCGTTGTCCTGGTTCTCCTGGGCGGATCGAACGTCTATGCGATCTGGAAGCTGGCCCAGTTCAACGGCATCATCCTCAAGAGCCACGTGGAAGACACCCGCCTGATCGACTATGAGAAGCGGATGGTCGACTCCCTGTTCTCCCAACTGCGGTACGAGCAGAAATTCCTCCTCACCAAAGACCGGGCCCTGTTTGCGCAGTTCCTCGCCGCAAAGGACGATTTCGCGCAGATGCTCGCCGACATCTCCCGGTCCGCGGCGTTGCCCGTCTACCAGGAGACCTTTCAGAAGATCAGGCAGCACCATCAGCGGTATCAGTCACTGGTGTACGCCGAGGCCAAGGCCCTGACGGACAATCTGCGGTACGACAAGAACTGGTATAAACGGGAGAAGGAGAAGACGACCGACGCCGTCTTGACCGAACTGGAACGGCTGGAGGATCTCTCCCGGCGGGAGTTCTATCAGAAATCGAAACTGGTGAGCGAAGCCGGCGCCGCGGCCCGCAGGATGGCGGTCATCTCGTTTCTGTTGAGCGCGCTCTTCGCCGTCTTACTGTCCTACCTGATCACCCGCAGCATCACGAAACCGCTGATGGCGCTGGTGAAAAAGACGCGGGAGATTCCCACCGGCATCTTCAGCTGCGAGCTGGCCAATTCCTCCCCGCCGGAGATCAGGGAACTCTCCGAGGCGTTCCGGTCGATGTGCGACCGGCTCAAGGAGGTGGACCGGATCAAGACGGATTTCTTTGCCATGATCTCGCACGAGCTGAAGACCCCGCTCACGACGATCCGCGAGGGCACGAACCTCCTCCTGGAAGGGGTCGGCGGATCGATTTCGGAAAAACAGGTGAAACTCCTGGCCATCATCGCGACGGAGAGCAGGCGGCTGACCGGCCTGGTGAATTCCATCCTGGACTTGTCGAAGATGGAATCGGGGATGATGATGTACACCTTCCAGCCGGGGAGGATCGCGCCGCTGATCGACCAGGCCCTGAAGGAGATCGCCCCCTACGCGGAGGCCAAGCGGATCCGCATGGAAAAGCAGGAGCTCACGGATCAGGCGTCCTACCGGATGGACACGGACCGGATCCTCGACGTGCTGCGGAACCTGCTGGGCAACGCGGTGAAATTCACTCCGGAAGGCGGGGTCATCACCGTCAGTGCCGCCCCCTGCGAAAAGGGGGTGACGGTCTCGGTGCGCGATTCGGGCCCGGGCATCCCCCCGGATCGTCAGGCAATCATATTCGAGCGGTACGTGAGTTCCGATCAGAAGAAAGGGACAGGCCTGGGGTTGGCCATCGTCAAACACATCGTTGCGGCGCATGGAGGTAGAGTATGGGTGGAAAGCGCTCCGGGAAAGGGAAGCACATTCACCTTTGTGTTGCCCTCCTGATCCTTCTCGGGCCGGTGGGCTGCGCGTACGACCAGCTGATGAGCGTGCGGATGACGGACGTTTCCGGGGATGAGGCGCGGGCGCATCTGGCCCTGGGCCGGAAGTATCTCGGGGAGGGAAAATTCGGGAGCGCGCTGGAGGAGAACGAGAAGGTCCTTCTGCTGGCGGGCCGCAGCACGCCCACCCACGAGGCCCTGTTTGCGATCGGACTGATCCACGCCCATTTCGACAACCTGGGAAAGGATTACGGAAAGTCGCTGGAGGTCCTGCGCCGGCTGATCAGGGACTATCCGACCAGCGCATTTGCCCAGCAGGCAAAGGTAATCGTCGGGCTGATCGAGGATAACTACGCCGCCGGCCGCCGCATAGAGAAGCTCAACAGCGCCATCGCCCAGCAGCAGAGGAGCGATGCCGACGCCGAGGCGAAAAAAACCGACCAGGCAAAGCGGACGGACCAGGCAAAGACGGCGGAGCAGACGAAAACGATCGCGCAGCTCGCGCAGGAGAACGAGAAGCTCCACCGGACGATCGAAAAGTTGAACACCATCATCGACGAGTTGAAGAAAGTAGACATCGACGTCGATCAGAAAAAGCGGGAGAAGGCAAAATAGGAGGGTGCATGTCTTCGGGAAGGATACTGGTGGTCGACGACGACCGCAGCCTCATCGAGGTGCTCAAGGTGCGGGTCGAGTCGGCGGGCTATGATGTCGCCACGGCGCTGAAGGAGGAGACGGCGCTGGAAGCGGTCAAGGAGCAGGTGTTCGATCTGGCGATCGTCGACCTGCAGCTCGACGGCACCGACGGGATCACGCTGATGCAGAAACTCCATCAGCTCATCCCGGACATGCCCGTGATAATCCTGACCGCCCACGGGACGATCGAAAGCGCCGTCGAGGCGATGCGGCGGGGGGCGTACAGTTATGTCACCAAGCCCTTCAATGCCCGGGACCTGCTGCTCCAGGTCGAGAAGGCCCTGGAAAACCGGGTGCTCAAGAACGAGATCCAGCGGCTCAAGAGCTTCCTCGACGAGGAGTACGACTTCGGGAACATCGTGGCCCGGAGCGAGAAGATGCACGCCGTCCTGGAGATCGTCTCCCGCATCGCCGCGAACGATTCGACGGTGTACATCCAGGGCGAAAGCGGCACCGGCAAGGAATTGATCGCCAAGGCGATCCATCTGGCGAGCACCCGGAAGGACAGCCCCTTTGTCGCGCTCAACTGCGCAGCCATCCCCGAGACCCTGCTCGAGAGCAAGCTCTTCGGCCACGAAAAGGGGGCCTTCACCGGGGCGACCCAGAGCGCCAAGGGTTCCTTCAGCCAGGCCCACACCGGCACCATATTCCTGGACGAGATCGGGGACATGTCGCCCACCATCCAGGCCAAGGTCCTCCGGGTCCTCCAGGAGCGCCAGTTCTACCCGGTGGGGAGCGAGAAGCTTGTAGAGGTCGACGTCCGGGTGATCGTGGCCACCAACAAGGACCTGGAGGAGGAGGTCAAGAAGGGTAACTTCCGCAGCGACCTCTATTACCGCATCCACGTCATCCCGATCTACGTTCCCCCGCTCAGGGAGCGGAAGGAGGACATCCAGCCGCTCGTGGAGCATTTCGTGAAGAAATACAACCAGCGGATGAAGAAGGAGATCAAGGGGCTGACGCCCGAGGCGCTGAAGAAGCTCCTCCTCCACGACTGGCCGGGAAACGTGCGGGAACTGGAGAACACGATCGAGTTCGCCATGGCCATGACAAAGCTCGACACCATCACCGAGGATTACGTCCTGCAGTCCCGGGCCCCGGTGGAGGACGAGACGCTGAAGCCGTTGAAAGACGCCAAGAACGCCTTCGAACGGAGCTATCTGATCGGCCTCCTGCAGGCCTGCAAGGGCAACGTGAGCGAGGCCGCGGAGCTCGCGGGCAAGTACCGGGCCGATTTCTACAGCCTCCTCAACAAGCACGGCCTCAACGCCGCCGACTTCCGCAGCGCCGAATAGCCTCTCCCGTTCGGCCCTTCGCCAACCTCCGTTCCATCGGCCCTGCATCCGCAGCGCGCACCGGCCCCGCGGTTTGCCGCGGGTCTCTGCGCCGGGGCAGAGGATTCTCCTCCCTGGGCACGCGTACATCCGCAGCGCTGAGTTTCCGTGGGTCCCCCCGGGGACTGCGGTGCGCCGGACGGATATTCCCCCCGGCATGTGCAGTCAAATCCCTCTGTTCGTTAACCAGCCAACAATACTGATCATATTTGCCCTTACGCCCCGTTGAAGGTTCCGTCTGCTGAAGGATATATCATACACATATCCATGGCCGGGCCAAAGCAGTCTTCTCAAATATCCGTTATAAATCATCATGTTGCAATATTTACTGGTCCTGGCAAGGATATTGCTCTCCCGCTCTATATCCGCGCCCCGGCGCATGTGTTCTGCGGGACGGGGCGGCATTGTCGGATTCTCGGCAGTTGCGGTTCGGGCGGCTGAGAGAAACAAAAAAAAAGGAGATTCATATGGAGCGATTGTCGAAAGACCTTGCCGTGCGCGGTCGGACAGGAAACGTCACGAGGGCAGGCAGGAAGCGAGCGGGTACGGCCGCGGCGGTGTTCGGTCTGCTTGTGGCCGTCAGTGTGATGCTCGCCGGCTGCGGCGGAGGGGGAGATGGCGTTTCCTCCGCGGTGGTAAGCGGGACCGCCGCCGTCGGCGCCCCGATCGCCGGAGAGGCGAAGATCAAAGATTCCTCGAATCGGGAAAAGAGAACCGTCATCGGCAGCGACGGCTCCTTCGCCTTCGATGTCAGCGACATGACCGGACCGTTCATCCTGCGCGCCACGGGGCATGCCGACGGCGAGACGCACACCCTGCAGTCCTTTGCCGACAGTCCCGGCACGGCCAACATCAACCCGCTGGCGAACGCGGCCGTAGCCAGCGCCGCAGGGGGGAGCGACCCGGAAGAGATCTACGGCAGTCCCGACAGGGAGAAACTGGAGAGAATCAGGGCAGGGCTGCCGGAAGCGCTCGAAAAACTGCTCCGGAAGCTCCGGCCGCTGCTCAGAAGGTACGACATCGACAGCGAAGACCCGATCAGGGTCAGATTCAACACCGACCACACGCGGTACGACGGCCTGTTCGACGACGTGAGAATAACCCTGCTCCAGGGGGTCCTCACCATCGTCAACAAGAAGACCGGGGCCGTCATCTACACCGGCAGCGTGACCGATATCCTGAACGGCAATTTTGACGAAGGCAACCTGCCCAGCCCCGGTTCGCTTCCCGAGGACCCGGACGACCTGGAGGCCGTCGGCGGCGCGGGGCAGGTGCGCCTGTCCTGGAAGGCCGTGGGCAACGCGACGGCGTACAATCTGTACTGGTCGATGACCTCCCCGGTCAGCAAGGCAACCGGGACGAAGATCGCCGGGGTCGCCAGCCCCTACCTCCACACGGGGCTTACTGCCGGCACCAAGTACTATTACATCGTAACGGCGGTCAACAGCACCGGCGAGGGTGAGGCGTCCGACCAGAAATCCGCGACTACCTCGTCCGCACCGGCTCCGCCCCCCGCCGCTCCGGCCGCACCGAGCGGAGTGATCGCCACCGGCGGCACGAAGCAGGTGACCATCTCCTGGCCGGCCGTCTCCGGGGCAACGTCGTACAATGTGTACTGGTCGCTCACCACCGGGGTGACGAAGGCCACGGGGACGAAAATTGCCCTGGTGACCAGCCCCACAGTTCTCAACGGCCTCACCGACAGCACCACCTACTACTACATCGTCACGGCGGTAAACGGCGCCGGCGAGGGCAATCCCTCGGTTCAGGTGGCAGCCACGACGCTGGCTACGACGCCCGCGCCCACCGCGCCTGCGGCCCCCACGGGGGTCGGCGCAACCGGAGGCGCCAACCAGGCGACCATCTCCTGGACCGCCGTTACGGGGGCAACGTCGTACAATGTGTACTGGTCGCCCTCCTCAGGGGTGACGAAGGCCAGCGGGACGAAGATCGCCGGTGTGACCAGCCCCTATTTCCACACCGGCCTGGCCGCCGGCACGGTGTACTACTACATCGTCACAGCCGTGAACGGCGTCGGTGAGAGCGCTGCCTCGGCGCAGTGCTCGGCCACGACGTCCGCGCCGCTGCCGAGCCTTCCTGCCGCGCCGGCAGGCGTGACAGCGACGGGCGGCGCCAATCAGGTCACGATCTCCTGGGCGGCTGTTTCGGGGGCGCTGTCGTACAACCTCTACTGGTCTACGGCGCCCGGCGTTACCACCGCCACCGGGACGAAGATTCCCGGAGCCGGGAGCCCCTATTCCCAGACAGGGCTCGCCGCCGGCACCACCTACTACTACATCGTCACGGCGGTAAACGGCGCGGGCGAGGGGTCGGCTTCGACCCTGGCCGCGGCCACGACCGATGCCGGCGCACCTCCTCCGCCTCCCCCTCCGCCGCCTCCGCCTCCTCCCCCCCCGCCGCCGGTGCAGACCTGGTCGCTCCACTCCCTGTACTGTGCAGGGTGCCACGGCTCGGGGAAACGGACGGCATCGGTCGCTGCGACCAGGGCGGCAATCAGCAGTGACAGGGGAAACATGGGCATGCTCGGGGCCGCGAGCTGCACCTCCTGCCATGGCGCCAGCAAGGCGGGGCAGTCCGCTCTGAGCGATGCGCTGATCGCGGATATCCTCGCCGGGTTATAGCAGGCGACGAACCGGCCAACCATCGAACCGACGGGAAGGGCTCCGCTGGAGCCCTTCCCTGTCGCTTTTCTGCAGCGAGGTCTGTATGTATACCATAGTGAAAAGGATGATCCTGGCGGCTCTGTGCGGGGTTCTGCTGATGACGGGCGGGTGCGGGGGCGGCGACGACACCCCGCCTATGAACTCGGCAACCGCTCCGATTGCGGCGACCGTCAACGCGGACGGCACTGCAACGACCGGCCCGGCCGCCACCACCGCCGTTCCTGCCTCGGGCACACCGGGTTACCTGGCGGCCGTAAGCGCAACGCTGCCCCCGAACACGGTCATCACCGCGAGAAATGCCGACGGAACCGCAAAGGCGCTGACTGCGGCGCCTTCGTTTACGTTCACCGCTCCCCCGGATTCATCGGCGTCCTTCTCCGGCGTCAGCGGGGTCCCGGCGCCGGCAGGATTCACCACCCTGACCTCCACCTCCGGCGCGGTCGACGTGCAGCTTACCGGCGCCGCTTCGGCAACGTTCAATCCCGCCATCACCATCACCATGCCCGTCCCGGGTAAGGCGGTCGGCTCGGTGGTTGCGGTCTACTCGGTTACGGGTAGCGCATACACGTTCCTGGGCAGCTTTACCGTTACCTCCGCCGGGTTTGTCAGCTTTCCCGTTTCCGGCCTGAGCTGGAAAGTCGCGGACCCGAACCCGGACCCGAATACGCCGCCGCCGACAATCCCCACCACGATCGTGCCGACAACGACGGCAACGACGACGGTGCCGCCGACGACGGTGCCCACAACGATTCCGACCACGGTGCTGACGACCGTGCCGGCAACGACGACGACTGTGGCCACGACGGTCCCCACCACGGTTCCGACTACCATACCGACGACGATCGCGACGACGGCGCCCACCACGACGACGACCATACCGCCGCTGGCCTGCGGTTCCTGCCACGCCATCCCGCCGGCGACCGGTCGGCATACGTTCCACGTGTCGGGGCAGGGCATATCGTGCTCCGCCTGCCACGGTTCGGGCTACAGCGCCAGTACCGTGAATACGGCGACGCACAACAACGGCGTGGTCAACAGCACCTGCACAACCTTGTGCCACGGCTCGCGGAGCTGGTAGGTTTCTTCACTCCCTGTCCCCCCTCCCCCCGAGGGGGGACAGGGACAGGGGACCGCGAAACGCCGGCGTTTCTCAGAGCATCCCGCCTGATAAAATTAATGGAAAATAAACCGGAAAAGTGTGACAATTTCCGGCCTATGGTTTCAATCTGCGCCCGCGCAACCGGCGCGGGAGTCAATTCGTGAAGGATGATCGCATGCAGCCCGGCGCTGAGCAGTCGCTTCCCAAGGTTCCTCTCGTTCTGGACGGCCTCTCCTCCCGGTTCATCCGGGAGAACCGGATCGTCCCCCTGGAGTTGAGCAACAACGTCCTCAAGGTCCTGATGGCCGATCCGGACGACGGCACAGTCATCGAGGCGCTCGCGGCCGCGCTCGACGCCCGCGTGCAGGCATACCCGGGCGACGGCAAACTGATCGACGATTACGTTGCCCGCTACTACGGCCCGGAGACCCAGAACATCAACGAGATCATCGAGGACATCGACGACAAGGGGGGCAACGCGACCGAGGCGGAGGGGGAGGACGTCGGACATCTGAAGAATCTCGCCGCGGAGGCGCCGATCATCAAACTGGTCAACCTTCTGATCGCCCGGGCCTCGGAGAGCAGGGCGAGCGACATCCACATCGAACCCTTTGAGGAGGAGTTGAAGGTCCGTTACCGGATCGACGGGGTACTCCATACCGTCGAGACGGCGCCGAAGAAACTCGAGGCCGCCATGGTCTCCCGGATCAAGGTGATGGCGAAGCTCAACATCGCCGAGCGGCGCCTTCCCCAGGACGGCCGCATCAGGATCAAGGTCGCCGACCGGGAGATCGACCTGCGCGTCTCCACCCTGCCGGTCATCTACGGCGAGAGCGTGGTCATGCGGATCCTCGACCGGGAGAGCATCGTGATCGACCTGCAGCAGCTCGGGTTTGCTGCGGACACGCTCGCAAGGTTTTCCCGCTTGATCCAGAAGCCCAACGGCATCATCCTGGTCACCGGCCCCACGGGGAGCGGAAAGACGACCACCCTGTACGGCGCCCTGGACAAGATCAATTCGCCGGAGCGGAAACTGATCACCGTCGAGGACCCCGTGGAGTACCAGCTCAAAGGGATCAATCAGATCCAGGTGAAGCCCCAGATCGGCCTCAATTTCGCCAACACCCTGCGGCATATCGTCCGGCAGGACCCCGACGTCATCATGATCGGCGAAATCCGGGACCTGGAAACTGCCGAGATCGCCGTCCAGTCGGCCCTGACGGGCCATCTGGTTTTTTCGACGCTCCATACCAACGACGCCCCGAGCGCCGTGACAAGGCTGATCGACCTGGGGGTGGAGCGGTTCCTCTTGTCGTCGACGGTCAGGGGGATCCTTGCCCAGCGCCTCGTACGGGTCATCTGTCCGTACTGCAAGGAGCGGGACGACTCCGCGGGGGAAGGCGAGCGGTCGGTTCAGCTTGAACTCGGCGCCGATGCTGAGCTGTACCGGGGCAAGGGATGCGAAAAGTGCGCCTTCACCGGCTTTCGCGGCAGAACGGGGCTCTTCGAACTGCTGGTGGTCGACGAGGTGATTCGCAGGCTGATCCTCCAGAACGCCGATGCGAGCGCGCTCCGGAAGGCGGCGCGCGAACAGGGGATGCGGACGATTCTCGAGGACGGCATCGCCAAGGTCAAGAGGGGGATCACCACACTCGGCGAGATATACCGGGTGACGCAGGAGGAGTAGATGCCCATCTTCACCTACCGGTCAACCACCATGGACGGAGCCGTCTCCGAAGGGGTGATCGACGCTCCCGACAGAAAGGCCGCGGTCGAACGCCTGAGGAGCACGGGGGTGATCCCGCTGGAGGTGAAGGCCCCTGCGGATCAGGGCCTCCGGATGAGGGTCGGGTTTCTCCGGCGCAAAGTGGACCTGGTTGCGTTCACCGCTGAGCTCTCCACGCTGTTGGCGGCGGGGCTCACCCTCGAGGCGGCCCTCGGCGTCCTTGCAGACATCTCCGCAGAGCGGGGGCTGAAGGAGATCGTCCAGTCGCTCCTGAAGTCGATCCGGGGGGGAATCCCTTTTTCCGACGCCCTGCAGAAGCACCCGGATGTGTTCCCCCGGGTGTACATCAACATGGTCCGGGCAGGCGAGTCCGGCGGCGTCCTGGACGTGATCCTGGAGCGGCTGAACGAGTTTCTCGAGTCGTCGAAGGAGCTGCGCGACAACATCCTGTCCGCCATGATCTACCCGACGATCCTGCTGGTGACGGGAGGGGCTTCGATCATCATCCTGCTAACCTTTGTCCTGCCCCGCTTCTCCGTCATCTTCGCCGAACTCGGCAGCACCCTGCCCCTGTCGACGCAGGTGCTGCTGGCGGCGAGCGACATCCTGAAGTCCTACGGCTGGCTCCTGCTGGCCGCTGCGGGGGCCGCGGGGTTCCTCTTCAGCCGCGCCATCGCCACCGAGCAGGGCAGATACCGGTGGGATGCCCTGAAGCTGAGGCTCCTGGAGGATGTGATCAAGAAGCTCGAGACCGCCAGGTTCTGCCGGACCCTGGGGACCCTTCTGGCCAGCGGTGTGCCGCTCCTGCAGGCCCTGCACAACTCCCGGGAGGTAATCGGCAACCGCGTCATCGCCCAGGCTGTCGAGGCCGTGTCCCGCGGGGCCAAGGAGGGGAGGGGGATTCACGACCCCCTGTCGCGCTCGGGCGTATTCCCGGAGCTGGCGCTGTCGATGATCAAGGTCGGCGAAGAGACGGGCACGCTCGATAAGATGCTGCTCCAGGTGGCCGTAACCTATGAAAAGATCCTGAAGCAGGCGGTCAGACGATTCATGTCCCTGCTGGAGCCGGTGATGATCCTGATCATGGGGCTGGTCATCGGGTTTATCGTGATCTCCATGCTCCTGGCGGTGTTCAGCATCGCCGAGGTTCCGCTCTGAGCGGCCGCATGAAAATATGCCCTTCCTCCCCCGGTGAAGGGCTGTGCTGCACAGTATGCCTTCCCTCCCCCGGTGAAGGGAGGGCTGCACAGGACGCCTTCCTTCCCCCGGTGAGGGGGAGGACTGCAGAATATCCCTTCCCTCCCCCGCTGCGGGGGAGGGATACAGGGAGGGGGCGGCATACCGAGGTCATCAGATGAAGAACCGCGGGTTCACCTTGCTGGAGCTGATCATCGTCCTGGCGCTCGTCGTCCTGATCCTCGGTCTCACCTCGCTGTTCGTGGCCGGCCGCCTCCCGTCGGCCAAAGCCAATGCGGCGGGGCGGGAGATCGCGGGGATGATCCGCCACGCCCGCGCCCTGGCCCGGCTGAACATGGAGAGCCGCAGGTTCGTGATCGACCTGGACAACCGGACCTATGGGATCGAAGGGCTGACCGCGAAAGCGCTTCCGCCGGAGGCCCGCGTCAGGATCGTGGATCCCTTGGCCGGTGAGATCGTCGGCGGCAGGTATCCCATCGTTTTCACCCCGACCGGCGGCGCCGGCGGGGGAACCATCGTCCTCACCTGGGGCAGGAAAGTCATCCGCATCGAGCTGGACCCGATCATGGGCGCCGCAGTGCTGAAGGACGGATGAGCGGATTTACAACCAGACGGGGATGCAGTATAACTGCACAGCGGAGGGGCCGACCGGCGGACGGCGGTGCGGCCTGAAGAGGTGTTTCGGCAACGGTGCGAGGACGGTATGGAGCCGCACGAGGCAAGAACAGGCGATCAACGCTTCCCGACCCTGACGGTCGTCATCCCGACGCTCAACGAGGCGGCGACGGTCGGTGAGATCATCGAACGGGTGCGGCCCTACACGGACGACATCCTGGTCGTCGACGGCCATTCGCCCGACGGGACCGCCGATATCGCCCGCGGCCTGGGCGCCCGCATCGTCTTCGACCATGGAAAAGGGAAGGGGGAGGCGATTCGTTCGGTCATCCCCCATCTCGAGCGGGAGATCGCGGTGTTCATCGATGCCGACGGCTCCCACGACCCCGCCGACATCCCGGCCCTCATCCGCCCCATCCTCGTGGGCGAGGCCGACCACGTCTCCGGGTCCCGCCTGATCGGCGGCTCCAGCGAGCTCCACGGCGGGTTCGACGAGTGCTTCCGCCTGATGGGAAGTTCGCTGATCACGGCCTGCATCAACCACCGGTTCGGCGTCCGGCTTTCGGAAAGCCAGAACGGGTTTCGGGCGATCCGAACGGCGGTCCTCAGGGACCTGGGGCTTCAGGAGGACATCACCACGATCGAGCAGGAGATGATCATCAAGACCCTGAAGAAGGGCTACCGGATGGCCGAGGTCCCCTCGCACGAACATGAGCGTAAGGCGGGGTACTCGAAGATCAGCATCCGGAAGGTGGCCGTCCGGTACGTCTGGAGCATGGTCAAGTACCTGTATTTCTGAAATGAAGATTCTGCTCTTCAACCCCCCCGCGCCGGACGGCCGGGCCTACACCCGCGAGGGGCGCTGCACCCAGGAGGCGGGCGTTTGGGGCACCCAGTGGCCGCCCCTGTCGCTTGCCACCGCTGCGGCCCTGCTCAGGCAGGACGGCCGCCAGGTGACGCTCCGGGACTATCCCGCCGCCGGGAGGGACCTCCGGGCGCTTGCGGAGGACCTCCGGGGGCTGCAGCCCGCCTTTGCAATCTGGAGCACCGGGACGCCGACGCTCCGGCACGACATCGCCCTGGCCCGCCTCGTCCGCAAAGAGGTCCCTGCGGCGGTCACCGCCGTGCTCGGCACCCATGTGACGGTCAGGCCGGAGGAGGCGCTGGCGGAGCCGGCGCTCGGGGCGGTGATCCGGGGGGAGCCGGAGGGGATCATCCGCGAGCTCTGCCGGCATGACAGCGGCTTCGGGCAGGTGGCCGGGCTCTCCTGGCGGGAGGGGCCGGGCGGCCAGATTCGGCACAACCCCGATGCCGTCCCCTTGGCGCCGGAGGCGATCCCGGCGGCCGATTGGGAAGGACTCGATTTGGACGGCTACCGGCTTCCCCTGAAAGGACGGCGGTTTCTGATAGTCGCCCCGGTCCGCGGCTGTCCCTGGCGCTGCACCTTCTGCACGGCGCCGCTGTATTACGGGTCGCGGCTCCGGAGGCGGCCCGCGGCGGCCGTGGTCGCCGAGATGGCCGCCAATGCGGAGCGCTTCGGGGTCCGCGAGTTTTTCATCTGGGCAGACACCTTCACCGCCGACCGGCAGTACGTCCGGGAGCTCTGCCGGGCGATCGTCGCGAGCGGCCTCAGGGTCTCCTGGACCTGCAACAGCCGGGTGGATACGATCGACGAGGAGACCCTGAGGCTGATGAAAGCGGCGGGGCTCTGGATGATCAGCTACGGGCTGGAGTCGGGCAGCGACGCGGTCCTGGCAGCGTCGCGCAAGGGGATCACCGCGGCGCAGTCGGCTGCGGCGGTGACCCTGGCCCATCGCCTGGGGATCCGGGTCGCGGGCCATTTCATGTTCGGCCTGCCCGGAGAGACCGAGGGGACGATGGCCGAGACGCTCGCTCTCGCGCTGGCGCTGCCGATCGACATTGCCCAGTTCTACGTGGCCGCCCCCTTTCCGGGGACCGCCCTGGAGGACGAGGCGCGGGGCAAGGGGTGGCTGCGGGATGCGGCTGTGGCGTCGCAGAGCAGCGCGGTGATGGAGCTGCCCGGCCTTTCCCCGGCCCGGGTTGAGGCCTTCCGGCGCCATGCCTATCGGAGGTTCTACCTGCGGCCGCGGGCCGCCGCGCGGCTGCTGGCCATGGCCGAGCCTGCGGCCGTGGCGCATCTCCTGTCGCCCGTCCGCCGGTTCCTCAGGTGGCTCGGATGACGAATTAGGATACTTCCCCGCCGCATTGCAGGAGGATCAGCAAGAGCTATTTCCCCTCCCCTTGCGGGAGGGGCAGCAAAAGCTATTTCCCCTCCCCTTGCGGGAGGGGATTGAGGGGAGGGGTACAGGAGGGGTAAAGAGGTTACTAGACGGAGGTCATCAGCCATTGCTCTCTAACGCCCGATCGTTGCGGAAGTCCCAGACCGAGGCCGAGAAGACTCTTTGGTATCATCTACGCTCAAAGCAGCTTGAAGGTCTAAAATTCCGCAGACAGCATCCGATTGATCGTTACATCGTCGATTTTGTATGCCTTGAAAGAAGGATCATAATCGAGGTAGATGGAGGACAGCATGCACTGGAAAAAGAGAAAGATGAAATCAGAGAGGATTTCTTGATAGGGCAAGGTTTTTCAATCCTGAGATTCTGGAATCATGAAGTACTGCAATCCATCGAAGCAGTTTTAACCGTAATCAGGGAAAGGTGTCTCACCCTCCCCCAGCCCCTCCCGTCAAGGGAGGGGAGGAAGTAAGGCAACTTTCCGTCGAAGGAGGGGAGTAAGAAGAGATCACTCCCGCTGGGGGAGGAATCATAATATTCCCCCTCCCCTTCGGGGAGGGGATTGAGGGGAGGGGCAAGCAGGGCAGGGAATGAGGGGAGAGAAAGGAAGGGGAGTCTGCCGGTGAACAGGGGAGTGGTGCTGGGGATCTGGGACGGACACGACGCGGGCGCGGCGCTCGTCAGCGGCGAACAGGTCCTCTGCGCCGTCAACGAGGAGCGCCTCACCCGCCGCAAGCTCGAAGTGGGTTTCCCCTGCCGTTCGATCGCAACGTGCCTTGCCGTTGCCGGCCTCGCCCCTGGAGATATCGAAACCGTCGCCGCGTCGACGACCGACCCGGCCAAGACCCTGACCCGGTTCCTCCCCGGGCTGAAGGAGGAGTACTACCTGATCCGCCGCCGGAAGATGGCCCCGCGCCGGGCCGACCCGTTCAAGAAGGCCTTCAAGTACCGCTTCACCGAGCTTCCGCCGAACGCGATTTCGACGGCCCTCAGCAGACGGTGGCTGCGGCGTCGCCTTGCCGAGATGGGGTTCGCCGCTTTCCAGCTCGAGATCGTCGGCCACCACGCCGCCCACGCCTCGGCAGCCGCGGCGTGCAGCGGGTTTCCCGAGGCGCTGGTCCTCACCCTCGACGGCGTCGGCGACGGACTCGCCGGGTCCCTCTGGACGTGGAGCCGCGGCGAATTGCGGCCGCTCAAGGCCCTGTCCGCCCGGACCTCCCTGGGGATCTTCTTCGAGCACGTGACGAACCTGATGAACATGCGCGAGCTGGAGGACGAGGGCAAGGTAATGGCGCTGGCCAACTTCGCCTACCCGATCCCCGATCGGGAAAATCCGCTGATGGAGGTGATCGGGACCAGGGGGCTCGACATCGTCTCTCCCTACTCCTCCACCGAGATGTTCCGGGAGCTCAAGCGCATCCTGTGGCGCTACCCCTCCGAGCAGTTCGCCTTCATGGCCCAGCGGGTCCTCGAGAAGAGCGCCGCGGCCCTGGCCGGCGAGGCGCTCAGCCGGACGGGGCTTACGCGGATGGCGGTCGCGGGCGGCGTCTTTTCGAACATCAAGATGAACATGCAGTTGCTGAACCTCCCCGGCCTGGAGCGCCTGTACGTCTTCCCCCACATGGGGGACGGGGGGCTCGCCCTGGGCGCGGCCCTCGCCGCCAACCGGGCGCGCCACGGCGTGACGGCCTGCCGGCTCGCCCACCTCTACCTCGGGCCGGGGTATACCGCGGACGAGGTTCTCAAGGCGATCAGCGGGGAAGGCCCCTCACCCCAGCCCTCTCCCCCAGGGGGAGAGGGGGACGGGCAGGGCGGAGACCCCACCAATTCCCCAGGGGGAGAGGGGGACGGGCAGGGCGGAGACCCCACTGATGTTTCCCCTCCCCCCGTGGGAGGGACCTCCTCCGATACTTCCCCTCCCCTCGCGGGAGGGACCTCCTCCGATACTTCCCCTCCCCTCGCGGGAGGGGACAGAGGGGAGGGGGGAGGCTCCGCCCCGCTTGCGGGGAGGGGTGCAGGGGCGGGCAACGGGGCAGGGGGAAGGACCAAGAAAGACTGGGTCGTCCGCAGGCTGGACAACCCCGCCGCGGAGGCGGCGCGTCTGATCGTCGCGGGCGAGATCATCCTCTGGTTCCAGGGAAGGATGGAGATCGGCCCGCGCGCCCTCGGCCACCGGAGCATCCTCGCCCGTCCCGACGACCGCGCGATCAAGGACCGCCTGAACCTCCTGCTGAAAAAGAGGGTCTGGTACCAGCCGTTCTGCCCGAGCATGCTGATCGAGGATGCCCCCGCGCTCCTCGAAACAGAGGGGCAGGAGATCCGGGACAACCGCTTCATGACCATGGGCTTCCGGGTCCGCCCGGAGCGCCTGGCGCTGATGGAGGGGGTGATCAACGTGGACGGCACCTGCCGGCCGCAGTTCGTGGGCGACGAGGAGCCGCGCTACCGCGACCTGCTGTGCGGGCTCAGGGAGTCCCTGGGGTACGGCGTCGTGCTGAACACCAGTTTCAATCTGCACGGGGAACCGCTGGTCTGTGCACCCGGGGAGGCGCTCGGGATGCTCAGGCAGACGGGGATCCGCTATCTCTTCATGGAGGATGTGCTCGTTGAAAACACCCATGCGGAAATTCGCTGAGAGTCGCTGGTCCATCCCCGCGATCGCGGCCCTGTACCTGCTGCTGGCGGGGCTGCTCGTCGCCGTCATCGGCTTTTGGACCAAGCCGGATGTCGAAATCCTGCTCACGCAGTGGTTTGCGCGCTTCCTCTGGGCCGACTTCCTGCTCATCCTGATCGGCGTCGCCCTCTGCCGACATGACATCGCCGCGGCTCTTCGCGAGCTCTTTGCCGGCCCCCCTCACCCCGGCCCTCTCCCGCGAGGGGAGAGGGAGACAGGGATAGCTCTCCCGTTTTTATCTCCTCCCCCTGCGGGCGGGGACCGCATCCCTATTTCCCCTCCCCTTGCGGGAGGGGACCGCATCCCTATTTCCCCTCCCCTTGCGGGAGGGGACAAAGGGGAGGGGGAGTCGGCAGGGGCGGGGAAAAAGGCATCCCCGCAAGAATTCCTGAACAGCCCGGGCGTCTATCTCCTGGCGATCCTGATCGCCGGCCTGCTCCTGGTCACCCTGGCCGCCCCGCAGGTCCACCGGATCTACTACGACGAGGACATCTACGCCAACATGGCGCAGAACATCGCCTTTACCGGCCAGACGGGGATGGCGAACTACGGCACCTTCGAGTACGGCGAGTATTTCGTCAACTGGCTCCTGTACAACAAGGACCCCAGCGGCTGGCCGTTCCTGATCGGCCTTGTCTTCCAGCTCTTCGGCACTGACGAGACCTACGCCTTCATCCTCAACAACCTCCTGTACGCGGGCGGGATCCTGATCGTGTTCTTCATCGTCCGGATCATGGCGGGCGGCTGGTTCGCCGGGCTTGCCGCGGCCCTGATCTACGCGCTCATCCCCCACAACCTCGTCTGGGCAAACACGATCGCCGCGGAAAGTCCGGCCGCCGTTGTGGGAGGGCTCGCGGTCCTGTGCACCCTGGTCTGGCTCCGGAGCCGGGCGCCGCGCCATCTCCTGCTGGCCGTGGCGGTCCTTGCCTTTGCCGGCGCCATGCGGCCAGAGTCGTCGCTGATCTGGCTCTGGGCAGCGGTTGCGGCAGCGGTGAATCTCTTTGCCGCAGCCTCTCTGCGCCCCCCTACCCCTCACCCCGGCCCTCTCCCGCAAGGGGAGAGGGGGCGGGAAAGGGAACTGCCGCAAGGGGAGAGGGGGATGGAAAGGGAAGTCCCGCACAGCGCGAGGGGGATAGGCCAGGCCTTACATTCCCCTCCCCTTGCGGGAGGGGATAAAGGGGAGGGGGAAACCGGCGCCGGCGGCGCTCTCCGCCCGCACCCCTTTGCGACACGGGTGTTCTGGGCGCTGGGGCTGGTTTCCTTCACCTTTGCCATCCCGCTGATCTGGCACTTCCACGCCATGAGCGGCCAGTCCTGGGGCGCCGAAGGGGCCAAGTTCGCAGCGGCCTTCTTCCTGAAGAACCTGGCGACCAACGGCCTGTACTACTTCAACAACGCCGAATTTCCCGTGCTGTTCACCCTGCTCGCCCTGCTCGGCCTGGCCGCGGGAACGGGGCCTGCCGCGGAGGCGGGGGAAAGGCCGGGGTGGCTCCCGCGCCTGATGGTCCTGCTGTGGTTCCTGCTGTTCTGGGGGATCTTTCTGTTCTTCTACGCGGGGAGCTACAAGTACGGCGCCGACGTGCGCTTCGCGCTGGTGAGCTTCATGCCGCTTGCGGTGCTGGGGGGGATCGGTGCGGAGGCGCTGCGGAGGTGGGGGGCGGTCGCCCTGCGCTCAGCCGACCGGGCCGAGCCGGAGGCGGAATGCGGAGGCGGGGGGAAAGCGGAGGCAGGCGCTGCCGCGTCCGGCGGACCGGCGAGCTTCGCGACGGCACCCGGCCGGCTGTCCGTCGCCGCGGTCCTGGTCCTGGTGCTGATCTTTTCCTGGCTCAAGTTTCTGCCGCTCGTCAGGCTGGTGGGCCAGGAGGCCTGGGGCGCCCGGTACGACCATACCCTTGCCCGCGAGTTCATCAAGAAGATCCCGAACCGCTCCATCGTCCTCACCCACATCCCGACGATGTTTCTGCTCTGGGGGCAGAACGCCATCCAGACCTACGCCGGGATCAACAACCCCGACCTCATCCAGGACCTGATGAAGCGTTACGGCGGCCACGTCTATTTTCACCAGAGCTACTGGTGCAACACCCTCAACGATGCCAACCGGCAGATCTGCGACGGGATCAGGCAGCGGTACTACCTCGAACCGGTGGCGGTCGCGCGGGAGCAGGCCAACGAGTACGGACTGTACCTGATGGCCCCCAAATGAATGAACGGTGATGGGGGTCAGACCTGACCCCCATTCCCCCCCCATTCTTACCGGTCTTTCCAGAAGATGCCGAAGATGATTCCCAGGCTGACCAGGACCGGGATCAGGACGATGAAGCTCAGGAAGAGCCCCTTCACCCGTTTCAGGGATGCCTCGGTCTTCTTGACGTGGAGCGCCCGCTCGACCTTCAGGCGGATGTCCTCCATGTGGAAGGGTTTCACGATGTAGTCGTAGGCCCCTTCCTTCATCGCGTTGACCGCGCTGTCGAGGGCCGGGAAGCCGGTGATCATCAGGAAAAAGACCTCCCGGTCCTCTGCCCTGATCCTCTTGAGCAGCTCCAGGCCGTCGATCTCCGGCATGAACAGGTCGGAGATCACGCAATCGAAGGCCCCGGGGACGAATTGTCCGAGCGCCTCCTGGCCGTTGGCGGCCGTCACAACCTCGTACCCGAGCTCCGCAAAATAGTCGTGCAAGGTGGTGCGTGTCGCCTCTTCGTCGTCGACTACAAGTATGCGTCCTGCTTTCATCATTGCCTCGCCGCTGCCTGCGCCTCTTTTGCCTGCACTTCCTTCCCCTCGCCGGAGACGGTGCCGGCCGTCCGGCGCTTCCGACGGACCTTCTTCTTCCGCTCGCCGTCCTCGCCGTAATAGTAGTAGTAATACTGGTAGTAATAGTAGCTGTCGCGCCCCATGGACACGCCGTTGAGGATCGCCCCCAGGATGCGCGCGTTCGCCCCCTGGAGCAGGCCGATGCCGTTCTTGACGATCTCCCGGTGGGTCTCGCCCGCCCGGACGACGATCAGGAC
>CAIYSL010000102.1 GCA_903928915.1 uncultured Syntrophobacterales bacterium | reverse complement strand
GGCTCAGTCCGGATAGAGCGTCAGACTACGAATCTGAATGTCGGAGGTTCGAATCCTCCTGGGCGCGCCATAAAATCAAGGGGTTAGAGAGTTTTCTCTGACCCCTAATTTTTTCAGTGTAAACGTATTGTAAACATTTCCATCGTCATTTTCTCGTTAATTTGTCACATTGTTTAAGCAACTTATATCATATTTTTCATCTTATGGGTGGACTTCGCCAAACGTACCGGGCCGGGGAAAAGCTCTTTGTCGATTATGCCGGACAGACGATCCCCGTGACAGATTAGGTTACCGGCCAAACCAGAGAGGTATCTCTCTTTGTTGCCGCCCTGAGCGCCAGCAGCTACACCTTTGCCCGGGCTTGTTTCGGTGAGGATCTTCCTTCCTGGATTGAGGCCCACGTCCGGGCCTTCGCCTTTTTCGGCGGTGTTCCCGAGATCCTCGTGCCGGACAATCTAAAATCGGGGGTGACCACGCCTCGCAGATATGAACCGGGCACCAACCCGACATATCACGAAGTAGCCCGGCATTACGGAACTATCATTATTCCGACCCGTGTCGCCCGTCCCAAGGACAAGGCCAAGGTGGAATCGGCTGGCTTAACTGGCGGTCAATCGGCAGAGTAAAAAAGCCCTTCTTACCCCATCCCGCCGGGAGGTGACCGATCGCCTCCCGGCACTCCTTGCCCCTCCTGGCGACAGCATCATCCCTCCGTCCGTCAGAATCACGCGGCAGCGTTCAGAGCCGATTATTCCCGGCACGTTCTGTCGGCGGCAAAGGCTGACCCGCAATTGACCGGTGGTGTCAAAATATCCCGTATTGACAAATAGGATTGCGGATGCCATTCTCCGGCTACGTATCACCACCAGTTATCGATGCTGCAAGCGGAGGGACAATGCGCAATCACGACCGGTCGTGCTTCCTGTTGTTGTGGGCGTTGGTGGTTCTGGGGTGCAGCGGCAGCGGGGCAACGGTAGGCGACCCCCTGGGCACGGACACCGTGACCGTGAGCGCTTCCGTCACAACCCTCGGCGTCGGCCAGAGCAGCGTCATCACGGCGACGGTGACGCGCCTGAATGGACTACCCGCCACCGACCGGTCCGTCTCCTTCACCTTTCAAGCGAACAACTCCGGGGGCACGCTCAGCATCGTCAACGAAAATTGCGACAGCCAGGGCAAGGCCGTGGCAATCTACACCGCCGGCTCGCTCCTGGCGGCGAGTGCCGTCCAGGACACGATCCGGGTCAGGCTTGCGAACGACTCTTCTGCGGCGGTGGTGATTACGCGCACAGGCGGAGGCGGCAGCGCCGGGGCGCGGATCGCGAGCATGACGGCAAGTACGGCAAGCGTCGATTTCGGGGCGAGCAGCATCATCACCGTCAGGGTGGCGGACGCGGCGGACGCTCCGGTGAGCGGCGAACCGATCACGTTCACCTTGCCGGTGAGGAATTCCGGATCGCCGACGCTCTTCCCGGCAGCGGGCACGACCCTGCTGACCGACGGCGCGGGGACGGTCGTAGTCACCTATGTACCGGGGACAGGATCTCCCGCCGGCGCCGTGGACGACGTGGTGCAGGCGACCCTGGCGAACGGTTCGACCCGGGCGGTGATCATCAGCCGCGGGGCCCAACCCGGCCTGTCCCAGCCGGCGATTTTGAGCCTCACGGCAAATCCAAGTACTGCTTTACCTCCGCATCTCGAGGCGGGCCAGTCCAGCATCATCACGGCCCTGGTGGTGGATACGGCAGGTGCTCCCGTGAGCGGCGCGGTAGTGACCTTTTCGATCCCGATCAATGCCTCTGGCTCCACGCTCTTGCCGGCGGCAGGAACGGTTATGAGAACGGACAGCACCGGAACGGTCGCAGCGGTCTATACGTCGGGTAATGGGTCGCCGACTGCCGCTGTAGAGGACATTTTGCAGGCCTCCCTGCCGAACGGCTCGACCAGGGCGGTGATAATCCGCCGCGCGGGCCAGACCGCGTCTCAGCCGGTGATCACCAGTCTCACCGCATTGCCATCTTAGCTCAGCGTAGGCCAGACCAGTGTCGTCACGGCCAGAGTGGTGGATGCGGTGGGCGCTTCCGTGAGCGGTGCGGCGGTGACCTTTTCGATCATTGTCATGAACTCGGGGACTCCCGCATCCTTACCTGAAACGGTTACGGTTGCCACCAAGACCACCGGTAGCGACGGGAATGCTGAAGTGATCTATTCGCCGGGCACCAAGCAGTCGACGGACACCGTGAATGACACGATCCAGGCGACCTTGACGAATGGATCTACGGAACGTATCGAAACAGGCTCGCCTGCTCAACCCCCCCGAAGCTATCGGCGCCTGCTTTACTCGAACGGGCCGGGCAATTGTTTCCGACCCTCCGTACCGAGCCCGCTTTCCCGGCAATGTCCAACTACTGAACATTAACCTGCTGCGCAACGCCCCGGATCGTCTGCGCTAAGGACAAGCCGGTCCCTAAATGCGGAATCCTGCCCTGTAACGACCAGCGGCCGCAGGAGTCAAAAAAAGATTGTATTAATGTTGAATTTTGCTATATTCTTCCGGACACTTCGGAGGTGTCAGGGCTGGGTCTGTTCCGCCACGGTGAAATCGAGGAGTGCGCGTTTGTTCCGTATGAATGACATCACCTCCACTGAAAAACTCCTTGACTTCATTCGCAAAAAGAGTGGTCAGCCGGATTTGACCGCCCCGCTGCCCGAGAAGCCCCTGCCGGCAACGAAGAATACGCCGCTGGCATTTTTCAAGAAACCCGTCCGCCCCAGAGCAATAAACGTCGGGATCGACATCGGCCACGAGTCCCTGCGTCTGGTCAAAATGGAACGAAGAGCGGACCGGCAGTGGCGCCTGATCGACTACCGCGACGTTCGCATCCCCGGCGAGATCCAGAGGAATTCCCCTGAATTCGTCGCCTTCCTCAAGGCGGAGATCGACCGCTTCTGCGGACTCTATCGACGGATTGCAGTATGGGCGGTGATGTCGGCGGCCAATGTCGTCGTTCGCCACATCCTGATACCGCGGGTTCCCAAAAATCAGATCGACAAGACCGTATTCTGGACGATCAAGCGGGAGAGCCCCTTCAACGAAGCAGAGACGATCCTGGATTTTGAAGTGATCGGGGAGCGGCTCGACCAGGGACGCCCGCAATGGATAGTCACGGCGTATACCGCGCCCCGCAGCGAGGTAGCCGCGATTAAGACCCTCTTTTCGCAAATCGACCTGCCTTTGACGGGGATCTCCGTTGTCCCCTTCGCCGTCCAGAATATTTTTCGTACCGATTGGATCCCCAGGCGGACCGAAACCGTGGCCTACCTGTTCATCGGCAACGATTTTTCGCGGATCGACATCTACAGCAAGGGCAATCTGATCATCACCCGCGGCATCAAGGCCGGCATCAACAGCATGGTCGAGGCCCTGCAGGAGGCCCTCGATTCGCAGGCCGGGCGTCACCCGTCCGTAGGACAAGAGGAGAATGACTCAGCCCTGACCGTGGCGCAGGCCCGCAAGATCCTCTTCAGTCTCAGCGAGGATTCGGCGCCGTTGACCGTTCACGATGCCGGCTACAGCCTCCGGACAGAGGAGAAATTTCAGGTTATCCTGCCGGCGCTGGAGCGGCTTGTCCGGCAGGTGGAGCGGACCTTCGATTTCTATAAGACCAGCGTCGGTCCGGGTGAGGTCAGGAAGATCTATGTCACGAGCGCCATGCCGGTCTATGTACCGCTCATCCGCTACGTGGGCGAGCAGATCGGCTGCGAAAGCGAGGTTCTGGATCCCTTCAATACCGAGCAGTTCGAGTTGGACCATGCGGTGAGGAGCTTTAATCTCTCCGAGCGAAACGCCCTGATTCCCGCCTTGGGCATGGCCCTTTCGGATAATGCCCATACTCCTAACCTTTTGTATACTATCGCCGAGAAGAAGCAGGTCGCGACCATCAATCAGGTCAGCAGGATTGTTTTTTTCATTCTTCTTGCCCTTACCCTCGGCTTGGCCGGGCTCTCCCTGTTCCATGTGGGCACGATCGCGAAAAAAACGTTGGAGGCCGACCGGCATCAGGAGCAGCTGGCCCGGTATCAACCTTTTGTGAGTCAGGATGATCTGCTCCGCGTCGCGGTAGCGTCGAAGAAATTGGACTCCGCTTCCCGCGTCTATGGGGAGCGGTACCGAAGCCTGGCCGTTCTCGGGGAACTGGCCGAATTGACCCCCGCGGAGGTGCGGCTGCTCAAGATGAAAACTACGTTCGGGGCGGCAACGGTTGAGAAGGGCGGAGACCCGGCCAAGTCCGCCACAGCAGCGGTTAAGGATACGCCGCCCCCGGAGCAGAAGGATGCGGCCAAACCCTCGGCTGCCCAACCCGGAGCTTCTCCCGGTAGCGCGGTTGATCTCGTCGTCGAGGGCATGATCGCGGGCCCTCGGCAGTCGCTCGAATCGTCCCTGGTAGCGTACCTTACGAAGCTGCAGGCCTCGCCGCTGCTGAAGCAGATCACCGTCCAGTCGAGCAGCATTGAGCAACTGAAGAGGCGGGATTTCCTGCGCTTCACGTTAACCATGAAAGCAGAGCTGATGTGATGTCCCTGTCATTGAGAGCGAGCAGATTGATTCCCAAACGGACCGTGGCCATCCATGTTTCCTGGTTTGGCGCCCTGATCCTCTTTTGCCTGGCGGTGATCATTCCCAGCGCTCAATACAGCAGCCGCATGGATCAACAGATACGGGATGTTCGGGCGCAGATCGAGGCGCAGAAGAACCTGCGGCAAATCTATGACAAGCTGCACACCAAGGGGCAGAAGACTACGAGCCGCGTGCTGCCGCTGCCGGAGCGCACTGCCATGCCGCGCGGCCTGGCGAGCAAAGTCCCCGCCACCATCGGCGGGATCGCCCGGCACACGGCACTGGACACGGTTTCCGTATCGGTGGACATCCACTCCGTGGCTGCCCGTTCGCCCTCCCTGCTGGTGAATACCGTCCTCAGGGGGGAGTTTATGAACTTCAGGAATTTCTTGATCGGGCTTGGGGAACTGCCCTATCTGGAACGCATCGAAGAGATAGAAGTCCGCCAGGAACCCGAGTTCATGGAATTCAGGGTAAAGATCAGGCTGGCACTGGCCACGTAAACGGAACCGGAACCCATGGGAAACGTGACGCCAAGAACGATAATCATCCTCTGCGTGATGGGCGCGGCAATCCTGTACGGGGCGAGCCAGCTCTTTTTTCCCGCGGGCAAGCCCCCCGAGCCCCTCACTGGGCTGGGCGATACGGCACAGCTAAACGCACTGATCGCGGGTCTGGCAGCGATGCCCAGGGAAAATCCTTCCTCCGGCAATGCGTATGCGATCGCACGCGCCGAAGCGCCGTGGTCGCGGAATCCCTTTTTCGAACGGAAAAGCTATCGGGAATGGTTGGATGCCAAGGACCCCTCCGAGGTGGAGGATGCCGCCCTCGTGGCGCTGCGGAAGGAAAAGATAGTCTACTCCGGATATCTGGACATGGGGGAGAAGAAGATTGCCCTTATCAACGGAAGCGAATACGTCCTAGGGGACCCCCTTGCCATGGAGGGGTATGTGCTGCGCGATATTTCCCCCGCCAAAATCGTGCTGTACCACAAAGAGAGCAAGCGATCCTTCGATATTCCGCTGCAGGAGTAACTCTTGAGGGAGGAAGTGCATTGAAGAGCAAGAAGCAGGGAACCATGCGCCTGGCGGTGGCCGTCATCTGCATCGCCGGGTTTGCGGTCTGCGGGTGCGCCCCTGAGGCGACCGTTCAGAAGGACGCATTTTTCGAGCGGTGGAAAACCCTGGAACAAACGGCAACCGGGTCATCGCCGGTGGCAGTTCCGCGCGCGGTCGAACTGAAGGAACCGGCGGTGTCGGGCGAGGGTGGCAAACAGGAAACGAAACCCCTGACCGTGATCAGGTTGCTGCCCACGACGAAAATCAACCTCAAGATGAACCAGGTGGATGTGAAATCGGTGCTCAGGTCTCTGGCAATGGCCGCGGGACTGAACATCCTTATCAAGAATGAGATCAAGGGCGAGATCAGCGTCAATTTCAGTTCCGTACCCTGGGACCAGGCCTTCAGCAGCATCATGAACGCCCAGGGGTTGACCTATGTGTGGGACGGCGATGTGATCCGCGTCCTGTCGGTCGAGGACAGCGAACGCGATCTGAAAATGAAGGCCCAGGAGGTAAACGCGAAATGGCTCGAACAGCCGATGTCGCCGGTTGTGGTTCCCATCCATTACGGCAAGCCGAAAGAAATCATGGAGAATCTGAAAGAGTTTTTGAGCAAGGATAAGGAGGGCAAACCGATCGGGTCGATCAAGGTGGACGAGCACAGCAATTCCCTGATCATCTCGGGGATACGCGACGACCGGGAACGCCTGCTTTCGATCATCGAGCGGATCGATAAGCCCACGCACCAGATCCTGATCCGGGCCAATATCGTCGAGGCGACCAAGGACACGGCGAGGAACCTGGGGGTCCAGTGGGGCGGCATGTACGCGAGACCGGTGGGGAGCGGCAACCTGTATGTCACGCCCGGCGGGTCTACGGCGGCGGGTACCGCGCCGGCGGATCCTACCGGCGGCCGGTACACGCCGGCAGCGGGTTCCCCCGGCCTTTCCGGTCAGGGCTACGGCGTCAATTTCCCGGTGTCCGGGGCTGCGATGACGGCCGCCGGTGGGGCAGCCTCGCTGGGCTTGCTGTTCGGGACCATCGGCGGCAATATCCTGGAAGTTCAGCTGCAGGCCCTGCAGCGGGACGGGAAGGTGAACATCCTGTCCAGCCCCTCCATCACCACCCTCGACAATCAGATGGCCTACACGGAGACCGGGGAGCGGGTCCCGTACGTAGCGACCACCACCGCAGGCGGCCTGACCACGCAGGACGTCAAATTCGAGGACGCGGTCCTCAGGCTGGAGATAACCCCCCACGTCATCGGCGAAAAGAACATGAAAATGGCGATCCTCATCAAGAAGAACGAGGTGGACACCAGCCGCAGTGTCCAGGGCAACCCCTTCATCATCAAGAAGGAAACGAGGACCAACCTGATCGTCCAGGACGGGGAAACCGTCGTGATCTCCGGGCTGACCAAGCAGCGCCTGGCCGATTCCGAAGCGGGGGTCCCGGGGCTGAAAAATATCCCGGGGCTGAGCTGGCTCTTCAAAGCCAGCGGGAAATCCGAGTCGCTGGAAGAGGTACTCATCTTCATCACCCCGACGATCCTGCCTCCCCAGCGGGTTGCCGCTTCCCGTTCCGCTTCCGAAAAAACCGCTGCGGAGGGGAAGTAATCCGGGAATTCATCGCAGAGGCGTGATGCTTCATGGATTATTATAAGATCGTAAACCTTGTCCGGGAACCCTTTTCCAACTCGCCGGAGCCGGACTTTTTCTATCAATCCCCCACGCACCTGCGCTGCCTGCAGCGTCTCGAATTGGCCGTGCGCCTGCGCCGGGGGTTGAATGTCGTGCTGGGCCAGGTGGGCACCGGCAAGACCACCCTTTGTCGCCATCTGCTGCTGAAGTTCGCGGAACAGGACGGCGGGGCGGATTCGGTGGAAACCCATCTGCTGATGGATCCGGGGTTCAACACCGCCCTCGAATTTCTCACCACCGTAGCGCTGAGTTTCGGCATCATGGGGAAAAAGAGGCAGCGTTCCCACGCCCTGGAGCTCCAGCCGCCTTCCTCGGCCTCCCCCTGCGCACCGGCGCATGAAAGTCTGTCGGAAGGAGCCGCAGCGACTCCGGGGAAGCGGCCGAGGCGGCTTGCGGGTGATGCGGAACTGACCGACTGGCGGCTGAAGGAAGCGATTAAGGGTTATCTGTTCAAACGAGGGGTGGATGAACAGAAGATCGTCGTGCTGATCATCGACGAAGGGCAGAAGCTACCCGATTTCTGTCTCGAAATTCTGCGGGAATTTCTCAATTACGAAACCAACAATCACAAACTGCTCCAGATCATCGTCTTTGGCCAGCCCGAATTCCGGATTGTCCTGGACCGGATGAAAAATGTCGCGGATCGCGTGAACTTCCTCTATGTCTTGCAGCCCCTCGATTTTCGAGAGACCCGGGAGATGATTCGGTACCGGCTGGCAAAGGCGAGCGAACAGCAAAGGACCCCGCAGCTCTTCAGCGGGCTGGGGATGCTCGCGGTTTATCTGCACACGCGCGGGTACCCCCGGCAAATCGTGACGCTCTGCCATCAGGCGCTGCTCGCCCTCATCATCCAGAATCGCGCCCGGGCAGGCTGGTTCCTTGTCCGGTCCTGTGCGGGCAGATTGGCCCCTGCGGATAAACCCCGGCTCACTTCCTTCAGGTGGGCTGCCGGATTGAGCGCGGTGGCTGTTTCCGCGGCGCTGATCATCGATCTTTACCCCAGAACGATGCCGATGGGGTCGTCTGAAACGGCCCCCGCCGCAGGGCAGGAACAACCCCAGGAGACGAAGCGGCCACCGCAGGAGGCGGCAGCGGTGCATCAGAAACCGGACCTGCTGGGGAAACTGTCCTTGAAAAACGGCCGGACTGTCTGGTGGATGCTTACCGATTGCTATGGCCAATACGACGGAAACATTCTCCGGGCCGTTGCCAAGGTGAATCCGCAGCTCAAGAATCTGAATCGCGTTCCGGCAGGTGCAATCGTGAACCTGCCCGCACTGGAAGCGGAGACCAATCCGCTTGCCGCGGGAAAAGTATGGGTGCAGATCGCCTCCTCGGCCGATCTCGAAGCGGCCTATGAGTTCTACCGAACCCATAAACCCGCCGCGTCTTCGCTGTGGTTTCTTCCCCATTGGAATCCTCGCCAGGGTGTGGTATTCAGCATCCTGCTCCGCGAAGGGTTTGCCGACCACGATTCTGCCCGGCGCGGTATCGCGAAGCTGCCGCCGGTCCTCGCTGCTCAGGCCGTGGCGGTGAGCAGCATGGCGCCGGACACCGTTTTCTATACCCGGTAGAAACACTATGGAAGTAAAAAAAAAATTAGGGCAAATTCTGGTCGACGCGGGGCTGCTCACGGAGGGACAACTGGAAAAAGTCCTTCATGAGAAGGGCCGCGGCAAAATGAAGATAGGACAGTTTCTCGTTCGCAAGGGACTCGTCAGCGAACAGCAACTGGTGGAAACGCTCTCGCAGCAGTTGAAGATAGAAAAATACTGGCCCGAGAATTACACCGCCGACACCGGTCTGGCACAAATCATCCCCTTTGAAACCGCGCAGAAATATCAGATCGCCCCGGTGCAGCGGAGAGGCCGCCTGCTTAAGATCTGTTTGACCGACCCCCTGGATATCAATGTACTCGACGCAATCGAAGTGATCAGCAAGTGCGAAGTCGAGCCGGTGGTGTGTACCGAGCGAGAGCTCGGACAACTGATCAGCAGCGTCTATGGCATTCAATCGGGTCTCTCGAACGTACTGGAAACGATGGAGGTAGACCTCAAGACGGAGAGCGTCAAGGAGGAAGAGCAGCAGGATGTCCAGGTGGCCTCGCTTCAGGATATGGCGGGTGAGGCTCCGGTCATCCGCCTGGTCAACACCATTTTTGCCCAGGCGGTACGCGAGGGGGCAAGCGACGTCCATATCAGCCCGCAGCAAAACAGCATTCAGGTCCGTTTTCGGATCGATGGAAAACTGCACGACGTGCCGGCGCCCCCCAAATCCATTTTTCTCTCGATCGTTGCCAGGATCAAGATCCTTGCCAATATGGATATCACCATGTCCCGGGTGACCCAGGACGGCCGTTTCACCTTGAAGATAGACCGCAAGGAAATCAACGTGCGCGTCTCCTCCATCCCCACGATTTATGGAGAAAACATGGTGCTCCGGCTGCTCGACACGAGCAGGGGTGTCTATACGCTCGACGGACTCGGGATGATCAAGACCGATATCCAACAGATCCAGGGCATCATCAATAAACCCTATGGCATGATTCTCAGCACCGGCCCGACCGGAAGCGGAAAGAGCACGAGCATCTATGCCATCCTGAACGAGCTGAATCGCCCGGACTGCAATATCATGACGCTCGAGGACCCGGTGGAATACCGCATCGACAACATCCGTCAGGTCCAGCTCAACCGCAAAGCCGGGATGACCTTTGCGAGCGGCCTCCGGTCCATTCTTCGCCAGGACCCCGACATCATCATGCTGGGAGAAATCCGCGATCCGGAGACGGCGGCCATTGCCATCCAAGCCGCCCAGACAGGCCATCGCGTTCTGAGCACCGTTCACACCAACGACGCGGCAGGCGCCATAAGCCGTTTTATCGACATGGACATCGAGCCATTCCTGATTTCGTCCGTGCTGCTTGCCTCCTTTGCCCAGCGGCTGGTCCGCACCATTTGCCCCTTCTGCAAAGAGCGATACGAGCCACCTCGGGCCGCGCTTCTGGCGATTGGCATGGACAACGCGCCGCGGGACGCCTTCATGCGCGGGAGAGGGTGCAGCCAGTGTCTCAATACCGGCTACAAGGGGCGGACAGGCATCTTCGAGGTTCTGATCAACGACGAAGAGGTGCAGCGCATGATCCTGGAAAAAAAGTCGGCGCAGGAAATATCCCGCGAGGCGAGTAAAATGGGGAGGCTGCGCACGCTGAAGGAAGACGCGGCACATAAGGTGCTTCAAGGTATAACTACTCTTGAAGAAGCTGCCACCGCCATCATGCTGTGACGACATCATGCCGATTTTTTCTTATAAAGCGTTCAATGCGGGCGGTGCGGAGCTTTCCGGCGTGATCGAGGCCGATTCCCCGGAGACGGCGGCGGAAATGCTCTTTGCGAAGGGATACGTCCCTTCGGTGGTTGAGGAAAGAAGAAAGCCGTCCGAAACAAGCTGGTGGGAAGGGCTTCGCAGAGCAACGCAGAGAGTTCCGGCAAAGGATCTAATCATCTTCACCAAGCAGTTCCGCTCCATGCTTCACGCCGGCGTAACCCTGATGCGTTTGCTGCAGGTGCTCGAATCTCAGACGCAGAATTATGTCCTGAAACGGGCAGCGGCGGACATCGCGCATCACCTCCGGGAAGGCTCCACTCTGCATTCGGCTCTGGAGAGAAACAGCCACGTCTTTTCACCGCTCTACTACAATCTGGTGCGGGCCGGCGAAATAAGCGGAAATGTCCCCGAGGTGCTGTCACGCCTGATCTACATCATCGAGCACGAGGCGAAAATCAAATCGGACATCAAGTCCGCCCTGCAGTACCCGATCATGGTCACCGTCGCGCTCGTCATCGCCTTTCTGGTGCTTCTTACCTTTGTCGTTCCCAAATTTGCCTCCATGTTTGACCGGGCGGGCCTGGTCCTGCCACTGCCGACCAAGATTGCCTTGGGCATGTACAGCGTCCTATCCGATTACTGGTACCTGGCAATCGGCATGCTCGCTGCCGCGGTTGCGGGATTACGGTTTTTTCTTGCCACGGAGCAGGGGCAATATCTCAAAGACGCACTCTTACTGAAACTGCCGGTGGTAGGTCCCCTGTTCATCAAAGCCATCATGTCACGTTTTGCGAGCATATTCGCAATTTTACAATCGAGTGGCGTCCCCATCATGGTCTCGATGAAAGTCCTCACCGGGACGATAGGAAATCGAGCGGTAGCGGCGGAGTTTGAAAGCGTTCGTGATCAGATGCATGAAGGGAAGGGGATTGCCGAACCGCTGCGCGAGGCCCGTTACTTCACCCCGATGGTGGTCGACATGATTTCCATCGGCCAGGAAAGCGGCAATCTCGAAGAGATGCTCCACGAGATCTCGGTGCATTATGATGACGAAGTGGCCTATGCCGTCAAAGGGATGTCGGAGGCGATCGGGCCGGTTCTCATCGTGGGATTGGCGGCGGTGGTCGGATTTTTTGCGCTCGCCATCTTTTTGCCCATGTGGGATATGACGAAACTGGCAAGGTAGCCCGCTATGCCGACAAGAAAATATCATTTTCAGATCAGTTTGTACATTCTGGTCCCCTTCATCAGCAGCGGGGCGGCGCTCATTTGGGTGCTACTGACGGACCGCGTCATCCTCTATATAGCGAAAAGCGGAGCCACAGCCTGGGTATTCGGCATCTGGCAGGCGGCGGTCGTCGTGATCACGTACCTGATCAGCCTGCTGATCACCTGGCTGATTCTCGAGCCGGTCAGCAGGTTCGTGAAAAAGGCCGAGAGTCTTCCCGTGTATCCTGCGCCGCCCCTGGACCGGGAGAAACCTCAACCCGTCGATGCGATCGCCCACTATTCGCGCGTCTTTGAGCAGATCACCTCCATCCTCAGCAAGGTGGATGCGAAAGAGCTTTTCCCCGGTATCGTCGGACAATCTGCCGTGATGCGCGGCCTCTTCTCGCAGATACTGAAAGTCGCCAAAACAGATTCAACGGTTCTCATCTGCGGGGAAAGCGGAACCGGGAAAGAGCTGGTTGCCACCAGCCTGTTCGAACACAGCCCCCGCCGCGGCAAAGCGTTTATCAAGCTGAACTGTGTGGCAATACCCGAGGGGCTCCTGGAAAGTGAACTCTTCGGCCATGAAAAAGGCTCCTTCACCGGCGCAACGGCGCAAAAGATCGGCAAATTCGAGTTGGCCAACAGCGGTACGATCTTCCTGGACGAAATCGGTGATATGCCGCTTTCCACACAAGCAAAGCTTTTGAGAATCATTCAGGAAAAGGAATTCGAGCGGGTGGGGGGAACGCGCACCATCCGTGTCGACGTGCGGTTTATCGCAGCGACGAACAAGGATCTTACGGAAATGGTGAAACTGGGGACCTTCCGGGAAGACCTGTATTATCGTCTGAACGTGTTTCCCCTCCTTCTGCCTCCCCTCCGGAACAGGAAAGAGGATATCCCCCTGCTGGCGGAGCATTTTCTCGCCCAGATGAAGACGCCGGTCAAATTATCTCCCGAGAGCCTGCAGATCCTCGCTGCCTACCAGTGGCCGGGAAATGTCCGGGAATTGAAGAATACGCTGGAAAGGTCCGCGGTCCTGACCGAGTCGGGCGTAATCGAACCCAATCATTTTCCCCCGCAAATCCGCGAGGAGCTCCCGGCCTCCGGTCAGGGCAAGGAGAGGGCATCGTCAGCCCTCGACGAACGTCTGGAGGAAATCGAAAAGAGTCTCATCATCGAAGCGTTGAACCGTTCCGGTGGGGTCCAGGTCAAGGCGGCGGAACTGCTGGGTATCAATCAACGGAGCCTCTGGCATCGGGTCAAGAAACTCGGCATTGATGTCGGGACCTTAAAGAATCAACAAAAAATGTAGTTGAGGCATCACTTTCGGATGATAAATGGCCTGGTACGGAAAGGTTCATTTATCCTCATGGGTAAGGAATACCAGCGTTTCTGCGGCGGGTTGCCTTCGAGAAAGAATCTTGCTATCTCTAATAATAATTGATACTTGAATTTGTGAAGCGTGCTCTTGCCCGGGACTGGGCTCGCAAACTTTTCCGGCTAACCTGTAGCCAGGTAGAGTTTATGGCATGTAACGTGCTTTATTGTTGATAAAAATCAGTGCCGAAAAGAGATCTGGGGAGCAAATTCTTATTTATTCAAGGATTCATCGTACCAAGAGAGAGGAGGACGAAATGAAGACAACGGTGCTCAAGAACAACCAGAAAGGGTTTACCCTCATCGAGATCATCGCGGTTCTGGTGATTCTGGGGATCCTGGCGGCGGTTGCCATCCCGAAATACCTGGACATGCGGACCGATTCCATCCGGAATGCGGCCCTGGGAGCGGTATCTGAGCTGAACGCCCGCGAACGCCTGGCGCTTGCCCAGAGCAAGCTGCAGGATGCAGCGGCGAATTCGAATTATACTCCTCCGGAAACCTATCTGGGACAGGACTGGGGTACGATTTCCAGCGGCGGGGTGGTTTCCTTCAAGGGGAAGAGCGTCATCTTTACCAAGACCGCCCAGGCGAACATCAACGAGCCGGCCCAGTGGTCCCTCACATCGGTATATTGACGATGTCCTGCGCTTTGCGCCTCCAGGGCCGCACGACATAGGTCGGCGGTCCTGAGGTGCTGCGGGGAGGCAGTGGAGGCTATGAGTTGCTGAGGCGGGGCCTACCAGGGGGAATCCTATGCAGGGGATCGGAAGATTCCCTTTTTTTTATCAGCTCCCTATCCGTTAGCCCGCTGATTGCCCTTTGATGCGGCGCACAAAGTCGCTATTTCGCAGCGATGATGTGAGGGGTGCGGGGGGGGGGAATGATCGATAAGGCCAATGATTTTGATTTAAAGGTGAAATGGTGCTTCCCGGAGGGGCGCAAGTACCTCTTCGTCTTCTTTGCCCTCTTTGCCTGCCTCGCTATCACCTATGGCAACAGCCTGCAGGGCACCTGGGTCTTCGACGACGAACCCGGCATTCTGCAGAATCGCTCCGTTCACCTCACGGCGCTCAACTGGGAGAATGTTCAAAAAACCTTCTACGGGATAGAGCAAAAGCGAATCACCCGGCCCATCGCCTATCTTTCCTTTGGCATCAACTACTACTTCGGCCGTCTGGATCCCCTCGGCTACCACATCGTCAATCTGCTGATCTTCTACCTGACCGCCATCGTCCTGTTCCTCTTTCTCCACCGGACGCTGAATCTGCCCCGCCTGCAGGGGGAGTATGGGGCGTCTTCGTACTCGATCGCGCTCTTGGCCACCTTCCTCTGGGCGATCAATCCGCTGCAGGTTACGGCGGTCACCTACATCGTCCAGCGGATGGCGAGCATGGCCGGGCTGTGGTACATCGCGAGCATGTTCTTCTATCTCCGGGGGAGGACGAGCGAGCGCGCCGGCAAAAAAATCGCCTTTTTCTTCTTGAGCGGGGGAGCGGCGCTCCTGGCCTTCGGGACCAAGGAAAACACCTTCCTGCTTCCCCTGGCCATCTACCTCTATGATCTCTTCCTGATCCAGGGCATCGATAAGGCCACATTGATCAAGCATCTGAAGTATGCGCTTCCCCTGATGCTCGCAGCCTGCGCCGCTGCGCTCCTGTGGGTCGATCTCCCATCCCTGCTCAGCCTGGACCATTACGCGATCAGACCCTTCACCATGGGAGAACGGCTGCTGACGGAAACGCGTGTCGTCCTCTTCTATGCATCCCTGCTGTTCTATCCCCTGTACTCCCGCCTGATGCTGAACCACGATTTTACCATCTCCACATCGCTTTTCACTCCCTGGACAACGCTGCCCGCTCCCCTCGCCATCCTGGGCTTGCTCGGGCTCGCCATAGCCTGGGCCCGGAAAAAGCCGCTCCTTTCCTACTGCATCGTCTTCTTCTTCCTGAATCACGCAATCGAGGGATCCGTGATCCCGCTCGAACTGGTCTTCGAGCATACGAATTACACCCCTTCGCTGCTGTTTTTCGTTCCCTTTTCGCTGGGGGTGATTCAGGCGCTTCATTACTTCTCTTCCCGGGTTTTCCTGCAGGCCCTGATCGCCCTCTCGGTAAGCGTCGTCCTGATTGCCCAGGGGCATACCGTGCAGATGTACAATTTCCTGTTCCGGGACCCCTATATCCTCTGGTCGGACAACGTGGCGAAGGCGCCGAATCTGAGCCGGCCGCTGAACAACCTGGGGAACATCCTCTGGAATTGGGGCCTCCACGAAGACGCCTACGACGCCTACGAAAAATCCTTTCAGCGCAACCGGTACGCGGTGATGCCGATGATCGCCGCCCCGATCAACAACATGGGCCGCTACCATTTTTACAAAAAGGATTACGCGGCTGCGATGGAGCATTTTCAGACCGCCCTGAAGATCAATCCGAAGTATCCCCTGACGTGGATAAACATCGCCCGGACGCACATTCGCCTGGCCGATTTCGGGAATGCCGAACGGACCGTCCGCGAAGCGCTGGCGCACTGGCCGGAAAATGCCTGGCTCCGTTCAATCCTCAGTTTCGTTCTGCTCAAAGAAGGGAACTACCGCGAGTCCGCCCGGGAGGCATGGAAGGCGGCGGCTCTCGACGGCGAGGGAACAGACGTCTCCCGGGTGCTGGCGGCGCTTGACCAGCGAGCGGGCCGCGACGGCCGGGCCGCGCTATTCTGGGAGGCCTACGCGGCTCAATACACCGACGAAGTCGAACCCCATCTGGCGCTGCTCGAACTGTATGCGAACCGGGGGGATGCGGCAAAGCTCCACAAGACCATTGCCAGGATCATGGTGCTGAAAGGCGGGAAAAGCTGGAGTTCGCTGATCGACGAGTATGAAGCCGAGCAGGCAGCGCATGCCTATCTGCCTGACAGAAAAAGGTTGCTGTCGCTGATAAGGGAAAGCCTGCGTTAGGGTTCGCAGCGGCGCTCTCCTGGGCTGCCGGCGCGCAGGGTGCTGTCGGCTCGCCCTATTTAAGAAAGTTCATCTTGAATCTCGTGACGTTCACTTCCTGCGTTGCGCCGCCCGTCGCAGTCGTCCAGCCGAAGAGCATCCTAGTGAAGGCCTGATGCCGCGTTGCATCCAACTGGAATGCCCGGTCGAGCATGGGGAGGTCAGGTGGGGCGGGTGGGACCTGTGTTTCGGGAGTGTAAGGTCGCTTGGTGTTGGCAAAATATGAGGAATCGTCATAGGCGGCGCAGGCAAGATCGCCGCTGCCGCATTTCTTCACCCATGCCTTGATCCTGTAGTCGTAGTTGCTGCTCGCGTTTTGCGTCAGGCTGCGCGTGACCTCCATCCGGAAGGCATAGACGTTGTCCGGCGCATTCAGAAGCCAGTTGGACAGCCAATTCACGTCGCTGTCGCTGCATTTGGTGTCCCCATTGAAGTAACTGCAGGCGCTCCACCCTGCCTGCAAAGGACTCTTGGCGTTCAGCGGATCGGCGGCGCTGTCGGTGCCCGCGCCGTGGCGGTTGTCGTCGAAGGAATAGCGCCCGGCCACGGTGCCGTTCAGCGCACCGCAGATGGTCGTCGTATTGCCCCAGAACATCAGGGCCATGTGGTTCCGGGATGCATCGTAGCGGCTGTCCGATGCGCAGACGGCATTCGTGCCGTTCTGAAAGGGGTCGAATTCCACGGCGACCTTGGGAGGCTGGATGCCGTTCCCCAGGGAATCGAGATAATACCCGGCGCTGACATAGGAAGTGCCGGCATATCCCAGCAGCTCGCCCTGTCCCGCGTAGCCGCCGACCGAGGACGCGGTGTTGTTGCTACCGTTGAAGAAGGTAAAGGTGAACCCGTCGCCCGTGGAGCCGGCAGCGAACTGAAAGACGAAAAAGGCGGTGAATCCGGCGCCGAAGTCGCACTTTCCCGTCAGGCAGTTGCCCGGGACGGCATTGCCGGAATAGACGACGGCGCCGAACTGGCTCTGATAGGCTGCCCCGATTTTGCCCAGCGATACAGCCGTGGCAGTCTTGCTGAGGAATGCGCCGGGGGCGCTCGTGGGTTGAATAACGCCCATGGCGGCAATGTCTTTCGGAAAAGTGATATCTGCTCTTGAGCTGAATCCCGGCTGATCGACAGTGATCGTTCTTCTCGTCTCGTAGGGGGTGCCTTCCCTGACGATGCCCGTGGAGGTGATAGTGTTGCCATTGATCACGAGACGGAATTTGTTGCCCTCGGACATGGTGAAGTCGCGGCCTGCCGTTGCCGGCAGGTTCTTGGCCAGGGCATAATCGCGGCCCGCCGCGGCCAGTTGATAGGCGCGGTTCTGATTGTTCGCTTCGAGGCCGCTGAAGGTGGCGGTCGTGGTCAGGAAGTAGACGCCGGTTCCGAGCACCGATACCACGGTCATCGACACCACGACGAAGAGAAGTGCGTTTCCTTTCTGGTTCGACAGGGACAAGCGATGCACCTCTCTACAGGGTGACCCGCTGCACGAAGGTGAGCGGAATGTCATTGTAACCCCTCAATTCGAGAATCAGTTCGAGAACCGCGGTCGCGGGGGAATAGGATCTGGTGCGGTTCGCGTCGTCATAGCTTTCGAGATAGGTCAGGCTGAAGGACTGGACACGGTCGATGAGGGGGCGGCCGTCAAGCGTGAGCGGCCCGCCTGCGGACGTCCAGGCGAGGGTATGGGGCTGTTCCGCGGCGCCGGTCCGCCGGTACGTGATCGACGTTGCCGTAGCCGAGGAGACGGCGGCCAGTCCGTTCAGCTCTTTGCTCAGCCGCGTCAGGGCGATCTGGGTCTGCTCGGCGGCGACGGCGGTTTTTTTCGCAAAGAGATAGCCGCTGGCGATCTGCACCAGACCCATGCCCGCGACAACGGCCAGAATCGACGCAATGACGATCGCGGTGATCAATTCGATCAGGGTAAAACCCCTGTCTGCGCGCATGTTCGTTTTTGCGTTCGTGGTCATGTTCAGCCTGCCAGAAACAGCGCCGTCAATACTTCCCCCTGGTCGTTCTGCATGGTCACTTTCAGGATATTTCGATAGTTGTTGGGATCGGCGTCTTGCTCGATGCCGTTGGCATCGAATTGGGTAAAGCGGTTGCGGATGACGCGGTATTGGGTATAGGTCACACCATCGGGATTCTTGCCGTAGTTGTTTGCCGTTTGATCGGATCCCTCCGGTCCGATTCTTCCGCTGAGCGTCGTCAGGAAATTCGAGGTCCACCTGACTTGTAGATCGGCATTCTGTCTCGTCCAGACGACGCCGTTGTCCGTCACGGTGGCGCCGCTGTTCTCCGGCCAGACCGGTTCGGTCGTGCCGCTGGTCCCGGCCGTGGTGCATTGGTAGTAATAGCCGTTGAAGTTGGTAGGAATGACATAATCGCTCGTGGTATACACCGTCTCCCTTCGCCACTTCGGATAACCGTTGTAATCGGCCCGGATGTTTTCCAGCACCCGCTGCAGGGAGGCCGAGCTCCGCAGCCGGGTGACGGGTGCGACGCTGTCCGAGAGGGTTTTCCCGAAATAGACGTACATCGAGGTGGCAAACACCGCAGCGAGCATGAGCGTGATGATGATTTCGAGCAGGGTAAAACCAGAGGGAGGGCGTTCTGCCGGCGCCGTCACGGGGGGGCTATTCCGATTCTTGCCGAAAATCTTCAAACTGCTTTCCTGGGGACAGGATGCCTGACCCTTACTGTTCCAGCGCGGGATGACAATAACCGCTTCTTTTCCCTAAGTGGAGAATAGGGGAAAAGTGCATTGTATGTCAAGGATATTTAGGGCTTGCTGACAGCCGACGGAAAAATTTCCCCTTCCGGGCTGGGTAGCGGCAGTTCTCCGGGTTGATTGAAATCTGTCGCAATTGGGCGTTGAAACGTATATATATGGTACCCATGGGACGCAGCCAGCCGGGTTTCACTGTGGACTCCGCTCCCCCTCACGGATGATTCGACCATGGAATGCCTCGGGAAAGCCCATCCGCGAAACCGTGGATTCACGATCATAGAAATGGTCATGGTGCTGATCATCCTGGCCGTGGTCGTGGTGGTTGTGTCATCACGACCGGAGGCCGACCGGACGGAGCTGGCCGTCCAGATGGAGATATTGAAATCTCACCTCCGGTATGCGCAGCTCAAGGCCATGAATGACGAGGTGCCCTGGGGGATTCATGTGCCCAATAGCGGTTCCTATGTTCTGTACGAAAACAACGTACAAACCTCTTTCCTGCTTCCCGGCGAACGTACGCAAACGCATACCTTGCCGGCCACGATAACCGTGACGGCCGGCGTGGGTAAAACCTATAATTTCAATCATATGGGTATCCCGGTTGATAGTGGCGGAACGGAGATTCCCACTGAACAGACGATCACCCTCTCCCGGGGAACGGCCTCGGAGAACATCACCATAGTGAATAACACCGGTTTCATACCCTGAGTGTTCGCGTATCCCAGCGCGTCTTTGCCCATGCGAAGATGACTGTCTTCCGATTTTTTTATTGATATTAGGGCACAATAAGTGTATTTTATGTGCACGGACGCGGTACGTCTCTCTCCCTAATTCCGATGGTTGATCAGACTATGAAAGTCGAGAAAGCATCGTTGCAGGCAAAGATCGAGAGTTACGGCCTGTTCCTGATCGCCGTGATGATGGTGGTCTTCTACTGGATATTCGATGTGATCTCCTCGGGGCACTACCTGACCCGGACCCTGATTGCGGCTCTGGTGATCGGGTATGGTCTTTTTACGCAGAATCTGATCAATTCACGCAAGGAGGCCCTGGAAGAAAAGGAGCGGACGCAAAAACAGCTCATCCAGGCGGAAAAGCTCGCGGCGCTGGGCGCGGTTGCGGCAGGCGTGGCTCACGAAGTGAAGAATCCGATCGCGATCATTGTCCAAGGGAGCGAGTTCTTGAAGAAGGTCCTGCACGAGGACGAGCGGCTCCTCGACGTGGCGGCGCGGATAGAAAAATCAGCCCTGCGGGCAGATAATATTGTGAAGGGGCTGCTGAGTTTCTCCCGCGAGATATCCCTGAAGAGGGAAGAACTGGATCTCTCCCCGATCATCGACGAAGCCTTGTCTTTTGTCGAGCATATGCTCGAGGAAAAGCGTATCAAAGTGAGAAAGCAGTATGCCCCTGACCTCCCGAAGATCGTCATGGACAGCACTCAGATCAAACAAGTATTAACCAATCTGTTCATGAACTCCCTCGAAGCGATGCCGGAGGGAGGAATGCTTGCCATCCTTACCGATACCTGCGAAGACCAGATGGCGCAGCCCTGTGTGCGAATTGTTGTGTCCGACACCGGTCAGGGAATTTCCGAGGAACTGCTCCGCAAGGTTTTTGATCCCTTCTTTACCACGAAGAACGACTCCAAGAATACGGGATTGGGTTTATCGATTAGCAAAGGGATCATCGACAAGCATCGCGGGACGATCAAGATCGACAGTGAACACGGACGAGGGACGCGGATTACCGTGCTGTTGCCTACGGAAATCTAAATTCCGAGAGATCCAGGCAGGGGCTTGACGAGGGGAGGATACCATGATCGACTTTTTCAAGAGCAAGCAATCCGTCTCCAAAAAAACGGTGCTCATCGTGGATGACGAAGAAGATTTTTGCCACTTTGTCAAATTGAACCTGGAGCAAACAGGCAGTTATAAGGTCTTGACCGCAACCAGCGGCGCCGAGGGGATAAGTCTTGCAAGGCGGTATCAACCGGACCTCATCCTGTTGGACATTATCATGCCGACCATGACCGGAACGCAGGTTGCGGAGGCGTTGCGAAGCGATGACGCAACCAAGAATATCCCGATTATCTTTGTAACGGCGATCGTCAAGAGGGGTGAGGTGGGCGCGCGAGATTATCAATTCGGCGGCAACTATTTCGTGTTTAAACCCGTCAAGCTGGATGAACTGATCCACGAGATCGAGACGAAATTGACTTGACGACTGGAGGCACCAAGATTCCGGGTTCAGATGATATGGAATACGGATTGCTCGCCTTCTATTCCCTTGAGGCAGACGTGGTCGATCATCCGGGTGGCGAACTCGTTGCGAATCAGTTGCGCTGTTTGGTGACAGATGATGATTTGATCGTCGTCGGCCATACGCTCCAAGCGTGAAGCGAGATTGACCGGTGTTCCCAAGACAGTATATTCCTTTTTGATCGGAGAACCGAACATCCCCGCCATCACTTCTCCGGTGGCAATCCCGATCCCGATCGGAATCTTGACATTCTTCGCCTTCAGGGATTCATTTATTTCGGACATCCGTTCCCGCATTTTCACTGCGCAGGATACCGCCCGCAGGGCGTCGTCAGGGTAAGAAAGGGGGGCGCCAAAAATTGCCATGATGCTGTCGCCGATGTGCTTGTCCAAAGTCCCGTTAAATTCGAAGACGATGCGATCCAACGGTAAAAAGTAATTGATGTTCAAAAGGTTCGCAATATCCTGTGCATCCATCCGGGCCGTTTTTTCCGCAAACCCCCGGATATCGGTGAACAGCACGCTGACGATCTGCTTTCGCGGCGTGAGTTTGCCTCCCGCCCGCTGCATTTCCCCGAGAACCTGCTCTGAGACGAACTGCTTCAATCGTTTCTTGAGGATAAATTCCCGGATTTTCGCCCTGAGTTCGTTGTTATCAAAAGGTTTGGTGAGGAATCCGTCGATGCCCAGGTTGACCGTCTCGATGGCTCGGTCCAGTGTCGCATACCCGGTAAGGATGATTCTGATGATATCCGGATTGATCCGGCCGATCTCCGTCAACGTTTCCAGGCCGTCTATTCCGGGCATTCTAAAATCGGAAATCACCGTCTCGATGTCTTCCGGAAACTTGCGGACGACCTCGATGCCCTCACTCCCGCTTTCCGCCGCAAGGACTTCATAGTCGTCCCGTTCCAGGACCCGTTTCAGGGATATGCGGATGCCTTCTTCGTCGTCGACGATCAGAATCTTCACGATTCTTCGCTCCTCTTGCGCGGCAGCCTGATGGTGAAGGACGTCCCGGTTCCCGGCTCGCTTTTCACACGGATCTCTCCCGCATGTTTCTTAATGATTTCATGGGATATGTAAAGACCGAGCCCTGTCCCTTGCCCGACGTCTTTGGTGGTGAAAAAGGGTTTAAAGATGTCCTTGCTGATCTCGGGAGAAATTCCGACGCCGTTGTCACGGCATTCGGCCACAATAAAATTCCCCTCGCGCTCGTACGATGTCGCCAAGGTAATGCTCCCCTTGCGGTCTGGCAGTGCCTGTAGTGCATTGCCGATGATGTTTAAAAATACTTGCCCCAGGTCGGAAAAATTCCCCGGTATCGTCGGGAGGTTCGGATCGTAATGTTTGTCAATGGCGATATCCAGTGATTTGTATTGATTATAGAGCACCTTCAGGGCATCGTCGATGACCGCATTCATGTTGACATCTTCGAGATAGGTCTGGGTCTGACGGGAAAGGTTGAGAATACTCCTCACGATTTCTTTGGTCTTGTTCAGTTCTTTGAAGGCGAAGGAAAGATCGGTAAACAGCGTTGCGTCTATGTTCCGCTTCTCTGTTTGTTGTTCGATCATCTCCAGATCCGATTGGATCAGGCTCGAAGCGCTTGCGATAGGATTGTTCAGCTCGTGGGCAATTCCAGCTACAAGCTGACCTATAGCGGCAAGACTTTCTGACTGCACCAATTGCTCCAGTGTCTTCTCTTTCTCCCTCAAGGCCGCTTTTCGGCCGTTGATCAATGACTGGGTCATGAAACCATACACGATGACCAGGCAGGCGATGATCAAGCGTGTGAAGACTTGTTCCGATGCCATGGAGTCCAGGACCCAGTAGATCAAGACCATCGCGATGGCAATCACGATGAGTCCGTTGGCCTCTATCTGCTGCCGGGTCGAAGACGTTTGTGCGATTCTCGATGAGTCTCCTTCCATAGAGATGACGCTTACACGCCGAAATGACCGTAAAATTTATCGCCTTTCCACTCACCCTTGTAGCGTTTTCCGTCCCAGAATATCAACTCTCCTGCTCCGAATATTTTATTATTCTCCCATTGCCCCTCATATCGGGATTCATCGGGAAAGCAGAGGGTTCCCTTGCCATGTTGCATGCCGTCCATCCATTCCCCGATGTATTTCTTCCCGTCGGCGAATACCATTTCTCCCTGCCCGTTGATCATGCCGTTTTTCCAGTTGCCGTTATACCGTGCGCCATCGGGGAGCACTTCCAACCCCTCGCCCTCTGGTATGCCATGCTGCCATTCTCCGGAATACTTATGTCCGTCAGGGAGGGTTATGGTACCCATGCCGTGGGGAAGTCCATTAAGCCAGATCCCCTCGTAACGGCTTCCGTCGGGCCACGTGAACGCGCCGCTTCCATTGGAGACCGTATCTTTTAAAAAGCCCGTGTACTGGGCGCCGCCTTCATAGGTGATGGACCCTTCACCCTCCAGCGGATTATTTCCCTTCTGAAAATCGACAAGGTTTCCTCCGGAGAGCTCACGAAATATTCTTTCCATCTTGCTTTTCCTTCGCATCGACCGGGCGGGTATTTTCAATGATCTGCCGGTCTAATCACCGATGTATGCTAGCGAGGCAATCGAACTACTGTCGGGATTCAAGATCATCGCATACCGCTTCCCGTTGGCCAAGGTTATGATACCTTTATTCCCGGCTAGGGCAATGGTCCCGGGTCCTTCGTACCGGTCATTCTTCCAGTCTCCGATCAATGTTTCGCCGCTGGGTGTGGTCAGCATTCCCCGACCGTGTTTCTTGCCCTCCCGCATTTGGCCTGCGTAAAGCGAGCCGTCGGCCATGGCAACCACCCCATAACCTTCATACTTACCTGCATTCCATTCCCCAACATACTTGCCGCCATCCGTGTATGTCACCATTCCTCGGCCGTGCGGCAATCCGTCCTGCACTTCACCCAGGTATTGACTGCCGTCAGGCAGGATTATCACCGGTGAGTCCGCGCTCGTCAGCGGCACGGGTCTGAGGGTTTGCTCCTTCTTTTCTTCCTTCGGGGTTCTATGCAGCTGCGCAAATGGCCCTATCTGTTGCAGTATCTCCTCGGCTTTTCTTCGCGCCTCTTCTTCCTCTGCTAATCTTCGCGCCTCTTCTTCGGCCTTTTTTCGTGCCTCTTCTTCGGCCCTTCGAAGCGCCTCTTCCTCTGCTAATCTTCGCGCCTCTTCTTCGGCCTTTTTTCGTGCCTCTTCTTCGGCCCTTCGAAGCGCCTCTTCCTCTGCTAATCTTCGCGCCTCTTCTTCAGCCCTTCGAAGCGCCTCTTCCTCTGCTAATCTGCGCGCTTCTTCCTCGGCTAGCAGCCTTTCTTCTGTTTCCCTATCCCTGCCGGCATCCCATGTGGACTGGCATGTTGTTCCCTCAGGCCACGTATAAACTCCCTGCCCGTGTGGCAGGCTGCCCTCGAAGGTTCCCTTGTAGCTGCCCTTGTCCGGCCACGTGAAGGTACCTTGTCCATTCAGGTGGTCGTTTAAGAACTCACCCTCATAACGGCTTCCGTCTGCCCAGGTAACTGTTCCATAACCTTGACAGTTTCCCGCCACCCTGCCTATTCGATATCTGTGTTCGTTTGCACCCTTGGTCAGCATATGCCGTTTCGCATTCTGGGGCGGTAAGCGGCGACCCTGATGAGCCAGTTGAACAAGTTACTTCTTTACCTCATGATGATACGTGTTGTCGTGCCACGTCCACCCGACTGAGATGACGCGACGCCTTTCTCTGTGAATGGAGGCGCATCTCATCGCGTGTTCCCCCTTTTGACACTCGGCTTTCTTTCGCGCTGTGGTAGTTGCATCTATCACAATGGTTGTTTTCGAGCAAGCTCTTAAGTTCCGTACCCGGGTGTCACGAATTCGGTATCTGACCGAAGCGAATGCCGAATATCAGCTCAAGATCACGAGGAGCATCCTCTTACTGGTAACGGTCAGTCGGGTCATAACGATCTCGAACTCCTTTTCCGTATTTCCGGGTATGATGAATTTCATTTTCAGATAATGCGTCATGCCTCTCCACGCTTCTTTCAACTCCCGGGAGAAATCATCCTGGCTGCCTTTGGGGATGAGTTGCATCAGAGCTGCCCCCAGGCATGCATCCCGTGATGTTTTCATAACCACCAGCGCCCGTTCCGTCACTCCTTCGATTTTCCCCTCTTGATTGATCAAAAAGCCGATATGCTCTTGGTACAGCTGTTGCTCCAAGTCGTCACGTTTGTCCCGCATCCAGGCATATGCCAGTTCGAGCTTTTCATTGGCAGTCGCGAGTTTTTCGTTTGTCTGCTCCAGCTCGTCGTGTGTCCGTTGGAGGGAATCTCGTGCCGACTTCTCTGCATTGACCAGAAACTGGGTAAAGACTCCATAGGCTAAGATGGAGATACTGATGAGTATCCGGTTAGTGAGCGGGCCATCGGTGATTTCATCGAAGATCCAGTATAGCGCAACAATGGCAACAGCGATAAGGGCCAAACCGCATTTTTCAATTGCGTTCCGAAAACGTATCCAACGAGTAATCAACGGTTCCCCGATCATCTCTTGTCCTTGCATGACGGTATCTTATACCATATTATCGGGTTATATCCCAGACAAATCAACTTTGGGTCTGATCTGGCAGATGCGCAGCCGGGGGGCTTTAATGGGCATCCTTTTTATACACTCGGGTTATGCTGCTCGCGCGGGGTGGAGAAAAACATCACTGACAGTTGTGCAGCGGTCGATTGACTGGACGAAAGCGGAAACACGGCGATATTAGACTACGAATCTGAATGTCGGAGGTTCGAATCCTCCTGGGTGACGAATGGGCAACTATGTACTGTTCATCCAATCACCACCGTTCCTGCCGAAGCTTGTCCGGAGATGATGTTGGCGAGCGGATAGGTGGCGCTGCCGCGAGCGGCGATTGTTGTTGTATAAGGCATTGACTGAGTGCCGGAGGTATGCCATAAGGCCGCTGAAGATTGACGAGCGTCTGGTGGCCTGCCGCAGGCCTGAAAGGGAAGCCGGTGCGATTCCGGCACGGACCCGCCGCTGTGAATGGGGACGAAATCCCGCTGGAAGCCACTGTGCCGGAATGTCCTGACGGGCGAAGCGGCGTGGGAAGGCGCGGGACGTAGGAAGATCCATAAGCCAGAAGACCTGCCGACGCTCAACGGGTAACTTGGAGAGAAGGTAAATCCCCAAGCTGATGATCATCAGCCTGGGGATTTTTTTATTGCCGCAACGGCAAAGAGGGTCAGCCTGTCGAGGAGGGATGCACATGGCCGCTGGGGTTTCCATCACGATTACCCCGGAGAACTGCCGGGGGTGCCGCCGCTGTGAGGTCGCCTGTTCCTGGCACGATCCGGGACCGCTCAATCCGCGGCTCGCCGGGATTCATGTCATGAGACTGGACGCAGGCCGCCGCGACTATCCGGTCATCAACATGGAGTGCACGGAGCGGTTCTGCGGTAAGTCCGATTCCCCGGACAAGGAAGAACCCGCGTGCGTTCGGGCCTGCCTGTTCGGTGCCCTGCGGATGAATCAGGAGGAGGCCGAAGATGCGTAGGAAATGGTACGGCTGGACAGGGACGATCGTCGAGGTGGATCTGAGCGCGCAGGCCGTTCACCGGCGGGACCTCACGGAGGACTTGGCGTATGGCTATCTCGGGCAGGCCGGGATCAACGCTCGCCTCCTGTACGACCGCGTCTCTCCGTCCACCGACCCCTACAGCCCGGCGGCGCCGCTCATCTTCGGGGTCGGACCGCTCGGCGGCACCCTGGCCCCCTGCTCGGGCCGATTCAGCGTGACCTTCAAGTCTCCGCTCACCGGAATCTTCGGCGACGCAAACTGCGGCGGCCACTGGGGGGCGGAATTGAAGCTGGCGGGATACGACCACCTGGTGATAACCGGGAAGGCACGGCATCCCGTCTATCTCTGGATCGACAACGACCACGTGGAAATCCGCGATGCCCGGCCATTCTGGGGGAAGGACACCTGGGACACCGACGAACTCGTGCGGGAGGATATCGGGGAGAGGACGGCCCAGGTGGCCTACATCGGCCCGGCGGGTGAGAACCTGGTCCGTTTTGCGGCGATCATCTGCAACCACGCCCGGGCCGCGGCACGCTGCGGCCCGGGCGCCGTGATGGGGGCGAAGAACCTCAAGGCCATAGCCGTGCGCGGCGACCGGGGCATCCTCGTCGCCGACAAGGCGGCGCTGCAGGAGGCGGTCGCTGAGGCGGTCGGGGCCATTCTTGCTGACCCACTGTATGAATCGGCCAAGACCCACGGCACCCTGGCCATCACCCCGCTGGCGCAGGCCCTGGGGTTCCTGCCGACCCGGAATTTCCAGGAGTCCACGTTCAGCGGCGCCGAGAAATTGGGGGGAGAAGCCTTCTGGAAACTCTACGGTGTCAGGCACAAGGGATGCTACAACTGTCCCGTGGCCTGCAGCCGGTACTATGAAGTCGCAGCGGGGCCCCATGCCGCGACGCGCGGGGAGGGCCCCGAATATGAGACCATTGCCGCACTCGGCTCCAAGTGCGGCAACGACAACTTCGCGGCCATCCTGCACGCGAATACGCTCTGCAACCAACTGGGGCTGGACACCATCTCCACGGGGAACACGCTCGCCTGGGCTATGGAATTGCGCGAAAAGGGGATCCTGAGCCGGGAGCAGCTCGACGGGATCGATCTATGCTTCGGAAACGACGCGGCGATGATCGCGCTGATCCGGAAGATCGCACTCCGGGAGGGGGTCGGCGACCTGCTGGCCGAAGGCGCCTGCCGTGCGGCCCGGAAGGTGGGGGGCGCCGACCTGGTGGTCCACAGCAAGGGGCTGGACTACCCGGCGGTGGACATCCGCGGGACAAAAGGGATGGCCCTCTCCTTCTCCGTCTCCCCCCGGGGCGGCGATCATCTCAAAGGGCTTTCGCTGTACGAGGTAGCGCCGGCACTGTACGCGGATGCCATCCGCGCGGAGACCGGCATCAGCGTCACGCCCGACTATTGGCTCCGGTACGAGACCAAGGCTGCGCTCATGCGCTGGCATGAGAACTGGCACTGCGTCGTGGATTCGCTCGGCCTCTGCAAGCTGGAGGGTATTGCCCTCAAGCCCCTCCAGCCGAGCCATTTCCGGCGCATGCTCGCCGCCGCCACGGGATGGCAGATCCCGGTGGAGGAACTCGAAAAGATCGGCGAACGCATCTGGAACCTGGAACGGCTGTTCAACGTCCGGGAGGGGATGGGGAGGGCAGACGACCTTCCGCCCCGCCGGCTGCTGGAAGAACCCGTTGCGACCGGGCCCGCCCGGGGCGAGCGATTGGACAGGGGAAAGTACGAGCGGATGCTCGGCGAGTACTACCGACTGCGGGGCTGGGATCCCGCTACAGGGGTTCCCACCGCTCAACGGCGCCGGGAATTGGGTCTGGACGAGGGCTGAAGGGGGCCGGCGTCATCATCCATCCATGCTCGCCGGCCGGTTCAAGGCATTCTTGAGCATCGCGGACGGCTTAAAGGTGACGGTCCTCCGTGCATCGATCGTCAGGTCTTTGCCCGTCTGCGGGTTCCTGCCTTTTCGTTCCTTCTTCGCCCGCACCACCCATTTGCCGAACCCGGAGATCAGGACGTCGTTGCCGTTGCCCAGGTCTTCCTTGACGATTTCGAACAGGCTCTCGACGATTCGGGTGCACTCGTTTTTCGGGATGTCGAGCTGCGCGTACACGGAGTCGACGATGTCGCTCTTCCTGAGTCCCATGATCGGTCTCCTTGCCTGCCGATACCGCGCAGCCGTGCAGCTGCGAACGGTCGATCGCAGGAAGAATTTTGGTCAACTTTTTCACAGGGTTGATGGCGTGTCAAGCATTATTGGGGAATATGTTAGTGAAATCACTCAGATCATGTGAGGCGCGTCACAGAGCGCCGGCTGCATCCCCGGCCGGCGGCCGTCCGGCTGCGGCGACAAGATTCCTTGAATATTTCAGCTAAAGGCCGTATATTCCGAATACCCTGTGAAGGACGACGCGGGCAGCCGCCGGCAGGCGGGATAAGGAGAGGGCAATGCCGAAGATGAGGGCCGAAAACCTGCAGCCGGGGATGAAGCTGGCCAAACCGATCATCGGGAAGAACGGGATGACCCTCCTGGGCGAAGGGACCGAACTGACGGAGCGGTGGATCGATAACCTCAAAGACATGAATGTGGACGGGATTTATGTGGAGGGGCCTTCCGAACAGGCGGTGCCGCTCGACGAGGCGCTGGCCGGCCTGGAGGGTCGGTTCGCGACCGTCGGCGACAAACCCCACATGGCCGCGATCAAGAACCTGGTCCGGAGGCACATCGAAGGCCTCTACCGATAGAACCTCCTTCTGCGCTGGGCGGAGCATCTTGTGGAACGGATAGACATCAGGACCCAACGGGCAAAGCTCGAGAACATCAACGCCCTGCCGACCGCGCCGGGGACCTTCAAGCGGATTTCCCAGGTGATCGGCAAACCGGGCATCACCCTCAGCGAGATCAGCGAATTCGTCTCCAAGGACCCGGCCCTGACGACCAAGGTCCTCAAGATGATCAACTCCGCCATCTACGGGTTCCCCGGGCGGATCTCCTCGGTCTCCCACGCCATCATGCTTTTGGGGCTCAACGTGGTCAAGGGGCTGTTGCTGGGGATCTCGGTGTTCGAGATCATGCAGCAGCTGATGGGCGGGCTGTGGGACCATTCCGTGGGCTGCGCCGCCGTTGCCCGGGCGATCGCCGAGAAGAAGGGGATCAAGGACCCCGAAGAGGTCTCCGTGGCAGGGCTTCTGCACGACATCGGCAAGGTGATCATGGTCATGGAGTACGCGCCGCTGTACGAGGAGGCGATAAACCAGGCCGCCTCCCGACGGGTACCCATCTTCGATGCGGAACGGGAGGTGTTCCAGGAGACCCATGCCGTCGTCGGGATGTGGCTCGCCGAGAAGTGGCGCTTCCCGCCGAACCTTGTCGACGTGATCCAGTACCATCATCGCCCGGGTCTGACCAAGAAGGCCCCCCTGGAGACGGCGATCGTCCATTTCTCCGACCTCCTGGTGCGGGCGCGGGGGTTCGGTTTTTCCGGAGACTCGCTGGTCCCCGCCGTCCATCCGCCGTCCTTCGAACTGCTCGCCCTGAGCGAGGATGACATCCTGGAGGTCCTGGACAAACTCGAGGCGTGCCGCGACGAAGAGGGCGGCCTGACCCTGTAGCCATGAAACGAATCGTCGTCGTCTCCCAGGACCCCCTGCTGACCACCCTCGCCGACCGGCTCCTCTCCCCCCATTTCCGCACCCTCGTCCTGGGCGGCATGGTATCGGCCGTCGATTCGATCTACAACGACATCCCCGACCTGGTGATTGCCGAGATCGCCCCGGGCGACGGCGGGATGGGGGAGAGCATCAACACCCTCAAGGAAGACCCGATGTTCAACCAGCTTCCGATCCTGGCCGTCATCGGCGACCGGCCGCCCGCCGCTTTCTGGGAGGGCCTCCTCGTGGAGGATTATCTCCTGAAGGCGGATCTCGAACGGGACCTCCTCGCCCGGGTGCGGCTCGCCCTCAGTCGGGCCGAGCGGGTCGTGGAGATCAACCCCCTGACCCGGTTGCCGGGCAACATCTCGATCAACCGGCAGCTCGAAGACCGCCTCAGCCGGGGCGAGGTGTTCGCCTTCGCCTACGCCGATCTCGATTTTTTCAAGCCCTTCAACGACAAGTACGGGTTCAGCCGCGGCGACGAGGTGATCAAGGTCACGGGGCGTCTCATCCTCAACTTCGTCAAGAGCATGCAGCCGAGGGGGAGTTTCGTCGGCCACATCGGCGGCGACGATTTCGTGTTCATCATGGATGCGGGTTTGATCGAGGGGGCCTGCGGCGAGATCATCCGCGCCTTCGACCAGATCATCCCGACGCTCTATGACCAGGAGGACCGGGACAAGGGCGGGGTCGAGTCGGTGAGCCGCCAGGGGGTCGCGGGGTTCTTCCCTTTCATCGGCATCTCGATCGGCGTCACGGACACCGCGGGGCGCGGCTTCTCCCACTTCGGCGAGCTGACCGGGGCGGCCTCGGAGATGAAGCACTTCGCCAAGAAGGCCAAGGGGAGCTCTTACAGTATGGATCGGCGCACCGGGCAGGCGACCTGAGCGCGGGAGCGCCGGTGGAAAAAATGGCGGAGAGAGCGGGATTCGAACCCGCGGTACACCTTTGAAGGGCGTACAATCGCTTAGCAGGCGATCGCTTTCGGCCACTCAGCCATCTCTCCGCGATCATGTTCTGTTCCGCTGCGGCCCGGGTCGACAAGCCGGGTGCGTATCTGGCGGAGGGAGCAGGATTCGAACCCGCGAACCTTTCGGTCAACGGTTTTCAAGACCGCCGCCATAGACCACTCGGCCATCCCTCCGCGTGTTGTGCATGCTACCTTGCGGCGGTGATCCTGTCAACTCCCCCCATGTAGGGCCGAAGCGCCTCGGGGATCACGACGCTCCCGTCGGAGAGCTGGCAGTTCTCCAGGACGGCGACGAGGGTCCTGCCCACGGCCAGGGCCGAACCGTTCAGGGTGTGGACGTACTCCACCTTCTGCCCTTCCTCGCGGCGGAACCGAATCGCCGCGCGGCGCGCCTGAAAATCCTCGAAGTTGCTGCACGAGGAGATCTCCCGGTAGGCCTCCTGGCCGGGGAGCCACGCCTCGATGTCGTAGGTCTTCGCCGCGGAGAAGCCGAGGTCCGCCGTGCAGAGCGACACCACCCGGTAGGGGATCCGCAGCCGTTTGAGGACCTCCTCGGCGTTCAGGGTCAGCTTTTCCAGCTCCTCATAGGAGGTCTCGGGCCGGGCGAACTTCACCAGCTCCACCTTGTTGAACTGGTGCTGGCGGATCAGTCCCCGCGTATCCTTCCCGTAGGAGCCCGCCTCCGCGCGGAAGCAGGGGGAGTAGGCGCAGTAGGAGATCGTCAGCTCCTTCTCGCCCAGGATCTCGTCCCGGTGGATGTTCGTCACCGGGACCTCCGCCGTGGGGATGAGGAAATAGTCCACCGCGTCGACCCGGAACAGGTCCTCCTCGAACTTGGGGAGCTGCCCCGTACCCGTCATGCTCTCCCGGTTGACCAGGAAGGGGGTGAGCACCTCGGTGTAGCCGTGCTCCCGGGTGTGGAGGTCGAGCATGAAATTGATGATCGCCCGTTCGAGCCGCGCGCCGAGTCCGCGGTACAGCGTGAAGCGCGCGCCGGTGATCTTCGCCCCCCGGGTGAAGTCCAGGATGTTCAGCTCCTCGCCGATCTCCCAGTGGGGCCGCGGGGTGAAGGAGAAGGCAGGCTTCTCGCCCCAGGCGCGGACGACGGGGTTGTCGCCGGCGCAGGTCCCGACAACGACCGAGGCGTGCGGGATGTTGGGGAGCGTCATCAGGATCGACTGGAGCTCCTCATCGGCCCCCTTCAGCTGCTCGTCCAGCTCCTTGATCCGGTCGGAGACCTCGCCCATCCGTGCGATCAGCTCCGCGGCGTCTTCCCGATTTTTCTTCTTCTCGCCGATCCGTTTGGACACGGCGTTGCGCTCGCTCCGGAGCCCTTCGACCTCCTGGATGATGTCCCGCCGGCGGGCGTCGAGGCTGACGAAGCGCTCGATGTTCAGCTCTTGGCCCCGTTCGCGCATCTTCGCGCTGACGAATTCGCTGTTCTGCCTGAGATACTTGATGTCCAGCATATGAACCCCGCCCCTCCGTGCGGAGGGTAGTTTCCCTATCACTTTGACCCCTTGAAGTCAATGGATTTATCCGGTTGCATTTCTCCTGGCAACGGGGGGAATTCTGGACTACAATTGCGGCCATACCGCGTCGGAGGCGCGCTGCGAGGAGATGACCATGAGGACCGATCTGTACTATTGCACGGGGACCGGGAACTCTCTCTGGATCGCCCGGACGCTGGCGGGCCGGCTCGGCGCGGGGCGTGTCTCGCCGATGCGGCCCGCTGCCGGGGAGGTTTCCGGGAGCGGGGCCGACGCGATCGGGATCGTCTTTCCCGTTCACATCTGGGGCCTGCCGCAGCGGGTGATCGCCTTCGTGGAGTCTCTCGTCCCGAACCCCGCCCGGTACCACTTCGCCGTCGCCGTCAATGCCGGCCAGGTCGCCGCCACGCTGGTCCAGCTGGAGCGGCTGATGGCGAAACGGGGGATGGCCCTTGCCGCCGGGTTCGAGATTGCCATGCCCTCCAACTACATCCCCTGGGGCGGGCCAGGACCGCGGGAGAAGCAGCAGGCGCGGTTCGACGGGGCGACAAGGAAGATCGAGCGGATCGCCGCCGCGGTTTCCGCACGGGAGGAGCTGCCCGTCGAAAAGGGCCCCCGCTGGCAGAACGTTCTGTTTTCCCTGCTCTACCGCCTTTCCTTTCGCCAGGTCCCCCGGATGGACGGGAGCTTTTGGGTCGATGAGAAGTGCAACGCCTGCGGCGTCTGCACGGCGATCTGCCCCAGCGGGAACATCGCCCTCGCGGCGGAGAGGCCCCGCTGGCTGCACCGGTGCGAACAGTGCTTCGCCTGCATCCAGTGGTGCCCGCAGGAGGCGATCCAGCTCGGGAAGAAGACGCCGCAGTACGAACGGTACCGTCATCCGGAGGTGATGCTGCGGGAGATGCTGGCCGCAGCGGCCCCACCGGAAGGAGGCGGCTGATCCCTCCGCTCGGGCGGCGGCGGGGATTTGCAGGCGAGGGGCCGGGGAGCGCAATTTTCTCGGCGCACCCGCTGCTCCATGGTATAATGGCGACCCGGCCGGCAGGTTCGGTGCGGCTGTGCGCGCCCCGGCGCGGTGGCTGGAGGCGAGGCCGGGCCGGTGGGTTTCGGAACCGGTGCAGCAGGTACGCGGTGGCGGGGTAGAACGGTGATCAGTGCGGGGAAAAGAAGCGGCGCTCGGGAAGCGGGGACGGGGATATGAGGACGCTCCTATGCATGATGATTGCGGCCAGCCTGATCGCGGCCCCCCTGACGCTCCCGGCGGCCGACGGCGGATCCCGGGACAAGGCGCTGCTTGCGGCCCGCGACGCCTTTTCGGCCGGCGACCGGGCCAAGCTGGCCCGCCAGGCGGAGAAGGTCCGGGGCCACCTGCTGGAGTCCTACGCGGTCTTCTGGGGACTCCGGCTCCGCCTCGACCGGGCCGATCCGGGCGAACTGCATGAGTTCCTGGCCCGGAACTCCGGGACGCTCCTTGCCGACCAGCTGCGTCGGGAGTGGCTGCGCCTGCTGGGGAGGAATGGACAATGGGAGCTGTTTCGGCGGGAGCACCCGGCCCTGGTCAAGGACGATCCCGAGGTGGCCTGTTACGCCCTGCAGGAGCGCTGGCTGAACCGGGACGAATCGGTGCCGCCCGCGCTCAGGCGGATCCTGAAGGAGCAGCGGGCGCTCCCCGAGGGATGCGCGCTGCTGACGGAGGCGATGGCGCGTTCGGGGGACCTGACGCCCCGGGACCTGGCCGACCGGTTCCGGGTTCTCGTCCGCGCGGGGCTGATCGCGGAGGCCAAGCGCCTCGGTGAGCTTTTCCCCGGCGGCCAGCTCCCGCGGGCGCACCGGATCGACCGGATCGTCCAGGCGCCGGCCGCGTACCTGGAGGGCGCCGGGGCAGAGCTGGATACGGCTGCGGGGCGCGAACTGGCGATTGCGGCCCTCACGCGGCTGGCCCAGAACGACCCGGAGGCCGCGGTGAACCGGTGGCGCCGGCCCGCGCTCCGGGAGCGCTTCGGCAGCGAGGAGCGAGGCTACGTCTGGGGGGTGCTGGCGGAGCAGGGGGCGCGCCGCCATCTTCCCGAGGCACTCGCCTGGTTCGGGGAGGCAGGGGCAGCGCCCCTTTCGGACGAACAGCTGGCCTGGCGCGCCCGGATCGCGCTCAGGCAGGGGGACTGGCGGGAGGTGAAGGCCGCGATCGAGCGGATGGAAGCGTCGGTCTTCAACGAGCCGGTCTGGGTCTACTGGCTGGGAAGAGCGCTCTGCGAACTCGGCGCCCCCGAGGAGGGGAAGCGACTGTTCGGGTGCATCGCCCAGGAGCACCATTTCTACGGCCAGCTGGCCGCCGAGGAGCTGGGGATCCCGCTTACGATCCCGCCGCAGGCGGCGCCCCCGACGAAAGAGGAGATTGCCCGGGTCGCTTCTCTGGGGGGCATCAAGCGGGCTCTGGCGCTCTACCGGCTCGGGCTGCGCAGCGAGGCCACCGCCGAGTGGGTGTGGGCCATCCGGCCGATGGAGGACCGGCAGCTGCTGGCCGCCGCCGAACTGGCACGCCGCAACGGGATCTGGGACCGGGCCATCAACACCGCCGACAAGACCGTTTCCCTGCACGACTTCAGCATGCGCTATCCCGCGCCGTACGGCAAGGTGCTCGCCGAGCAGGCGCGCCTCCGGCAGATCGACGAGCCGTGGGTCCTGGGTCTGGTGCGCCAGGAGAGCCGGTTCATCGTCGATGCCCGTTCCTCGGCGGGGGCATCGGGGTTGATGCAGCTCTTGCCCGCCACGGCGCGGTGGGTGGCGCGGAAGATCGGGATGAAGGGATACCATGCGTCCCGCGTGAATCAGCCGCGGGTGAACGTGGCCCTCGGCGCCTTCTACCTCCGGCACGTCATGGGCGGGCTCGACGGCAGCCCGGTGCTCGCGGCCGCCGCCTACAACGCCGGTCCCGGCCGGGCGCGCCGGTGGCTCGACGCCAGGCCGCTGGAAGGGGCGATCTACATCGAGACGATCCCCTTCGCGGAGACCCGCCACTACGTGAAGAAAGTGATGGCCAACACCGTGTATTACGACGCCCTGCGGGGGGGGGAGGGGCGCTCGCTGAAGTCCCGCTTGGGCATGGTCAAGCGGGGGGCGGCCAAGAGCGGGGCTGCCGAACAGCCGGGGTACGCCCGGGACGGAGACCCGGCCGCGCAGTGAATACCGCGGACATCGGCGCCGGAACCGGTCCCCCTGCTGCGGGCGGCGCGGGCGCAACGATAAATCCGTTGACAGCGGTTGCCGGGACGATTTATACACTGCCGGCCGGCGCGAGGGTCGGCAGCCGAGGGAACCGAAGGAACGAGAAAGGGGAAAAATCATGACCAACCCAAGAGCCGACTTTCTGCCCATCATCGACCGTACACCGCTCAAACTGCCCGGCGGCGCCAGGATCGCCGTCTGGGTGGTCGTGAATATCGAGGAGTGGCCCTTCGACGAACCGATGGCGCGCACGGTCCTGCCCCCGCCGCAGGGCGCCGTGATCGTGCCGGACGTCACCAACTACGGATGGTACGACTACGGGATGCGGGTCGGCATCTGGCGGATCATCGACGTCCTGGATCGGCACGCCATCCGGGCCTCGGTCAGCCTGAACGGCTCGGTATGCACCGCCTACCCGCGGATCGTCGATGCCTGCCTCAAGAGCCGCTGGGAGCTCTTCGGCCACAGCTACGAACAGCGGGCCCTCCCGAAGGAGAAGGACGAACGCTTGGCGATCCGCAGGACGATCGAGGCCATCCAGAAAAAAACGGGGCAGAAGCCGCGCGGCTGGATGGGACCGGGCCTGCACGAGACGCTCCACACTCCCGATATCCTGGCGGAGGAGGGGATCGAGTACTGCCTGGATTGGGTGAACGACGACCTGCCCTACCCGCTGAAGGTGAAGAACGGGACCCTCTTCTCCATTCCCTACACCATGGAGCTCAACGACATCCCGATCTACGCCGTGCAGCACCACCGGTCCGCGGAGCTGTACGATCGCAGCCGCGACCAGTTCGACACCCTCTATGCCGAGGGAAGCGGCAACGCCCGGATCATGGCGATCGCGGTGCACCCCTATCTCACGGGCGTTCCCCACCGCATCGGCTATTTCGACAAGATCTTCGAATACATCAAGAAACACGAGGGGGTCCTGTTCATGACGGGAAGCGAGATCCTCGACTGGTACAAGCAGGCCGCCGGCTACACCGAGTAACGCGACCGCAAATAACAAAGGAGAGCCCCATGCCGCCAATCTATCATTTCGACCACTGCCATATCGTGAGCGAGGATCCGAAGAACGTAGCAGACTATTTCCGGACAAAGTTCGATGCGAAGGTAATCGAAACCGTTCAGGAGGGAAAGCCCCGGATCGACGTGGACCTGAATGGCCTGAATATCTTCCTGTTCAAGGCCGCGGCCGAGGACAACCTGCCGGGTTGTGCCGCCGGCCGGTACAAAGGGCTCGACCACTTCGGACTCTGGGTGGACGATCTCGATGCGGCGTGCGCCGAGTTGAAGCGGCGAGGGGTTGAGTTCACGATGGAACCGAATGTCGTCCGGCCGGGCCTCAAGATCGCCTTTGTCCGCGGGCCGGAGAACATCCGGATCGAAATACTCCAGCGGGGGTGACCGAAACCGATCGCGCTTCGCCGGCGGCAGCTGCGCTGAACCGGGGGTGATCCGGTCGCGAAGACCGTTTGCGATGGGATGCCAGTATGGTTCCATTTTCGCTTGACATTCGTTCGCTTTCCGTGATGCTGACCGGGGTCGGCGTGATGCTCAGCATCACCATCACCCTGATCTGGCTGACGCGCAAGACCTATCCCGGGTTCGGGGCCTGGGCCGCGGGAACCGCTGCCTGGACCGTGGGATTCCTGCTGATCTCCCTGCGCGGGATGATACCCCCCCTGTTCACGATCGTGCTGGCAAATGTCTTCCTGATCGCGGCGGCGGCGCTGTACCTGGAAGGGACGCACCGGTTTCGCGGCGCTCCCGGCCGGCGCATCGGGAGCCTCCTTGTCCCCCTCGTTGCCTATGCGCTGCTGGTCGCCTACTTCACCTACGTGGACAACGATACGGGCGTGCGGATCATCCTCCTGTCGCTTTCCCTGGCGCTGTTCTATGGGGTTTGCGCCTGGGAGCTGCTGGCCAACACCCCGTCGGGCCAGCGGTTCTCCTACCTGTTCACCGGCAGCCTCTTCGGCCTGCACGCCCTGTTCCTGTTTGTCCGCGCCATCGCGACGGCGCTCGACCCCGGGCCGCATGACCTGTATGTGCCCAGCATGATGCAGGCGGCCACGTTTTTGGTCTCCGTTTTTTTTGGTGTAGCCTGGAACCTCGGGTTTGTGATGCTCAACAGCGAACGGCTGGAGATCGACCTGAAGAGCGCCCAGGTGGAGCTGCGGCGGCTGGCCACGACCGATTACCTCACCAATATCGCCAACAACCGCTGCTTCTTCGATCAGGGAGAGCGGGAAATCCAGCGTGCGCGCAGGTACGGCCATCCCCTCAGCCTGCTGATGTTCGACATCGATCAGTTCAAGAAGATCAACGATACGTACGGACACGCGGCAGGAGACCGGGTGCTGGTGTCGATCACCTCGCGGTGCAAGAAGCTCTTGCGCGACATCGATGTCTTCGGCCGGGTCGGGGGCGATGAATTCGCGGTCCTGCTGCCGGAGACCGACCTTGCCGGCGGCAAGGCGACGGCGGAGCGTCTGCGGACGGCGGTCGCCGAGCAGGCAATCGAAGCCGGCGGCGAGGTCCGGCGCATGACGATCAGCATCGGCGTATCCCAGCTGGCGGCGGAGGACCGCCGGGTCGAGGAGATGCTGACGCGGGCCGATGATGCCATGTACGAGGTGAAACGGCGGGGGGGAAACGCCGTGACGGTGCTTTGGTCGCGGCCTGCCGACCCTGCGGTGCCACCGGCGTAGGTGCGCCAAGCAGGTGGCGCCGGGGGGCTCGCTGTGCAGGGGCTCAGGCGCAGCCGTCGGGGGGGGGAATGAAACAGCGGGTCGTAGCCAAACAGGAGAACTGTGCGCACTGCCTGGTCTGCGGGCTGGAGAACGAGTTCGGGCTCAAGGCCGCTTTTTTTGAACTGGAAAACGGCGAAGTCGCAGCGCTCTTCAATCCCCAGGAGCGGCATCAGAGCTACCCCGGCAGGTTGCACGGCGGCATGGCGGCGGCAATCCTGGATGAGACGATCGGCAGGGCGGTGATGATCAAGAACCGCGGCGTCTGGGGGGTGACCGCCGAATTGAGCCTGCGGTACCTGCTGCCGATCCCCCTGGCGGGAGAGCTGCGGGCCGTTGGCAGGATCACCCGGGACACGCGCAGGCTGTTCGAGGGCACGGGAGAGATCCTCCTGCCGAACGGGGATGTGGCGGTAAGCGCCTGTGGAACATACCTGAAGCTGCCGCTCGAGAAGATCACCGGTTCCGCTCAGTTTCCCTGGCGGGTCCGGGCAGCGGACGACGACCCGGCGGAGATAGCGATTTAACGGGGGGGGCGCCTCGCCGCCGGCCGAGCGGGATTGCGCGTGCGAGGCGGGCGTGTGATGTCCTATCGGTACTGGATGCTGGCGGGGTGCCTGCTGGCGGCGGGGTGCGTCGGAGGGGGGGATGCCGGGCAGCGAAAGGCCGGGCTGGCCAACCCTGCATCGGTGTACTGCGTACAATCCGGCTACCGCCTGGAGCTGCGGACCGGCGCCGGCGGCGGACAGTACGGCGTGTGTCTGTTCCCCGACGGTACCGAGTGCGAGGAGTGGGCCTTCTTCCGGAGCGAGTGCGGTGCGGGCCGCCGCAGCGGGCCCGCGAGCCGGCCGGCCGGCCAAACCCGGAGCGAACCTCGCTGACGTGCCGGTGGGGGCATGCTGCCCGCCCCGGTGCGGTGCGAACCGCGGGGTACTGAAGAGCGGCTTGCGCCGGGGCCGGTTTTCGATTATACAGTACCCCTACGGACACAGAGATGGAGTGAGGAACGCAGATGTTTCAGGTTGCTACGTACGAAACGTTCAAGGATGGGCAGGTGATCTTTGCCGAGGGGGCAAACGGGGACTGGCTGTACGTTGTCGAATCGGGCGAAGTGGAGATCTCCCAAAACGTGGGCGGCCGGCGGATCGTCATCGAGACGCTCAAGCCGGGAGAGCTCTTCGGTGAGATCGCCTACCTCGACAAGACGCCCCGCTCGGCCACGGCCATCGCCAGGGGAACGACCGAGGTCGGGATCATCGACCGGCAGTTCTTCGACAGCGAATACAATAAGCTCTCCCCCGATTTTCAGCTGATGCTCAAGACGGTCGTATTCCGTCTCCGGAAAACGACCGGGAGGCTGTTGAAGACACTGACCGAACAAAACCGGTAGCCCAGCCTCACTCCCGCGCGGATGCGAGCTCCGGAAAGCCGTTTGCTTTGCATCGGCGGGTGCGAAGCCGGCCCGGTGCGTTTGCCGGGCCGTGTGATTCCCCCAGACCTTCCGGCCGTACCCGGCAGTGCGAACCCGCTCTCCCCCCTCAACAAGGAGCCCCGTTGCGCCGGAACCCCCGCTGGCGAGGCCGGGCATCACCGGGGCCGGCGGGAGGGCAGGGCGGGAGCAGACTGACCCCGGGGCAGCGGCGGGACGGGTAAGAAAGGAGAACAGGCATGCCTTACGGATACAACGGCAGGGTCCTCCGGGTGGATTTGACCTCCGGGACGGTAGGGGTCGATCAGCCCGAGGAGCTCGTCTACCGGACCTACCTGGGCGGCGGAGGGTTGGCGTCGTACTATCTGCTGAAAGAACTCAAGCCGGGAATCGACCCGCTGTCAGCCGACAACATCCTGATCTTCGCCTCCTCGGTGATCTCCGGGGCGCCGATCGCCGGGATGGTGCGGTACACCGTGGCGGCAAAGTCGCCCCTGACCGGAGGGTACGGGGAGACGGAGGCCGGCGGGTTCTGGGGGCCGGAGCTGAAATTCGCCGGGTTCGATGCGGTCGTCGTGACGGGAAAGGCAACCCGGCCCTGCTATCTCTGGATCAACGACGGCGCCTGCGAGATCCGGTCGGCGGAGCGGATCTGGGGGTTGGAGACCGGTCCGGCCCAGGAGGCGATCCGGGAGGAGCTCGGCCAGCAGCGGGCACGGGTCGCCCTGATCGGGCCCGGCGGCGAGAACCTGGTGCGCTACGCCTGCGTGGTCAACGAGCTCAAGCACGCCAACGGACGGACCGGCATGGGCGCGGTGATGGGCTCGAAAAACCTGAAGGCCGTTGCGGTGCGGGGGACGAAAAAGCTGGATATCCACGACCCGCAGAGGCTCCAGGCACTCGCCAAGGAGCTGGCCGGGCTGATCGGCCGGCACGGACCGAACAAGGTGCTCCGGAAGCTCGGCACCTCCAACCTCGTCATGGCGATCAACAACCAGGGGATCCTGCCGACCCGGAATTTCCGCGGCGGCAGCTTCGCCGGGGCGGCCCGGATCAGCGGCGAGCGGATGGCCGAGACGATCCTGAAGGGCGAGGAGGGGTGCTACGCCTGCGCCGTGCGGTGCAAGCGGGCGGTGGAGATCCCCTCCGGCCCCTACGCCACCTCGCCGAGCTACGGCGGGCCGGAATACGAGACCCTGAGCTCGCTGGGCTCGCTTTTGTGCATCGACGACCTCGAGGCCGTCGCTAAGGGGAACGAGCTGTGCAACCGCTACACCCTCGACACGATTTCCACCGGCGCCGCGATCGCCTTCGCCATGGAATGCGCCGAGCAGGGCATCCTCACCAAGGCCGACACGGAGGGGGTCGAGTTCACCTTCGGGAACCCCGAAGCGATGCTCAAGGCGATCGAATGGATCGCCTTCCGCAGGCCGGGGCTGGGGGATATCCTGGCCGACGGCGTCAGGATCGCGGCCTCCAGGATCGGCAGGGGGGCGGAGCGGTTCGCCCTCCACATCAAGGGGCAGGAGCTGCCGATGCACGACCCCCGCGGCAAGACCGGGCAGGGGCTGAGCTTCGCCGTTTCGCCGACCGGGGCGGACCATGTGCGGGCCCCCCACGACACCCCCTTTCAGGCGCCGGGGCCGCTTCTCGGCCGGATCGCCCCGCTCGGCCTGTTGGAGCCGGTCCCCGGCCGGGAGATGGGGGCGCGCAAGGCGCGCAATTTCACCTACCTCCACTTCGTCTGGTCGCTGTACGAATCCCTCGGGGTCTGCAACTTCGTCGCCGGACCGGTCTGGGCGCTGACCCTCCCGAAACTCGTGGAGGTGGTGCAGGCGGTGACCGGCTGGGAGACGAGCCTCTGGGAGCTGATGAAGGTGGGCGAACGGACCGTGAACATGGCCCGCGTATTCAACCTGCGCGAGGGGTTCGGGCGCAGGGATGACGCCCTCCCGGAGCGGCTGTTCGAACCCCTGGAAAGCGGCGCCCTGGAGGGCAAGGGGATCGACCGTGAGGAGTTCGACGACCTGTTGACCCTCTACTACGAGGCAATGGGGTGGGACCCCGCAGAGGGGGTGCCGACGCGGGGCAAACTCGCCGAGCTGAATCTCTACTGGCTGAACGAGTTCATCCGGGACCGGAGATAGTTTTCCCTACCAATCCGAACAGTTCTTCCGGTACACCTCGGGGCGGCGCCAGTCCCGGAGGGTGCCGGGTTTGGTGTTCCAGGGCATCGGCGGTCCGTAGAGGTCCCGCTGTTCGCGGAGCCAGCGGATGCGGTCGAGGTCGCATTGAGCGGTGAAGATTCCCGGCTTCGTCGCCTCGACGAGGACCTCCTCGGGGCTGCAGATCATCGCCAGCCCCTGCTCCGCCCCCAGGATGTTCTGACAGGTCACCGTGTAGGCGAGGTTTTCGATCGCCCGCGCCCAGATCAGGGTGCGCCAGGTCGCCTGAAGCTCGTATTTGCAGACGCCGGCGGGCAGGAAGATGATCTCCGCCCCCTTCAAGGCCAGAAGCCGGGAGAGTTCCGGTGCGTACACCTCGCTGCAGATCAGGATCCCGACCGTGCCGAAAGGGGTCGGAAAAACCGGCAGGTCGTCCCCCTCCTGGTAATCGTAATCCCAGAACCGCCCCCCCTTGTAGATCCAGGGACCCTTCGGAATCGTCCGGTTGTACCTCCCCACCGACCCGTCGGGGCTGACGATGATCTGGGAGGTGTAGCCCCGCCCGGGATTCCCGGGAACAGGGCAGTTGGCCCCGGCGATGATGATGACGTTGTGCTCTTTCGCCATCTCCTTCAGCGGTTCGACGGGTGAATAGCTGAGCGGCGCCTTCCAGGGGCCCGGGTAGGTCTCGGGGAAGCAGACGAACTGCGCCCCCTGCTCGGCGGCCTGGGCTACGTACTGCCTCGCCATTTCGATATTTTTCGTCTGCTGGTCCGCCTCGAGGACGGTCTTCGTCTGGACTGCCGCTACGGTAACCTTCACGGTGAGCTCCTCTTCCTCGTTCGGTGATGTGCCCGGAGGGTATCACAGGGATGTTCCGGGGGGCTGGATGCGGTCCGAGTATAGGGACCGGGGAGGCGTCTGTCAAGAAAATCCGTCCGCAGGCGGAAACGACGGCGACCGCTCCTGCGTAACCGCAGAGTACCCGGCTGCTGCCGCGGCTGCGCATCGATCGCAGTCAAGCGAACTAAATCAAGAATTATCTTGACACACCGAGCCCGCCTTCATATAGTCGCCCTCAACACCGGCTGTTCTCATTAGCGAAATCAAGCAGTAAGGGAGGAGAGGAACGATGAAGAAAAAATGGTTGACCGTTCTGTTCGTGGCTGCGGTGATGAGTGTCTTCCTGATCAATCCGTTACCCTCATGGTCAGCAGAAAAAGGGCCCATCAAGATCGGCTTCTTCGCCCCCCTGTCGGGCGGGATGGCCGCCAATGGGAAGGACATGCTGGCAGGCGCCCAGCTCTACCTTGAGGAGATCAAGCACCAGGCAGCCGGCCGGAAGATCGAGCTTCTCGTCGAGGACGACGAGGCGAATCCGGCAGTGGGACTCACGAAGTCGCGCAAGCTGATCGAAAAGGACGGCGTTCATATCATGACCGGCGGCCTGATGGCCTCCACCGCCTATGCGATCGCGCCGTACATCGACTCGAAAGCGATTCCCATGACCTACCCGATCATGTCCGCCGACGACATCACCCAGCGGAAGGTTCCCAAGTGGATCGTGCGGACCGGCTGGTCGAGCAGCCAGCCCCATCAGCCCTTCGGCGAATATGCATACAATGTCTTGAAATTCAAGAAGGTTTCGATCGTCGCGTATGATTTTGCCTTTGGCTGGGAGTGCGCCAGCGGCTTCCACAAGACCTTCGAGGACGCCGGCGGGAAGGTCCTCCAGAAGATCTGGGTGCCCATGACGGCCCAGGACATGAGCCCCTACCTCTCGCAGATCTCCAAGGACGCGGACGCGGTCTTCGCCGTCTTCTCCGGCCGGCTGACCCTGCAGTTCGTGAAGCAGTACAAGGAGTTCGGCCTGAAGGATAAGATCCCGTTGATCGGCGGCGGGACCGTGACCGACGAGCACGCCCTCCCCTCGATGGGAGACGAGGCGCTCGGCATCATCACCCCGCTCATCTACAGCGAGGCGCTGGACAACCCCGCCAACAAGAAGTTCGTCAAGGCATTCCGGGCCAAGGCCAAGAAGGCCGCCTCCTACTACTCCGAGGGGACGTACTCGGGGATGCGCTGGATCGTCGAGGCCATCAAAGCGACGAACGGCGACGTGGAGAATCGGGCCAAGATGCTGGCGGCCCTGAAGGCGGTCGAGCTGAAGGACCTCCCCCGCGGGCCGATGAAACTGGACCATTACGGCAACCCCCTGCAGAACGTCTACGTCCGCAAGGTGGAGAAGGTGAAGGGCGAGCTGCAGAACACGGTGGTCCATACCTTCCCGAACGTTTCCCAGTTCTGGAAGTCCAAGCCGGAGGATTTCCTGAAGCAGCCCGTGTATTCCCGCGAGTTTCCCCCGGTTAAACCCTGACCGGGCGATTTGATCCGCACCTCCTGCCTTGCCGGACGGGGGCTCGCCATGCCGGAGCGAACCGGTTGACCGCGGGGCGGATGTGGATGGGCTGAGGATAACCTGAACTTCGATTTTCCCTGCGCGGGGGGCACGGTTGTGCCCCCCGCGTTCGGACTGCGACTGCCGCGCGGTTGGGTACGGGTACCGTTTGCCGGGGAGGGCTGACGGGCGGAGGTGGAGTTTTGAGCGATTTCTTATTGGTCCAGACGCTGAACGGGCTTTCGTTCGCAGCCCTTCTTTTTTTGCTTTCCAGCGGGCTTTCGCTGATCTACGGGGTGATGAAGATCGTCAACATCGCCCACGGCTCCTTCTTCATGGTGGGGGCCTACGTCGGGATGACCGTCCTGAACAAGACGAACAACTTTTTCCTGGCCACCCTGGCGGGGGGGCTTGCCGTCGGCGTCCTCGGGGCGGTCATGGAACGGGGCTTCCTGAGGCGCTTTTCCCTCCAGGCCATGCCGCAGATGATGATCACCATGGGGTTCGCCCTGATCTTTCGGGACCTTTCGCTCCTGATCTGGGGGGGGGACCCCTACCTCCTGGAGGCCCCCCAGTTCCTCAAGGGGTCGGCCAACATCTTCGGCGTCGTTTTCCCCATCTACCGCCTCTTCATCTTCGGCGTGGCCGTGGTGGTGGCGATCGCCCTGTGGCTGTTCAACGACAAGACCCTGGTCGGCGCCAAGCTCAGGGCGGCCGTCGACGACCACGAGATGGCGCGGGGCGTCGGGCTCAACGTGCCCCTGATTTCCGGGTTCATGTTCGGCCTGGGTGCCTTTCTGGCCGCCTTCGGGGGGGTGATGGGGGGACCGATCTTCGGCGTCTACCCGGGACTGGATTTCGAGCTCCTGTCGCTGGGGTTCGTCGTGGTGCTCGTCGGGGGCCGGGGGTCGCTGCTCGGTTCCGCGGTGGGCAGCATCCTGGTGGGGCTGGTGGACAACTTCGGCAAGGCCCTGATCCCGGAACTCTCCTACTTTACGCTCTTCGCCCCCATGGCGCTGGTTGTGGCCCTGAAACCGGCGGGGCTCTTCGGGAAAGATTGACGCTCATGAAAGACCTCTTCAATTCGAAAACAAAGATCGCGGGCATTCTGCTGGGAATGGTGTTCCTGATGGCCCTGCCGCCCTTCTACACCTCCTACTGGATCTCGCTCCTGACACAGATGCTGATTTTCGCCGTCCTGGCCATGAGCCTGGACGTGCTGATGGGCTACAGCGGACTCTCCTCCTTCGGCCACGCGGCGTTCTTCGGAGCCGCCGGGTACGTCACGGCCATTCTCTCCACCCGCTACGGCGGGGGATTCATCCCCTGTCTGCTCGGCGGGACCGTGCTGTCCCTCCTGATCGCCATGGTCTTCGGGTTTCTGGTGGCCCACGCCTCGGGGGTCTCCTTTCTGATCATCACCCTGGCCCTGGGGATGTGCCTCTGGGGGATCGCCTTTCGCTGGGTGACCATGACCGGAGGCGACAACGGCATCTCCGGCGTGATGCGGCCCGACCTGGGGCTTCCCCTGAACATGACCGATCCCCTGACCTATTATTACGTCATCCTGGCCTTTTTCCTGATCGCCCTGGTCCTGCTGATCCTGCTCATCCGTTCCCCCTTCGGCCACAGCCTCAAGGGGATCCGGGACAGCGAATCCCGGATGCGGGTCCTGGGCTACCATACGTGGCTCCACAAGTATCTGGCCTATGTGGTGGCCTCGAGCTTCGCCGGGTCGGCGGGTGTCTTCTGGGCCTATTTCAACGGGTTCATCAGCCCCTACGACATGGACCTCAACGCCTCGATCGAAATCATCCTGATGGTCATCCTCGGGGGACCCGGGACGCTCATCGGTCCGGCGCTCGGGGCGGGGATCATCGTGTTTCTGAAGAACTTCATCAGCGCCTACACCGAGCGCTGGCTGCTGATCATCGGCTCGATCTATATTCTCACCATTCTGTATGCCCCGCAGGGGCTGGTGAACCTCGTCAAGGAGTGGTTCCGGTCGCGGCGCATCAAGGCCGAGACGGCAGCCAAGAGCCCGGATGGGGCCTGCAAGACCTGGAACGGATAAAGGGCGGAAGAAGACGGAGGGGGCCGCGGGCGGCGGTTTCGCCGCGGGGCCCGGGAAGAATGGACCTCCGGCTGCGAGAAAGGATGCGGACACCGTTATGGCATCAACACAGAAGGGGGGCGGGGATGGACAGGGACCGTGCCTGCTCCTGGACGACCTGACCGTGGAGTTCGGCGGACTCAGGGCCGTCGACAGCGTAAACCTGACGATCGAGACGGGGGAGCGGCGCGTTCTGATGGGACCCAACGGCGCCGGGAAGACCACCCTCTTCAACCTGGTCAGCGGAATCTACCCGGCAACGCGGGGGCGGATTCTCTTCTACGGGCAGGAGATCACCCGCTACCCCATCCACCGCCGGGCGGCCCTGGGCATCGCCCGCACCTACCAGGTGACCAACCTCTTCCGCTGCCTGAGCGTGGCGGAAAACATCCTGATGTCCTGTCAGGCCCTGGACAGATCGAAGTTCGTCATGGTGCGGCCCCTCTCCTCGTACCGGAAACACGTCAACCGCTGCGATCAGGTGCTTGAGGAGTTCAACCTCTGGGAGAAGCGGAACGAGTTGGTGAAGAACCTTTCCCACGGGGACCAGCGCCATATCGAGGTGGCCATGGCCCTGGCGGAAAAGCCGCGGCTCCTGCTGCTCGACGAACCGGCAGCGGGCCTTTCCGATGCGGAGACGAAGGAGCTGTCGGCGCTGCTGAAAAGGCTCGACCCGTCGATCACGATCCTGATGATCGAGCATGACCTGGACGTGGCCTTCGAATTCGCCGAACGGATCACGGTGCTGTATCACGGCAAATTCCTGACGGAAGGGACGAAAGAGGAGATCAAGAACAACGCGGTGGTCCACGACATTTATCTGGGGGCGGAGTAACCGGTCATGCTCAAGATAGAAGACATTCACACCTACTACGGCGACAGTTATGTCCTGCAGGGGGTCAGCCTGGAAGTGAAGAAGGGGATGGTCCTGGCCATGCTGGGGCGCAACGGGGTCGGGAAGACGACCCTGATCCGCTCCATCATCGGGTTTACGCCCGCCAGGTCGGGAAGGATCATGTTCAACGGCCAGGAGATCACCCACCTGGATGCCGACCGCATCGTCCGGATGGGGATGGGGCTGGTTCCCCAGGGACGGCGCGTTTTCCCCTCCCTGACGGTGCGCGAGAACCTGGCCATCGCCGAGCGCGGCGCCGACGCCCCGGGGGCCTGGGATTTTGCCAAGATCTACAAGCTCTTCCCCCGCCTCGAAGAGCGCCGCGACCAGCGGGCCAATACCCTGAGCGGCGGGGAGCAGCAGATGTTGGCCATCGCCCGGGCCCTGATCTCGAACCCGCTGTTCCTGCTGATGGACGAGCCCACCGAAGGGCTGGCCCCGGTGCTGGTGCGCGAGGTGGGCGACGCGATCGTCAAGCTCAAGCAGGAGGGCCTCTCCATCTTCCTGGTGGAGCAGAACCTCTCCTTTGCGCGGCGCTTCGCCGACTACATCCATCTGATGAGCAAGGGGAAGATCGTCTACTCGGCCACCCCGGCCGAACTCTGGGAGGACCAGGAGGCAAAGCACCGCTGGCTGGGGGTGTGATATTTCAGGAAGGAGGATGAGCATGCAGGATCTGTTTTCACTACAGGGGAAGGTGGCCCTGATCACGGGCGCCGCCCAGGGGATCGGTCGGGAGATCGCCCTCGGGTTCGCCCAGTCCGGCGCGGACATCGTCGGCGTCGACATCAACGAGGAGCGGCTGCAGAAGCTCAAGGGGGAGGTGGAGGACCTGAAGCGCCGCTGCCTGGTCCTGAAGGTCGACCTGGTGCAGCCGGAAAACATCGACCGGATGGTCGCAGACGCCCTCACGGCGGTGGGCAGGATCGACATCCTGGCCAACATCGCCGGCGTGAACGTCCACAAACCCGCAGAGGATATGTCGGAGAAAGACTGGGACTTTGTCCTGGACGTGAACCTGAAGGCCCTGTTCTTCTGCTGTCAGGCCGTGGGCAAGGTGATGCTGCGGCAGGGAAGCGGCAGGATCATCAACATGAGCTCCTCCTTCGGGATTGTGGGATTCGGCGGCAGGACGGCCTATGCCGCGAGCAAGGCCGCGGTTGCCAACCTGACCAAGACGCTCGCCCTCGAATGGTCCGCCAAGGGGATCAACGTGAACGCCATCGCCCCCGGACCGGTCTGGACGGAGGCGCGGCATGAGCTCTTCTCCAATCCCGAGTTTTATGGTAATCTGATAAAAAAGGTGCCGATCAACCGGACGGCCAAGCCCGCCGAGATCGTCGGGCCGGCGATCTTCCTGGCTAGCGAGGCCTCGAGCTTCGTGACCGGGGAGACCCTCCTGGTGGACGGCGGGTTCTGCGCCCAGTAGCGAACCGGCACACAAGCCCCCTGCGGGTCGAAGGAGACGGAACGCATACGTCCTGCGGATCGGAGGGTATGCGTTGTGCATTTTTTACGGGATAGGTGATGCATGAAAGGGATCTGCGGCAAGCTGCTCGACATCGATCTGACGACGGGAAAGACGAACACGATCGCCATCTCCGATGAGCTGGCCAAGAAGTATGTCGGGGGAAGGGGACTGGGGGCGCGCCTGCTGTACGATTTGCTGCCGCCCCACACGGACCCCCTTTCGCCGGAGAACGTCATGATCGTGCTGACCGGTCCGCTGACGGGATCGATGGTCTGCGGCTCCTCGAAGTTCGTCGTGGTGACCAAATCGCCCCTCACCGGCGGCTGGTGCGACAGCTATTCCAGCGGCCGGACGTCGATCGAGCTGAAGAAGGCCGGCTATGACGGGCTGGTGATCCGCGGCAAGGCCGCGGCCCCCAGCTATCTGAAGATCGACGATCGGGGCGCCGAGATCCGCAGTGCCGCGGGGATCTGGGGTCAGGAGAGCTTCACCGCCGAGCGGATGCTCAAGGAGAAGGAGGGCAAAGGCTTCGTCGTCACCTCCATCGGGCCGGCAGGGGAAAACCTCTGCCTCTACGCCTGCATCAACAGCGACAACTACCGTCAGGCGGCCCGGGCCGGCGTCGGGGCCGTCATGGGCTCCAAGAACCTCAAGGCCATCGTCGTCCGGGGGAGCGGGGCCGCCGAGTTCCACGACCGCGCCCGGGTCGTCGAGCTGAACCGGAAGAATTACGAACTGGCCAGGGCGAGCCAGCTCTTCCAGGCCCGGTCGAAGTACGGCACCTCGCTCACGCTCAACGTGACCAACGCCGGGGGGATCCTCCCCACCCGCAACTTTCAGTACGGCTCCTGGGACCAGGCCCTGGGCAAGCTCGATTCGGTGGGGGTCTACAAGAGCGTCAAGGCGCACCGCTCCTGCCAGTCCTGCTTCGTCCACTGCTCGCTGATGACCGAGGTGACCGAGGGGCCGAACCGGGGGGAGGTGTTCGAGGGGCCGGAGTATGAAACCCTCGGCATGTTCGGTTCGAACCTGATGACCGATTCGCTGCAGACGGTCATCCAGGCGAACCTCCGCTGCGACACCCTGGGGCTGGACACGATCTCCATGGGCAACGTCATCGGCTTCGTCATGGAGTGCTTCGAGAAGGGGCTGCTCACGGCCAGTCAGACGGAGGGGCTCGAGCTGACCTTCGGGAACGACGCGGCGGTGCTCCGGGCGATCGAACTGACGGCCCGCCGCCAGGGCTTCGGCGAAATCATGTCCCGAGGGGTGCGGGCCGTGGCCGCCCAGGTGGGCCAGGGTTCGGCGCGCTTCGCCATGCACGTCAAGGGGCTCGAGTATCCGGCCTACGACCCGCGCGGCGCCTTCGGCGCCGGCCTCTCCTATGCCGTGTCGCCGCGCGGCGCCTGCCACCGCCGCGCCTGGCCGCCGGCCAAGGAGATCCTCGGCGGCTATCCGCCCTTCACCGCCGAGGGGAAGGGGAAGATGGTCCGCGACCTGTACGCGGAAAACTGCGTCTACCACTCGCTGTTGGTCTGCGATATGCCGGCCAAGTTCATCCCCGTGCCGCTGTCGTCGTACAGCATCGAGTACTACCGGGCGGTGACGGGGGTGGAGCTGACGGAGGCGGACTTCGACACGATGGCCGGGAGGGTGGAGACCCTCATCCGGATGTTCAACAACCGCGAGGGGTTCACCCGCGCCGACGACTGGCTCCCCGAGCGGACGCTGCACGAGCCGATGCTCAACGGGCCGGCGGCGGGGCAGTGCATCGGCGACGAGAGGCTCAACCGGATGATCGACGATTTCTACGCCTGCCAGGGCTGGGACGCGGCCGGGGTCCCCACGCCGGAGACCCTGCGGAGGTACGACCTCGCGGAACGGGAGATCGCCGGCTGATCCGGCAGGGCCATGAAGATCCTCGTCAACATCATCGGCGTGGAGATCCTGTTGAAGCAGGAGATCCTGCTCGACCCTCCTTCCCCGTCGCTCGGGGATGTGGTCCGGGCCCTCCGGGGCCGGCTGGGCGACCAGCTGCGGCGGTTTGTCAGCGCCGATTGTTCCCTCCTGGATTGTTCCGTGCTCCTGGTAAACGGGAGAAACATGCTGTCGCTTCAGGGCTGGGCCACGGAGGTTCATGACGGCGATGAACTCACCTTCCTGGTGCCCGCCACGGGCGGGTAGGAGGGGCGAGTGGGCCGGTACCGGTACATGGTCGTCGCCGTGATCTGGAGCGGGTTCTTCTTCGGCGGATTCGACCGGGCCGCATTCTCGCTCTTCCTGGTGGACCCCGATTTTCTGCGGACGATGGGGCTGGAAGGAAGCCCCGAAGGGCAGGGGATGCTGATGACCCTGCTCCTCTTGCCCTACGCCCTGGCGAACATCTTTCTCGGCCACACCGCCGATCGATGGGGGCCGCGGAAGGTGTACACCGTCATGACCGGGTGCTGGGCCGCTGCGGCCCTCTGGATGGGCTCGGCCGCTTCCTACCCCGCGATGCTCGCCGGCCGGATCGCACGAGGGATCGCCGAAGGTCCGCTGTTTCCCGTGGCGAACCGGTACATCCGCTACTGGTTTCCCCCCGCGGAGCGGGGGGGCGCCAATGCCATCTGGACCAGCGGGCAGCGGGTGGGCATGGCAGCGGCCGTTCCGCTCTTGGCCCTGGCCATCGAGATGTGGGGGTGGCGCTCCGCCCTTTTTCTGCAGGCGGCGTTCATCCTCGCCCTGGTCGTGCCTGCCATCTGGCTGCTGACCGCCGACGTGCCGGAACGGATGGCCGGAATCGGCGCCGCGGAACGGGATGCCATCGTGGCAGGCCGGGAAACCGCGCCTGCCGCCGGCGCCGGGACGGGAGGCGATCTCGGCCGCCTGCTTCGCAACTACCGCTTCTGGCTGATGGTGATCTACCATTTCGCCGTCCTGGCCACCTTCTCGGGGCTGACCACCTGGCTGCCCAAGTACCTCCGGGAGGCGCGGGGGTTCGAGGTAAGTCAGATGATCCTGTTCGCCTCGCTCCCGTACCTGGGTTCCTTCGTCGCATCGATCGTCTTCGGGTTCCTGTCGGACCGCATCGGCCGCCGCGCCGTGATCTGTACGCTGAGCCTCGCGGGCGCGGCCTCGGCCATCGGCGTCGCGGCGCTGGTGTCCGATCCCCTAACGAGCGCGCTGTTGATGGTGGCGGGGATGGTGATGTGGGGAATGGGCACTCCGGTCTACTACGCCATCATGCAGCGCATCGTGCCCGCCCCGATCATGGCCACGGGGATCGGGATCGACAACGGGCTGGCCAATTTCGGTTCGGCCCTGGCGCCGACGGTCATCGGGTTTCTGATCGGCGCCACCGGCTCCTATCTCGCGGGGCTGCTGTTCCTGGCCGCGCTGGGGATGATCGGCGCGGCCGGCGCGGCAGTCCTAGCCGCGCAGAAGTACTGACGGGTTCTGTATTTGCTTGACAGGGCGCACCCGCTTCGGATAGTTCAGGCGAAGCAGAAGCGAATGCCCACCGAAGGAGGAACAGATGAGTCAAGCGGAAACGAAGAACAAGGGGGCGATCAAAGGCGGCAGCGGTACCTATGTATTCGACCTCACGACATCGCAGCGGATGGACGCCGGCGTGGGCTATTCGAGCGCCGAGGGGCCGGTCGTGGAGGGCGAGCGCATCCAGGTGGGCCTGATCGCGATGAAGGCCGGCACCGGCGCGCGTGAACACAGCCATCCGAACGAACAGTGGATCTATCTGATCAAGGGCAAGGCCCGGGTGAGCGTCGACCGGCAGCCGGAACAGATCTCCGGACCCGGCACGCTGATCTACCTGCCCGCCAACATCCCGCACTACGTCCAGGCGCTCCCCGAGGAGGACGTCCAGTTCTTCACCTGCAAGGACATGTCGCACGGCATCATGGGCAAGGCGACCGACGGCACGATGGCGGGAGCGTACGTCGATCCCGGGATCGATTCCGGCAAGAAGTAACGCTGGACCGTTCTGCAGGGCGGTGACCCCAGCGGGCGGCGCCGCAGGGCCGGGAAGCAGGGATCGATCCGCGAAGGGGAGTAAGGGATGCCGGCGTACAGGTGGGGCGACATCGAGCAGGAGGTCATCGATCCCGGGTTCAGCGATGTCCGGGGGGCCGTGGTCCGCGGTCGGGAGATCGCGGTCAGCCGGATCGTGTACCCGGCGGGAGCGGAGGTCGGCCTCCACGCGCTGCCCAAGGAACAGATCCAGACGGTCATCCGGGGAACGGCGCGCTTTCGGGTCGCCGGCGAGGAGCGGATCGTCGGCCCCGCCGAGGCGGTACTGATCCGTCCGCACGCCCCGTTCGCTCTCCAGGTCCTGGAGGAGTTCGAGGTGCTCCGGTTCGGGGACGTGGGTGCCGGGGATGGGCGCCCCGAAGCGCGAAGCGGCGCCGGACAGCCCTTCTTCCGCTGGGCCGAGTTGACCGCCGACTTCATCACCCCCAAGCGCTCCTCGGCCCGGGGGACGACGATCACCGGCGAGCGGATCGAGGTGGCCCTCATGCACTTCACGGCCGGGACCGAGGCCAAGCCCCATTCCCATCCCAACGAGCAGATCCAGGTTCCGCTGCGGGGAAAGATCAGGGGGCTTGCCGGGACCGAGGTGGTTTCGGGACCGGGCGAGGTGATCCTGATTCCCGCCCTGATCCAGCATTGGGCCGCCGTCCTCGAGGACTACGAAGCGGTCAACGGTAAGAACATTGTTCCGGGCTGGAGCGTGTACAACGCCCGGTGGGAAAAGTGAAGGAGGAGATATGAGCCCAAAGAGTGAAATCAGGGAAGGGATGCGGATCGATTGGGATGTGCCGGTCACGATGGAGGACGGTCTCGTGCTGCGTGCCGATGTCTATCGGCCCGTTGCCGAGGGGAAGTATCCGGTAATCCTGACCTACGGCCCCTACGGCAAGTGGCTTGCCTTCCAGGACGGCTACCCCGACCAGTGGCGGATCATGTCCACGGAGCACCCGGACGTGACGGCCGGTTCGACGAACAAGTTTCAAAACTGGGAGGTCGTCGACCCGGAAAAGTGGGTGCCCGACGGCTACGTCTGCGTGCGCGTCGATTCGCGCGGCTGCGGCCGGTCGCCGGGCTACCTCGACACCTGGTCGCTGCGGGAGGCCAAGGACCTGTACTTCTGCGTCGAGTGGGCGGCCAAGCAGCCCTGGAGCACCGGCAAGATCGGCCTGAACGGCATTTCCTACTACGCCATGAACCAGTGGCAGGTGGCGGCCCTCCAGCCTCCCCACCTGACGGCCATGTGCGCCTGGGAGGGGGCGGCCGACTTCTACCGCGACCTGGCCTATCACGGCGGGATCCTCTGCACCTTCGCGGCGAACTGGTACGACATGCAGGTCAAGACGGTGCAGCACGGGGTGGGCAAGCGCGGCTACCGCAGCTCCCTGGTGGCCGACTGGGTCGCCGGCCCGGAGACGCTGACCGCCGAGGAGCTGGGGGCGAACCGGTGCGACTTCGGCGAGGAGATCTTCGCCAACCCGCTGGACAACTGCGACTACTGGCAGTCCCGGATGCCCGACTGGTCGAAGGTGAAGGTGCCGTTCCTGTCCGCCGCCAACTGGGGGGGACAGGGGCTCCATCCGCGGGGGAATTTCGAGGCCTTCGTCCGCGCGGCCTCGAAGGAGAAGTGGCTCGAGGTGCACGGGATCGAGCACTGGACCGAGTTCTACACCGACTACGGCGTGGCGCTGCAGAAGCGGTTCTTTGGCCATTACCTCAAGGGCGAGGAGACGGGTTGGCAGAAGCAGCCGCGGGTCCAGCTCCAGGTCCGCCACATCGGCACGTTCGTCGAGCGGATGGAGGGCGAGTGGCCGCTGGCCCGGACCGCCTGGACGAAGTACTATCTCAACCCTGCCGACTGCACCCTCGCGGCGAAGCCGCCGGCCAAGGCGCAAGCGGTGACCTACGGCGGACTCGGCGACGGGGTGACCTTCCTGACGCCGCCCCTGGAGCGGGAGACCGAAATCACCGGCCCGATCGCTGCCAAGCTGTTTGTCTCCTCGGAGACCGAGGACGCGGACCTGTTTTTGGTTGTTCGGGCCTTCGCACCGGACCTCAAGGAGGTGGTCTTCCCGGGGGCGCTCGACCCGCACACGCCGATCGCCCAGGGGTGGCTGCGGGCCTCGCACCGCAAGCTGGACAAGAAACTCACGCAACCGTACCGCCCCTACCATACCCACGACAAGAAACAGCCGCTGAAGCCGGGCGAGGTGTACGAGCTGGACGTGGAGGTCTGGCCGACGTCGATCGTCGTGCCCGCCGGCTACCGGATCGCCCTCACCGTGCGCGGAAGGGACTATGTCTATCCCGGCGGCGGGGCGCGGCTGGCGAGCATGAAGAACGAGTTCACCGGGGTCGGGCCTTTTCTCCATGACGACCCCCGCGACCGGCCGCCCCGCATCTTCGGCGGCAAGGTGACCCTCCACGCCGGCGGCCAGCGGGGCGCCTACGTGCTCATTCCGGTCGTACCCAAGAAGTGAAGCCCCCGTCCGGGATGCCCTCCCTGCGCCTGCGAGCGGGGTAAAACGGCGCGGTGAGGGGAGGCGTGGCCCGGCGGTGAGGAAGAAGGAATCGAGGCTCCCGGCAGCGCGCTGCCGGGAGCCTCGTCGGTTCGTCCCGGCGGCCATCCTTCGCGGCGGGGCCGCGGGACGGGATTCCGCTGCCGGCGGAGCCGTTTTCGTACACGGAGGAGTTGCAGGAGTGGCCGTTCCCTTGCCGGGGGCATCATTGCCCGTCCTCTTTTCCCTGACGCTGTTCGTCAGCGCGGCTCTGCTGTTCTTCGTCGAGCTGATGATCGCCAAGCTGATCCTCCCCCTCCTCGGCGGCACGCCCGCGGTCTGGAACACCTGCGTGCTGTTCTACCAGGCGGTGCTCCTGATGGGGTACGGATACGCCCACATCGTCGGGACCAGGGCGGGGAACGCCCGCCAGGCTGCCCTGCACCTGACGATTCTTGCCGCTGCCTCCCTGGTCCTGCCGATCGCCGTCCCGGGGCAGTGGGCACCGGCCGGGGAGGGAAGCCCGGTGGGAGACCTGCTCCTGCTGCTGGCAATCACCGTCGGTCCCCCCTTCTTCGTACTTTCGGCCACTGCCCCCCTCTTGCAGCGCTGGTTTGCCCGGACCGGACATCCCTCCGCCGGGGACCCGTATTTTCTGTACAGCGCGAGCAATCTCGGCAGCATGGCCGCCCTGATCGGTTACCCGCTGTGGGCGGAGCCCCACCTCCGCCTTGCCGAACAGAGCCGGCTCTGGAGCGTGGGCTACGGTATCATCGTGCTGCTGACCGTCCTCTGCGCCGGGGCCCTGTGGCGCTACCGGTCGCACTGCCCGGCCGGGATCCGGCCGGAGGAGGCAGGTACCGCAGCGGGGTGCAGTGCCGGCCCGCCGCCGACGCGGGCAGAGCGGGGCCGGTGGGTTCTGTATGCCTTCGTGCCGTCGAGCCTGATGCTCGGGGTGACCACCTTCCTCAGCACGGATGTCGCCGCGATACCGCTGTTCTGGGTCATCCCGCTGGCGTTGTACCTGCTGTCGTTCATCATCGTGTTTGCCCGGGTTCCGGCACTGCTCCATCGCGCGGCGATCCTCCTGTTGCCGCTGGCGCTGCTGGCGCTGTTCGTCGTGGACTTCGCCGACATCGACGCGCCGAAATGGACAGCCTTCTTCGTTCACCTGGTGAATTTCTTCCTCGTCTGCATGGTCTGCCACGGAGAGGTTGCCCGGCGGCGGCCGGCTGCGGACTATCTGACGGAATTCTATCTCTGTCTCTCCGTCGGGGGCGTGCTGGGCGGGATGTTCAATTCGCTGCTCGCGCCCGTTGTCTTCCCGACCGTCGTGGAATATCCCCTCGTCCTGATCATCGCGGCCCTGCTCCTGCCGGCAGGATGGGGAGCGACACCGTCCGGGCTAAGGACCGGGAAAGGGGTCCTCCTCTTCATCGGGGCGCCGTTCGTGCTGGCGCCGCTCACCTACTTCCTGACGGCGAACTCGTCCGTGGCGAGCGACCTGTATGTCCGCTTGCCCCAGCTGTCCGTTACGTGGAGCACCTTCCGCATGCTCGTGAGCTACGGCGTGCCGGCGCTGTGCTGCTATGGACTGGTGTTCCTGCGCAAGCCCCTGCTGTTCGGCATGGGGTTCGCGGCGCTGTTTGCGACCGTGGCGGTGGCGAAGGACCTCAACCGGGAGATCGTGCACCGCGAGCGGAGTTTCTTCGGGGTGCTGACGGTGACCAGGACGATGAGCGGCACCTTCATGAGCCTCTCCCATGGCACGACGCTGCACGGCAAGCAGTGGCTCAACCCGGAAACCCGGTCCGAGCCCGTCTCCTACTACCACCGGGAGGGGCCGGTCGGGGAGGTGTTTGACCGTCTCGCGGGAGACAGGAAGATGCACCGCATCGCCGTCACCGGCCTCGGAACGGGCAGCCTGGCCGCCTATGCGCACGCGGGCCAGGAGATAGATTTCTACGAGATCGATCCGGCGGTGAAGCGGATCTCCACCGATCCCGCCTATTTTACCTTTCTGAGCGATTGCCGGGCCGCCTGGCGGGTGATCCTGGGGGATGCCCGGCTCACCCTGGGAAGGGCGCCCCCCCACCACTACGACATCATCATCCTCGACGCCTTCAGTTCCGATTCCATCCCGGTCCACCTGCTGACCAGGGAGGCCCTGGACCTTTACCTGGCGAAGCTTACCCGGGAGGGGGTGCTCCTGATCCACATCACGAACCGCTATGTGAACCTTGCTCCGGTGCTGGCAAAGCTGTGCGCCGAGCAGGGGGTTGCCTGCCGGCTTCGCGACGATGACCAGGACTACGAGATCGGGAAGGACGGTTCGACCTGGGTCCTGCTCGCCAGGGAAGAGAGCGGCCTCGGCCCGCTTTCGGCGCGCGCTGCCTGGCAGCGGATCACGCCGCAGGCCGGGATTGCCGCCTGGCGAGACGATTTTTCCAATATCCTGTCCGTGTTCAAGTGGTGACGCCAGAGGGGGGCTTCCCGATCGCCCCGGAAACGGCGCAGGGAAGGACGCATGTATAAAAAATATTCCAGCGTTTATTTTTTTATACACAGGAATCTTCCCCTGTATGTCTTTTAATTATCGTCAGTTAAGAATTTTTCGCGCGCGATTGAACGATTTGGCGTCCTTCGGTCCTGTATAGATTAATTATACAATTCCGCCGGCCATAGTCCGTTCCCTGCCGGGCACAGACCTTATTATAAGTAATAAATACTGATAGTTATACCAATAGACGTCAGGTGCTGTCTCTTGGCATGGCTGATGCAGAACAGTAAGACAAATGGGAAAAGGCAAGAACGGAAACGAAAGGAGGATACGATGAAACGGACGATGACAACGGCAGGAGCCTTGCTGGCCTCGGCTGCACCGGCCTTGGCATCCGGCTCTCCGGAGCCGGCGGAAACGGGATTGCTCGTGGGCCTCTTCATCGCCTTCGGATTATTGATCATCCTTTGCCAGTTGGTGCCGGGGGCTGTTCTGTTCTGCTCGCTGCTCAGAACGCTCGTGAGCAATCCGACGAAGAAGACCGTGCCGGCAGCCGGCAGATAACCGATGCCGGCATACGAAAGAAGGAGGAAGGAGCTTATCATGGACAAAGCGAAATTGACGGGTGCCGCGGTACTGGGGTTTACGGTTCTGGGCGGAAACATGGCGACGGCATGGGCGGCGGAGATGGCGCGCGAGGACAACAGCGATCTGTTCGTCTGGATCTTCCTGGCCTTCTGCGCCCTGATCGTCGTTGCCCAACTGATCCCCGCCGCAATGATGATGCTGGGGTTCGCCAAGGGCGCCAAGAGCCCCGTCCCGGAAGCGGTTGCGGTTACTGCCGACCGGAAAACGATCGTCGACTGATAACCCCGTCCCTCCCTTCGACGGGACGGCCGGAAAATCCCCCGCTCCCGCGACGGGTGATCCGAACGCCCCTCCCCCTCGACGGGGGAGGGTGAGGGTGAACGGGGATCGTCACCGAGGAAGCGTAAAATAGAAACAGGCGCCTCTGCCGATATCGGCTTCCGCCCAGACCCGGCCGCCGTGGCGGTGGACGATCCGCTGGACGATGGCGAGCCCCACCCCCGTTCCCTCGAACTCGTCGGCGCCGTGGAGGCGCTGGAATACCCCGAACAGCTTGTCGTGGTACTGCATGTCGAATCCGACGCCGTTGTCCCGGATGTAATAGACAACCTCGGCGTCCCGGGTATGTCCTCCCGCTTCGATCAGGGCCTCTTCCCGGCCCCGGGTGAACTTGACGGCGTTGGCAAGGAGGTTGACGAGGACCTGCTTGAGCAGTCGCCCGTCCGCCCTGCAGGAGGGAATTGCCGCGATCTTCAGCGTCAGGCGGCGATCCGGGTTGGCCTCCCTGAACTCCTCCCAAACCTCCTTGATTAGCCCGTCGACATTCAGCGCCGCCTTTGACAGCTCCGCCCTTCCCAGGCGGGAGAAGGCCAGGAGGTCGTCGATCAGCTGGCCCATCATCCGGGTGTTGTCGCGGATGACGTTGAATTTGCCGAGGGCCTCCTCATCGAACCGGTCGGCGTGTTTTCTGAGGATCATCCGGCTGTACCCGTCGATCGCCCGCAGCGGAGCGCGGAGGTCGTGGGAGACGGTATAGCTGAACCCCTCCAGCTCCCGATTGGCCGTCTCGAGCTGCCGCGTCCGCTCCTGCAGGGCCTCCTCGGCCTGCTTCCGTTCGGCGAGCAGTCGGGCCAGCGCGAGGTTGCTGTAACTGAGTTGGGAGATCAATCCTGCCAGCTTCATGAAGAAGGCCATCCCCGTTTCCACCTTTTCCCTGCTCAGGCGCGGGACCTTCTCCAGGGCGGCGATGTACTCGGCTTCATCGAACCCGTACCGCCGCGCCTGTGACCGGAACAGCTCGGTGTCGATCGCTTCGTCGGCGAAGAAGAACTGGCCGGAAAAGACGTTCCCCACGTGCTTGCCGCCCACCATGATGGGGGTTGCCACATCCCACATGTTGTTCTTGCACCGATAGAGCCGGGATTGTCCCGGCGGGATGCCTTCCGACAGCCGGGTGTCGCTCTCCAGACAGTACCGGCAGGTTTCCGGGTGGAGGCGATGGAATTTGAGACAGATTTCCTGCCATCCCGCCCCGGCGAGCACCTTCCCGTTGACGTCGATGATGCTCATCGGGACGAAGGTGAGCGCATAGATGTTGTCCATCAGCGACTGGATCGCGGGCACGTCGATGATGTCGGCAAGCTCCAGGCTCCCGATGTCCCCTTCCGGGGAGAGGATGCTGTGCAGCTTGAGCCTGACCCGCTTTTCGCTCTCCCGGAGCGCCTCTTCGGCGCGCCTGAGCGCCGTGACGTCCTGGATCGCCACGGCGCTGCCGACGATCCTGCCCGCGGCGTCGCGGACGGGCGAGGCGCTGTTGAGGACAAAGGCGAAGGACCCGTCGAACCGCTGGATCTTCAGCAGTTGGTTCTCCACCGTCTCGCCATTTTGCACCGCTCGGGCCGAGGCCCACTCCTCCGGACGGACCGGCTCGCCCGTTTCAGGCCACCACGCCTTGTAGACGACGTAGTCGCGTACGGAATCCGCGGGCGGTCGCGGCCTGCCCCAGAGCTCCTCGTAGCTCCGGTTGGACTTGACGATGCCTCCCCGGACGTCGGTGATGACCATCCCGACGGGCAGGACCTCCAGCACCGACTCGAGGAGTCGTTTCCCCGCTTCCGCCTCCGCCCTGGCCGCTTCGAGCTGGGCCGTGCGCTCGGCCACCCGCCGCTCGAGCGACTCGTTGGCCTCTTTGAGCGCCGCCTGGGCTTGCTTGACCTCGGTGATGTCGATCCCCATCTCCAGGATGAAGGGGGCGCCGTCGCTGTCGGTGAAGGAATAATCGGACACATCGTAGACGCGGCCGTCCGGACCGACCCACTCCCAGCGATGGGGTCCGCCGGTCTTCAGCACGGTGTAAGTCTCGCAGATTTCACAGGGCTCCGTCCGTCCGAAGAGGTGCTCGTAGCAGCGCTTCCCCGGGGCCTCGCCGAACCGCTCCCGGAATGTCCGGTTGGCGAAGGGGACACGGTAATCCGGCGTCAGGAGCACCACGTAGGCGGGCAGCGTCTCCAGGACGTCGTAGAAGCGCTGCCGCTCCGTGTTGGTTGCTTCATAGCTCTTGCGGATCTCCGCGGTCTGCCGGGCGACCCGCTCCTCCAGCTCCAGGTTCAGCCTGCGCAGTGCCTCCTCGGCCTGTTTGCGCTGGGTGATGTCGAGGACCATCCCGATCGAACGAACGATACCGCCCGCTTCGTCGCGGTAATGGTGGCACCGCTCCTGGACGACGCGGATCGCCCCGGTATCCTTCCGCACCACCCGGTGCTCGACTTCGTAGGCGTCGCGGTTTTCTTGCAGGGAGCTGGTGTACGCGGCATCCACGGCCTCGCGGTCGTCGGGGTGCACGCGGTCGAGAAACGCCTCGTAGGTCGCGGCGAACTCCTGCGGCTTCAGGCCGAAGATGCGGTACACCTCGTCCGACCAGGTGAGCCGGTTGGCGCTCAGGTCCAGCTCCCAGCTGCCCAGATGGGCGAGCTCCTGCGCCCGTTTGAGCCGCTCCTCGCTGCGGCGGATCTCCTCCTCCGCCCGCCTGCGCCGCGTGATCTCCCGGGCGTAGACGTTGACGTAGGACTCCGCGAGGAACGGGGTGAGCGTGACGGCGTAGAACCGCTCCCCCAGCTGCACCTCGCGGTGGAGTTCCCTGCCCGAGGCCATCGCCGGGGCGACTAATGTCCGGACCTGCTCAGGGAGGAGGCCGCCCAGGGCGCACGCCCACTGGCTGTTTCTGGCCGAGGCCGGGTTGCAATAGAGGATCGTGCCGTCCGCGGAGGCGCGCATGACCGGGTTCGGGTTCTCTGCGGGGAACCGGGCGAGCCATGTGGCGCGGTCGAGGGCGTTGCGGAGCGCCTCCCCGGCCTGCTTGAGCTCGTTCACGTCGACCAAGGTGACGACCACCCCCTCGATGCGGTCGTCCCGGGTCCGGTAGGGCATGATGCGGCGGAGGTACCAGCGGCCCTCGTCGTCCTGCACCTCCCGGGAGAGGGGGGTCAGGTCCACGAGCACCCGGCGGCTGTCGTCGAGCAGCGCCTCGTCGGTAAAGCGCCGCAGGATGTCGCTGATCGGGCGCCCCAGATCGGTGGGGATCAGACTCATCAAACGGGTGAGCGGTGGGGTGAACCGCTTGATCCTGAATTGCTTGTCCAGAAACAGCGTGGCGATGCTCGTGCTGGCCAGGAGGTTCCCCATGTCGTTGTTCGTGCTTTCCAGTTCGTCGACCTTCTCCTGGAGGCGGGTGTTGGCGATGTTGAGCTCCTCGTTGAGCGACTGGAGCTCCTCCTTCGAGGTCTCCATCTCTTCATTCGCCGACTGGAGCTCCTCGTTTGCCGCCATCACCTCCTCGTTCGAGGCCTTGAGCTGGTCGTTGGACCCCTCCAACTGGTCGATGGTGCTCTGCAATTCCTCCCGGGTGACCCGCAGTTCGTCCGCAAGCTGGCGGATACCCTCGCCGGTCCCGGCGGACCGGTCCGCCGGGACCGCCGGGAGGTGCTTGTCCGCGAAGGTGACCAGGAGCAGGCCGTCGGTCTCCCCCAGGTGTTTGAGGGGGCTGACCGTAGCCTCGACCGGCACGGATTTCTCACCGCGCCGGGTGCGGGCGGTGAAGGAGACGGAGCGGCCGGTCTCGATACACCGGGCGATCGCCCCGCGCAGCCGGGCCCGCAGACCCTCCCTGGCCATGTCCACGACCCGCGTGGTCAGCTCGCCCGGCGGGACGGTGAGGTAGTTGTCGATCTGTCCGTGGACGTACAGCACCTGGAGCCTCCGGTCGATCATCACGCAGGCCGGCGCAAACCGGTTCAGGAGGGTCTGCTGGGCCGTCGCGGTCAGGCTCGGCCTGAGGGGGGAGGCGGCCGCTGCCGGGGGGGGCTGCCCCGCCGGTTGGGCCGGCAGGCGCGACGGAATCTCCACGTTCACGCGCTGCCCGACGCCGATGCGGCGGTAGATCCGCCACTTTTTCGAGACAGGCTCGAAAAGGTCCTCCCGGTCTCCCACGGTCTCGGCATTGCCCAAAAACAGATATCCCGTGTCGCGCAAAGCGAAGTGGAACAGGGCGATGATCTTCTTCTGGATCGCCTGATCGAGGTAGATCAGCAGGTTGCGGCAGACAATCAGATCCAGCCGCGAGAAGGGCGGGTCGGCGGTGATGTTCTGTGCGGCGAAGACGACCCGCTCGCGGATGCCCTTGCTGACTTGATAGCGACCCTCCCGGCGGGAAAAGAACCGTTTCAACCGTTCGGCGGAAATGCTCTCGCCGACCTCCTCTACCGGATAGCTGCCGGCGCGGGCCGCGGCCAGGGCCGCGCTGTCGGCATCGGTGGCGAAGATCTGAAAATCCACCCTCCTGCCGTGCTGCTCGCCCTGTTCGGTCAGCAGCATCGCCAGGCTGTAGACCTCCTTGCCCGAGGAGCAGCCGGGGATCCAGATGCGGATCTTCCCCCCGTCCCGGACGCTTTCCCTCAGCGGCGCGATCACCCGCTTCTCCAGGGTCTCCCAGGCGGGAGGCTGGCGGAAGAAGTCCGTGACACCGATCAGGAGGTCCTGCCGCAACAGGGCGAGTTCGTCGGGATCAGCGGTCAGATGGCGAACGTAGTCCGGCAGGTTGGCGATCTTCCCCAGCGTCATCCTGCGGCGGATCCGCCGCAGCAGGGTGCCGGGTTTGTAGCAGCGAAAATCGTGGCCGACCCGGACGCGCAGGAGGTCCAGGATAGTCGGCAAGCCGGACGCGACATCCGGGGTGACTGCCGTATCGTGCCGGATGGCGGCAATCGTCTGCCCGGCGAATGCGAGGATGGCGCCGGGGATGGCTTCGACCGGGAGGACCGCGTCGGTCATCCCCGCGTCGACGGCGTACCGGGGCATGTCGGGGACCCGGGCGCTCTTCGGGTCCGCGATGATCCTTCTGCCGCCCGCCGCTCCGATCTCCGACAGCCCCAGGGTCCCGTCCCCGCCGCTGCCCGACAGGAGAACGGCGCAACAGCGTCTCTTCCGGTCATCGGCGAGGGAACAGAAGAAATGGTCGATCGGCATCAGCAGGCCGTCGCACCGCACCGGTGTCGTGAGGGTAAGACGGTCTCCGGCGATGTTGAGGAACTGCCCCGGCGGCACCACGTGGATACGGTCGGCCAGGACCGGCATGCCGTCGGCCGCCTCCACCACCGCCAGCGCCGTCATGCCGCGCAGCAGGGTGAGCAGGCGTTGCTTCGTGAGGTCGGGGTGGTGGACCAGGACGACTGCCACGCCGTGCCCGGCAGGCAGGCCGCCGAGAACGGTCCTGAGTTGCTTCAGCGCCCCGGCCCCGGCCCCGATGCCCACCACGACTGCCGGAGGCCCGCCCGCGGGAGGCCTGCCGGCACGGGAGTCATCCGGAGGGACGGTTCGCCGTTTTCGCGTTTTATCGTCCATACTGCTCACCGGGATAAGCTGGTACGGAGCAAGCCGGGCGGGTCGGCCGCCCCTGCTGCCCCCGCGGACAGGAGATCCGCTCCTCAGAACCCTATGCGCGGGGGGAAGTATAGGCAGAAGCGCGTGGGCTGTCAATGATTTACTGGCGCCGTGGGCATCACCGGCTGCCGGATGAAGATTCGCCGCTGCGCGCGGCAATGAGCTGCAATCGGCCCGGAAACGGTCATGAACGTTGATCTGCCGGGTGCCCTGTGGTAATCAGCAAGCCGTAGCTGGCATCGTATGCAGCGGGAGGTCTGCGGTCTCGGGAAGGGCGGCGTCGGCAGTGCAGTTTGTCATCCTCATCGCGTTGGTCACGTTTCTGTGGGGGCTCAGTTTCCCGACGATGAAGATCGGGCTGGGGGTGATGCAGCCGTTCACCTTTCTCCTGCTCAGGAGCATCGTCTCCGCGGCCACGATCTTCGGCCTGATCGCCCTCCTGCGCGGGGCCGCATCCCCGCCGAAGCGGCGGCCGGAATTCTGGTGGAATGCGATCCTCCACAACATGATGTTCGTGCTGCTCTACAGCGGGGCGGCCATCACCACGTCGGGACGGGCTTCGGTCTTCCTGTACACCCAGCCGCTCTTCTACGCCGGTCTCGCGGTCTGGCTGCTCCCGGAGGAACGCCTGGGGCTGCGGTCGGGTCTGGGCTTCGCCGCCGCCTTCATCGGGATCGTGGTCATGTTCGGAGAAAAACTGGGGGTGGGCGGGGCGGACACCCTGCGCGGGGATGCGTTCGTCCTGCTGGCTGCGCTGGTCTGGGGCATCCAATCCTTCTATCTCCGCCAGCGGCTCAAGGGGATCGATCCTTTCCGCATCGCCGCATGGACCCAACTGGCGGCGATTCCGCTCTTTCTCGCGTTCGCGCTGGCCGAGGGGTTGCGGCTCCCGGATCTTTCCTCAGGCGCGGTGCTCACCGCCGTCGGGTACAACGGCCTCGTCGGGACCGGGCTGGTGATGGTGCTTTGGGTGCGCCTGCTGGCCGACTACCCACCGACGCGGGTCAGCGCCTTCATGTTCCTCACGCCGGTGTTCGGTCTGCTGATGAGCAGCCTGATCCTGTTCGAACCGCTGACGGGGTTCGTGCTCACCGGTGCGGCCCTGGTCGCCGCCGGAATCTACCTCGTCAACACGGACCGCTCCGCGCCGCCCGTCGCCCCGGAGACGCCCCGGGTGGCGACCTGACCGCACAATCCACTTGACAAACGGGACGCCCCGTTCCTATCCTTCGGGTGCCGTTTCCTGCGGCAGTATTGCCGCCTCCGTCCGGTAACGGATGCGGGGCGGGAGAATGGACGCTGCCGGCGGCGATCGTACGGATCGATGCCGGTTGTGCGCGAACCGATCATATACGGTGGAGGCCAATGGAAGGGAAAACGGTTCGGATGATCGAACGGCGGGGTGCGCGGATCGCCATCCTGATTGCGATCGTGGTAATCATCGGGGCAGTGGTGATCATGCTCCAGCAGAAAGACTCGCTCGACGGTCCGGCCCGGCCGACCCGGATGCTTGCGGGGATGCCGGCCCCCGACTTCACCGTGCCCGGACTCGACGGCCGGCCGGTCAGCCTGAAGGACTACCGCGGCAAGGTGGTCTTCCTCAACGTCTGGGCCACCTGGTGTCCCTCCTGCCGCGAAGAGATGCCGTCGATGGAGAAGCTGTACCGGGAGCTGAAGGGGGGAGCCTTTGAGATCCTGGCCGTCAGCGTCGACTCCACGGGAGCCAAGGCCGTCGCCCCGTTCATGGCGGCCCGCAGCCTGAGTTTCCCGGCGTTTCTCGACCCCGAGGGGAAGACCATCGCCAAGCCCTACGGGGTGACCGGGATTCCCGAGAGCTTCATCATCGACAAACAGGGGGTGATCGCGAAGGTCGTCATCGGGCCGATCGATTGGGCCGACCCCGCCGTTGTCCGTTTCATCCGGGACCTGATGCAAAAGCCGTGAGCCTGCGGGGGCGAAAGGGGCATGGAAAACCGGCAGATCGCGAAAATCTTTGCCGAGATCGGCGAGCTTCTCGAGCTCAAAGGGGAGAACGTCTTCAAGGTGCGGGCCTACCAGCGCGCCGCCCAGAATATCGACGGGCTTCCGCAGGATGTGGCCGCGCTCTCCGATCAGGAACTGGAGGAGATACCGGGGATCGGGAAGGACCTGGCCGCAAAGATCCGCGAGTACGCCGCGACCGGGAAGGTTGCCAAGCATGAGGCCCTGCGGAAGGAGTTTCCCGCGGGGGTGCTCGCGCTTTTGCGCGTGCCCGGCCTCGGTCCCAAGACGGTGAAGATGCTCGCCCAGGAGCGGGGCATCAAGGATGTGGACGAGCTCGCAGCCCTCGCCCGGGCAGGGAAGCTGGCCGGCTTGCCGGGTATCCAGAAGAAGACGGAAGAGAACATCCTCAAGGGGATCGAACTCGTCCGGCGCGGCAGCGAGCGCCGACCCCTCGGCAGGGTGCGGCCGCTGGCCGAGGAGATCGTCGGCCGGATCAGGGACGCATCGCCCGTCGACCGGGTAGAGATCGCCGGCAGCATCCGGCGGTGGAAGGAGACGGTGAACGACATCGATCTCCTGGCCACCTCGCGGCAGCCGGCGCAGGTGATGGACGCCTTCGTAAGACTCCCGCAGGCGCGCCGGGTGCTGATGCACGGGGAGACCCGCTCGTCGATCCTTGCCGACCAGGACATTCAGGTGGACTTGCGCGTCGTGGACGAGGCCTCCTTCGGAGCGGCCCTGCAGTATTTCACCGGCGGCAAGCAG
>CAIYSL010000101.1 GCA_903928915.1 uncultured Syntrophobacterales bacterium | reverse complement strand
TTACAGCGCGATCTTCTTGCCGGCGCGGTCCACCATGTCCGCGTCGGTGTAGTAACCGACCTTCATGGACTTCATGAACTCCCACTGGGACTTGAAGGCCCTCATGGCCAGCGGGTCCTTCTTGGCCCAGGCCACCCACAGTTCGGGGGCGAACTTCTGGAACTTCTCGATGTCCTTCTCCTTCAGGCGGATGATCTCGACCTTCTTCTCGAGGTACTTGGGAATCGCCTCGAGGTCGGCCTTCTGGATCGCGGTGTAGTGGTCGATCGAGTGCCACGCGACGGCGGCCTCGAGCAGGACCTGGAGGTGCTTGGGAAGCGCCTTCCACTTGTTCATGTTCACCTCGATGCTCATCAAGTCGCAGGGCTGATGGAGGCACGGGGTGGAGGGGGGCCCGATGATGATGTACTTGGCGATCTCGGCGAACCCCAGGTTGTAGTTGACGGCCCAGCCGACGAAGTCGGAGGCGTCGATGACCCCCTTCTCCAGGGCCGGGTACACCTCTCCGCCGGGGAGCAGGACCGTGGAGACGCCGGCGGCGCGGTAGATGTCGGCGATGATCCCGCCCGGGTACCGGATCTTCTTGCCTTTGAACTCCTCGAAGGAACGGATCGGCTTCTTGGAATGGATCAGGTTGTCGTCGTGCTGGATCGGCCCGAGGTACATCAGCCCCTGCTTGCCGTAGGCCTCACGGGCGATCTCCTTGCCGCCGAGGTACTGATACCAGGTGTCCCACTGGTCGGGACGGTCCATTGCGAAGGGGTAGGAGGTGAGGAAGGTGCAGACGGGGACCTTGCCGACCCAGTAGACGTCGAAGCTGTGGTAGGCATCGAACACGCCCGACTTGACGGCGTCGAACATCTCGAAAGTCCCGACGATCGCGCCGTTGGGCAGACATTCGATCAGGAGCTGACCCTCGGTCATCTCGGCGACCTTCTTACCGAAATCCTGGAACTTGGTGTAGCCCACCGTACCGGCGTCCCAGCAGGTCTGCATCTTCCACTTGATCGGGGCCGCTGCGGACAGTTTCATCACGCCCGGGAACCCCATCACCCCTGCTGCCGCGCCGGTTGCCACCGCTGCGGTCTTCAGGAAACTGCGCCGGGATTCCTTCTTCGGGGTGATCTTGTCCTGTTGCTCTTTCTTCGTCATAACGTCCTCCTCCTTCTTCTTTGGTTAGGTTGGTGTTTGTGAACGACTTCTCCCTCTTACCTTCACCTATCCATCTCCCTGGCGGGCGGCCGCGCGGACAGCCCCCGCAGGGATGCACCCTCGCAAACAGACCGGTGTGTACTATCCAGCACCGATCGTGTCAAGACCATTTCTTCCTTTCTTACCCGTTCAGCGCCTCCCGCAGCAGTTGGACCGGATGGAGCACCCGGATCGCCGGGTCGAGGTGGTTGGCGATCGTCAGGTTGCACCCGGGACAGCAGGTGGCCAGGACCTGCGCCTTGGTCGCCTCGATGTTGGCGGTCTTGCGCTTCGTGATCTTCCGCGAGACCTCGGCGTGTTCCACCTGGAACGAGCCGCCCCCGCCGCAGCAGTCGTTCGCCCCGGGAAGTTCCACGTATTCCACTCCCGGGATCGCCTTCAGGACGTTCCGGGGCTGGGCGCTGATCTTCATCCCCTTCACCAGGTGGCAGGGGTCGTGGTAGGTGACCCGCAGCTTCGCCCCGCCCGCCTTCAGCTGCGGGAGCCACTCCTTGTGCTCGTCGATGAACACGGTCACGTCCTTGATCTTGGCGGCCATCAGTTCCGCCGCGGCGATCTCCGCGTCGCTGACCGCCTCGCCCAATTGCCTGAGGTCGCGCAGCAGGTGGGCATACTCGTTCTTGAGCGCCGCGCCGCAGGTGGCGCAGTCGACCACCACAGCGTCCACGTCCGGCCGGGCGAAGAGCTTCAGGTTGTCCCGGATGCAGGTGAGCGCCGTCTCCCGCTCACCCGACATGAAGATCGGCAGACCGCAGCAGGACTGCTCCTTCGGGATGATCACCTCGACGCCCATCTTCTTCAGCACGTCGACGACCGCATCGCCGATCGCGCCGTACAGATAATTGGTCGCACAGCCATGGAAATAGAGGACCCGTGCGTTCACCTTCCCCGCCGGCCGGACGACCTCGGGAACCGTGTCGGAGAAGGGCTGCTCGTTGAACGCCGGGACCCGCGCCACGTTCAGCGCCCCGGCATTCAGCTTGTCTTCGATCCAGGGGCCGCCGAACACCTTCCGGGCCCACTTGCCGAAGAAGGCCGACTTCGACATCTTCCACTTGCTGGCCAACAGTTGGAACATCATCCGCTTCTTCCAGTCGATGCCGTACCGCTGCGCCGCCCGCCACCGCACGCCCGAGAAGAGGTGGTCGCCGTGGACGCCGCTGGGACAGTTGGCCACGCAGGAGCCGCAGAGCAGACAGGTGGAGAAGAAGGCCTCCTTCACCTCCTCGGAGAGCTCCAGGCTGCCCTCGGAAAGGTGGCGCGAGAGCTGCACCTTGCCGCGCGGCGTCGCCTCCTCCTTCAGGACCTCCTTGTACACCGGACAATGGGCGATGCACAGGCCGCACTTGATGCAGTGGTAGATATTTTCCCGGGTGTTCTCACCCAACAATTCTTGCTTTGCCATAGTTCAATACCTCATCAGCCCTTAACAGCCCGCCGGGGGGTCGATACGACGCAGGCGGGCTCAGATCCCCCCCACAAACCGGCCCGGGGTCAGGACCCCGGCCGGATCGATCTTCTCCTTCAGACGGCGCGCCACTACGGTGTCACTCCGCGGCTGCCCCCAGACGCTCACCTTCTCCTTCAGGCTGCGGGGCGCGGCCTCCACGACGAGGTTTCCTTCCCGTTTCGCCGCCTCGGCGGTGAACTGCCCGATCAGCTCGGCGAACGCCCCGGTCTTGGCGGCGTCGGCCGAGTAGCAGTGGAGGATCCCGTTGCCGGCGTGACCGATGAAGGCGCACTCGATGCCGGCGGCCTGCGCCGCCTTCTCGTATAGGGCGAGCAGCTCCGCCAGTTTCGCGATCGGGAAATTGGCCCGCAGGATCACCGCCGAGTCCGCCGCAAGGGCGAAATCGCGGATGCCGACCCAGAAGGTCCGGTCATCGTCGGCCTTGAGCGTCTTCGTAGCGACCGCTCCTTCCCTCGTTGCCATCTCGCCGATCTCCCCCAGCTGCCGTTCCACGGCCTCGACGACACCTTCCAGGCTGAAGGCGACCAGATAACGGCCCTGCTCGCCGATGCGTGCGGCTGCCTTCCCGTCCAGCAGCTCCATCGCCGACGGGAGGAGGACCGAATGGAGCACCTTCCTCGTCAGCGCCACGGCCTTCGCCAGGTCGTCGAAAGAGGTAAGCAGGGTCGCCGACGCCTCGGGCAGGGGGAGAAGCTTCGTGGTGATCTCGGTGATCACCCCCAGCGCCCCCCAGGAGCCCACCAGCAGCTTGGTCATGTCGTACCCGGAGACGTTCTTCACCGTCCTGCCGCCGAAGGCGACGATATCGCCGCTGGGAAGGACCGCCTTGATCCCCAAGAGCAGGTCCCGGGCCGTGTTGTACAGATACCGCCGCGGTCCGCTGCCGTTGGTGGCGATGATCCCGCCGATGGTCGCCTTGTCGGTGTACGGCGGGTCGAGCGGCAGGAACGAGCCCTTGCCCGTGGCGGCCAGCTTCTTCTGCACCTCGGCCAGGGTGAGCCCCGTCTGCACCGAAAGGCTCAGGTTGGGGACGTCGTGCTCGGTTATCCGGTTGATCCTGAGCATCGACAGCACCACGTCCAGCTTGCGGGGAATGCCGCCGGCGCCCATCTTGGTTCCGTTACCGCGGGGGATGATCCCCAGCTTTTCCGCCGTGGCAAAGGCCATCAGCTTGGCGACCTCTTCCACGCTCCCGGGGCTCACGACCGCCCGGGGGACCACTCCGTCGACGGCAAACGCGCTCAGTCGATCCGGATCGTGCAGTACATTGGTTTCCCCGACGATTCCCGAAAGTTTGGAAACCAACTCCATTTCTGACATACCCGCTCTCCTTTCCTTGCGCTATGCGGCCTTTTCGCTCTCCGGCAGTACCTTGCCCGGATTCAGCAGGTTCAGCGGATCAAAGGCCGCTTTTACCTGCCGCATGGCGGCCATATCCTTCTCGCTGAACACCATCGCCATGCCGTGCATCTTCTCCAGGCCGATGCCGTGCTCGCCGCTGATCGTCCCCCCCATCGCCGCGCAGACCTCCATGATCTCCGTGGCGGCGGCATGGACCCGCGCCAGTTCGTCCTTGTCGCGCTCGTCGAAGAGGATCAGCGGATGGAGGTTCCCGTCTCCGGCGTGGAAGACGTTCGCTATGGGAAGCCGGTATTTCTTCCCGATCTCGACCACCTTTGCCAGCGTCTCGGGCAGCCGCGTCCGCGGGACCGTGCCGTCGTTCACCAGGTAGTTGGGGCGCAGGCGCCCCACGGCGCCGAAGGCCCCCTTCCGGCCGGCCCAGATCTTGTCGCGCTCGGCCTGGTCCTTGGCGACTCGGATCTCCCGGACCTTATGCTGCCGGCAGATTGCGAGGATCCGTTCGGTCAGCCGGTCCATCCCGTCCTTCAAGCCGTCCAACTCGACGATCAGGATAGCCGCCGCGTCGAGGGGAAACCCCACGTGGTAGGCCTCCTCGACGGCCTTGATCGTCAGGTTGTCCATCATCTCCAGGGTCGCCGGGATCATCCCCTCGCCGATGATGGCGGTCACGGTGTTGCCGCCGTCCTCGATCGAATCGAAGATGCAGAGCATCGTCTTGATCGCCTCCGCCTTCGGCACGATCCGGAGGGTCGCCTCGGTGACGATCCCCAAGGTCCCCTCGGAGGCGCCCAGGATGCCCAGCAGGTCGAACCCGGGGTTGTCCAGGGCCTTGCCGCCCACGCGGATGACCTCGCCGTTGTCAAGGACCACTTCCGCCCCCAGAACGTGGTTACTGGTGACGCCGTACTTCAGGCAGTGGGGCCCGCCTGCATTCTCGCCGAAATTCCCGCCGATCGTCGTCACTTTTTCGCTCGCCGGATCGGGCTGGTAGAGGTAGCCGTGCTTGGCGAGCTCGTTCTTCAGGTCGAGGGTTATGATCCCCGGCTGCACCACGACCCGCTGATTCTCGATGTCCAGATCGAGGATCTTGTTCATCTTCGTCAGGACCAGGGAGATCCCCCCCTGGACGGCCACGCTGCCGCCGCTCAGGTTCGTGCCCGTACCCCGGGCGATCAGGGGAATCCGGTTTGCGTGGGCAAACTTCACCACCTGCGCGACCTGCTCGGTCGACTCGGTCAGCACGATGCAATCGGGTTGCGAACGGTTCAGCGACGCATCGTATTCATAGAGCTTGAAGTACATGGCCGAACTCAGGACGTTGTCCCTGCCCACCATCTTCACCAGCTCAGCGATCATCGTTTCCTTATCCATGGTTGAACTCCTTGCCCGGCCGTGGCCCGTCCGGGTTTGCTTTCGGGGCCGGCTGCGGCCGATAAAACAAAAGAGCGAAGCAATCCCGCCTCGGTGACTGCTTCGCTCTCGGTCAGACCTTCCTATTGATCTGTCTTACGAACCTTCTGCTCAATGACGGTTCCTTCGCTGTACCTGTAGAGACGCGTTCGCTGCTTCGGTTCCCCCGTTCACGAGAGATGCCGCGATACTACTTCTTGCTGCGCAGAGCCTCCATGTCCTTGATTTCCTTTTCCTGGGCCAGGATCGTCCGGGCGTTTTCGTACACGGGCGTGTCGACCATCTTTCCCTTGAAGGCGACGGCGGCCTTGCCCTTGGCGATCCCCTCTTTCTCGAAGAGGTCGACGACGCCGGCGGCCCACTCAACCTGCGCGGCCGTCGGCCGGTAGAGACGGTTGGACGGGTCGACCTGGGTCGGATGGATCAGCATGCGGCCTTCATAGCCCATCTGGCGGCCTTCCATGACGCTCTTCTCAAAGGCCGGGATGTTGGCGAAATCCACGAAGGGGCAGTCGATGGCGATGCAGCCGGCGGCGCGGGCCGCCACGGCGGTGTAGTACCGGCCGTACAGCTGCTCGGTGGCCTCGGTCGTCAGGTCCACGCGCATGTCCTTGCAGTAGTCGACGGCGCCGAAGATCAGCGATCCAACGCGCTTGCTGGCCGTGGCCGACCCGTAGGCGTTGATCATCCCCTTGGCAGTCTCGATCAACAGCTGGATGGCGATGCTCCCCACGGCGATGCCGCGGCGCCGTTCGAGCTCCTCGAGTTTCCAGTCGAGCCGTTTCACGTCATCGGGATGGCCGGTCTTGGCCAGACACACGCCGTCAAGGCCCGGATGGACGATCGCTTCGAGGTCGTCGTTGGTCATCAGGGTTTCCCAGTTGTTGATCCGGGAGAAGACCTTCGCCCCGCCCGTGCCCGCGTGCTTCAGGTTCGCCGCGACGATCTCGCGGGCCTTCGCCTTCTCGGCGGGGGGAACGGAGTCCTCCAGGTCCAACGTGATGATGTCGGCGGGGACCTCCGGTGCCTTGCTGACAAATTTCTCGTTGTTGCCCGGAACATAGAATACCGATCTCATGACTGCCATACTCGTTTCTCCTTTCATGCTTGGGGGGTTTTGACCCTGAGTTTGCCCTGTGTATTGAAATCCCGGAGCCACTGGGGAATTTCATTGGGATTGTCCACGACGATGATCCCCGCCTCCTTGAGCCGGCTGATCTTGTCCTGCGTGGAACCGCTGCCGCGCTCGACGATGGCGCTGGCGTGGGAGAACTTCATCCCCGCCGGGGCCCAGGCGCCCGAAACGTAGATGATGATCGGCTTGGTGAACTTTCCCGATTTCACCAACTGCGCCGCCTCCTCCTCGTGGGAGCCGCCCATCTCGCCGAAGATCGCCATCACGTCCGTGTCGGGGTCCTCCTGGAACAGGGGTAGGACGTCCGAGAAGGACATGCCCGTCACCGGCTCCGTGCCCACGTGCAGGACCGTGCTGATCGCGAACCCGGCCTGGCTGATCACGTAGGGGAGCGTTCCCGACTGCCCGCCGCTGCGGGAGATGACCCCTACATGGCCCGGCCGGAAATGCTTGCTGGCGAATTCCACCGAACCGCCCAGCCAGCCGAGCACGCCGATCCCGGGGGTGTTCACGCCGATCGACCCCGGCCCCAGGAGCATGGCGTTTTTCGTCTTGGCGTAGGCCACCATCTCCAGGATGTCGTACAGCGGCACCCGTTCGACCGGCATGACCAGCCACTTGATGTCGGAATCGAGCGCCTCCATGACGGCGTCCTTCAGCCCCGTGCCGGGAATGAAGGTCACCGAGACATCGAACAGACCGTGGTTCTTCACCGCGTCCTTCACCGTATTGTACACGGGGATCCCGTCCACTTCCTCGCCGCCGCGGCCGGGGGTGACGCCGGCGACGACGTTCGTCCCCATGCGGCGCATGAACTTGGCGCGCATCGACCCTTCCCGGCCCGTTATCCCCTGAACTACCACTTTTGTTGACTTTGTCAGCAAGATAGCCATATTTTCACCACCTTTTCTGGTTAAGATATTCCGATCTTCTTCCGGTACTCATCCAGCCCCGGGACCGGCGCCTCGATCGTGATCGCCTTGTTTCCCCGGAAGAAGCACTCGTACTCGCAGGCCAGGCATTCGGTGCCGAGGCGCTTGGGATCCCCCTCGACAACGGGGTAGACGCCGTCCTTCAGGGTCAGCATCCCCCGGGCGAAGGTCTTGCAGGCCGCGATACAGGCCTTGGACTTGCATGTTGTGCACTTGCTCTCATCGACGACGACCTTGATCGTCTGTTCCTGAAATTCCTGCATGGGCAGCCTCCTTTACCCCTTCTTTCCTTTTTGTTCCTTCTTGTATTCGAGAACCATCTCCTTCATCTCCGCGGCCAGCCCGACGGTGTCGTACACCCGCTCGCCGCCGTAGATCCGGATCCGGGCGTTGAGGTCCTTCGTCCCTTCCCGGAGGATCTCCAGGGATTCCTTTTCCTTGTTGCCGGCCAGAAGCAGCATCACCGGGAACCCCGGACGCTTGGGCAGCTCTTCCCGGAGGGCCTTGACCACGCCGTGGGCATGGTGCCACTGCTCCTGGTTGGCGGCCATGAACCCGCCCAGCATGTAGCCGTCGATCCCCTGCTGGGAGAAGACCAGTTTGGCGGCGCGGTAGACCTTGGAGGCCGGCGGGTTGCCGCTCGTGTCGGCAAAGTTGGGCACCCGGAGCCCCTGCTTGTTGAGGCCGTCGACGCCGAGCATCGCCCCGCCGCCGCCCATGCCGTGGAACCCGATCGTTCCGTGCACTTCGCCCTTCAGGACGTTGTTCATCTCGGCGAAGTAGCAGGTGCCGCGCAGGTCCTTCTCCTCTACCCACCAGGCAATCCGGTCGAGCTCGGTGGGGGGCGTTCCCGATTCGCGGGCTACCTGGATCCCCAGTTCCGGATGGCGGATGACCGACGAGTCGTCGATCGACAGGCGGCAGTCACTCGCCAGGACCTTGCCTTCCTTGGTTACGACCAGGGGGTTGATCTCGATCAGCCGGCAGCCGAAATTCTTGAAGGTGTCGTACAGGCCGACCAGCAGCCGGGCCACCGCGACGATGTGGCCGCTGGGGACGTTTACCTTGTTGGCCAGGTTGAGTGCGTCGTAGATCTTGAATCCGCGGATCACGTCGACGTTCATCAGGGCGATCTTGTCCTGGGGGACCGATTCGATGTCCATGCCGCCCTCGGTGGAGAACATAACCACGGGGCAGCGGGCGCCGGCCTGGGCGTTGACGATGATCCCGGCGTAGTACTCCTGGGCGATATCCAGCTTCTCCTCGACCAGGACCTTCTCTACGTACAGCCCCTTGATCGTCATCCCCAACAGGGAGGCCGCCATCTTCTCGGCCTCGTCGGGGGTGTTGGCGAACTTGACCCCGCCCGCCTTTCCGCGGCCGCCGGCCCAGATCTGGACCTTGATCACCACGGGCTTTCCGATCTTTTCCGCGATCTTACGAGCCTCCTCCGGGGTCTTGGCCACGTCTCCCTGGGGGATCGGCATCTTGGCAATCTTGAACAGCGCTTTCCCTTCGTGCTCATGTAATCGAGCCATACCTACCTCCTAAAGATATTCTCTTGCTGCATCATTCGCTCTTTTACTCGGATTGTTCCCTCGGATTGCCTCGACATCGCCCGTGACCGCCGCCCGGGCAAGCATTTCCGTTGCGGCGGTCCATACAGAGGCTCAGCAACTATATTTCATTCGTCTAACAAATGGGATGGACGATGTCAACCTCCAAAACCTTCTCCCGCTCCGCAGGGGAGAGGTACAGTTTGTAGTCTATGAGTAAATGGGACCAGATGAGCAAGATAGGTGCCAAGGGCTGCCAAACACCGCGGCAGCTCCCCGAGTATTTTATCGTCTATTCATGCATTAATTCAATCAGATGAGTTGTCAGCGGGGTCGCGGCGGCGATATATTCTGCAGGATCATCTAAGAGGCCGTACCGCCCTGTGGAACAAAATAGTGCGACAATCGCACTGCATTATCCCCCTAATCCGGCCAAACCGAACCAGCACACCCGGCAACGCCGTTGTGCGGATCATGCACCGGGTGTGCTTTCACAGCACAGGGTCTGCCCCGCTCTGCCGGCCCGTCCGCCCGAATCCCCGCGCAAAAGTCATCCCGGCAGCGTCGCGTTGCCCCCGCGGGCGGCCCCCACGCGCCGCCTTATTTGCTTGACAGGGAGTCGCTCCTCCCGTATACTCCGCCCGCTTGAAAAAGCATGTTCATCGAGCGCTCGGCATAGCCCGGGGAATCCACGTCGGTTGAAAGCCAACCAAGCACCGTTAGCCGACCACCAGAAATGATGTTCCTGTCCATGCAAGAAACTTGCAGGGATTAGACGAGGCAGCAGATACTTGTTCCGCGGCCCGGCCGGATCGGAGCGTTTCCGGAGGGGTGTGCTGCGGAATCAACCACTTCAGCTCAGGAAAGGCTTGCGTAATGATGACCAGTGCCGCAGGTAAGAACAAGGGATGGACCGTAACGTTTGCAGGGATGGGCATCAACCTTTCGCTCGGCGTGCTGTACGCCTGGAGCGTCATTAAGAAGGCGATCCCGGCCGAATGGGGGTGGGACGATGCGGACAAGGCCCTGCCCTACTCGATCGCCTGCATCACCTTCGCGCTGATGACAGTTCCTGCCGGTCGTCTGCAGGATAGGATCGGCCCGCGCTGGGTGGCGACGGCGGGCGGCATCCTCACCGGCCTGGGCTGCATCATCGCCTCCTACGCCACAACGGTCCTCTGGTACGTGATCGGGTTCGGCCTCCTCGCCGGGGCAGGGATCGGCCTCGGGTACGCCGCGGCGACCCCCCCGGCGGTGAAGTGGTTCCCCGCGCGGAAGACCGGCCTGATCGCCGGCATCGTCGTGGCGGGGTTCGGCCTCGCCTCGGTGTACATCTCGCCCCTGGCGAACTACTTCACCGGGTACAATCTCGCCGGCAAGCCGCTCCCGGCGATGGAAGAGCTGATCCAGGCCAAGGCAAAGGCCGACGGCGGGCTGAAGGCCGCGCAGGCCGCCCTGGAGTCGGTAAAGGCCGACCCGGCCAAGGCTGCCGAGGTCCCGGTCCTGAGCAAGGCCGCCGCCGACGGCGAGGCCGCCGCCAAGGCCGCCTCTGACAAGCTGCTGGCCCTGAAGGAGGAAAACATCCAGCAGACCCTGCTCATCTTCGGGATCGGGTTTCTGATCGTCGTCACGATCCTGTCGCAGCTGATGGTCGCCCCGCCGGCCGGATACATCCCCCCCGACGCCTCCGGCGCGAATTCCGGCGCCGCCCCGACCGCGATGATAAACGTCGGCCCGCTGGAGATGCTCAAGACCCCGCTGTTCTACCTGCTCTGGATCATGTTCGCCTTCGGCGCCGGGGTGGGGCTGATGATCATCAGCATGGTCACCACGATCGCCAAGCTCGGGAACATCGAGGCCGGGTTCATCCTCGTGGCGCTCCTGGCCGTAGGAAACGCCTCGGGCCGGATCATCGCCGGGATGCTCTCGGACAGCATCGGCCGGCTCTGGACGATGTTCATCATCTTCGTATTCCAGGCACTGCTGATGCTATTCCTCCGCACGGGCCTCACCGACATGACGATCTTCATCATTGTCTCGATGCTGATCGGGTTCAACTACGGCTCCTGCCTGTCGGTGTTTCCGTCGGCGGTCAAGGACAACTTCGGGCTGAAGAACTTCGGCGTGAACTACGGACTGGTGTTCACCTCCTGGGGGGTGGGCGGCTCGGTCCTGCCCTTCATCGCCGGAAAATTCTTCGAAACGGCGAAGAAGGCCACCGGGACCGGGAGCTACGACAACGCCTACCTGATGGCGGCGGGCCTGCTGATCCTGGCGGCCATCCTCACCTTCGTAACGCGGGGGATCGAAAAGAACCACAAAGCGTCGCTGACCGCACGGGGGTAGATCGGGATCAACATGCTGATCGTGTCGATCAGCTTATTAAATTCGGCAGGTGGAGCTGAGGAGGTTACATAGCAGCTCCACCTACAAGTCAACGCTGGCAAAGGCCTGGGAAAAGCAAAGATTATGGATTGAAATGATGTAGATCAATCAACATCCGAGAATGGTTATGCTGTCCTCGGGAGTGTAAAATAGAAACAGGCGCCTTCGCCGACTTTGCCTTCCGCCCATACCTTCCCTCCATGGCGGTTGACAATGAGCTGCACCAGGGCAAGGCCGATCCCGTTCCCTTCAAATTCGTCATCGCCGTGGAGGCGCTGGAAGACGCCGAACAGCTTGTCCTGGTATCTCATGTCAAAGCCGACGCCGTTGTCCCGGATGTAGTACATGATCTCGCTACCCGTTTCATTTCCGCCCACTTCAATCTGCGGAACCTCCCGGGTTCTGCTGAATTTTACCGCATTCGCAAGAAGATTGATGATCACCTGCTTGACGAGCGACCGATCTCCCATCCCCGGCGGAATATGACCGATCTGCAAGTTCAGTGGCTTGGCGGACTCGACAGCAGTGATTTCCCCCCACACTTCTCTGGTCAGCTCCTCCACATTCAAACTTGACATGGCTAGACTCTGCCTACCCAGGCGGGAGAATGCCAAGATATCATCGATGAGCCGTCCCATCTTCTGCGCGTTGCTTCTTATCACTTCGAAGTGGCGCTTGGTGTTCTCATCAAACGTATCGCCCTGCTGCCGGAGGATCATCTGTGCATATCCATCGATGGCCCGAAGCGGCGCGCGAAGATCATGAGATATGGAATAGGAAAAAGATTCCAGTTCCTTGTTCTTGTCCGCCAGTATCGCTGACTGCTGCTCGAGGGCCTCCTCGGACCGCTTGCGGTCCGTGATGTCGCTGATCACCGTCCGGCAGATGGCTATTTCATCAGCATCCCGAGTTACAGCGGACTCCATCCGCGCCCAGAACGTCTTTCCGTCTTGGCTCTGCATCCTTATCTCGCATACTTGCGGTATTTCGGTCTCAAAGATCCGTTTAAGATGCAGATAATAGCAGTCCCCATCCTCAGCGACGATGAATCGGGAGAGGGACCGTTTGGCCAGCGCGCCACGTGCCACTCCCAACAGGGTTGTGGCGGTGAGGTTCGCCTCCAGGATCGTCCCCTGCTCGCTGAGGGTGAAATAGCCCACCGGCGCCAAGTCGTAGAGATCGTAGTAGCGCGCCCGCGAGCCGTCCAGTTCTACCTGCGCCCGGCGCAGTTCCTCATTCTGCATCTCCAGCTCGACCTGATGCACACGCAATTCGTGGAGTGCCCGCCGCATTTCTCCGGGTGACAGCGCCTCGATATTCTTCTGCGCCGCCGCCTCGCTTCCCCGGGCGATCTCTTCCGCCCGCCGGCGCAGTTCGGCGGCTTGTCGGGGATTGTCATCCCTGTCCTTCATTGACCGGTTCCCTCCTTCGGGCCGTTCTTCAGGCCGGCCGGTCGTTCCGTCGTCGCAATCGCATACATGCGCCCGGCCTCATCCACCAGGGCGGTGGAGGTCATCAAGACCTCCCGGACCGTGCCGTCCTTGGCGATTCGTTGCGCACGATACGGCGCCAGGATTTCCGCCCGGCTGAGCCGTCGTATCGCGGCCAAAGCCTCTTCCCGCTGTCCCTCCGGGATCAGGTCGCGGATGTTCATCTCCTTCGCCTCCGACTCGCTCCAACCGTATATTCTTGCCGCTCCCGGGTTCCAGGCCAGGATGCGGCCGTCCAAATCCTGCAAGGTGACGGCGTCGTACGCATCGCGCACGACCGCGGCCAGGCGCGTCAGATCGGTGACCTTGCGCAGCGCATCCTCCACCTCCTTCATCTCGGTGACATCCACAAAGGTGATCACCGCGCCCTCGATCACATTGTCCATCGTACGGTAGGGCATGATGCGCATACTGTACCACGCGCTACCCGTGGACTTCACTTTCAACTCCACGGGGACCAGGGTGTCCAGCACGGTCTGCACGTCCGCCGACAGACGGTCGTATCCCACGAGGTTGGATAAGACGTGGCCCACGGGCCTGCCGACATCGCTCAGGATCAGGT
>CAIYSL010000100.1 GCA_903928915.1 uncultured Syntrophobacterales bacterium | reverse complement strand
GCTCCGCTGCGAGCCGGAAGGAAACGATGATGAAGGTGAAATGGCTGATGGTCCTGGGGATCTTGTGCCTTACCAGCGCGGCGACCGCTGCGGAGACGGACAACGAGGCATTCAAGACCTACGAAGAGAAGGTGAGCTATGGGCTCGGGGTCGACCTGGCGCGCACCCTCAAGCGGACCGGGGTCGTATTTAACGGTGACATCCTGCTCCGGGGAGTCAGGGACGAGCTTACCGGGGGAAAGCTCCTGATGTCCGAAAAGGAGCTGCGGTCCGTCATGGGTACGCACCACGGCGAGATGGAGCGGAAGCGGGAAGAGGCCCGGCTGGCGGTTGCCGAAGGAAACAGGAAGATGGGCGAAGCCTTCCTTGAGGAGAACCGCACCGAGAAAGGTGTGGTCACCCTGCCCAGCGGTCTGCAGTACAGGATCGTCCGGCAGGGCAGCGGCAGGAAGCCCACGGACGCAGACACGATCGAGTGCCACTACCGGGCGCTGCTCGTCAACGGAACCGAGTTCCACAGCACTTACCGTACGGGGCAGCCCGCAACCTTCAAGGTGCAGGGGCTCATCCCCGGCTGGGCCGAAGGGGTGAAGCTCATGCCGGCGGGCTCGAAGTGGCAACTCTTCATCCCCCCCGGACTCGCCTACGGCGAAAAAGGCTCGGCCCGAGTGGGGCCGAACACGACGATCGTTATCGAGATTGAACTTCTCGACGTCAAGTGATTCAGGATGGCCTTGGGAATAATCCCTTCTCCCTCTCCCCCTTCCCCTCAATCCCCTCCCGCCAGAGTAGGGGAAGAGTAGGCGATGACCACCCTCACCTTACCCTCTCCCGCCAGGGAGAGGGGCTCCCGCAGGGGAGAGGCAGAATCGGGGCGATGCCCCCCTCACCCTACCCTCTCCCGCCCGGGAGAGAGGGCTCCCGCAGGGGAGGGGCAGAACCGGAGTAATGACCACCACGGCCCACCCTCTCCCTGAGGGAGAGGGCAGGGTGAGGGGAATTGTTTGAAAGGCGAAGCATGACACCGATGATGCATGCCGGCGCAGCAGCTAGACAACCAGGGAGGCAGGGATTCACCCTCCTGGAGGTGCTGGTCGCGCTGGCCATCATGGCGATCGCCGCGACACTGGTCATGCAGCTCTTTTCGACCGGTCTGCGCGCCATTGCCGTCTCCGGCGACGCGACCTCGGCCGCGGTCAGGGGCGATTCCCGGATCAGGCAGCTCATCGCCGGACCGTCCCTCGCCGAAAAAACCTGGAGCGAGGAAACAGAAGACGGCTACCGTCTGGATATCGCCGTCACAGAGGTGTTGAAGCCCAGAACCGACAATCTGCCGGTGCGAATGATGGAGATCGAGCTAACGATCCGCTGGAACGAAGGGCGGAAGGAAAAGAGCCTCCGCCTCAAGACGCTGAAGATGGTCGAAAAAGGGGCGCCCACCGGGGAGACTCCGCTGGCGCCTGCGTGAAGCCCCCCTCCCCTTTCTCCCCTCCCCCATGGGGGAGGGGAGACAAATGTACGTTCCACTCCCCGCGAGAGGGGGGGGTGATCCGGGAAGACATCCGGGAGCTGCTCCTGGCATCCACTTCCCGCACGGGGAGGGGATGACGGGGAGGGGAGATTGGTGATGATGGTGAACGATCAAGGCAGAATGGCCGCAGCCGCAATGAGCAGTCACCGGTGCCGCTCCGCCTGCGGCAGCGGCTTCACCCTCCTGGAGCTGCTGATTTCGCTTAGCCTCCTGGTCGTGATCGTGGTCATCGCGCTGGGGGCGATGCAGCTCGGCTCGCGGTCGGTGGCAGCGGGCGAAAAGCGTATCGATGACCGCGAGCGGTTCAGGACCGTCTTTGTCCTGATCGATGCCCAGGTCCAGTCCCAGCTCCCCCTCACCTACCAGGAAGCGGGGCAGAGGAGGTACTATTTCCGGGGCGACGGCAAGACCTTGCGGTTTTCCACGGGCTACTCCATCTGGAACGGGGCAAAGGGATATGTTATCGTCGACTACCGGGTCGAGGCAGACGGTGCGGGCGGGGAGGTACTCGCCGCCTCGGAGCATCCGCCAGGCGGTGAGGGTCTGATGAGTATGCCTCTTTTGAGGGCAAAGGAGATATCCTTCGACTACTTTTACCGAGACCCGACCGAGGAGCAGGGAAGCTGGCAAGAGGCGGTCCCCGAAGGGGCCGGCATCCCCGAACGGATCCGGCTTCACCTGACCCGCGGGGAAGAAAAGCTAGCCCTCCTCTTCCCCGTTCGGGTCCAGCATGGTATGGTACCTCTGGCGGGCGGGGGCAGGCCGTGAAGGAATCGCGGCGGGGCATCGCGCTGCTGATCGTCCTGTGGGTCATCACCGCCCTCACGGTCACGGCCTTTTCCTTCACGGTGCTGACACGGGCCGAGAGCTACGGAACCGCGGCGTTCCGTCAGGAGCGGGAGAAGAAACTGCTCGCCGAGGCAGGGATCGAACGGGGCATCATGGAGACGATCTACCGGTCGGTGAACCGGAACCAGACGATGCGGCTGGAGGGGATGGAGGCGTGGAGACCGGACGGCACGGCCCACGCCGTCGACACCGGGACCGGCGGTTATTCCGTGCGCATCAGCGACGAGGCAGGGAAGATACCCCTCAACGGCCTCACCGACTCCTCGGCCGCGGTCCTGAGAAAGCTCCTGGTCAACCGGGGGGTGGCGAGCGAGCAGGCGGACATCATCGTCGATTCGATCCTGGACTGGCGGGACGCCGACGACCTGCACCGCCTGAGCGGCGCCGAGTCGGACTACTACCTGTCGCTGCCCAGACCGTACCGGGCCGCGAATCGGGACTTTGAATCCCTGGAGGAGCTGATCCTCGTCCGGGGGGTCACCCCCGAGCTCCTCTACGGGACCGACGCTACGGAAGGAATCATCCACTCGCTGACGGTGTACGGCAAGACCGGCCGGGTCAGCATCAATGCGGCACCCCGGGAAGTCCTGGACGCCCTCCCGGGGATCGACGCCGCAGCGGTGGAGCGGGTCATCGCCTTCCGGAGCTCGGCGGACATCCGGGGAGAGGCAGACGCGAGGGCGCTTCTCGGCGCAGCTCATCCGCTGACGGCGCCCTACATCAGCACCGAAGCGGACGCATCGCCGCTGTTTACCGTAGAGGCGCGGGGCTACACGGACGACCCGAAAAAGGGCTACGCAGCCCGGGCGACGATACTGCTGGATCGGTCCCATCGCTATCGGATCGTCTACTACAAGAGCCCCGCGGAAGTCCGGCCATGACAACTGCCGATATGATCAAGATCTCCACGTCCCTCGCCTCGGAAACGGCGCTGAGCCTCGCCCGTCTGGGCAGACTCCTGCGGAGCATTCTGTTTTTCAGCCTCGCCGACGAGCGAATCGTGCCGCGGCGGCAGCTGTTCATCCTGCCGGAGAACGGGTCCGTCTCCGTCGTTGCGCGCTCCCGCTTCCTGTCCCGGATGAAGACCCGGGGGGTCCTGCGCTATCCCTTCGAAGCGGGAGGGTATCCGCCGCCGGAGAACCTGGCCGCCACGGCCGCTCTGGCCGCGAAGGCGCTCAAGGCGGAAGGCGCGGCAGTGACCTTTGTCGCCCCGAAGTCATGGGCCATCGTAAAAACGGTCGAGTTCCCCCTGGTCGTGAAGGATACGCTTTCCGACGTGGTCGCCTATGAACTGGATCGGCTCACCCCCCTCGCTCCTGAACTGGCCCTGTACGACTTCGCCGTCCTGGACGAGACGGAAGGCAGGCTTCGCCTCCTGCTGGCAGCGGTGAACTCCGACCGGCTGCAGCCCTACCTGAAGGCCCTCAAGGAACGGGGGATCGCCGTTGTGCGGGTCGCGG
>CAIYSL010000099.1 GCA_903928915.1 uncultured Syntrophobacterales bacterium | reverse complement strand
CTTGTCCAGAACGCCGATAACGGTGAAGACCCGGCCTTCGGCGGAGATCCGGCTACCCGGGAGCGGCCCGCCGCGGCCGGCCCGGAGAAAGTCGGCCAGTTCCGTGCCGACGACGCAGAAATAGCGGTTCCGGTCCAGGTCCGAGAGGGCGCGCCCCTCGGCGACGCTCAGCTTGTTCAACTCGAAGAAGGCGGCCGTGACCCCCATCCGCTGGATGAAGATCCGCCTCTGCCCCCGGACTTCCTCGCCGCCGCCGGTCGTGAAGGGGGCCACCGCCAGGACGTCCCGGTTGGCTTCGGGAAGGCGCGTCAGGAGCTCCGCGCTGAGCCCCTCCTGCCTGCCGCCCCCCTCGGCCATGCCCATGCGGATCTGGACGATGTCGATCCCCATGTCCTCGAACTGCCGGAGGGCCTGCTGCTTGACGATCGTGCCGATGGAGACCATGCCGATGACCGACCCGATCCCGATCACGATCCCGACCAGGGCCAGCAGGCTGCGCTGCCTGGCCCCCCAGAGGCTCCTGAAGGCCTCCCGGAAATTGACTGGCGTGTAGCTCATACCGAACAGATCATCCCGTCGATTATTTTCACTGCCCTGCCGCACCGCTCCGCCAGGGCGGGGTTATGGGTGATGATGACCACGGTGATCCCGTCTTCGCGGTTCAGCCGCTGGAAGAGCGCCATGATCTCCTCGCCCGTTTTCGTGTCCAAGGCGCCGGTCGGCTCGTCGGCCAGGACGATCGCCGGGGAGCCGACCAGGGCGCGGGCGATGGCGACCCTCTGCTGCTGCCCCCCCGACATTTCGTTGGGCCGGTGCCGGACCCGCTCCCGCATGTCCACCTTGGCCAGGTATTCGAGGCAGCGATCCCTGATCTCCGTCTCCCTCATCCCCCGGTAGCTCAGCGGCACCGCGACATTTTCCAGGGCGCTGAGTCGGGGAAGCAGGTGGTACTGCTGGAAGACGAACCCGATCTTCCGGTTCCGGAGCGTCGAGAGGGTACGGTCGTCGTCGTAGGCGACCTGGGTCCCGTCGATCGCATAGGTCCCGGTATCGGGTTTCTCCAGGAGCCCCAGCATGTGCATCAGCGTCGACTTCCCGCTCCCGGAAGGGCCGATGATCGCCAGGAGATCCCCTTTTTCCACGGCGAGATTGATCCCCTTGAGCACCTTCAGCTCCGTGGGACCCACGCGGTAGGACTTGCGGATATCCTTGATTTCCAGCATCGAGGGGGTCATCTAGTAGAAAACCTCATCTCCGGCTTTGAGTCCGGCCTTGATCTCGACGCGGTCCAGGGTGGTAATGCCCGTTTCCACCCTCTGCTTTTTCTTGGCGGCGGTTTGCCTCTCCCGAAGGGTCACGAAGCGGTCGGCCCCCTCCAGGGCCACGGCCGCAAGGGGCAGCAGGATGACGCCGGGCTTGTTCAGGATCATGATCTCCATGCTTGCCGACATGCCCAGGCGCAGTTTGTCCCGCAGCGCGGTCGGGATGCCGTCTATCGCCACCGCCACCTCGAAACGGGCGCTTTTCGCCCCCTGCTCGGATTTGGCGGCCTGGGAGGAGACGTGGGCGACTCGGCCCTTGAGCGCCTCCGGAAAGGCCTCGGTCGTGACCCGGACCTCCTGGCCCTTCACGATCTTCAGGACCTCCAGCTCGTCCACCTCCGCCGTCATGGAGAGCCCCTCGCTGTTGCCCACGGAAAGCAGAAGATCGCCCTGGGAGACGCTGACGCCCTGTTCGACCGCCTTGCCCTTCTTTTCCTTGTCCCCGGCCAGGTCGGGCAGCAGGACCGTCCCGGAGACCGGGGCGTGAATGTCGGCAAGAAGGAGCTGGGCTTCGAGGTCCTTCGCCTTCTGGCGGGCGTTCTCCAGCTTGAGCCTTGCGATCTCGCGATTCTGTCCCTCCCCCTTCTCCCCGGTCATCCTCAACTCCCGCAGGGCCGAGTCGTAGTCCATCTTGGCGGTGGTGTATTGCTGCCTGGCGTTGTTGTACTCCGTGGCGGGAACGATTTCTTTCTGAAAGAGCCGCTCGGTTTCCTGGAAGGTCTTGAAATGGCCGTCAAGGGTCAGCTTGGAGCGGGTCACGTTCTGCTGCGCCTTGGCCATTTCATTGCCCTCGCTCCAATGTTCGATCTCCCGGAGCTTCTCCGCTGCCTCGATATATGCGGTCCGGGCCTCCCGGAGCTTCATCTCCGTTTCCGCCCGGTCGATCCGGAGCAGAAGCTGCCCCTTCGTGACGGTCTGACCGTACTCGAAAAGCTTTTCCCGGATCATCCCGGCAAAAGGGCTGGGGACGTTGACGACCTGGATCGGCTTGAGCGTCCCCTTGAGGGCAATGGTGTCGGTCAGGGTCTGAAGCGTTACCGTAAAGATCCTCGCCCCGGTCACGGCCGCGGGACCGGCGACGGGGACCGGGGCGCGGTGGGGGATCCCGACCTGCTTCCAGGTGAAGAAGCCCACGGAGACGAAGAGGATGACGACCAGGGCCGTCGCCGCCACGCGTATTGCCTGGACCTTGCGCAGGGCCGCCTGCAGTTGGCCGTTCGCCTCCTCCATTTCCATGTAGGATTTCTGGAGGGCCCGGTGATTCTCCTTGAGCTCCTCGGAGAGACGCCGTTCCGTTTCCCGCAGCCGCTCCACCTCGGTGATGTCGCGGAAGACGACGATTACGGCGGCGTCCTTCGGCCCCTCCCCTTCCTCGCCGGCAAGAAGCGACGTGGCCATCTCCAGAACGACTGCCTCTCCGTTCCGATGCCAGGAGACGAGTCTGTCGTGGATCACGTCCGCGTCGTAGATGGCGTTGAAGATGGTCTGGTTGAACTGATCGTTCTCCTGGCGGACCAGAAATGCCTCGGCAAAAGAACGGTTCAGGACCTCCGCGGACTTGAGGCCCAGGATCGCCTCGGCCGCCGCGTTGAAGGTCAGGATCCGGCCTTCGCGACCGATCGTCATCACGCCGTTGTTGAGACTGTCCAGGACGTTCCGGAATATTGTTTCATCGCTCATATACTAGATTTCCTTGGCTTCATGGTTGCGGTCCCCGCGCCCCAGGAGGCCGAACTTGATCGTCCTCCGGCTTGACCGTGATTCCCCAGGTGGCCAGCGTGGTGCCCAGGGTGTCGTCCAGGGAGGTCAGGGCGTTGAGGTAGCTGGTCAGGGCCGCCGATTCGTTGATCTGGGCCGTCTGGACGTCCTTCTGGAAGCTCACGAGCTGAAAGTTGGTGGTCCGGCCCGCGCCCAGTTTTTCGCGCTCGATGGACAGCTTCCGATCGGCCAGTTCCTTGGCCCGTCTGGCGCTGATCAGTGACCGGTAGTTCGCCTCCACGTTGCGGATCGTGTTCTGGACGCTGATCCCGATATCGGCCTTCATTTTGTCGAAGGCGAGCGTCGCCTTCTCCAGGTCGTTTTTCGCCCCCAGGTAGCTCCTCCGGTCGGCGGTCATGGGAACCAGGGGGATCTCCAGGGAGAGCCCCGCGCTCCAGTTCCGTTCGGGCCCGCTGCCGATCGCCCGGCGCAGCGCGGCGTCGTAGTTTCCGAGGGTCGTCGACGCCGCGCCGTCCGAAGTCCCTGCCGTCAGGTTGAGGCTCCAGAGGCGGTTGCGCTGCGCCTTGTCCAGGGCCAGTTTCTTCTCCTCCAGGCCCTTGAGGGCCGCAAGGTAATCGGTGCGGTTCTGCAAGGCCAGAACCAGGGCCTTCTCCTGTTCCGGGGGAGGGACCATCAGGTCGCTCTCCTCCGCGGCGGCCAGAGGGGTGTGCCTGTCGATGTTCAAGGCCTGCAGGAGGGCGAGGCGGGCCTCCTCGACGCTGTTCTTCGCGTTAATCAGCGACGTTTCCTGCGCGGCGATGTCGGCTTGGGTCTGCACGATCTCGGTCCCGGCCATGCGGCCGGCGGCGATCATCTCCCTGTTGTAGTCGAGCAGAGACCTGGCCCGGACAAGTCCCATCTCGGCGATGACGAGCTGGCGCTCGGCGCTCTTGTAATTCCGGAAGGCCGCGATCGCGGCCCGGATCACGGCGGCGATCGCGCCCCTCAAGCCGAGGATATTCCGCTCCTCGGCGATTCTCGCGATACGGACGCTGTAGGCGGCGTTCTCGATCCCCCCCCCTTTCAGGAGCGGCTGCACGAAGGTGAGGCTCCAGTCCGACGAATAGGCGAATGGCTGCCCGGTGTCGGTCCGGTCCCCTTTGTTGTTCCAGGCGAAGGTGAAGCTCCCGCCGGTGGGGATGGCCAGTGTGGCGGCCAGGTTGCCTGCGTTGTTCAAATCCTGGGCGGATCCCCCGGCGGGGCTGACGTAGGTCGAAGAGCGGCCGGCGGAGAGCGTCAGCTTCGGGTCGGTTGGAAGGGTGTACTGACGCTCGGCCGTCTCCAGGTCGATCCGCTGGAGATGCCGGTCCATATAGGAGCTCCGCAGCGCCACGTCGTTCGTAAGGGCAATCAAGACCGCATCGGCCAGGGTGAGCTTCAGGACCTGCGGCCTCCCCCTCCCCGCCTCTTCCGCTCCGACACCCGGCGCAAGGGCGAACAGCAGAAGGATTGCCGGTACGACCCCCCAGAGCGTTCGGCTGTGACCGCGCCCCCGCCGTCGGGCGTATGGGTCGGTGGATATTCGGCTCTGTGTTCCCCAGATCGTCATCGCGTTATAGTCCTCCCCGACTTTGTCTGCCCCTTCTCCCTTTCTTCCCCGGCCGGGCGGCGGGAGAGCAGCTCGACAGCCAGGGCGGTCGTGACCGCCGCCGAGCGCCAGAAGGCGGTGCGTGGCGCCGGCGGTGCCGGCCCCGCGAAGATGAAGGAGGCGGGCAATGATCCGTCGGCCATCTGCCATTGGATGACAAAATCCCGCATCGCCTCCAGGGCCGGTCCGCGGTACCCGGCATAAGAAAGGGCAAGGGCGGCCAGCAGGGTGTGCTGCACGTTGCCGCCCACGGACCCGTCCGGCCCGGCGAGGGCCGGGATGCGCTCCCGAAGGATGGGCATCGCCCCCTCCAGACAGGCCGCCCCGTGGGAGTAGGCGCGGGCCAGGGCGTAGTAGAGGTCGGTCGCGTGGACGTAGTAGGGAAACGAGTCCGCCTCCTTCTCCTCCCGCACCAGGGAGACCAGCCACCGGCAGGCGCTTCCCGTGGTGGGCCCATCCCCGAGGTACAACAGGACGTTGGCGTTGACGACGCTGTCCACGTCGTTGTTCTCGCCCGGATTCCGAAACCACGTGTAGAAGCGGCCCCCCTCGTCCCGGTTCCCGGCGAACCGGTCTTGGTTGCACACCGCCTGTCCTGTCCCGGCGAGGAGAAACGATGCCAGCGCCGTATCGTCGCTATCCGGCGACAGGGCCGGCACCGAAGCGCCCCTGCTGTTAAATCGCCAAAGCCCGCCCGACTGCTCCTCCCGTTCCAGAAACGCCGTCCCCTTCCGGAACACCGCCCGGGCATACGGCTCCTCCACCCCCCGCAGGGCACAGAGGACCATGGCGGCGGTGAAGACCGTCGTCGGCGAGGTGCGGCATTGCCCTTCGGCTGGCCGGCAGAGCTCGGCGGGAAAAGAGCCGTCGGGATTCTGCGCCTTCTCCAGGAAGGCGATGGCCCGCTGCCGCGCCTCGCTCAGGCGATCAAGCGGGGCGGCCGCCCCGGCCGGTGGGCAGGCCGGGGCCATGCCGACAAGCAGAAAGCACGCCGCAAACGAAGTCAACCGCCACATCAGAAAAGCACGTCTCCCGATACGCCCGGGTCGGACATCAGTAGTATAAAAATAAACGGGTATACTCATCATCAAAATAAGTAACCGCGCCGCTCTGCTCCTGGAGGAGCTCTCTGCACTGCTTTATGAGATTCTCTTTCCAGTTACTGCAATGGCTGACTTTGCAACTACCCCACGTATCCATGCATCGTCCGACGGAGGAGTTGAGGTGACGGTAGCTGTGCGGCCATATTTCCGGATATTTGGAGCACTCGACGCTCTTTGTATCCGGACAGTCTGCATCGGCAACCGACGGCATGACCAGCGGCTGGGTAAACCACACAACAAGCAGTCCTACAAGCAAAACTCTGTTCATAAATAACCTCCTTCTCCTTTCTCCGTTTCGCGACCTCGTTCCGGCCGCCCCGTCCTCTCTGCCTGCCCAACGAAAGCAAGCCGCGCCGGGGCCTCCCCCCGAAGTCCCCGACCTGCGGGGCAATGCCCCCGCGACGCGCTATTTCAGAGGGTTTACCTTAAACCCCTTGTTGAACCCATCCTCGCATACCTTTTGTTGCGCACCTGCTGTTCCTGGCCATAATTGGATATCGAAACCGGGAGCCATCGGTATATGACGATCGTCGCAGATGTAGGTAAAAGTAACACCGTCTACTCCCGTCCTGACGCAGTTGAAGGTGCCTCCCAATCCATAATTTTTACAGGTGTAGTGAGCACTATGGGCATGTCCGCTGCAGAATTCGTACATAAGATTGAAGTCACGCCATTGCCCAAAAAAGTCGGTTCCTACATCATACACCGAGCAATCAAACCAGACCCCGTTCACGGCCTTGCTCCAATTCGCACTGTGAGCAACGGGAGCCTCGATCGCACTGTGAGCAACGGGAGCCGCGAGGAAGATGATCCAAGCCGCGATGGCGATGACAATACTGCGCGTTTTGCCGTTCATGGGTGTTCCTCCTGCACAGATCTTTGAGTAAAATGCCCCGGCGCACCTATTTAGTACCCAACATCGCTCTACTTGAGGGGCCGTTTTGAATGCCCGGGTCATACCCGCACGCCACTGCTTTCCTCTGCGAAATTACAGCACCTGCCCCTCCCGCACCTGGGAAGCCAGGCCCCGCAGCCGCCCCCCCGCAGGTGGAATCACCGGCCGCATTTGCTGGCGCTGGGACCGCGGCAACCCGGATCATTTTGCGTATTTTGGCGCACGTAACATACATCTGATACGGAAACCCCGGCCTGATCGGCGCAGGACTTAATGTAGCTGTCGCAAGTCCCCCGTCCGTACCCGCAGTTGCCCGCGCCGCAGTTCCCCCACGTATCGGCGCACGTCCCAACCTTAATGACCTTGCTGCCACGGGGATAGTACTCGCATATAAGTACCATGTCGGGACAGTCGGCGAAGGCGCTCCCGGCCGCCCCCAGGAAAGCCGCCGCACAGGCCAGCAGTAGAAGCATTTTTTTCATTTTCATCTCCTCCTTATTCTTGTGATGGTTGGCGCCCACGCCAACCGGCCAGCCCTGAAGACAGGCTTTGGTCATTCGTTCGCACCCCTCCGATCTCAGGGGAAACCGTACGCGGCGAAAAAGGCGATTGCCAGCGCCGACAACAGCAGGAGCGACAGGGGGATCAGACGGTCGATCCGGGTCGGCTCCTTGACCAATAGAGTCTGAGCCGTTCCGGCGACCCCGAAGATGACGACGGCCGACCACAGGTTAAGTCTCAGGCTCTCAGCGATCAGACTAATGAAAAGGCAATAGCCCCAGATGGCCGCGACACCTGCGAGCCTGGGCCGCCGCAGGCGGACCAGGATGTTACCGACACCGGCGGCCCTGTCCCCCTCCATATCTTTGAAATCCTTGAGCTGGCAAAGGCAGAAGAAGGCCAGAAAGACATAGACAAAGATCGTTTTCTCGGGGATCCGGTTGTACGCCCCGTCTCCCAGGGCCAGCATGGTCCCGGTCAGAAAGACCAGGGTCCCGATCGCCGCGAGCGTGAGGTGCCCAGCCGGATAGAATCTCCGCAACCGGAAGGGAGGGGCGGAGTAGACGTGGGCCGCCGCCCACAGGGCCAGCCAGCAGCAGATGAATATCTTGGCGGTCATCAGGGCCGCGACGAACCCGGCGCCCCAGGCGAGCCTTCCCAGCGAGCCGGCCGCGGCGGTCGTCAGGACGCCGCTGACCAGTGGACGGCCCGGGTTCGAAATGCGGTCGATCGCCAGGTCGTTCAGGTCGTTGGTGATCTTCGCATGGACGAAAAGCAGGAAGATCGAAAGCAGGCCCATAGCGAGCTTCGAGATGTCGGCCCCGTTGAGCAGCCTGCCGTAGATCCCGCCCGCCTGGGCGGCATAGAGAAACCCGAAGGCGAGCAGCAGCAGGTAATGGAGGCTGCGGCTGGGGAAGGCCAGGGAGGCGACGGCGCGGACGCGTACCCGATCCTCCCGGAAGAGGACCCAGCCGGCT